>JAGARU010000130.1 GCA_017622085.1 Clostridia bacterium | reverse complement strand
TGTAACACCAAGCTGTTCTGCAAGCTCCTCTTGTGTCAGATTTCTTTCTTTGCGTAATCTTCGGATGATTTGTCCCATTGTTTGTTTCATAATCAAGCCTCCTTATGAATGATTGGGTTTGCACTTATATTATCGCACATAGTTTACAGAAAAAGAAGCGACTTAAAAATGAGTTTTATTCAACTTGGCGTTGAGTTTATTATAGCACAAAATCACTTGAAAGACAAGAAACCCAAAAACAAATTCAGCCTCGGTAGGAGTTTCCCGCCGAGGCTTTGTGTGCAACATTATATAGTTCAACTTGATCAGCCTTGCATGACGATATAACGAAGGTACTTCTTCTGAATGCTCTTTCTACGGCGCCAAACAGTCGTGTTATTGACATTCTGCATCTGCGCGATCGCCACGAATCCGAGTCCCGCCATGTAGTAGTTCAAAGTCTCTTTTTCTGCAATGGTCAACCGCATTTGATGGATGATCGTATCGACCTTGGTATAGTCCTCAATCTCATACTGGGTCTCGAAGTCAATGGAAGCATCGGCCGGCGAGCATTCTTCGATACTGATGGTCTTGAACGCGGACAGATATTCCTTCTCGATATACCGCAAGGCGTGACGGTAGCAGGCAAAGCGGACAGTCAGTAACTCGCCTTTACGATTCTGACAAGCCAGATCGTCCAAATTGTGACCGATGTAGTGACAGAGAAAGCAGATTACTTCAGAAGCCAGATCATAACCGTCCGAGAAGGTCGTGTTGTAGCCTTTGTTGTGATAGATATCCTCGACTAATCCAGCGTAAAGTTTGTCAAGCGAACGTGGATGGTGTGCAAACCGCATCATTTTCTTGATGGCAGACAGCGCGATGCACTCACCGATGTGCTGGACGTTTTCACCGGTGATCCTTACGTTTTCGCTGGTGATTCTTTCTTTGGTTTGGGTTTTCATTTTCTATACCTCCCGATTTTTATTGAGCCTTTCGGCAGGGTCGGGGGAGCATAGGTCGGGAGGAAATCGCGCTCATTCCGAGTGAAGCGTGCAGATGTCAACGAGGAGTATCGTCCCATGCCAGTACACGAAAAAATATTGCATTTGGATAAAGAAAAAGCCAAGTATTGCTACTTGACTTTCTTGATGAGATTTCATTTTTCCGTGATATTTTTTCACGTTGACAGCTGCGAGAGCTATGCTACACTGGACCAGGACGAAAGGCAAAAATCAGGGAATATACTTATATCTTTATACGATTATTTTTCATCAAAAAACCGACCTGTCAGACAAATTTCTCTGCCTAACAGATCGGCTCTGTGAATTTTCAGGGATACTTTTCCCTATAACGCTTTTACAGAAGTAGCGTACTTCCTACTGTTTCTAAACTGCACCCCTATGGGCGCACCGCTTTCGTCGTACAGGTATACCATGAGTACATTTCCCACAGTTTCGCTAACGATCCGAGAACCATCAAGAGTGTAGATGTGCTCCAGAGAGCCTGACTTCTTGCTTGTTCGGATGCCCTCGTCATTATAGGCGAAGGTGAGCACCGACTGCCCCGCATTCCTGTTCATCTCCATGAGCTGACGCCCGCTCCACGTCAGGGCATAAGTACTGTAAGTCAGCGGATTGCCGATCTCATTGGAGGCAACCCGACAGAAATACAAACCGGCACATAATCACTTATACTAATCTTCTGTTCGCTTTATTTCCAATTCAGATTTGGTTTTGGCACCACGAGAAATTAAAAAATCTACTAGTTTATCAATTTCCTCTTGTGGCAATTGGCAAAAATTCCCTTTGGCATAATCCAAAGCAGTAAATCCTCGCTTCTCTTGTTCATTTACATTTGCGTGATGTTCTAACAAACATGTGACGATTTCCATATCTCCTACTGCCGCAGCACAGTGCAGTGCCGTCTTTTGGGCGTAATCGATTTTGTGCACATCAGCTCCAAGGTCAAGCAGTCTTTGAACCAATGTAACTCGATGACATAGGCAGGCATGCATGAGAAGAGTTCTTTCATCGTATCCACACATATTTATATCTTGAAGTTTTAGCGCCATATCAAAAAGCTCGTCATCTGCATATGTTTCTCCGGAATCAGAACCCTTCATTTTCTTTACAATCGCATCCACTTCATTACGAGGCCGGGCTTCTCTTTGTCGTCTTTCAAACTGAAGGATATTTCCACTTATATCCATAGCGCCTAACAGAGACAATCCGGAAGTGTTTTTGGCAATATGAATCAGTATAGCTTTCGCCTTTTCTGCATGAACATTGGCTTTCAAGCAAGCAAAGCCCGCCAGCATTGAAACTTTGGGGTCACTATCCTGCAACAACTCCATTAATAAATCAGCATAAAGCAAGGGGTTCGCGAGAACTTTATCTTCTAATTTTCCATATGCTTCTATAGCCCGATTATGTCTGCCCGTACTCCCTTTTATGAGCAGTTCGTTTGAGTACAAGTTATATCTTGACGCATGTAAAAGGAATGATTTTTTAAATCTTGCCAATTCATTCGTTGAATCCACTTTAGATTATCCTCCTCGTTAATTCATATACTTCGCTCTTTGCAATGCCCATACTCCAAATGTATATTGTTGCTGATAATTTAATGTTGACACCCAATCTCGTACGGTTTTGAAATTGCTGCTATCTTTTAAAAAGCTTGGTTTACTTGAATATAGGGCACTAATTTTTTGATGTAAATTCCTATCAATACCAACCAAGTTTGAAGAATTATTAATGCTTGTTTTGATAAGTCCACTACGCCTTATTTGACTTTGTTCTACCAAATGGTGCCATTCAATATCCGTAACAGCTTCCATACTCTTTTTGGCAGTTTTAAATGTTTTGTATCCATCCTGTCCTGCTTCTGCTAATTCTGCCATGTTTTCAATTGCTTTTTTTGTATCATGAACATCGTCCAATATTTCTCCTGCTTTTTTTGCAGCGCCTAACGCTTTCGCTGTCTCACCGACCCCTGTAATTCCAGGAACCAAATCAACAAGATCTCCAAAACATCCGACCCAGGCCCAAGGATCGGCGGGATTAGCTACTACTTCTACTACACTAAAGCATAGAGATACAACATCAAACACGGTATCCCAAAACATTCCGCCATAATCCACCCGCATAACAGGATTGTTATCACAGTAAGCGTAAAGATTTTTGTCGGTCAATTCGGTGGGTGTAGCTAGCAGTACTCCGTGAGTGTCCGGATTAAGGAATCTCCCCGTCGCAGGGTTATAGTATCTGCTCTGCAAGTAGTACAGCCCAGTCTCTGTATCGTAGAAATACCCACGGTATCTAAAGGGATTGTATGTTCTGAGAATGGTGCTTTGCAGCGTCGTGTTGCCGGATGCAACGGTTGTTGTGCAGTTGCCCCATGCGTCGTAGGTGTAAGTGCCGATCTTGACACCCGCTTCGGTATACACCGCTACAATATCGCCGAAGATGTTTTTTTCAAAGTAGAATGTGTCAAATACGCCTGCGGCATAACTGCTTTGGCGGTATTGCAGACCCATGGGTGCGCCGCTCTCGTCGTAAAAATACAGGAGCATCCGTTGCCCCCACGTTTCGCTGACAATTTGCGAGCCGTTGAGGATATAGGTGTGTACCGTACCACCGACGTTTTTGCTCGTGCGGATTCCTTCATCGTTATAAGTGAAGGAGGTCACGGATTGGCCATAGTTGCGGTTCATTTCCACAAGCGCGCGGCCGCTCCACGTCAAGGCGTAGCCATTATAGTACGAGGGATTTCCGATCTCGTCATAGGTGTAACCGCTTAATTGGTCGCCCCATGCGCCTGTACTATAGGTATATGTTTGGGTAGAGGTGGCAGTGCCAAGTGTGCCTGTGGTGTAGGCGTAGGTTTTTTTGCTTGTGCGGTTGCCCGCGTTGTCGTAGGTGTAGGTGTACGTTTTGCCGAGATAGGGGTTATCCTCGCGGGTGAGCTGCCCCATATCATCGTATTTGTATTGGGTAACCTTTTCTGCCTCAATCGTGTCGGTACTGTTGCCATTATCGTCATACTCACAGCGAGAAGTTGTTTCGATAATCTTTGTAATATTACCAAGATTGTCATACTCGTAGCTGTAAACTGTGTCGATGTAGCCCGTATGGGTTCCGATAGAAGAAGTCACATTGCCAAGCTGCCTAGTGGTGGTAGAGGAATTTTGATCACGGTATACATAGCTGAAATCCTGAAAGAATTCATCATTGGTATACATCAGCTTATCCCTTAGGCGATACAGCTTGTCGTAATAATACTTATACTTGATCTTGGTATCGCTGCCGCCCCAAACCTCAAACTCTTCCAAAGCGCCCACACTATCCTCGGTCATGCCGGCGCTATCGTCGTAGGTGTAGGTGTAAAATACGCTGTCGTGGAGCGTGCCGTTACTCGTAGCATAACCGAAAACATCTTGTGCGAATTCCAAACGATTTTGGTCATCGTACCAATAGGAGCTTTGCAAAAGAGCTTTGGTAGCATTACTTTCGGCATTATTGATCAGTTGCCCTTTGGTATTATAGTTATAAGTGTAGGTGCGTCCGGTTTCCGTGCACTCAACCGAGTGTATGGCACCTGTTGCAGTATATGTATAATAATAGTAATGCAGATCTTCACTGCCAAAATCATTATAACAAATTTCTTTCACTCTGTCAAGTTCATCATACGTATATGTAACGATTTTTCCGTTACCGTAAATCATTTTTTCGAGCTTGCCATTATGAGGTGCGTATTCGTAGGTTGCCAGTACGCTATTACCGGCTATAATCTTTGTTGTGTTACCAAAAGCGTCATATTCAAAAGTGTAATCCGTAGAGGCTGTTGAAATGCTTTCCAAGCTAAGATCCGAAGCATAGGTGTACAGCGCCTTTTCGGAATATGTATTGGCATAGTATGGTGTAATGGATCCTTCCATATAAACCAACGGATAGACGGCGGTCATTCGACCCAAGGTGTCGTAAAAATAGCATAAGCCGCTGTTATCATTATTGATCTCATGGATCAGTTGACCTCTGCCATCGTATTGGTACGTCGTTGTATAGCCCGAAGTATCCTGGTTTGTCAGGATTTTTCCGAAAAGCTTGGAGCCCTTGGTAAGCTCGTAGGTAGTTGTGCTGTACAACCGCTTTTCTGCGTACATAATGGTTACGTTATCTTTGGTTCCCATAGCTCTGTAGGTTTGCGTACCTGTATTCAAGCCATAGGCGTTGATATTATAAAATGTCTTGGAGATGGCCTCGGTTGTTATTTCCCATTGATCACCTTCCGCATATTCTGTAAAATACCAGTTCAGCAGGTCATATTCATCGGTGTCGTATTTGAAGGAAACCTCGGCTGTCAATGTGTTGTTATTATAAGTATATTCTACGCCTTGACCATTGGTATCGTATACAGTCTTCAAGTTTTTAGGGGTACTGTCATCATATTCACAATATTTGGAATAGGAAGGAGTAAACATGAATTCAAGCAAGCCATCATCATTATACTTATACATGGCTGTATTGTTCCCTGTTTCCTCTACCAAAGAAATACCGTCAAAAAGCGCTTCTCCGGGTTGATAATCGTATTCACACTCAACCTCAATAGACATGACAATTTTCCCATCGTCCGTGGAGAAGGTTCCGCTGAGGAACTGCCAATCTGTCAAGGATTTATTGAAATCAAAATAAAATGTATCAGTCGAATTGTCAGAATACGTAACGATAGCGTTTAAAGAGAAATATGCACTTTCATTTGCTATCTGTTTTGATCCTTTTGCAAAACCGGAAATTGTGAAGGTTCGTCTACTTAATGATGGTATAGGAGTCGTCCAATGACCAGAGGATATCACAACCGGCTGGGAAACGAGCTGGTATTGAGACAAATCGCCTTGGATACGCAAGGCATTTCCATCAAACAAACCACCGGGAATAATACTTGCTCCAGGAGCCTGATCGAAATTCCAATAATCTTCGACAAGAGACTGCCCAGGCACAGTTTCTTCAAAACTGCCAAATTGAATGGTGTTGTATGCGCTCGCACCGATATTGTTTTCCAACATAATATCATCCACGTATACGATTCCATTGTCAGATGAGCCGCAGATTATTTCTATAATAATCGTAAAGGTTTCATTGAGGTTATTGGCACGTTCGGCTGTAAACGTCAGAGTGGGAGAAAAAACAGATTGTTCGCTAATATTTTCGGGTGGCGTATATTCAGAAGTGAAAACGCGCGAAGTATCGTTTTGTGAGATTGCTTTGAGTCTTATTTGAGTTCCTTCCTCAAATGTACCAAAACATGCTGCAGACAAAGTATAGCTACCCTTAGGTAAGCTAACGGATTGTGACACAGAATACGTATCATTTGAGGATAATGGTATGCCTAAACAATACCGTTCATGGCCAAAGGGAATGGAGGCCAAATGAGAGTCCGTGGGAGTCCACGACAAACTCCATCCTTCCAGATCATAACTAAATCCGCCGTTGTAAATATAATTTGCCGATGTGCCGCCGACAACCGTGGCAGCTTTTATCTCGTTTTTGGCGTTTTCGTTTGTTTCAACGGCATCTTCATTTGGTAGGCAATAATTCTCATCATACACATTGTGGGCAGCTCCATATAAAGTGTTTCTGTCAGCATCTGTAGAGTATTCGCTGATAGATCTACCATAGGAGTCTATGGAACAGTGGGTAATGATATCGTCACTTGTAGCATTGTCAGGCTGTAATATGTCATCAGTCCCGCTCGACCTTATTTCGATATATCCTTCACCATATGTATAAGATACAGATTGCCCTTCAATATGAGAGGAAGATTCTGCATCGTAGGCGAATTCCGTTACGGTTTTCACCCTGCCCAAACTATCATATGTATATCGAAGCTCAACTCCCGCGGTCTCATCCTTGGCTGAAGAAAGGCGATATATCCCGTCTTCGCACTGAACATACTCATAAGTTGCAGTGGCGTCAACTACAATAGAAGAACCGGATAAGTGCCCATATTTAACACGATATAATGGACCTGCATAATATGTACCGGTCAAACTCATGTTGTCATAAGAAAGTCCATATTCGAACTGCACAATATGACCGGTAAGCGAGTTACGGATCTCATATAGAACATATATAGAGTTATAGGCGAAGGTTAGATATTCGATTGCTTCGTCATGTCCCGAAGGAACAATGTCGATTGAAGTAGTTTGGCCACGTGCACCGTAGTTGAAGCGAAGCTTATTTCCATATTGATCTTGAATATGCTCCAATACTCCACCAGCGTTTATATATTCTGTACCAGTGCTCTTAGTAAAACGACGGACATTATGATTAAGATCTTCAATATAGTAGTTGCTTGTTTCGACTGTAAGCGTTAGACCCAATCCATCTTCATCTTTATACTTTTTTCCTGTTTGGTCGGTTTCATCAGCTAAAAAATAATGTTCTGTACCATCACCGTCAGACCAAACATAAAAAGTCTTTGTCGCGCCATCTGGATCAATATAGTTCCGTTCTACAATAGATTCGTTGGTACTCAATTTTAACCCCAAGCCAGTTGATGTATATTTATAATGGACATTTGGGTTTTTAGTTTGAATATTATACTGATTTGATATAGCGGCATTATAGATCAAAGAAGGTGTATATCCAAACAGATTATCTCCCGTAGCCAAAGTATCAATAGAAAATACCAGATTACCAGTCGCATGATTAACAAATCCACCACCTGCAAGACCTGCGCTGTGAGTGGATCCGGACCAGTAAGACTCAATGCCCTTCATGTCTCGATATTCTACAATAATACAAGGAATATATGTCGTTGAGTTGGCGGAAGAAAAAACAGCGTAATCTTTTTTCTCACCGATTGGTACAAGAGCTAATCCGTGATTACTGGTTGGATCGCTTAACCATTGCGTATACAAAGAAGTAATATCCCAAGATACCCAATTAGCCGCGGTAGCAGTATCTGTTGCAGCTTCTATATCCGCAAAATCAACGAGGTCATTATCGTCTGCGACGAATGAATTGCCTCGGTTGTTCCATGTCAAACCGGAAGTCCAATTGGAAGATGACAAATTATAAACGCCAATCTTTGTTGCAAAAGTATATGTGTAAGGATATCCCGTTCTAATGCAATCCATCATAAAACAAGCCTTGACAAGATATGCATTGTCAGGAAGAGTTGGCAAGTTGCTTGTTTTCCAAAAAGACATATATTCATAGTTACCATAATGCCCCACTCTTAATTCCGTACTTGAATAATAAGTCGTATTGGGCGCGGTATCCGTAATTTGCGTATCGGTCATATAGGAGGCATTTGTTGTTACATTTATCGGCGGATCCACCGTTACAGGGAAAGCTCTCCCCTCGGCATTGATCCATTCGGCATCAGCGGTTACCGTCAAGGAATACTTGCCGTTGTTGCTCGCATCCAAAGTATATGTTACTGCATCGGAATACTCATCGGCAGCATCGTACATATAGCCTTTGGGGATGGTATAAACAACTTCTTCCGTGTCGGGATCCGTGATAACAATGGAACCGTCCTCACACAGTTCGACATCTAGATTGTTTAGTTTCACTTCGAAGGTGTAGCTGTAAGAATCCGCTCGCTCCTTGACGATGATGTTTTCCTTGATGTTGCCGGAGTTTACAACATATTCAAGGTCCACACCGTCCAGAATGTCGGGGTACAGGATCTTGGAAGACAGTTTATCCAAGGTCATCAGCTTCTGAAGCTGGGTCGCATCCTCGGGAAATTCGGTCTGGGTGTTGGTGACCTGACCCGCTACCTTCTTATTGGCTCCGGACAGGCTCATGGTGATCTTTCTGTTTCCATTGTGGAGTGTGAACAGGGTCTCGTTGCCCGTCGTCTTCTTGGCGAATTTTACGCGGGCATTAGAGGTGCCATATTCGTTGCCCATATCCGAGATGGTATTGTCAATATCCTGCCACTTGCCGTTTTCGTCCTTTTCGTGAACGGGAATACCGTATTGTACAGCGGTAAATGAGCCGTCTTCGGTACGGAAGTGCTTTACCGTTTCCTCGCGGCGATCCGTAACCTCAAATACTGCTTTTTCCGTTTCGGTTTCTTCCGTTACTTCTTCAACTATCGTTTCTTCGGACGCGTTATCAAGCGCCGCTTCAACCGTTTCGATCAGCTCCGCATATACGTTAGCCGGAACTGCGTAAAAAATCAGCAAAATCGAAAGAAGGTAGGCCAATGTCTTGATCCACAACGTAAAAGTGCGGCTTGATGTCTTTTCGTTTTTGTTTTTCATATGCTTTTCCCTTTCTGTTGTTATGATTGAAACTTTGTGTCATGAAAAACTACGTGAGCCATTGGACTCCCCTCCTTTCGTGAATTATGAACCTATATAATCTACATAGGTTATTTTATTATACATAACGAACGTTATCGTCATGTCGTAACCGCTTTTGACTTCTATTTACAAAATATTAAAATTTATGTTCGTTATGAAAATATAACAACTAATCTTGTTACGTTTTCCGCTCCTCATTCGTTATGCATATTCGTGTGCATATAACGATCCGCCGAGTGAATATTATTTGGGCTCAAAATGCCCGCTCATATGCTGTCAGCCAAGAATCTCGGTTCTTGGCTTTTTTGACGTTCTTTGTCGAAACAAGGGTGAACCCGATTCCAACCGACGCGGTAAATTGGTAAAATTTTCTTCCTTCTGTGTTGGATGGAATGTTTTTATGAGACAAGAATTTGAAAGGATCTTGGGAGAGGAATTACGCTATCTTGCCATCGAAACAAGAGAACGCTTGGATCTCACGCAAAAGGAAATGGGCGAGCGATTGCAAATGGGCGAAAGCTCCTATTCCGACATCGAGACCGGCGAGACGATCTGTGCTTCGGCGGTGACGGAGACCCTGCTTTTGCAGATGCAGGAGGACCCAACGATCTTTTTAGATCGCGTAAGTCAAAAGTTTGCCAATTACTACAACAAGGAGATGCAGCCGGTATGATGAACATTACTTATGGAATGACCGAGGAGGTGTATGCTTTAGGTACCGAAAGACGAGTTTCTTACGGAATTGCCGCTTATGCGGATGCCGAGGAGGACGGCACGGCGACCATTGTTGCCTCCGTCCACGACGTTACGGCAGACAAGCAAGCGCTGGTTGAGCTGGTGGAGTTGTGCAACCGTCTGGAGCTTTCTCTAATACATCTGAACGATGTGGTCGAAGATTTCCTTGTAGGTTGACCCTGAATAAAAAAAGCAAGAAAAGAAAATTTATATAAATCAAAAGAAAGGATAATCCAACACAGACACGTCTTGCTTTCCTCCGAGACAGAAATGCCTCGGAGTTTTTCTTTAAGCATAAATAAAAAAGTCCCTGCGCCG
>JAGARU010000129.1 GCA_017622085.1 Clostridia bacterium | reverse complement strand
CAATTCACCTTCAGGGAGCTGTCACCGAAGGTGACTGAGGGATTGTTCCATTCGACTGTATCCGTGGCGGTTGTGCTCCCTGCTTCACGCTTTTTTCTTTGAGACCGCAGGCACAAAGAAAAAAGCTTTGCAAAAAAGAAATGCCGTGTACGTGGGGCGCGCGCCCCACACCCGCGCAAGCTTTTTAAAAAAAGCTTGACCAAAAATTATGACGCCCGCGGGGGCTTCCCCGCCCGCATTGCGAAGCAAGAATCCCCCCACATCGGCTCACGCCGATGTGGGGGGATTCTATGTTTAAAAAAGTTTTTGGGAAGGGGTTGGGGGAAGGACTTTTTTCAAAAAGTCCTTCCCCCATCTCCCTTGTCGATTTAGTCGAGGAAAGCCCAGTACTTGCGCATATAGTCAAGGCCGGACCAGAGAGTCATTACGGTCATGGCCGCCATGGTCACGTAGGAAAGCACGTGGTACTGGCTGAAAATCGTCCAAGACTCGGGAAAAATCACAGGCTCCAGAAGCATACAAAGAATGCACACGATCTGGGTCACCGTCTTCAGCTTGCCAAGGAAGGCCGCGGCAATTACCTTACCAGCCTTTCCGGCGGCCACAAGACGAAGGGAGGTCACCGCCAGCTCCCGGAACACCACAATGGCCGTCACCCAAACCAGCACGTCCGCCAGATAATCCAGACGCACCATAATGGCCAAAAGGGAGCAGATCACCATGACCTTGTCGGCCAAGGGATCCATAAACTTACCAAAATCCGTCACCAGATTGTGCTTTCGGGCAATTTTGCCGTCCAGCATATCGGTCAGCGACGTCAGCGCAAAGACCACCGCGCCCACAAGGCAGGCAATCTTCAGCGGAATCACCTCAAGAAGAAGGACAACCATAAACACGGGCACAAGGCACGCCCGCAAAACTGTCAGCTTGTTCGGTAAATTCATCGCACCCTCCTCATTCTTCCATCTCGCCGTAGAGATCGTAGTCCATGGCCTCGGTTACACGAACCCGAAGGAACGTGCCCGGCGCCTGCTTTTTCGACGCGCTGAAGTAGACCTTGCCGTCGATTTCGGGAGCGTCTGCGGCGCGGCGTCCGTAGTGTGTCTCCGCCACCACGTCGTAGCCCTCGCAAAGAACCTCCACAACCTGGCCCACGTGCTCCTCCGCGATCTCGTCGTGGATGGAGGCCTGCATGCGCATCAGAATATCGTAGCGATCCTGCTTGACCTGCTCGTCGATCTGATCGGGCAGGTTGTAGGCGGGAGTGCCCTCCTCGCGGGAGTAGGTGAAGGCGCCAAAATGCTCAAAGCGCGCCCACTTGACGAACTCGCAAAGCTCGCAGAACTCCTCGTCGGTCTCCCCGGGGAAGCCAACGATGGCGGTGGAGCGAATGGTAATGCCGGGCACACCGGCGCGAAGGCGCTCAATGGCACCGCGCACCACCTGGCCGTCTCCCTTTCGGTTCATCCGGCGAAGCACACGGTCGCTCACGTGCTGAACAGGCAGATCAATGTATTTGACAACCTTCGGGTTGGTGGCCAGCTCGGCAATCAGCTCGTCGGTAATCTTGTCGGGGTAGCAGTAAAGGATGCGCAGCCAGTGCACGTCCGTCTCCTCAGCCAAGCGGCGAAGCAGACGGGGCAGGCGGTACTCGCCGTACAGATCCTTGCCGTAGGCGGTGGTATCCTGACCGATTACTACCAGCTCGCGAATGCCCATGGAGGTCAGCTCCTTGGCCTCGCGGATGATGTCATCCTCCTCGCGGGAGCGGAAGCGGCCGCGAATGGCGGGAATGGCGCAGTAGGTGCAACGGTTGTCACAGCCCTCGGAAATTTTCAGGTACGCCATGGTATCTCCGGTGGTGATCACACGGTCGCCGCCCAGAGCAATGGCCTCCTTGTCCTCGTAGCTCTTATATTTTTCGTTGTTCTCCACGGCGCGGACGGCCTCCACGATGCGGTCAATGCTACCCACACCCAGCACGGCGTCCACCTCGGGAATTTCGGTCATAACCTCATCCCGGTAGCGCTCCACCAAACAGCCGGTAACCACGATACCGCGCAGGTTTTCGTGCTCCTTCAGCCATGCAATGTCCAAAATATTCTCAATGGCCTCCTGCTTAGCGCTCTCAATGAACGCGCAGGTGTTGATCACAATGATGTCCGCGTCGGTCTCCTCCGGGGTCAGCTCGTAGCCGGCCGATGCCAGCTTGTGAAGCATGACCTCGGTGTCCAAAAGATTCTTCGGACAGCCGAGAGATACAAATCCAATTTTCGTTTTCTTCACGTTTTTCTCCTAAATGCAAAACCCGTCGACATTTTTGCAGAATTGTTATAATAAATTGGTATTTATTCAAAAATTCCGAAAAATTTGCGCAGGATTGTTATAACAAGGTTATTCGTTTTCGTCCTTTGTCACGCGGCGGACAGCCAGCTTTACCTCCGTAATGGAGTAGCCGTAGCGCACCAAGGAAGCAATCATCTTCTTGAATTCCGCAATATCCTTCGGGACGGAGCCGTACTTGCGGCGGATCAGATACGCGCAGTTCTCCACAAAATCCACTTCCTTCAGGGATTCCATCAGAATGGCCTCCACGTAGTCGCGGGAGAAGCCGTGCTTCATGACCTCGGCAAGGATCCGCTCTCTGCCGTAGTGTTTCTTCTCAGCCAGCTGGGTGGAATAGGAGATCAACTGCTCGCGCTCGTCAATGTAGCCCTTTTCCTTCATATAATCGGCAACCTGGATGGCCAAAGGGCGCTTGAAGCCCTTTTTGACCAGCTTATAAACCAGCTGATTTTTGGTGTTCTCTCCATAGGAGAGGATATCGTAGGCGCGGCGCACAGCGGAATAAAACTGCATATCGGTCTTTAAGGCCTGCAGCTCCTCCTCACCGATCACGTCTCCGGCCTTGGTGTCGTGATTCTTGTACTGCTCCGGGGACAAAATGAACTCATAACGGTCCATGTCGGAGAGCTCAAGGCAGATCTTATAGCCAAATTCCGTGGGCTCTACCTTGGTAACTGTATATTTTTTTTCTTCTGTCATGTTCTCCTCTCGCCGATGTCGGCAACTGTGACGTCAGAACGCAGGGCGTTTCCCCGCGTTGCGGTTTGCGTATGATGGGATTTTTCAGAGGGCAGGGAACGTCATGCCATTTTCCCATCTTCATTTTCCGGGGGGTGCGGGGGCGTTTTTTGCAAAAGAGGCCCCCGCGAAATCCGTTTCTTCCCTCTTAATCGTCCAGATTCAGCTCGCGGATGTCGAGATCGTCCTCGTCCTCCAGCTCAAACTCGTCCTTTTCGGGCTCAGCCTCGCCGTTTGCATACTTGGCGCGGATCTTTGCCTCGATCTCATCGGATACGGTCTGGTTTTCCTCTAAATACTTACGGGCATTATCCTTACCCTGTCCGATATGGGAGCCGTTATAGGAGAACCAAGCGCCGCTCTTTTCCACGATGCCCAGCTCCACGGCGGCCTCAATGATCTCGCTGGACTTGGAGATTCCCTTGCCGTAGAGGATGTCGAACTCCGCGATCTTGAAGGGCGGAGAAACCTTGTTCTTAACCACCTTACACTTTACGTGGTTGCCGTAGAACTCCGTGCCCTGCTTCAGAGCCTCGGTCTTACGGACGTCAATGCGGACGGAGGCGTAGAACTTCAGCGCGCGGCCGCCGGGGGTGGTTTCGGGGTTGCCGTACATCACGCCCACCTTCTCACGAAGCTGGTTGATGAAAATAACGATGCAATTGGTCTTGGAAATGGCGCCGGACAGCTTACGGAGCGCCTGAGACATCAAGCGCGCCTGCAGACCCACGTGGGAAGCACCCATTTCACCCTCGATTTCCGCCTCGGGCACCAGCGCCGCCACGGAGTCGATGACGATAATATCAATGGCACCGGAGCGAACCAGAGCCTCGGTAATTTCAAGTGCCTGCTCGCCGCTGTCGGGCTGGGAAACCAGCAAGCTGTCGATGTCCACACCGAGAGCCTTGGCGTACACGGGGTCAAGAGCGTGCTCGGCGTCAATAAAGGCCGCGTCGCCGCCCGCCTTCTGAGCCTCTGCCACACAATGGAGGGCAACGGTGGTCTTACCGGAGGATTCCGGACCGTAGATCTCCACGATTCGTCCGCGGGGCACTCCTCCCACGCCGAGAGCCATGTCGAGGGTCAGAGAGCCGGTGGAAATGGCGCTTACGTTCATATCGGTGGCCTCGCCCATCTTAATGATGGCGCCGGCACCGTGCTGCTTTTTGATCTGGGAGATGGCCGTCTCCAGCGCCTTCTTTTTTTCGTCCGGCGAGACGGCAGTGCCCTTCTTTTCTTTATCCTTCTTGGTTGCTTTCATATGCGTATCCTTTCCATCAATAGGTGTAGCTGTTGAGGAGCCAGCGGCCGTCTGCGGCGCGGGTCATCTCAATGCGAACGGGCTTATCGTGCTCCGCGCGCTCAATCTCAAACACCACGTAATTGGCGGTGTTTTCAAGGATCTTGGCCGTTTCAAAGAGGAAATCCCGGGCGGTGGGAATGCCCTGATATTTCACGTCCGCGGTCAGAATGCCGCCCTGCTCCACGTACCGCGCGTACAGGATCACCTGTCCGTCGTCCACGCCCGTAAAGGCCTTCTCATAAAGCTTTCCGCAAACGGTGGCGGAAAAGACCGCCTCGGTGGCCGCCTTCAGATCGTCCACGCTCTGATATTTTTCATCGATCGCCACGAAAACGTACTGGAACGCCTCGCCGTTGTCCTCGTAAGGATCGGTGCGCAGGCCGGCGCCAAAGTAGATCTCGTTCAGCTCGTAGGATGCCTCGATCCGCTCCCGAAGGATGGCCAGCGCCTCCTCGTCGGTGAGGGTCTTTCCGCAAGCGGTGAGGGGTGCCAGCAAAAGAAGGCAAAGGAACAACGCAATGGCTCGTCTCAGCTTCATTCTTCGTCGCCCTCCTCATCGTTTGCATCCTTGGCTACGGCGCAGATGTTGACGATGTACTGACCCTCGCCCAGGCGCATTACGTGTACGCCGGAGGCGGAGCGGTCGTAGATCTGAATCTCGTCAGCGGGGGTACGGATGATAATACCCTCGTTTGTGATCATCATAACGTCCTCGTCCTCGCCAACGGACAGCGCGCCCGCCAGATTACCGGTCTTACCCGTGAGGCCGTGACACTTTACACCCTGAATGCCGCGGTTGCGCTCCTCGTACTTGTCAAAGTCGGTGCGCTTTCCGTAGCCATTTTCCGTAATAGTCAAGAGCTTGCGGTCGGGATCGGCCAGCATAACGCCAACGATCCGATCCTCGCCCACCAGCTTCATGCCGCGCACACCGCGGGCGGTGCGGCTGACCACGTGAATGGCTCCTTCAGGGAAGCGGACGATCTTGCCCTCGCGGGAAGCAAGCAGCAGGCTCTGCTCTCCGTCGGTAACGGAAACGAACAGGAGCTCGTCGCCCTCGTCCAGATTGATGGCGATCTTGCCGCCCTTGCGGCGGTTGGAGTACTCCGCCAAGGGCGTACGCTTGATGATACCCTTGACCGTAACCATGGTCAGGTACTTGCCCTCCTCGAATTCCTCGATGGGAAGCACCGCCGTGATCTTCTCGCCCTCCACAATGTCAAGCAGGTTGACGATATTGGTGCCCTTGGCGGTCTTGGAGGCCTCGGGAATCCGGTAGGCCTTGGTCATATATACCTTACCAAGGTTGGTAAAGAACATAAGATGGGCATGGCTGTGAGAAACGATGACTCGCTCGATAAAGTCCTCTTCCTTGGTGGCCATAGCCTTGACACCGCGGCCGCCGCGCTTCTGGGCGGAATAGGTGTCAGCCGGCAGGCGCTTGACGTAGCCGGCGTGGGTGGTGGTAATGACGCAGGTGTGGCGCTCGATCAGATCCTCAAGGACGATCTCGTTCTCCGCCTCCACGATCTCCGTGCGGCGTCCGTCGCCGTAGCGGTTCTTGATGGCGGTCATTTCTTCCTTAATAATATCCTTGATCTTGCCCATGGTCTCGTCGGCCAAAATGGCGCCCAGCTCCTCAAGGGTAGCGTAAAGCTTGGCCAGACGGTCCTCCACCTTCTGCCGCTCCATGCCGGAGAGGCGTCCGAGCGTCATGTCAACGATGGCCTGCGCCTGTACGTCGGACAGGGCAAAGCGCTCCTTCAGATTCTCCCGGGCAACGGCGGTGGATTCCGACGCGCGGATGATGGCAATGACCTCGTCAATGTGGTCAATGGCGATCTTGTAGCCCTCGTAAATGTGGGCCTCGGCCTGTGCCTTGTTGAACTCAAACTGGGTGCGGCGGGTGATGACCTCCTCCTGAAACTCCACGTAATTCTGGAGGATCTCCTTGAGGTTCAGAATCTTGGGCTCGCCCTTGACCAGCGCCAGCATGTTGACGGCGCAGGTGTCCTGCAGCTGAGTATATTTGTAGAGCTGGTTCAGAATGATCTGACCGTTTGAATCCCGACGGTACTCAATGACGATGCGCATACCCGCCCGTCCGGACTCGTCGCGGATCTCCGTAATGCCCTCAATGCGCTTGTCGCGCACCAGCTGAGCCATGGACTCGATCAGCATGCTCTTGTTGACCTGGTAGGGAATCTCCGTCACCACAATGCGGCGCTTGTCCTCCTCCACCGTGGCGCGGGAACGAACCATAACCCGTCCGCGGCCGGTGTGATAGGCCTCACGAATGCCGGCCGTACCGTAAATGGTGGCGGCGGTGGGGAAATCGGGACCCTTGATGAACTGCATCAGCTCGTCAACGGTGGCCTCCGGATGGTCCATCAGATAAATGGTGCCGTCCACCACCTCGTTCAGGTTGTGGGGCGGAATATAAGTAGCCATACCAACGGCAATACCTACCGATCCGTTGACCAAAAGGTTGGGGAAGCGGGAGGGAAGCACGTCGGGCTCCTCGCGGCTGTTATCAAAGTTGGGACGCATATCCACAACGTCTTTTTCGATGTCGGACATCATTTCGTTGGCGATGCGAGCCATACGCGCCTCCGTATAACGGTAGGCGGCCGCGCCGTCGCCGTCCACGTTACCAAAGTTACCGTGACCCTCTACCAAAGGATAGCGGAGAGAGAAGGGCTGTGCCATACGAACCATGGTGCCGTATACAGCGGCGTCACCGTGGGGATGGTACCGACCCAGCACGTTACCAACGGTGGTAGCGGACTTACGGAAGGGGTTTTCATGGGTCAGATGGTCCTCATACATTGCGTAAAGGATGCGCCTCTGACCGGGCTTCATGCCGTCGCGCACGTCGGGCAGCGCACGGCTGACAATAACGCTCATGGAGTACTCGATGAAGGACTGCTTGACCTCCTTCGCCATCTCCCTGGCCACTATTTTTTGGTCTCTGTACTCGTAATCGAGGGTTTCTGCACTCATAGTTTTCCTTTCCCGGCAAAAATCAGATCGTTATGTTCCGGATTCTTGCTCGCGATCAGTATGTTCTTTTTCATGCGGGACCAGTGCTTGATCTGTTTTTCCCGCGCAATTGCATCGTTTATGTTGGTATATTCTTCGTAATAAATCAGCTTATGAACGTGGTATCTCTTTGTAAAAGATTCGATTCTCTCACTTGAATGTTCCGCTACCCTACGCGTTATATCATTGGTTACCCCCACGTAAAGAACCGTATCTGCCTTATTTGAAAGAATATAAACGTAATACATGATACCCTCCAAATTCAAGCAGTCATTTAGACACAAGCACCCCGGCTACACGTCATCTTGAGCGGAGCGGCGGCGAGGGGGAAGGTGCGAATCAGCCGAACAAGCGACGTTCGCCGCGTAGTCGAAGTCCTCGTAGTGTAGCGAAGCGAAACGGAGAAGGACCGACCGAGCCGAAGGCGACGGGAGAGATCTACGAACAATTTTTGATACCACACAGAGTGTTTGTTGCATCCCGATACGTTCGTTCACAAGGAACAGTAGATTATGGAGATCTGTTATAGAGAATCGTTTATAGATCTCTTCCTCGCCTTCGGCTCGTCGGTTTTACTGTGTTCCGATCCTCTCCACACAGTAAAACTTCGACTCCGCTACGCTCCGCTCAAGATGACAGGCATGGGTGACGTTAAACGTGATCCTCCTCCTGTTTTCCATACGGAGCGGATCCTGTCCCTGTGGAATTCGTTCAAAATCTTATTCACAGGGTGTTGGCAGATGATGTGGAGAAACAGAAAAAATCTTCGTTTCCACAAATGCAACAGGGATAAAATCAACTTTTCCACTCACGGAACGACATCTTTGGAAAACTCCTGTGTGGACAAACTTTCTCGGTTTATCAAGGGTTTTCACTATTTGATCCTTCCAACTTTTCCGGTTTTCAACGGGTAGCTGTGAATTTTACACAATCTTTTCCCCAGCCTGTGGAAAACTCTTTCCGCATCAGAAAAATTTTCCACACGATCCCCTTCTTAAAATCCCTTAAATATCCAAATTCTCTGCGAACTTGGCGTTCTGCTCGATGAATTCGCGGCGGGGCTCAACCTTGTCACCCATAAGCAGGGAGAAAATGCGGTCGCATTCTACCGCGTCCTCGATCTCTACCTTCAAAAGCGTCCGTGTGGCAGGGTCCATGGTGGTCTCCCAAAGCTGTTCCGCGTCCATCTCACCTAAACCTTTGTAGCGCTCGGCTTTGACGCCGGAGCCCATTTCAGCGGTGATGCGCTCCTTTTCCTGCTCGGTAAAGGCGTATTTCTGGTTCTTGCCCTTGTAAATCTTGTAAAGGGGCGGCTGGGCGAGGAATACGTGTCCCTCCTCGATCAGCTTCTTCATGTGGCGGAAGAAGAAGGTCAGCAGCAGGATCCGGATGTGAGATCCGTCTACGTCCGCATCGGCCATGATGATGATTTTGCCGTACCGTACCTTTTCTACGTCGAAATCTTCGCCGATTCCGCATCCCAGGGCCTGGATAATGGGAATCAGGGATTGATTGGAATAAACCTTGTCGAGGCGGCTCTTTTCTACGTTTAAAACCTTTCCTCGAAGGGGAAGGATCGCCTGGAAGCGGCTGTCCCGGCCGTCCTTGGCCGAACCACCCGCGGAATCTCCCTCGACTAAGTACAGCTCGGTCAGCGCCGCACTGCGCTCCTGGCAGTCCGCCAGCTTGCCGGGCAGGGAGGAGCCCTCCAGCACACTCTTGCGGCGGGTCAGCTCGCGGGCCTTGCGCGCCGCCTCACGGGCACGGGAGGCCGCACAGGCCTTGTCGGCAATGGCCTTGCCCACAGCAGGATTCTCCTCAAAGAATTCCGTTAATTTCTCATTGACAATGGACTCCACGATGCCGCGCACTTCGGAGTTGCCCAGCTTCGCCTTGGTCTGGCTCTCAAACTGTGCGTCGGGCAGCTTGACGGAAACAATGGCACACAAGCCCTCCCGCACGTCCTCGCCGGACAGGCTCTTGTCGCCGTCCTTCAGGAAGTTGGCCTTCTTGGCGTAGGCGTTGATTACCTTGGTCAGCGCATTTTTAAAGCCGGTTTCGTGAGTACCGCCGTCCACCGTGCTCATGTTGTTGGCAAAGGTCACGATGGTCTCGTTGTAGCTGTCGTTGTACTGCATGGCCACCTCGGCGGTAATGTCGCCCTTTTCGGCCTTCATGTAGATCACGTCCTTGTGGATCAGCTCACAGGAACGGGTCGCGTTCAGATGCTCAACGAAGGAGCGGATACCTCCCTCGTAGCACAGGTCGTTTTCAATGATTTCCTCGCCGCGCTCGTCCCGGAGCACAATGCGAATGCCGGCGTTGAGGAAGGCCTGCTCCCGCAAACGGGTCAGGAGCACGTCGTAGTCAAAGGTAGTCTCCTCAAAAATGGTGGCATCGGGCTTAAAGCGCACAAATAGGCCGTGCTTTCCTTGGGCGTCACCCACAACGGCAAAGGGACGGGCCACCTTGCCCAGCTCAAAGCGCTCTGTGGCGCGCACACCCTCGTGGCAGTTGTCAACCTCCACCCACTCGGACAGAGCGTTCACAACGGAAGCACCCACACCGTGGAGACCTCCGGAGATCTTGTATCCGCCACCGCCGAACTTACCGCCGGCGTGGAGAATGGTAAAGACCACCTCAAGGGAGGGCGTTCCGGTCTTCGGATTGATGCCATTGGGCACACCGCGACCGTTGTCCCGGACGGAAACGGAGCCGTCGCCGTAAAGCACCACCTCAATGGTGTCGCACTTACCGGCCATGGCCTCGTCGATGGAGTTATCCACGATCTCGTAAACCAAATGGTGAAGTCCGCGGGAGGAGGTGGTACCGATGTACATACCGGGTCGCTTGCGCACCGCCTCAAGTCCCTCAAGAACCTGAATTTGGTTCTCTCCGTATTGTTCATTCTGTCTTTCGTTCGTCATAGAATCCTCCGATCTCACACCGTTTTGCCAGAACACCTGAAGAAAATCTGGAAAAAACGATACTTTCATGGTTGTTGGCGTCCTTATCCTTAGGGGAGAGCAAAACGAACGCCTTGGGTAGCTCCTCCCCGGCTATGGTAACATGTCCCTGCCGCTCGGCGAGAGAAAGAAACTTTCGGGTGGACTCCTCCAAGGTAGAGGTGTCCAGATCAAAAATTCCCACGATATTTTTTTGTCGAATCAGCGCACCTGCACCGGCTTCCAGAAACATGATCTTCTCCTATACAATAATAAATCACACCCCGTCCGGAAAAAACGGACAAGTTTAGAATTTTTTCGCCGCTTGCTCACCCGTCAGCGCACAAGCTCCCCCAAAGGTGTCGGGCGGGGAGGGCCCCGCAGGCAAGATCGCCGCTTGCCCACACGTCAGCGCACACACTCACCCGAAGGTAACGTTAATTTTTGGTCAAGCTTTTTTTGCGGGGAGGGCCCCGCGGCCAAGCTTCGGCGTTTGCTCACTTGTAAGCGAGCACGATCACACGAGGGTGTCGAAAACAACAATTTTTGGTCAAGCTTTTTTTAAAAAGCTTGCGCGCTGGAGCCGCGGAGGCTCCTCGCTCGCCGCAGCGAGCGAAATCTCCTTACACGGCCTTTCTTTTTTGCAAAGCTTTTTTCTTTGCGGCGGGGAAGCCCCCGCGGGCAAGATCGCCGCTTGCTTAGTTATAATTGTATCCCATCCCCCGAAGGTGACGGTGGTAAAGAAAAAAGCGTCTAACAGATAGTACATCCGCCCCGGCTACAAACGAATGAGACACTCCAGCGTGCCGGCATCCGTTTGCTTTGCCCACGATAGCGGATTGTCAGGGACGCACTCTCCTTCAGTCGCCTTCGGCGCCAGCTCCCTCCCGGAGGGAGCCTATATATACGCCGTTTTTGCAGATAAAGTGAAGCAATCGCCATGGCTACCGCCGGAGGGGGCGCTCCAGTAAGCCTTCTCCAGCGGACACCCCCTTGTGGGGCGTGCCGTGCAGAAGGTGGCGGCGAAGCCGACGGATGAGGAGAGCAT
>JAGARU010000128.1 GCA_017622085.1 Clostridia bacterium | reverse complement strand
CTGCACGGCACGCCCCACAAGGGGGTGTCCGCTGGAGAAGGCTTACAGGAGCGTCCCCCCGTTTGTAGCCATGACGGTTGAGCCACTTGTACCACGCCTTTTCTTTTGAAGCAAAAGGCCCAAAAGAAAAGGCTTAGCGAAAAGAAAACGCCGCTTCTTCGGGCGCTGCCCGAACCCGCGAGCTTTTTAAAAAAAGCTCGACCAAAAATTATTGTTTTCGACACCCTCGTGTGATCGTGCTCGCTTACAAGTGAGCAAGCGACGATCTTGCCCGCGGGGGCTTCCCCGCCCGACACCCTCGGGTGAAAAACAACTCCCCGGCGGCCATCGGCCGCCGGGGGATGCTTGTTTATTCCTCGTACGTATGCAGGTCGGAGGGGAAGATGAGCGTAAGATCAGCGCCGTAGTCGAAGTACTGGAGATCATAGACGTAGACCATGCTGAGGTGGAATCCATCGTACTGCCCGGAGGCCTCTACGGTGGCGGTGCTTTGGGCAATGCGTCCTTCAGCGTCCAAGGTGGTGGTGATGACCAAGTTGCGGAAGGTCAGCTCCGGCGCCTCCTCGTCAAACATCATCCAGTCAAGGGTTTCTACCGCCCACTCCATATAGTAGGCGATCTCCTCGTCCTTCATGTGCATGGTGATAACGGTCCTTCCGTCCACCTGATCGGTGGAGGCTCGCTCGATATCCACCAGATAGACGGTCAGCATATCGCGGATCACTTCATCCTCTTCCTCATAGCTCATGGGGACCTTGTATCGGTAGTCGCTTCCATCCTCAAAATAATTGAGGTATTCATAATAGGTGTAGCCGTCCCGCGCGTAGATGTTATAGGGCATTTCGATCACCTCGGCGGTGTAATTGGCGCGGAAGCTGTCCGTGCCCTGTCCCACCGCCTGATAGGTGGATGCGGTGTTGCCCGTGCAGGCAATGGTCTCCTCAATGCGAACCTCCATCTGGGAGAGATCCGGCGAGGAGGCGATGGCGCGGAGAGACCAGCTTTGACGGTAGGATTGTTCCATTACGGTTTTGGTGGCCGCATCGTTGTAGGCGGCCAGGGGCTGGGAATCGCAGGCGCCGAAAACCAAAAGCAAAGCGCCGAAAAGCAGCAAGGCAAGTATGCGTCGAGCAAGTGTCATATCCCGTCTCCTTTCGTTTTGGTGGTTAATTTCCGTAACCTCCGCCCAGGCGGATGGCGTTGAATCGACCCTCGAAGAGCTCCGCCTCGCGGCGCTGGCTGGTCAAAAGCAGGCACTGGCGGTCGGCGGAGATCTCTCGGTCGATCACGTCCACGATACCGCACAGGCGCTCGTCGTCCAGCTGGGAGAAGCACTCGTCAAAGATCAGGGGCGGCAGCTCCTTCTTATAGAGCACCTCCACCAGAGCCATACGGAGTGCCACGTAGGCCAGATCCTTGGTTCCGCCGCTGAAGTACTCCAGCTCCTTGGTGCCGTCCTCGGTAAGCACGGTCAGATCCATGTGGGCGGAAAGGCCGATTTCCTCGTATTTGCCGTCGGTGGCACCGGCGATCATGGCGCGGGCACGCTCGGCGATCAGGGGAGAAACCCCGTTCCGCACGCCGGCGGTGGCCTGCTCCAGCGTCTCCTCGGCCAGACGGTAAGCATCGTATTTCTTCTGTGCGGCGGCCAGACGCTTTTCCACGTGTGCCAGCCGTCCCGCAAGCTCCGCCGGATCCTCGGCGGTGGCGGACAGTACCGCCAGCTTCTTTTCCATTTCCTGAATGCGCACGGTCATGGAACGGAGCTCCATGTGGTGGAAGTCGTACTCCCGCTTCAGCACCGTCAGCTCCTCGTCGGTGTATACCCGACCGAGCACGCCCATTTTCTCGGCGCGGAGGGTCAGCTCCCGCTCGTTGAGGGTGGAAATGTCGCTCTCCGCCAGCTTTCTCTGGCCGAGAAGAATGTTTCGCTCCTGAATCAAGGCCTGCGCGCGGGAATAAATGTCCTCCGCCTCGTTAAAGGCCTTGGCGATCACGTCCAGCAGGTCGTAGGCGGGCTCGTTTGCGTCGATCTCGCCAAAGACCTCGTTGAGCAGCACGGACTTGCCGATGCCGGAGAGGATGGTGTTGGCGCGGACGGAGTCCTCCTTGATGCGATCCTTGGCGGCCTTAACCGCCTGGCGCAGCTGATTGCGCTTCAGCATCAGCTCCTTGTAGCGGAGGTATCGCTTGTTGTCCCGCTTGATGGCGCGGGTCAGCTCCTTAACGGTGGCAACGCCGTTTTTCTCGCAGATCTTTTCGATTTTTTTCTCATAATCCCGGCTGAGAATGGCGCATACGATGGCCGCGCCCAACAGACCGACGCCCGCAATGGGCACAAAGGGAATCCAGACGGTGTGGATGATCTTGAAGATCAGGGTCACCGCCACGGCGGCCGCGCCGGCGATTCCGGCCATCCAGCCGATGCCGTTTACGTTGTGGCGCTTGCCGGAGAAGAAGGCCACGTCGTCCACGGGAGCGAACTCGTCGATGCCGTTGAAGGCCTCAAAGCGGCGCATCTCCTCCTCGGGAACCTCCATTTTCAGCTCCGCCTCAAAGTTTTCCAGCACCAGCTCGGCCTCGCGCTCGGCGTGGATGTCGCGCTCGATCACGCGGGAGATGTTATCCAGCGCCCGAATGGACTGTCCGTCGGGAATGGTGGAGCCAAAGCCGGACTCCAGCATGGCCAGCCGGCCGTTGATCTCCTGCACGGCGGTGTCGATTTTGCGGACGGTTTCAAATTTATTCAGCTCGGAGTTGACCTCGTACGCGTCGGTTCGGGTCTCCAGCTCCTTCATTTTTTCGTCCAGCCAGCGCTTCCGCTCAAGGGCGTCGCTGTAGGAGCCCTCCAGACGGATGTACTCAGCGGAGGTGGCGCGTGCCACCTTCAGCTGCTCGGTCAAAGCCTGCTTTTCCTCGGTCAGCTCGTAGATCAAGCCACCGTTTCCATTTTTGTGGAGGAGCTGCTTGCGCATCTTGTCAAGGGCGGCCATGGCCTTTTCGGTGTTGACGTTTTCGTCCGCTCCAAAGAGGATGTTCTCAATGGCGGAGGTAGCGCCGTCCGCGTCCACGCGGGTTCCGGCGGTCTGCCGGATAAAGACGGTGTTCAAGAACACGTCTTCCGGCACGCCGAGGAAGTATTCTCCGGGCGATGAGCCGGCGGCCACGGGTGCACCGGCGGCCAGATCCAGAATCTTAACGGAATCCCGGTAGGTTTCCTTGCCCTCGCCGTCGGTGGTGGCGGTCAGGGTGCGCTCGATGCGGTATTTTTTGCCGTCAGCCAGTACGGTAAGATAGCCGGCGGCGGCGCCGCGCTTCCAGTTGATGTACTTTTTGCGCTCGGACAGCCCGCCCTCGGTGGCACGGCCGCTGAGACCGTAGAGAACGAACTTGATGAACATGGCGATGGTGGTCTTGCCGGACTCGTTCTTGCCCTCCAGCACGTTAATGCCGCTTGCCAGATTGTAGTCCCGCTCTACGGCAGGGCCGAAGCTGTTGATGTGAATTTTCTGGATGATCATACGGCGTTCACTCCCTCCTCGTCGGCAAGGTCGGAGAGATCCTCTCCGGTAATGGCGGCCAATCCGTAGCGGAGGGCCATAATGGCGGTGGTGCGGGTCTCCTCGTCCTCGGATTCGAGGGCGGGCAGGAGCATACGGCAGAACTCACCCTTAACGGAGGGGTCGGCCTTCAGATAATCCATATCGTAAAGGGGCAAGGTGCGGTCCTTTACCTCGGCGTAGAACACGCCAGCGATGCGGGAGGCCAACAGTGTCTCGGAGAGCACCACCGTGGGGGCAATGCGGCCGGTCAGAGTCACGCGGAGCAGGGTATCAGAGCCATATTCACCGGCCTCTACCGCTGCAAGAACGGCTTCCTCAACCGTGGAGAGGGAGGTCAGGCCCTCCACGTTCACCTTCAGCTTTTCATAGCGGCGGCGAGAGAAGCGAACCTTTTCACATCGAACCTCGGTTTGGCCGTTTTCCTTTTCGAGCTCCACGTAAAGGGCGCCCTTTTCGCCGATCTCGTCGAAGCCGCGACCCTCCACGCAACCGCAGTAGGCGTAGGCCAGACCGTCGGTCAGCACGGGCTCGGGGGCATTATGTACGTGGCCCAAGGCGGCGTAGTCCGCGCCAAAGGCGGCCAGACGCTCCTCGGTCAGGGGGCAGTATCGGGTGTCGGCGGCAAAATCGCCGTGACCCATAAGAATATTATACGCACCGGGATCCTCGGCCCGATAGCCCGCAAAGGGACAGTGACGCAGGGAATCGCCCTCAAAGGCGTAGCCGTAAACGTAGGCATTCAGCTTCTCAAAATAGAAGTGGGAAAGGAGCGCGCGGGGGAACACGTACACGTTCTCGCCGAAGTTGAAGCGGTTGTATACGCTGTCCTCGGTAAAGGGGTCGTGGTTGCCGGGGGAGATGAAGATTTTGCAGTCGGGGATCCGTGCAAACTCCGTCCGCAGGAACTCAACGGTCTCGCGGGTAACAAACTCGGTGTCAAACAGGTCACCGGTGATCAGAAACAGGTCGATAAAATGGGAGCGGACGTACTGGACCATCTCGGAAAAGGCATCGCGGAGCTCTCTCCGACGGATGGCCGCCCGGCCGGGATCCAGCCGGGAAAAGGGGCTGTCCAGATGCAGGTCGCCCGTATGTAACAGCTTAAGCATAAAGCCTCCTGTGTGGATGTATTTTCTCGCACAAGCGGAATGGATCGTGAGAGTATAGTTTTACTTATACATTATACCATAAAGCTCCCACCACTTTCAACGGGAATAGCCAAAATCCCGCGATTTTTTTGCATCCCTTGCAAATGTAGGCAAAATTGCTTATAATGAATGCATAGAGTCTCTGCGAGGAGCAGGGAAGGCGGGGAAGCCCCGGCGGGCGAGATCGGCGCTTGATCACACGTCAGCGCACACACTCCCCCGAGGGTGTCGGCAATTTTTGGTCAAGCTTTTTTGCGGGGAGGGCCCCGCGGCCAAGCTCGCCGCTTGCTCACTTGTAAGCGAGCACGATCACACGAGGGTGACGAAAACAGTAATTTTTG
>JAGARU010000127.1 GCA_017622085.1 Clostridia bacterium | reverse complement strand
TGTGCAAAGCTAATTTCTTAGCTTCGTCGTTGTTCAATTTTCAAAGATCCGTCGCTTCCCTCTCGCGAGGTCAGCCTTGTTAGTATATCACTTCTTGCCCCCTTTGTCAACACCTTTTTTTAAGTTTTTTAAAACTTTTTTGAGGAGGTGTCTCTCGCTCGAGGCCTTTGGTAGTATATCACTCCCCCTCCCTTTTGTCAACACCTTTTTTTGCCCTTTTTGTCGAAACGGCACTTTCAACAAAGCCACACTGTGCCTCCCTGGCGCCCCGTTGTTCATTTGTGACAATTCACAATTGCCGGCCGCGGTTTTTGTGAAAATCACCCGTTAAAAAGGCACCTGTTTTTCAACAGATGCCTTTTATTCTTTAATCCAGAGTGTCCCCGTAACAATAGTATGCGATGGCGCGCAATTCCTCCGCATTCAGGAGTCCGCAGTTAAACGCATCCCACAGATACATTTCCTCGCCATCCTTATATACATACACGGCCTGCATACCAACCAAGAATTCAACACCACCGACGGTAACGTATTCATCCGTTCGGAGCTTGGGATCAAAATTGCCCAAATATGTGATGCAACCGTTAAAGGTGCCGCAATACCGCTCACGCGGTTGCTGAATACCGAGTTCACTCGGCCATCCGGCGAGCGCCGGAAGGCTCTGACCGCCGTACCATCGAGGATCGTCCAGATTCTCCTGCTCCAAAATCCACGCTTCCAGCAATTCGTGAGATGCCGTGACTGCATCCTTGACGGATTCGTCCAAGCGACCGCGATCGCAAAGGGAGTCCAGGCGATAGAATCCACCCTGCCAATATGCATAAAACTCTCCGTAATAGCGCGTCCGATTTACGCGGGTCTCCGGAATATATAGGATGATATAATCATTACCAACGCCCGGATCCTTCGACGGGTATTTGCCGTAATACCGTATACCAAAATGGCGCGTCGACAGATCGTCGACACTGAACCATTTGGCAGAATCGTTACCGCTCCAAGAAGCCCATGCGCGGGTGATGTCATTGATTACGCTTTCCGACAAGGGCGGCAGGTCGAGCACATCCGGAAATACGGGCAAATACGAGGAGTAATGCTGAGCGGCAATGGAGCGAAGCTCCTCGTAGGTTACAAGACCCCGGTTGAAGGCCTCCTCCAAGGTATACTCGCCGCACTCACCATACATCTCATACGCGGTAAAGCTAGTTGCATCCAGATAGAAAGCCACGCCTCCAATGATGTGGCAGGTGCCCCGACGCAGCCGGGAGCCCTTAGAGTAAACCGAGCAGGCGCTATAGGTTCCGAGGTAAATTGCGCCCTCCTCCGGGTGAATGGGGCGCACCTCGGCCCTGAAATCGGAATAGTCACCAATCCACTTTACAAGTCCAGGATAGGAATGAGGATCATCAAGGAAGGGATGCGCATCGAGCATTGCCTCCATGGACGCGTGAATTTTTGCAACCAGAGCCAGCGATTCGCCGCTGAGCTTACCCTGCTCATAAAGAGCCTCCACGGGATAGAACACCCCGGCGCGGTAGGCCAGAAGCTCAAACTCCGTACCGTACGCAAAAACGGTTTCCGCATTCAAACGAAGAGTGCTTCCGCCCTCTATCACCAGAGGCTTGGGCATAAACAGAATGGTGTATCCGTCATACGTTCCGTAGTCGCGCAGACCGTAGTGACGGGTTTGAATGGCGCTTATATCAAACCATTTCAGCGCGTATCCATAGGTTTCAAGCCATGCACGCTCGATCTGCTGAATCCGAGCCGGATCGGTTGTTCCACGACGCACCACGGTGCCCGCAGACAGGATAACGTCCTCTCCGGTTGAGCCTATAATAGACGCATGCGCCGGCAACGAAACCACGACGTCCTCACAACCATTTGCAAAAGCTTCATAGCTTACCCAAGTTACCGAATCCGGAACATAGAGATTGACCTGCGAAGCGATCACGCCCTCGCCCAGACCTTCCACTCCCTCCGGGAGGTAAAGGATCGGGTATTCGTTTACCGAAGCACACAGCTCCTCGAATTCCTGATCGCGAGTCTGGCTTTGGCCATCCACATAAATGCATTTCAAACAATTGCACCGTTGCAAGCCAAAAACGGAGGTGCCAAAGCCGTCCGGCAGGTTGGCAAGCCACAAGGTCTCCAGCGATTTACAGTTATTAACGTTGATCCGCCCAACCTCGCAACGGATGATCAACTCCTTCAAGGAGGAAGTATGAATTTCAAAGGTTGCATTCTTATACTGGTACAGCGAGGCGGGGAGAGTCAGCCGTTCGAGAGGAATATTGGGATAGAAAATATCGC
The DNA here is from genome assembly GCA_017622085.1 of Clostridia bacterium. GTDB lineage: Bacteria > Bacillota > Clostridia > Oscillospirales > CAG-272 > RGIG8715. The sequence goes on along the minus strand of JAGARU010000127.1, from coordinate 120,429 downwards.
CAATTCCTTGCACGGTGCTCGCGAAGGACAGTTCCTTCAGGCAAAGAATCCCGTCAAAGGCGCCGCTTCGAACACCCTCCACCTTAGCGGGTACGATAAAGACGTGTCCGGTATTTTCGGAGTGATAGCGGAGGAAGGTTCGGCCGTCCGAGGACAGGTCGTAGCGATTGCCTTGGATATCCTCGAGGGTCACCCTGCCTGCCTCATTCTCCGTGCCACGCCGCCAAATGCGGATGTTGCCGTCATAATAATCTCCGGAGAGAATTTCCGTGTCGGCAGAAACGGAAATCGTATAAACCGCGTCGCCAAGATAATCTACGGGGACCGCGTCAAAGGTCTTACAGGAATCCGGCAGATAGAGACAGCCGCCAAGGCCGATCAGCCGGTCAAAGGAAAGCTCCGTTATGCCCTCCGGCAAATAATAAACGGTATCGCCGCAAAAAGCCTCAAAGGCCGGGTCTTTTACGGGCTCTTGCCCGTAGGTGCGGATCTCTTTCAGCGAACGGACGCCGCCATCAAAAGCATAGGATCCGATTTCCGTCAAGGTAGCGGGGAGCACGAGGGTTTCAAGGGAAGGAAGCTCAACCACGCCGGAAAGAAGTGTCATAGGAGCGGCGCAGATCAGCTCCTTCAGATTGGGGCAATTATAAAAATCATACTTAACCGACTGAACGGTTTCAGGAATGACCACCTTTTCATAGTACGCGTTGTGGAAAAAGTATCCTTCAATGGTCTTTACCGTAGAGGAAAACGTAATTTCCTTCAAATTTTTCACGTCACGGAAAGAGCTTTCCGCGACAGTCTCAATCCCCTCCGGCACCGTGAATGCCGTAGCGGGATTATCCGGGTAATAATACAGGAAGGTTTTTCCGTCGGCAGAGACGTCGTAGCGATTGCCCGCCGCATCCCGATGGGTTATGATAAACCAGGTCAGATGAGGCGAGATGGCACTATAGTCGATGCTTCGGGCGGCAGAAAGATAAACAGTGTCTCCGGCAACTAAACCAAGGGTGCCGTCAAGGCCGATGATCCACTGAAGGGTGGTGCCGTCCTCCATAAGGAAGGAAAAGGCCACTTCCCTTTCCAGCATCAAGCTCGGGTAAGAGGTCAGGGAGTCCGAGCCATTCATTCGCTCCATGGTAATAGGGTCCGCAAACATAGCGGAAAACAAGGATTCCATCAAAGCAACGTCCTCACAGACAAAGGCATCCTTCCCGTTGCCGGACTGGGAATAGATCAGTCGTTTTACGCGTCCAAGGTCATAGGTTACAGTTGTAGACTCATTTTTTAAAATGAGCGAATTCTCCTTACGCTCCATGGCAAATACATCCTCATCCGAGATGGCCCCACAAAAGGTGAGAATCGATGCCACAGCAAGAATGCACGCAAGACCAAGAAGCAATTTAATTTTTTTCATGGTTCACCTCCACTTGCAGAATGGGCGGTCAATCGCGGCGGATAATTTGGGAAACGGAGTACATGGTATCGTCCGATGCCGTGCTTTCAATTACAGTTTCAGCGGGCATGGAAATGATAACATCCTCAAGGTAGGGACAAAGAGCATATTGGTCAATGCGCTCAAGGGAATCCGGCAGATAAAGATTGACGCTATTGCCAATCAGCTGATAGCCGATCCCCTCCACGCCCTCCGGAATATAGAGGACGGGCAAACCGTTCCGGGCGGCGCAGTAGGCTTCAAAGGCCTCATCTCGGATGGCGGGTGCACCGATTATTGTGATGGATACCAATTCGGAGCAGGCATCCATCATGAGTCCCGTCCATTCACTTTGGATGTTTTTCAACTCCATCCGCGCCAGATTGCGGCACCCGCCCAGGTGATACGATTGGACGGTGCACTCTACGCGCAAGGTTTTCAAGGTACTGAGATGAATCTCCAGCTCCGCGTGTTCAAAATTGGTAACAGAAGCAGGGATCACAAGGCGCTCAATGCCGTGGCCGTGCTCATACCAGCTCTCATAAATGGCCGTAACCGTGGAGGCGAAGGAAAGCTCTTTCAGGTTAGGGACATTCGCAAAGGAGCCCTCCGCCACAATTTCCACGCCCTCCGGCACAGTAAAAGAGGGCTCCGTGTTGGTGGGATAATAATAGAGGAAGGTTTTACCGTCCGCGCTCAGGTCGTAGCGGTTGCCTGCCGCATCCCGATAAGTAACCGCAAGCCATGTAAGGTGGGGAGCAATTGTACGATAATCGACAGAGCCCTTTTCCGAGACGTAGAAGGCTTCCCCATCAAAGAGAACCAACTCACCCTCCCTGCAAATACTCCAACGCAAAACTCGGCCATCCTCCATAGCGAAGGAATAGTCGATCTCCCGATCCGAGGTAGTAACGGATCCCTGCACCCGCTTCATGGAGATGGGGGCGCAGAACATGGCATCAAACAAAGCGGACATCGAGGCCGGATCCTTACAGGTGTGCAGCTCCGTCCGGCTTCCCTCAGAGGCATAGAAAAGCTCCGTGACCTTCGAGAGATCGAAACTCTTTTCCCCTTTCTCGCCGGTCAGAGCGAGGATGTGATCCCTTCGCCCAAGGACATGAACATTCTCCTCGTCCGTAGCACAGGACACCAGAAGCAGCAAAGCAAAAAGAAAAGTAACAAGTGTCAGAATTCGTTTCATGATTCACCTCCGGGCATGGGCGCTTCTGCAAGAGAAGAGGCGATCTTCACAATCTCCTCATCTGAGAGGCGCGCGTGGGCGGACAGACAAAATTCGTATTCGTTGGTGTTCCAATAATAGACGTGGTAACTGTTGCCTTTGTAATAAAGCACCTGAACGCCGTTCCACTCAATCAATGTGGCACCTTGACTGCGGACGTAAGACTCGCCGTGAAGTGTGCTTTGATCAAACATCAGAAGCTCCCCTTTTTCATTTTCCCAAATATAGTGGGCAGAAAGCTTGTGCTGGCCTTGGCGGAGCAATTGGTAGCCCGCAGGAATGTACTGCGGAGCATAGGCGCGCTCGATAATTTGAGGGGCGCGGGCGCGGATGGCGGCATCGTACACGGTATGGATCCATCCGCCGACCGTCTCAGTGAAGAACGCAACAGCCGGCTCACGAACTGCCTTAACACTGATGGCAGAGGTCAGCATCACAAGAATAACAACGGCAAAAATCGCCACTCGCTTGCCGGCAAAGCGCAGCCATTTGCCACGGGTGGGAATGGCTTGTGCGTGTTGTAGAGCGCGGGGGGCAGTTACTTTCTCAGTGGTGAGATCCGCAATCTCACGGTCAATTTCTTGCGCGATGGCTTGGCGCAAAAGATCGTCGTTAATTTTCATCATACAGGATCCCTACCTTTCTCAGTTTCTGCGCCAGGCGTTTTTTGGCGCGATGATATTGACTGTTCGCCGCCGAATCGGAACATCCAAGCGCCTCAGCGGCTTGGTGGATGGTACATTCGCTGTACAAAATCAGCGTCAGGAGCGCACGGTCCCGATCGTTCATGGTGCGGATAACGGCGGCTATCCGGGAAAGCACATCCGTTTCCTCTACGCGCTCCTCCATGCTCTCTGACGGATCGGAAAGCACGGCTTCCAACTCCTCGATCGGAGTGGTTCGGCGGGCGCGGACACGGAGCGCTTTTCGCATATCGCGCGCCTTATTTTTGAGCACAGCCAGCAGGTATGCACGTTCCGCTTGTTCGCTCGGAAAGTGGAGCGATTCCACACGGGGAGCAAGGAAGAGCCAGGTCTCTTGCAAAAGCTCTTCCGCATTATGGGCATCTCCCTCCATGTAGCGAAGTGCCGCTTTGTCCAAGAGGATGCAATTTCGGTTATAAATGGCATCAAACGCAGATTGGGCAGTCTGCGCGACTTCATTTTTCAAATGCGACACATTCTCACCAGCCTTTCCTGAAAAAGATGCGGTTTTGTCCCTCTGTCTATATAAGGGATTTATGGAAGGGGTTTCTTTCGGTTTTTGGACATCGTTTACAATTTGTTTACATCTACCCTAGCTTAAGTGTATCACACAACCGCAACAAAGGCAAGACGGCACAAAAAGAAAGCCCCCTCGATTGGGAGCTTTCAAGCAAACTTTATTATTTGGAGAGATAACGGAAGCAACGCTCCACTTCTTCTCTGCCGGTAGGATCAAGGCCTTCGCTCTCGACGACGATGGTCACGCCCAACTCTTCCGCCAGTGCACGAACAGCCGCCACAGGGGCCTCGCCCTCGCCCAAAGCAACGCCGCGACCTCCCTTGAAGCCATCCTTCAAGTGGATCACGCAGAGCTTACCTTCTTCATGCAGGCGCTTCATCCAGGCGATAGGATCCTCACCTGCGTTGAAGGCCCAAAAGGTATCCAACTCCAGCATCATACCTGTACGGGTTTCGATCTCAACCTCAGGGATTACACCGTCAACGGGGTAAAACTCACCCGAATGGTTGTGGAAGCCGAAGCGAATCCCATCCTCTGCCAGACGGGGGCCGATCGCGTTGCATAAATCAACAAAAGCATCGATCCGCTCTTTGGTAGAAAGGTTGTATCCGGGAATAATGATGTTGGTGTTACCAATCGTTTTGTGGTACTGGATCATCGCCTCAAGATCTTCCTCAAGCTCAGACATCTGAGTATGGGTGCCGCTCACCTTGAGTCCGTACTTGTCCAGCATAGCCTTTACTTCCTCAGCGGTGTGGCCGAAGAATCCGGCGAACTCTACATACTTATAACCAATGGTCGCAACGGCACCAAGGGCGGCGTCCAAATCCTTTTCCGCCATGTCGCGGATGCTGTACATCTGAATTCCGTATTCCATCACGTTATCCTCGCGCAATCAATACTTCGTCTTAAGCCACTCCAGCATACCGTCAAGATCCGATCCGGAGAAGCCCTTGTCACGGTAAAGACAATCCAAAAGCGCAACGAACGAGCCACCGTGATAGCGGTTCACAAAGTCCTCTGTCACAGCATTGAGATAGTCGTCCTTATTAACGACAGGTGTATAATACCGTTCTTTGCCCTTCTTCTCAGAAGTAATGAAGCCTCTCTCCTCCAAACGAACGAGGAAGGAAATCAGCGTGGGAGCCTTCCATCCCTTCTGCTTTCCGATCTTCTCCATAAGGTAGGCTGTATTTACGGCAGCCTCTGCGCCCCAGACTTCTCGCATTACATCGAACTCGGATTCCGGTAATTTCTTCAACTCTTCCATTTCATTTTTGCCGATTGTAGAAGATCGGCATCCCCTTTCTTTGATCTCCAAACGATTAGGCAACTGCATAAAACCGGTCGGAACGTGAGATTTTAGTTACTCACTTGTCTATCTGATCTATATTATACATGTGTCTAATTGTTTTGTCAACGATTTTTGGAGATTTTCCCTCATTTTTGTCGTTTTCCACACTTTTTGGGTAAATTTCTGTTGCTAATGATCAAAAAAAGCGGAGCATACGCTCCGCTTTTCATCTATATAAAAATTTTTTAGAGTTTATTCTCCAGATAAGACACTGCATCACCAATCGTTTTCACACTGACAATGTCCTCATCCTCAATCTTTATGCCGAAATATTCTTCGGCTGCCATCACAAGCTCAACCACATCCAGGGAGTCGGCCCCCAAGTCTTCCATAACGTTTGTCTCCGCCGTAACAAGCGCAGCGTCCACGTCCAGCCGTGATGCCACAAAATCAATCACTCGTTGTAGCATAAATGCTCCTTTCCGTTAATCACGGTATATTTATTTTTCGGTGCGTAATGTCAAAATTAACCGTATTTATTATACACCATTCCATTTTCTTTTTCAAGTGTTTTTGCATTTTTCAAGCATTTTACGCACACAAGCGCGGAAATTTACAGATATTGACATTTTAGCGCAAATATAGTACAATAAGCATATCAAAGAAACCAAGGAGAACCGCATGCAAAAGATCGATCTCAAAAGCATCAAAGCAAGCAGCGTGAAGTCTGTTTTCCGCGCCATGGTCTCTGCTGAAAAAGCAACGCGCGCAGAGCTGGCGCAGGCCACCTCTCTCAGCTTAATGACCGTCGGAAAAATCGCCGACTCCTTCACAAGATTAGGAATCACTTTTGAAAAGAAGGAAGCCTCCGGCGCCGTCGGTCGGCGCGCTTCCGTCCTTCGCATTGCTGATCTTTATTACGGAATTCTTTTAGATTTCACCGCAGATGATTACGTTTGTGAAATCGCAAACACCGCCGCAGGCACGATCGACCGCTTTTCTTACGCGCACAACCCCGAATTTTACGAAGAAGAGAACCTCCTGCTATTTCTTAAAAATCTCCGACTTTATCTGAATTCGCGCTATGATCCGGAGAAGTGCATCGGAACCGGTATAATTTTGCCCGCAGGAGAAGAAAAGAGCCGCCTGGCAATTGCTCTTGCAACAGAAGAGCGCGAATTGAAAGAAGCCATTTGCACGCAAATTACAAATGCACTCAAAGAATACGCTCCCTTCCCCATTGCGTGCACGCTGATGGAGGCCGCCGCCACCTACATAACCGATGACCACGCGGAGCTCACCGAAAAAATCGCCCTTTACTGTCGAATCACGGACACCGTAGAGAGCGCTCTAGTGGTTAGCGGCAAAATTTTGGCCGGAAAGCGAGGGCCCATCGGGTCGATACGAGACCCAGAAGAGAGCGGTTCCGAACCCTTGCGAGCAGACCTCTTGGCGCAAGCAATTCGGCAGGCCGAGGTCACTCTCGACCCTCACGTGATCTTAATTGAAGCTGCCCCCAGCCGTCAAAGGCTTCTTCTTTCTCTTCAAAAAGAGCTCTCCGGCACCTGCAACGGAGCCGAGGTATCATACGTTTCCGGAAGCTTACACAACCCGCGTGCCGGTCTTCTTTACCGATTGCGCGATCACTGGATTGATTCCATTATTTCCCCGGAAATTTAATTTTATACACCTGTATTTAAATAAGTCAACAAGGCCAAAACGCAACAAACCGCCGCTCAAAGCGGCGGTTTGTTGCGTTTTATACGGATTTTTGCAAAATATCTCGTTTTAGGCATTTGCATTTTTAAAACATAGAGAGCTGATTTGTATCCGGCATGGATCCGAATACGCCATTTTCGCGAAGAATCTCAATGACGGCATTTGGCAATTTAGACTTTTGTATAAATTCCTCAACCGAGTAGACCTCGCCGCTGTTTCGGGCATCTACGATCTTCTCCGCCGCCGTTTCACCAATGCCGCCAATGGCGCCAAAGGGGAGGCGTAGCTTTCCATCCTCGGGCACAAACAGCTTGGCATCCGATTTCATAATATCTACGGGTAAGAATTTCAAACCGCGTGCCAAAAACTCATTGGCCAGCTGCATGGCACTGTAGGTAGCGTCATCCTTCTGGGTGCGGTCCTTTTTGCTCTTGTTTTTAATTTCCTCAAGAGTATTTTCGATGGCTCTCTTCCCTTTCATGGCAAGGATCGCATCGAACCCATCGGGAGCAGCACTCCAATAAGCGGCATAGAAGACGACCGGCATATGCACCTTATACCAACCAAGGCGGATAGCACTCATTACGTATGCCGCGGCATGCGCCTTGGGAAACATGTATCGAATCTTCTGCAAGCTATCAATGTACCATTCGTCCACGTTTTTCTCGCGCATGGCAGCCTGCATGTTATCCGGGATGGGAGCACCTTTTTTGTTTTTGCGCACCATCTCCATGATCTTGAACGCCATGCCGTCATCAAGGCCGTAGCGGATCAAGGCGAGCATGATACTGTCACGGGTACCTACCGCATTGGAAATGGTACAAATACCGTTAGCGATCAAATCCTGTGCATTGCCAACCCAGAGGCCGGTACCGTGAGTCAGGCCGGAAACCTGCAGAAGGTCTGCGAAGTTCTTCGGCTTGGCGCCGATAACAACGGGCATAACGAAGCCAGTACCGAACTCGGGCAGGCCAAGCGTTCCGATGGGCGCACCAATCGCCTCCGGCGTTGCACCCAAGGGCTTGGTGGAGGCAAAGAGCTCATACACAGCACGGTCGTTCATGGGAACGTCCATGACGCTTGTGTTGGAATAGCGCTCCAGATACTTATATTTGGTGGGAATATCGTGTCCCAGCTCGTCTAGCTTAAGAAGTGTATCATGCAGATACTCGAAGGTGAAATGAGTGGTTACGATATCGGAATTGGGGTCATCTGCCGGGTGCTGGACCGGGCAAAAATCGTAAATCTCATATTCCTTCGGCACAACAACGATACCACCGGGATGCTGTCCGGTGGTGCGCTTAACACCCACGCAGTTGTTTACAATACGGTTCAGCTCGGCTTTGCCCAAGGTGTAGCCATGCTCCTCCGCATATTTCATCGCAAAGCCGTAAGCAGTTTTGTCAGCCAGAGCGCCGATGGTTCCGGCACGGAACACGTTTTCCTTGCCGAACAATTCCTCCGTATACTTATGCACCTTACCCTGCACATCACCGGAGAAGTTGAGGTCGATATCGGGAGATTTGTCGCCATAGAAGCCAAGGAAGGTCTCGAAGGGGATATCGTGTCCGTCGCCAACCAGTTTGCTGCCGCAATTTGGGCAGTTGGCGTCGGGCAGGTCAAAGCCGGAGCCCACAGAGCCATCTTCAAAGAATTTGGAGTACTGACAACTCGGGCAATAATAATGGGGCGGCAAGGGATTTACCTCAGAAATGCCACCCATAGAGGCAACGACGGACGAACCGACGGAGCCGCGGGAGCCCACGAGGTATCCCTGATCCTCGCTGTATTTAACCAGCTTTTGGGCAATCATGTAAAGCACGGCGAAGCCGTTGGAAATAATGGAATTCAGCTCCTTTTCCAGACGCTTTTGCACCAACTCCGGCAAGGGATCGCCGTACATGGAATGGGCTTTTTCATAGCACATCCGCTGAAGATCCTCCTCAGCGCCCTCCATGTTAGGGGTGAAGGTGCCCTTGGGGAACGGACGAATGTTTTCAAAGTCGATCATGTCCGCGATGCGGTTGGGATTTTCAATGACCACTTCCCTGGCCTTTTCCTCTCCCAGATACATGAACTCGTCCAGCATCTCATCCGTGGTGCGGAAATAGATTCCCGTATCCCGGTCACCGTCTGCAAACTTTTTACCGACCAAAAGAACCTTGCGGAAGATCTCGTCTTCCTTGTTGACGAAGTGGGCGTCGCAGGTAGCAACTACGGGCTTACCAAACTTTTCTCCGAGAGCAACAATGCGGCGGTTCAGATCCTTCAAACCTTCGTCATCTGCCACCCGTCCCTCATCGACTAAGAATCGGTTGTTGCAAAGGGGCTGAATTTCCAGATAATCATAATAGTTGACAATGCGCTCCACCTCAGACTCCGGCTTGTTTTCAAGGAGTGCCTTGAAAAGCTCACCGGCCTCACAAGCAGAACCCACGATCAGGCCGTCCCTCAGCTCGTCCAGCTGAGTTTTGGGGATACGGGGAAACTTCCGGTAGTACTCAAGATAACTCTTGGAAATCAGCTTGTAGAGGTTTTTGAGGCCTTGCTTATTCTTAACCAAAAGGATCTGGTGATAGGTGGGCAAGCGAAGGGGATCGGCCGTGGAGGCCATGGCTTGGTTCATCTGCCCGATGTCCGTTACGCCCTCCGAACGAAGGCGCTCCGTCATCTTAAGGAAGATCATTGCCAGCATTCGAGCATCGTCACAGGCCCGGTGATGGTTGAAGTCGCCAAGCTCATAGTACTCCGCCAAGGTATCCAGCTTGTGCTTGGCCAGCTTGGGATTCAGATACTTGGACAGAGCTACGGTATCAAGATAAGAATTCGCAAAGGGCAGCTTCAGCCGATCGGCGGCGCAACGGATAAAGCTGGTATCGAAGGATGCGTTATGCGCCACCAGCATGCGGTCGCCGGCGAATTCAAAGAATTTAGGCAAAGCGGTGTCGATCATCTCCGCATCGGCAACCATAGCATCATCAATTCCGGTCAGACGGACAATCTCATCGGAGATATGCTCGCCCGGATTGACAAGAATATTGAATTCATCGACCACCTCGCCGCCACGCACAAGAACGGCGCCGATCTCCGTGATGTTGTTGTTCAAAGGAGAAAGACCGGTGGTCTCAATATCAAAGACCACAAATTCTCCGTCCAGCGACGGGTTGGCGTCACCGTACACGGCACGAGCGGTGTCATCCACAAAGTAGGCCTCCATGCCGTAGATCACGTTCATGCCCGTTTTTTCTGACACGAGCATAGCCTGCTGATAGGCCTGGACGTTTCCGTGGTCGGTGATGGCAATGGCCTTGTGACCCCAGGATTGAGCCAATTTTATAATTTTTTCCGTATCGATGGTTGCGTCCATGGCGGACATCATCGTATGTAAATGGAGCTCCACACGCTTTTCGGGCGCGGTGTCCTTGCGCCCTTTTTTAGAAATCTTTGCGACGTCGATGTAGTGGAACTCCAGCTCGTGCTCGTAGTCGTTATAGCGGATGTTACCGCGCATGGCAACCACGTTTCCGTTTTTGATGACAGCAAGGATTTCGTCGGTATCCTCCAAGGGCACGGTAACCTTTCCATAGGCGGAGGAATCGTTGTCGGTCAGGCAGAAGGAAATCTTATTCTTGTCGCCTCGGCGAGTGGGCTCGCACTCCACGCCAAAAATTTCGCCAAGGAACACGACGCCTCGCTTGGGGGCACAGAACTCTCGCACGGGAACGAAGGCAGAAAGGTCAAATTCGCCGCCCAGAAGGAATTCGGGGGCGGAAATATCAAAGATCATTTTTCCGGAACGGGCTTCGTCGCCGATCAGCTCACGCATGGGCTCGTCCTGATAAACCGACGGAAGTGCGGCGGGAGCATCCTCCACAACCGGATCCTCCCCTTGGCCCTCAGCCTGCTCAGCGGCCCGGCGGGCGGCATTGCGGGCAACAACCTCTCGGGAAATACGGTTTGCCTCCTCCAAGCGCGCCTGCTGGCGCTCCTCAAAGCGGGCGTAGAACTGTTCCTGATCATCCGAAGTGCGGATTTTGAAGGAACGCTCAATGGAAAATTCACTTCTCAGAATATTGGAAAGTGCCTCCTCGGTTTTAGCAATGGTCAAAAGGCTAATGCCGCCGCCGCCAAAGGGGATGGAAATGACGATCGTGTCGCCATCCTCCGCGACAGATGCGTGATTGAAAAATCCGTTGGCTACGGAGCACACGCGCCCTGCCTCCCGAAGAATCTCATTTACGTAGGAGAGAGTAAAGAGCGAGGCGGGGTACGTAGGCAAAAGCTGTGCGAAGGTCAGGCCGTAGGCCTCCTTAACGCCTTCCTCGATACGGTACAGATCCCCTTTTGCCACCAAATACGGCAGGGATACGCGAATGCGGAGAAAACGCGACTCACGGTTGGCCTCCACCGACAGAACCTCTGCATCCGCAAGGATGCTCCGATATTCCGACGGGGGGGTGTATCGATTCAGTCGTTCACACAGTTTCATCCCAATGTCCTCCGTTTTACTCCTCTATAAATTTGCGAACCTCACGGATCAAGGCAGAAACGGCTTCCCTCTCAGGCACCTTGCCCAAGGGAACGCCATGGCGGAACAGAAGGGCCTCGCCAATACCGCCGGCAATTCCGACATCGGCTTCCCTCGCCTCTCCGGGGCCGTTGACGGCGCAACCCATCACGGCAACCTTGATTCGTTTTCCTTTTGTGTCAATTGTTTTTGCCTCCCGACGGAAGGCGGCGGCCAAGGCGATCAGATCTACCTTTGTTCGGCCGCAGGTGGGGCAAGACACGATCTCAATGCCACCACGGTCAAAAATGCCGGCACAGGCAAGCAGGTCCTTGGCGGACTCGATCTCACAGACGGGATCGGCAGTCAAAGACACGCGGATGGTGTCACCGATACCTCGGCAAAGGAGCGATCCGATGCCGATGGCGCTTTTAATGGATCCAAGGTGAGCATCTCCGGCCTCGGTTACGCCCAGATGAAGCGGATAGTCGCACGATGCAGCGATCCGCTCGTTTGCCAGGATCATATTTCTTGTGTCCGAGGTCTTTACGGACAAAACGATATCGTTAAACGCGAATTTTTCCAAAAGCTCTGCGTGGAAAAAGGCACTTTCGGCCAGAGCCTCCGGCGTGGGGGCGCCGTGCTTTGCCAAAATATGCTTTTCAAGCGAGCCGCCGTTTACGCCAATGCGGATGGGAATACCGGCATCGGAGCAGGCATGAGCCACCTCAGCCACCTTCCATTCGGCACCGATGTTACCCGGATTGATACGAATTTTATCAATACCTGCGCGGACGCAAGCCAGCGCGATGCGGTAATCAAAATGGATGTCCGCCACCAAGGGAATGGAAACTCCCCGTTTTTTCAGAGTGGCAATGGTTTCAGCGCCCTCCACCGTAGGAACGGCCAAGCGAACAATATCGCATCCGGCCGCCTCAAGCGCGGCGATCTGGCGATAGGTAGCTTCCACATCCATCGTGTCCGTATTGGTCATGGACTGAATCGCTATGGGATTTTGACCGCCGATGGCGATATTTCCAATCGAGAGTGCCTTACTGGCACGTCGGATTTTATTGTATTCCGTAATAATCACCCTTTATTAAAAAATAAGTTGGAAAACGTCCTTGAAGGAAACGATGGCCATGAACAAAAGAAGAATTGCCAAGCCTACTGCATGAACATAACCTTCAACCTTAGGGCTGAGAGGCTTACGGCGGATGACCTCCAGAAGCAGGAAGGCCGACCGGCCGCCGTCCAGTGCGGGAATGGGCAACAGATTAAACACGCCAAGGTTAATGCAGATAATGGCGGCGATATTAAGGAGCTGAAGAACGCTGGTTTTGGCCGCTTGGGTAATAACCTGCGTCACACCAACCGGTCCGGAGACGTGGCGGAAGCCATATTTACCGCTGATCAGATCGATTAAGGACTCCCAGATCATTTTTACGGTAGAAGTCGATCGGAAAAGCGTATGCTTTAGCACGCCACCCACCGATTTTTCCACTCCGGCCACGTAAAAGTCCATAACGCCAAAGAGGATGCCGTCGGATTCTTCTGTGGGGAAATCGATATTCAGCGTCATTTCCACGCCGTCGCGGAGAATGGTGACGCGGGCCGTTTCGCTTCCCTGCTGCATGATCTCATACTGCAGCTCGTTACCGATATGAATGGGGGTATTATTGATCTTTGTAATTACGTCACCCTCGCGCAGGCCTTGTTGATAGGTAATGGCATTCTCATTCTGGAACTGTGCCACCGTGGCAGAGGCAAGACGGGGGGAGGCACAAACTGTGATAAAAACAAGGAGGACGCCGAGAAGAATGTTCATGGCAGCACCGGCGACCATGATGATCAGCCTTTGCCATGCAGGCTTTTTGCTGAGGGCGTTTTCGTCCTCGGACTCCTCATCCTCGCCCACCATGCTGACAAATCCGCCCATGGGAAAGGCGCGGAGGGAGTACACGATTCCGGTCTTTTCCGATTTGCGACTGAGGAGCTTGGGGCCCATGCCGATGGCGAATTCCTCGATGGTGACGTTAAATTTGCGGGCAAACATATAGTGACCCAGCTCATGGACAAAGATCATCAAGCTGAAAATGAGCAGGGCTAAAAGTACGTATAAAACAATCATTTGCTTGGTATTATCCTCCGATTTGTTTTGCCGTTACGGCTCTTGCCTCCCGATCCACAGCAAAAAGATCCTCGAGGCTGGTGGGTGTGTGGTTTTTCCATGACGTTACCACCTGCTCGACCACGTCCATAATGCCGAGGAAGCCTAATTTATCGTGCAGGAAAGCATCCACCGCCACTTCATCCGCCGCGTTCAGCACGCAGGGCAAAACGCCGTCCTGCTCAATGGCATAGAACGCCAGAGGCAACAGGCGGAAGGTGTCGGTATCCGGCTCGGCAAAATGCAGAGCGGCCAATTTGGCAAAGTCCAGCTTTTCCGCTAAGGACGGACAGCGGTTTGGATACGTGAAGGCATACTGAATGCACTCACGCATATCGGGTGCGCCGATTTGCGCAATGACGGCGTTATCAATATATTCCACCATGGAATGAATTATACTCTCGGGCTGAACCACCACCTTGACCTGGTCCGGGCGAACGCCGAACAGTCGAACAGCCTCGATCACCTCAAAGCCCTTATTCATCAAGGATGCGCTGTCCACAGTGATCTTCGGGCCCATGCGCCACGTGGGGTGTGCGAGGGCTTCTTTGGCGGTCATGTGAGCCAAATCCTCCCTTTTCTTGCCGCGGAAAGCGCCGCCGGAGGCGGTAAGCCAGAGACGGCTGACCTCGGCGTGATGATTTCCCTTCAGGCACTGGAAAATGGCGCTATGCTCGCTATCCACAGGGATAAGCTCCGCACCGTTCGCCTTGATTTCCGCATGGAGCATATCACCGGCAATAACGATTGCCTCCTTGTTTGCCATGGCAATCCGCTTGCCGCAACGGGCGGCGGTCATGGCAGGGGCAAGTCCGGCACATCCCGAGATGGAGTGAAGGACTGTATGGGACGGATCGTTGGCAATGGCGTCCGCCAAGGCGTTCTCGCCGCCGAAGACCTTACTATCGGTATCGCGCAGAGCCGTGCGCAGCCGTGCGGCCGCTGCCTCGCTTTGCATTACGCAAACGGAGGGGTGGAACTTACGGGCTTGCTCCTCCATTTTGGAGATGTTTGAGCCCGCCACCAAAAGACTTACCTTCATGCCGAGATGCTCGGCCACCTCCAGCGCCTGTGTTCCCACAGAGCCGGTGGATCCGAGCACCGCGACCGTATTTTCATATTTCAGCATAATTCTCCTTAAAACAGGATGAAATTCGGTATGTACGTGATCAAGAGATAAAGCACGGGGGAAACCAAAAGGACGCTGTCAAAGCGATCCATAACACCGCCGTGGCCGGGGAAAACGTTGCCGTAATCCTTGATGCCATAGTGGCGCTTCACCAAGGATGCGATCAGGTCGCCAAACTGAGAAACGATGGCGCAGATCATGCCGGCAATCGCCAGCACCAGGTAGTTCGGCGCGAGGGCTGCATCCATACGGTGGATGATGAATCCGTAGAGAACGAACGCTGCCGCGGCAGACAAAACGCCGCCGATGGCGCCCTCCACGGTCTTTTTAGGGCTGACCTCGGGGATCAGCTTATGCTTGCCGAAGAGGCGGCCGAAGAACCATGCACCGGTATCGCTGACCCAAGAGCCAATGAACACCAGCAGATAGAGATAGTTGCCGTTATGCTCCGCCCGAAGCAAGACGATCGAGGCAAAGGAAATGATAACGTACGAGGTCATCATATAAAGAGTTGCCATATCCGGGACCGTGTCCTTGCCGCGGCGAATTACAGCCCCGATAAGCAGAACAATCATGACCACAAACTGGATGACCAGCATAAAAGAAAAGGTTCCTACGACAGGGGGCCAAACAGAAGACAAAAACGCACGATATGCCGAATAATAGCAGTAAATCGGAGCGACAGCTGCCAACACGCACAGAGGAATGCTGTAGCCGTATTTTTTATGGGCGCCCACGCAACGGATCATCTCATACGTGCCAAACAAGGAAAGAACAGCAAATGCGAGAGGAAAAACAATGGTGTCTGAAAAAATACAGATCGGAACAAAAAGACATAGCGCCACAATGGCGGTGATAATTCGAGCTTTCATAGCGTAACCTTTCGGGTCTACTTTTATTTTTTGCGGTCAGCAAGACCGCCGAATTTTCGTTTTCGTGCGTAGAAGCTACGGATAGCTTCTCCCAGCTCCTCCTCCCCAAAATCAGGCCAGAGGGTGGGGGTGAAATAAAACTCCGAGTAGGCGGCCTGCCACAAAAGGAAGTTGGACAGGCGGTACTCATTGGCGGTGCGGACGATCAAATCGGGATCGGCGCAATGGGACGTATAGAGGTGCGAGGCGATATCGGCCTCGGTGACGGAGGTATAACCCTCTTTGATCAGCTGATTGACAGCGGTTGTGATTTCTGCTCGGCCGCCGTAATTCAGTGCGATGTTCAGGAGGAGCTTATTTTCGCGGGTCAAGGTCTCCAAGTGCTCTGCCTTGGCGCGCAGATCGGGAGCGAGGGCTTGCTTGTCGCCCAAAAATACATAGCGGATGCCGTTTTCCTCGTCGGTTCGCTCGGCTTCACGGATATACTCGTCCAAAAGCTCCATGATAGCGCGCACCTCGCGCTCCGGGCGGCTCCAGTTCTCCGTAGAAAAGGCATAGACGGTAATCGCTTTAATACCGGCATCGCCGCACAGGCGGATAACGCGGCGGAAGGCTTCTGCGCCCGCTTTATGGCCGTATTCCCGGGGCAGGCCCTTGTTCTGCGCCCAGCGGCCGTTACCATCCATAATAAAAGCTATGTGAGACAAGCGCTCGTCCACGGGGGGTAAGCCCTTATTTTTCTTCTTAAAGCCGAACATAAATCCTCCGAGTGGTTAAAAACGGGGTCGCTTCATCGGTCAATGCAGCAACCCCATTTCAAAGTCTTACAAATTGGATCGATCTACAATCAGATCTCCATGATCTCCTTATCCTTCTTGGCCGTTACCGCATCGACTTCCTTGATGTACTTGTCGGTAAGGTCCTGAACGATCTTTTCGGACTGCTTCTGCTCATCCTCGTTCATTTCGCCGTTCTTCTTCATGTCCTTGCACTTATCGTTTGCATCGCGGCGAATGTTACGAATAGCCACCTTAGCATCCTCACCCATTTTGGCGATCTGCTTCTTCAGCTCCTTACGACGCTCCTCAGTCAGCTGAGGGAACACAAGACGGATGCTTTTACCGTCGTTCGAAGGGGTAATACCGATGTCGGACGCAAGAATTGCCTTCTCAATGCTCTTGAGGGTGGTGGAATCCCAAGGAGAAATCACAATGGTTCTTGCATCGGTATTCTTTACCTCTGCCATCTGTGTGATGGGGGTGGGTGCGCCGTAGTAGTCTACGGAAACGCGGGCGAGAATGGACGCATTCGCCTTGCCGGCGCGGATTCCGCCCAGCTCGTTTGCATACACGTCAATGCTCTTTTTCATTCTTGTTTCGAATTCTTTGGTATCAAGTTTCATAATTTTACCTCCAACCGCATAGGCGGCAACGTATTTGAAATTAGTTGTGAACAATGGTACCCATCTTGGCACCCATGACCACGTTGTAGATGTTTTCGCATTCGTTCAAGCCGAATACATGGATGGGAATGTTATTATCCATACTGAACGAGGTAGCAGTAGAGTCCATGGCGGCAAGGCCGCGGGCAAGGATCTCTTTATAGGTAATATCCTCGATTTTTTCGGCACTGGGGTCCTTATTTGGGTCTGCCGTATAGATCGCATCCACGTTCTTAGCCATAAGAACCACGTCTGCGCCGATTTCGGCGGCACGGACGACGCCGGCGGTATCCGTAGAAACGAAGGGGATGCCTGCGCCGCAGGCGAAAATAACGACGCGCCCCTCATCCAAGTGACGGATCGCTTCGTCACGGTTGAAATAATCGGCGAATCCGCCGACGGGAACTGCGGTCATAACGCGGGTATCAATGCCGTTGCGAAGGAAGGTTTCCTGAACGGCCAAGGCATTGATTGCCGTTGCCAGCATGCCCATGTGATCTGCCTTGACCCGATCCATTTCACCGCCGGAGCGACCGCGCCAGATGTTGCCGGCACCTACGATGATGCCGAACTGAACGCCCTTATCCATGGATTTACGGATCACCTTGGCAATCTCAGCAATATAATCGAAATCGAGAATTCCGTTGCCATGACCGGAAATTGCCTCTCCGGACAGCTTTAACAGAACTCTGCGGTAGATGGGTTTTTCACAGCTAATGTCCATACAAATTCGCCTCACACATCTTTATTCTTTTCTATTATTGTACTATAAATTCCGCCATTTGTAAATATCTTCTTTTAATTTTTCCATCGGAATCGCACTTTTCCAAACAAAAACGGCCACCGTTTTCACGGTGGCCGTTTGATGAGGGGTATTTCCTCTTACTGGATCATCTTTGCGATCTCTTCGCCGAAGTTTTCTTCCTTCTTCTGGAGACCCTCGCCTCTCTCGTATACGTTGAAAGCGGTAAGCTTGATTGCGCCGCCAAATTCCTTAGCGGTAGCCGCAACGTACTGAGCAACGGTCATGGAATCGTCCTTAACGTAGCCCTGCTCGGTCAAGCAGTTCTTCTCATAGAACTTGCCGATCTTACCAAGAACCATCTTCTCGATGATCTGGTCGGGCTTGCTTGCGTTCTTAGGATCATTCTTGATCTGAGCCATAAGAATGTTCTTCTCTTCCTCGATTGCGGAAGCGGGAACGGATTCCTTGTCAAGGTAAAGAACGGGCATTGCTGCAACCTGAAGAGCGATGTTCTTTGCGAATGCTGCGAAGCCGGGGTTGTTCTTTGCGGTATCGTCTGCCTCAAAGGAGATAACTACGCCGGTAACGCCACCACCGTGAATATAGGTGGAGGTAAGGCCGTTAATTACGATGAAGCGGCGGATGTGCATGTTTTCACCGATCATGAAGATCATGTCCTTGAGCTTAGCCTCTACGGTAAGGTCGGTGTCAAGGTAAGTCTTGCCCATAAGGTCTTCAATGTCCTTAGCATCGGTATCAAGGATGGTCTTAAGGAGTCCCTTTACGAACTCGCGGAAGGTATCGTTCTTTGCAACGAAGTCGGTCTCAGCGTTAACCTCGATCATAGCGGTCTTGGTACCTGCCTCGTTGGTCATGATATCAACAACGCCCTCAGAAGCGATACGGTCTGCCTTCTTAGCGGCAACGGCAAGTCCTCTTTCTCTGAGTACCTTTACTGCCTCTTCAAAGTCTCCGTTTGCTTCGGTAAGTGCCTTCTTGCACTCCATCATGCCGACGCCGGTCTTTGCGCGGAGCTCGGCAACTGCTTTTGCTGTAATAGCCATTTGTGTGTCCTCGCCTTTCTAAAATTTTCTTTTATTTAGGTGATTATTCTGCGTCGGTTGCTTCTTCCTCAGCGGCAAACTGCTCGCCCTGGTTACCCTCGATTACTGCGTCTGCAATAGCGGAAGAGATGAGCTTGATCGCGCGAATCGCGTCATCGTTGCCGGGGATTACGTAGTCTGCATCGTCGGGATCGCAGTTGGTATCAACGATAGCAACAACGGGGATGCCAAGTCTCTTAGCCTCAAGAACAGCGTTGTGCTCCTTCTTGGGGTCTACGATGAAGATTACGTCGGGAAGCTTCTCCATGGTGCGGATACCGTTGAAGTTCTTCTCAAGGTTCATGATTTCCTTCTGAAGGCCAGCAACTTCCTTCTTAGGAAGGGAGTCGAAGGTACCGTCTTCCTGCATCTTCTGAAGGTTGTTCAGACGGTTGATGCTCTTCTTAACGGTCTGGAAGTTGGTGAGCATACCGCCGAGCCAACGTACGTTTACGTAGTACTGGCCGCATCTCTCAGCCTCTTCACGGATTGCGTCGGAAGCCTGCTTCTTAGTACCTACAAAGAGAACGGAGCCCTTCTGTTCTGCGATTTCGCGAACGAACATGTAAGCCTCGTCGAACTTCTTAACGGTCTTCTGAAGGTCGATGATGTAGATACCGTTTCTCTCAGTGAAGATGTACTCAGCCATCTTGGGGTTCCATCTTCTGGTGTGGTGTCCGAAATGTACACCTGCTTCAAGCAACTGCTTAATGGAAATAACTGACATTTTCATGTCCTCCTCGGTTTTTCTCCACCACAGCATAGGTTAGTTCTCTGCGACCGCGGCGGGTTTTTACTGTCCCGACGGGGCACCGGCAGTGTTTTTCAGTGCTGTGTGTGTGATTATAATTTGTTATGAAGGGCTTTTTGCCTTTTCATACCGATTGATTATATCACAATCCTTTTCCAGTTTCAATAGTTTCTTGGTTGTTTACAAATTGTTTACAATTACAGGGGGCATTTTCGCCCTTTTTTTCCGGAATTAAAGGGCGGGAGCTCATGGACATCCACCAAAATCGTGTCCTCGCCGATTTTTTGGATCTGTTGCCAGGCAATCCGCAGCTCTCTTCCCTTTTTAAATGAAAAGCCACAGTCCTCCGGGACAAGGATAGCGCAGATTTTGCCGTCACATAGGTCAATTACCACATCCTCGGCATAGCCCAGCAGCTTTCCGTCGCACAAATTGATTACCTGCTTTTTTGAAAGCTCCCCTAATGTACATTGGTTCATATAAGCACCTCCATGGTATGGATATCCAAGTATATGCGTGAAGAGAAAAAAATAGCCACCCGGATTTCCGGGTGGCTAAGTTTATTCATTTAGGACATGGGAACGGAATCCAGATTCTGCTCCTTAGCGGTTATCCAGCTATCTGCCATGGTAACACCCTCGCCGCGGTAAGTCTTGTAGATGTTACCGGTGTAAAGAGTGTTCATGGAGTAGTCGTCGCTGATGATCTCAAGAGTGGGATGCTCAAGATTTACATCATCCTCAGCGTAGTTCAGCTGATAATGAACGCCTTCGATACCGTACTGAAGGAGAGTCTTCAATTCCTCATTGGTATTGAGGTAATGGAGGAACTCAATTGCACGGGGATTGGCAAGTGCATTCTCAACGGAGAAGGTAGAGATTGCAAGGATGGAAGCGTACACATCCTCCTCGGTTGCAACGGGCATCTGATACTTGATTACGTAGGAATCCTTGCGGTAATTTTCAAGGTCTACATAGTCGCCCTTGACGATGCGAACAGCGGCGGTGTCGGAGGTGCCTACACAACCGGCTTCCTGCAGGGCGGTGAAGGTGTCTGCATCAGCAGAAGCGATGTCAGCAACGTCAGCAGAAAGTGCAACGGAGGTCTGGGTCTTTGCCCAAAGGATGAACTCCTTGAGGTCGGCAAGAGTAGCGGCCTCGCTGATGTCACCCTCGTATGCATCGGCCAGCTTCTTGTCGATGACAGCAAGAGTGTACTCACCGATCACGTGATTGACGGGAACACCGTAGCAAGCGCCGAGGTCCTTCTTCATCTGATCGAAGAAAGTAGGATAAATCACCTTGGTCAGGTTGCGGTACAAGCCGTCGATATGGCTCTGAATGGAGGCGATCTGCTTAGCCTCTACGTACTTCTTCATATCTGCCTTGGAGCGAACAACGAAGATGTCCAGCTGGTTATCCATAACCTCGGGGTATACGGTCTCATAAGTACCGCCCTCGGTCTTGATAACGGTAACGTCGCCGTTCTTAACCTTGGTATCCATGATAGACTTGGCAGATTCTGCGCCACCGTCGGTGAGTGCCTGAATGGCAGCCAGACGATCAGCAACGGCCTGCTCGTATTCACTATCCTTAATTGCGTAGATCTCGATCGCAGTGCTGAATTCCTTGGTCAAAATTGCGTTGATCGCATCCTCAACGGCCTGAACAGCCTCTGCGGTCGTGGTGTCATTGGTGGGGATCCAAACAGCCAGCGTATAGGGCTGCTTCGCTTCCGAGGCGATACGGTTGATGATCTCCTCATCGGTCTTTTCACCGCATCCTACGAGGAAAGCGGACATGAGCATCAATGCACAAAGGACAAGGCTTAAAAATCTTCTTTTCATCTGAATCCTCCCAATGATTTTACGGCAACGATCCGTGTATTCAGTACCACGGCTACCGCATTATTTATGTGGCGTCAGGACATAGCACGACCCCAATAAAGTATCTACTTAATTTTACCTCAAAATCGCCGTAATGTCAAGTTTATTTTGCCTCCTCTACAGATGAGAAAAGCGCCAAAACGACAAAAACTTCACATTTCATTCACAATAAAGGCGCAAATTGCACAAAGAACCACCCGAAATTTTATGCACAACAGTCGGTTTTATGGCATTTTACCACAAAACCAGGTCTTGTTTTTTATGAGGTATTTCTTTTAATCGAGATAATCCTTCAAGCGCTTGGAGCGGCTGGGATGACGAAGCTTGCGAAGTGCCTTTGCCTCGATCTGGCGGATACGCTCACGGGTGATGTTGAATTCCTTACCAACCTCCTCAAGGGTGCGGGTACGGCCGTCGTCAAGGCCAAAGCGAAGCTTGAGAACGTGCTCTTCTCTGGGGGTCAGAGTGTGGAGAACCTCGTTGAGCTGCTCCTTGAGAAGTGCGTAGGAGGCGGCATCCGAGGGGGTGGGAGATTCTTCGTCAGGTACGAAGTCGCCAAGGTGGCTATCCTCCTCCTCACCGATGGGAGTTTCGAGAGAGACGGGGTCCAGAGCGATCTTCATGATCTCACGAACCTTTTCGGGGCTCATGCCCATTCTCTCGGCAATCTCCTCCGCGCTGGCCTCATGGCCCAGCTCCTGAAGAAGCTGACGGGAGTAGCGGGAAACCTTATGAATGGTTTCTACCATATGAACAGGGATACGGATGGTTCTTGCCTGGTCGGCAATGGCACGGGTGATTGCCTGACGGATCCACCATGTAGCGTAAGTGGAGAACTTATAGCCCTTGGTGTAGTCAAACTTTTCGACCGCCTTCATAAGGCCGAGATTTCCCTCCTGGATCAGATCGAGGAAGGACATGCCCTTGCCCACGTAGCGCTTGGCGATGCTGACAACCAGACGGAGGTTGGCCTCTACCAGCTGCTTCTTGGCGCGCTCATCCCCGGCCATCATTTTCTTTGCCAGCTCCAGCTCGCGCTCGGTGCTGAGGAGCTCGATCTTACCGATCTCCTTCAAATACATACGAACGGGGTCATCCACAGAGAGACCGTCCTGTGCCAGGCTCTTATCGATGTCCTCGGGAGTTTCGATGGTTTCTACGTCCTCGTCGAAATCATCGTATGCATCCACGCTCTCCAGGTCATTTGTGATCTCAATGCCGTTGCTCTCCAAGGCCTCATACACGCGCTCGATCTGCTCAACGTCGAAATCGGTGTTATCAAACATCTCCATAACCTCAGCGCTGGAGAGTGAGCCGGCGGCCTTGCCCTTTTCGATCAGGTCGTTGACGGTGATTTTCTTATGCTCCGGCGCCTTCTGCTCGGCGTCGGCGTTGTGCAGTTCCTTTTCCGTATTTACGTTCTTTTCGTTGTTCATGTTCTTTTCCATTTCTTCCCGTATCCTTATGTATTATTTTTTCTTCCTTTTGATAATAGCCTCGATATCATCCAGCACGTCCTCGCCCTTGCGGCTACGGTCTGACTCGCGGCGGAGGGCCTGCAGAGTTGCCATCAGCTCCGTCTCACCGTTGCCGGACAGCTTGGTGCGATCGGCGATCATCTTGGAGACGCGAGACATTTCATCCTGAGTGAAGGACTCGTTCATGCGTCCCATATCGAAGTGCTGGCTCTCCTCGTAGATCTCCATGATCTTTTGATATACGCGACGGCTGAAGTCGGTGACAAAGTCGTTCTCCGACAATTTTTCCCGAATTGCGGCACGAATATTCTCCTCACGGAACATCATAAGACCCAAGAGGATCTCCTCCGTTTTGGCGGCGCGGAGATTGGTGGCCGCCTGGGGATTGACCCGGTCGGCAATACCGGAGGTAGCCCGGTAGACCTCTGCCATTTCGTTCTTCTTCTCAGCGACGTTCCGGCGACGGATCAAGGAGGCAATATCGCTCTTGATGCTCTCCCGGGAGAGGCCCAGCTTATCCGCCACGCGGGAAACGTAAAGCTCCCGCTCCACCTGAGACCGAACCTCAGAGAGCACCTGACAGGCCTCTGCGCCAGCCTTGACCTTGCCGTCGGTGGTGGTTACGTCGTATTTGGCGAGAATTCGGTCAAAGGAGAACTCAAACTGAGTTTTAGAGCCCTCCAACAGCTTGGAAAAGGCCGCTTTGCCGAATTTTTTGATGAATTCGTCCGGATCCTTGGCGCCCGACATGGAGATGATCTTGGTTTCTACGCCAACTTCGGAAAGCATACGGAAGGCTTTATCCGCCGCCCGCTGACCGGCTCCGTCGCTGTCGTAGGAAATATAGACCTTTTTGGTATATTTTGCGAAAATTCTTGCCTGCTCCGAGGTAATGGCGGTACCCAAGGTCGCTACGGCATTCTCAAAGCCGGCACCGTGAAGGGCAATTACGTCCATATAACCCTCACAGAGGATCATAGCGTCCTCGCAATGGTTTTTCGCATAGTTTAAAGCAAAGAGATTGCGGCTTTTTTTGAAGCCGGGGGTATCTGACGTATTCAGATACTTCGGTTGAGCATCGCCCATAACACGGCCGCCGAAGGCGACAACATTTCCCGACACGTCAATAATGGGAAACATCACACGGTTGCGGAAGTAGTCGAAGGCGCGGCCGGTTTTCTGGCTCTTGCCGCAAAGGAATCCAACCACCATCTCCTCCTCCGTAAAGCCCTTGGAGGCCAAGTGATCACAGAGCATACCGAAATGATCGGGAGAATAGCCGAGGCCAAAGCGCTTGATGATGGGCAGGGTAAGTCCACGGTCGACCAGATATTTTCGCGCCTCCGCACCGACGGTGTCATCAAAGAGCATGGCGCGGAAGAACTGGGCGGCTTCCCGATTCATCTCAAAGATCCGCTTGCGGCTGACCCCCTTATCTCTGGGATCGGCACGATCCTCCGGCAGGGTGACGCCGCATCGGTTGGCCAAATATTCCAGCGCCGCCGGATAGTCCAGATTCTCCGCGCGCATCACAAAGGTGATTACATCGCCGCCGGCACCGCAGCCGAAGCAATGAAAGCTTTGTGTGGCGGGAAACACCACGAAGGACGGCGTTTTTTCACTATGGAAGGGACAAAGTCCGCTGTAATTGGAGCCGGCACGCTTGAGCGTTACATAGCTGCCCACCAGATCCACAACGTCACACCGGAACTTAAGATCCTCTATTATATTTGCGGGTATCAAATCTTACCTCCGGTTATCCTTGTCCGTTCGCCAGGAACGGGGCATATAGATTTTCCGAAAACATTCCATAGCGTAGCGATCCGTCATGCCGGAAACATAGTCACACACGCACCGTTCCACCGATTCTTCTCCAATATTATTAAAGTAAAGCGGGGGCATCTCTTCCGGATGCTGTACGAAGTGATAAAACAACTGCTCCAACATATCCTTGGCCTTTTCCTCCTCCGCCTTGGCGATGGGGTTATGATAAAGGTTTTTGAACATGAAGGCACGGAGCTCATCGGTAGCCTGCCCGATCTCCGGGATCATACGAATGTCATTTACATCCTTACTACCGTCCACCAAGGCAGTCACCATGGTGTTGATGCGGTTGCTGTGGGTCTTGCCCAGTACGTCGGTCAGGGCCTTTGGAATGTCTTCGTTTGTAAAGATGCCTGCGCGGCAAGCATCGTCAATATCGTGGTTAATGTACGCGATACGGTCGGCAAATTTCAGAATACGACCCTCCAGGGTTTCCGCACGGCAATCACCGGCGTGGTTCAAGATGGCATCCCGCACCTCATAGGTGAGGTTCAATCCCTTACCGTCCTTTTCCAACTTATCCACCACGCGCAAGCTCTGCTTATAGTGGGTAAAATCAGCCGAGAAGCACTTTTGCATAACCACCTCTCCGGCATGACCGAAAGGGGTATGGCCAAGATCATGGCCGAGGGCGCCGGCTTCGCACAGATCTTCGTTCAAATTCAGTGCACGGGCAACAATGCGGGCGATCTGAGTGACCTCCAGCGTATGAGTCATACGGGTACGGAAATGCTCCTCCTCGGGGGACAGGAACACCTGCGTTTTATGCATCAGGCGGCGGAAGGATTTGGAATGGATGATACGGTCGCGGTCTCTTTGAAACTCGGTTCGGTTGGGGCAGGGCTGACAGGGATACTGCCGGCCACGGGTATTACAGGTGAGAAATGCGTAGGGGGAGAGGACATTTTTCTCTCGCTCCATAAACAATTCGGCCACTGTCACGGAAATCCACCTCCATCGTATCTTGTTTTTACATTAAATATACGCAAGGTTTCTTTTTTTACTTTTAAAAAGTGTAAAATTCTTTTTTTATGTCGGATCGGCATCGTAGCGCTCGCCAAGAACCTCCACGGGAACGCGGGAAGCGAACATTTCCACGATCCTTCCCTGCACCGCTTCACTCTTATCGTGCTTGACGGCAAAGGTTACGTCCACGGTGGCGCCGTACTCAACCGAATCCACGATGGCTCGGATCTTATCTAACTCGTACTGGAGCTTTTGGTACTCGGAGTAGGAGCAAGAGGCGCGAAGGATGACAAAACGGTCGAAGGCTACGATTCCGGCTGCCTCGATGGCGGCGCGGGCGGCCGCGGAATAGGCGCGAACCAAGCCGCCTGCACCCAGGAGCGTTCCGCCAAAATACCGGGTAACGACCACGCAAAGATCGTCCGCACCCGACATTTTCAGCACGTTCAGCGTAGGGATGCCGGAGGTTCCCTGGGGCTCTCCGTCATCGGAATACCGGGCGATGGCACCGCCGCGGAGATAATACGCGTACACGTTATGGGTGGCATCCGAAAACTGCTTGCTGCGCTCACGGATAATGGCCTGTGCCTCCTCCTCGGTGGTGGCTCGTGCGGCATAGGCAATAAACACCGATTTCTTTTCTACAATTTCGGCCTCAGCCGCCTTGGCTAAGGTAACGTAACGGTCTGCCATAAGTTTCTCCCTCTTGTTCTATATTGGATATACGACAAGGCAAGCGGCACATACGTCCGCTTGCCTATCGATCAGTCTACCAGATATTTTTTCATCATCCCAAACATCTTATCGTCCACCGTAGCAACGACGGTGGTGCCCTCGTTGCCGTAGTCCACGCTATGAACCTCCGCAGAGCGGTAAAGTGCCGCTACGGCGGCGTGGTCGGAGTTGGGAATCAAAAGCTTAATCTTCTTTTTGCCAAGGCGCGCCAGCTCCTCAAGGGCGGCGCACAGCTCGTCCATGCCCTCTCCGGTCAAGGCGGATACGGACACCACGCGGTCGCGGTCACCGTGGGAAACGGCAGGGCGCATCAAGCTTTCATCGGCCTTGTCGCACTTATTGAGCACGTAGAGCGTAGGCTTTTCCGAAGCGCCAAGCTCGGACAAAAGCTGTTCCGTTACGGCAAGATGCTCGCCGGCCTCCGGATCGGAGGCATCCACCAGGATCATCAGAATATCCGAATACACTGCCTCGTCGAGGGTGGATTTGAAGGCCTTGATCAAGTGGTGAGGAAGCTTGCGGATGAATCCGACGGTGTCGGTAAGAAGGATCTCCATGCCGCTGGGCAGGGAGAATTTTCTCGTGGTGGGGTCGAGGGTGGCAAACAGCTTATCCTCCGCCAGAATTCCGGCGCCGGTCATACGGTTCAAGAGGGTGGATTTGCCTGCGTTGGTATATCCGACGATGGCCACCTTCATAACACCGGAGCGGTCGCGGGCGGCGCGCATGGTGAGGCGCGTCCGTTCAAGCTCGGACAGCTGCTCCTTTAAAATCTGTTCCTTTTCCTTCAAGCGGCGGCGGTCGATCTCCAGCTTGCTCTCGCCGGGACCTCGGGTACCGATACCGCCACCCAGACGGGACATGGCTGTTCCCTTACCCACCAGACGTGGTGCGGTATACTGGAGCTGGGCCAGCTCAACCTGCAGCTTACCCTCAGCACTGGTGGCATGATAGGCAAAGATGTCCAGGATCAGCATGGAGCGGTCCAAAACCCGGACCTCACCCAAGGCATCCTCGATGTTCCGGATCTGGGCGGGTGACAGCTCCGTGTCAAACACGGCCAGCTCGATGCCATTGGCGGCGCAGAGCTCCTTTAACTCCTCCAGCTTGCCGCTACCGATGCAGGTGCGGTTATCGGGGGAGGGACGCATTTGGGTGAGCGTAGCAAAGCACTCGCCCCCGGCGGTATCCAAAAGGCGCGCCAGCTCTGCTAACTGTCGGCTACACTCCTCTTCTCCGCCCTGTGGGTGAACCCCCACAAGGACGGCCTTTATCTTCTCTGTCATTTCTGTTTTCATATTGGACCTCCTTTGCCTGACGGATGAGCATAATAAAAACGGGTAAGTCTAAAGCGCATGCTTATGACTTACCCGAATCCCTGTGCGTAATTATTTGCCGCCGTTGAGACGCTTGTTGAACTTATCAACACGTCCGCCAGCGTCCACCAGCTTCTGCTTACCAGTATAGAAGGGATGGCACTTGGAGCAAATTTCAACCTTCAAGTCACCCTTGGTGGATCTGCTCTCTACAACAGAACCGCAAGCGCACTTAATGGTGCATTCCTTGTATTCGGGATGGATTCCTGCTTTCATCTATTTCACCTCTTTACAAAATACTCGTATGTTACGCCACATTATAGCATACCTTTTTTCGTAAATCAAGACCTTTTTAATTTTTTTTCAAATTTTTGTGCCGATTTTTTCCTTTAATTCGCGTATGATGCGTTTTTCCAGGCGGGATATGTAGGATTGGGAAATGCCGAGGAGGTCAGCCACATCCTTTTGCGTGCGCTCCTTATAGCCGGCAAGGCCGTAGCGCATACGGATGATCATTCGTTCCCTTGGCTCTAACTCCTCCACAGCGGCGCGTAGCATTTTGAGATCCTCGTCCTGCTCCAGACTGCGATAGACGGAATCCTCGTCACTTCCAAGCACGTCGGAGAGCAAGAGCTCGTTTCCGTCCCAATCTACGTTCAGGGGCTCGTCGATGGAAAGCTCCGTGCGCTGGTTACCGGTTTTGCGGATGTACATAAGGATCTCGTTTTCCACACAGCGGGAAGCGTAGGTGGCCAATTTGATGTTTTTATCCGCTTTATACGTGTTGACCGCCTTAATCAGCCCGATGGTGCCAATGGAGATCAGATCTTCAATTCCGATACCGGTGTTTTCAAATTTTTTTGCAATATAGACCACCAGCCGCAAATTATGCTCGATAAGCACCCGGCGGAGGCTATCGTCCTCCTCAAGCCCGGCAATCGTCTCCGCCTCCTCCTCGGGAGTGAGGGGTGGCGGCAGGGTCTGGGGACCGTTGATGTAATAGATGCCTCGCTTTCGGTGAAGCTTCCGCTTTAACTTGGACAGGATGCGCTTGATCCACGTTTTCATATTCTCTCCCTCTCGTCCTTTCTTAATTTATCCGCGCAGAATTGAGGCGGGTACACAACCGCCGTTGCCATTGAAGGCATCCGTTCCGCGAGCAACAGCAATCAGGGCATGGGGGTGATACGTACGCCCCCGGCATTCGATCGCCAGCATCTCCGGCTTATGGGCAAACAGCAATCCGGAGCCGCCGACCGACTCATAGGGGATAACCCGGTAGCCCTTGGGATTTTCCAGTGCGCTAAGCCAAGCCGCTCCGGGAACGGACTCCCCCATCAGGATCACGGGAGCATCCGTCAGAGGATCGGTCAGCAAATTACCACTGTCACAAACGGCAGAAAACCGAAACGTTCGTCCGCAGACGGTGACGCGCACCTCTGCGGTTCCGGTGACAGAGCGGTTTAGGGTTCGTTCGGTCAGCAAGCCCACCAGCACGCTGGCGGCCAAGGCCAAAAGAAAACCCCGCAGAGTGAGATGACCTTCCGCCGGAGAAGCTCCTGTCTGCGAAGCATGCAAAAGCTTGGAGGCGGCGGTATACAATAGGCTCATAACGCCTCCAAGGAAGGCCTCTGCCCCAAGAAACACCACGTAGGTGCTGAAAAAGCCGGCCTTACCGTAGGCAAGCAGACACATGATAACGGAGGCGGTCAACAGAAGGATGATTCCCCAGACGCCGGGTGGAGTAAAAATCACGTCAAGAACACCGTAAATACCGCCAAGCAACGCGGCCAGCACCAGACGAAGGGAACGTTTTTTGCGCTTTAAAAGGGCACCCGCGCCGTAAAGCGACAAAAGATCCATGGAAAAATTCACAAGGAAAAGCACGTCCGCGTATACGGTCACAGTACCACCCCCCTTCACAAGAAAATTATATGCTGAGGTGGGAGCGTTTTATGTCAATTCTTCCCTTCACTTTACGCATTTTGCTCGCAGATTTTGCCGGATTTCTCTGCTTTTTGAGCCGGATAGACGGGGATTCGGGAGAAAATTTAATATTTTTTAGGATATGCTTGTTTCTTTTGAGAAAATCTTGACTTTTTTTGACGGGTAGCATATAATGTATTGTATCTTAGCGAAAGATCAAATCTTACCCTGCGGTTGGAGGATAGTATGAACATCAAAGTTGCAAAATTCGGCGGTAGCTCCTTAGCTGACGCAGAGCATTTTATAAAGGTTGCTAACATTATTAAAGCGGATCCCGCCCGACGCTACGTCGTGCCCTCCGCGCCCGGCAAGCGCACCTCGGCGGATACGAAGGTAACCGATATGCTGTACGCGTGCTACGAGGCGGCAGTACGAGGCGATGATATTTCCGATCTCTTTGCCAAAATCGTGGACCGTTACAACGGCATCATCCGCGATCTGGGCATGGATCTTGATATGTCCCACGAGTATGAGCGCATTAAGGCTTCCATGATCCACAACGCCGGACGTGACTATGCGGCCAGCCGTGGCGAATATCTCAACGGTATTATTCTTGCAAAATATCTTGGCTACGACTTTATTGATGCGGCTAAGGTCGTGTTCTTTGATGAATACAGCCGTTTTGACGGAGAACGCACCAATCAGATTATGGCTCACGAGCTGAAAAAGCATGAAAGAGCCGTGATTCCCGGCTTCTACGGTATTATGCCAAACGGCACCGTTAAGACCTTCTCCCGCGGTGGCTCCGATATTACCGGTTCCATCGTTGCACGCGCTTGCATGGCCGATCTTTACGAAAACTGGACGGACGTTTCCGGCTTCCTGATGGCCGACCCCCGGATCGTGGACGCACCTAAGCCCATTCAGACCATTACCTACCGCGAGCTTCGTGAGCTTTCCTACATGGGTGCCACCGTGCTCCATGAGGATGCCATCTTCCCTGTTCGCGTAGCCGGTATTCCCATCAACATTCGCAACACCAACGCGCCGGAGGATGCGGGAACCATGATCGTTTCCAGCACCGACGTATACGACACCGAGCGCGTGATTACCGGTATTGCCGGCAAGCAGGGCTTCTCTGTGATCTCCCTTGAAAAGGACATGATGAACTCTGAACGCGGCTTTATCCGTCGGGCTCTGGAGGTGCTGGAAAAGTACAACATTCCCGTAGAGCATATGCCCACCGGCATCGACACCATGAACCTCTTGATCCCCACTATGGCTATTGGCGACAATCGCGAGGCACTGATCAACAACCTTTGCCGTGTGCTTGAGCCGGACACCATCTCCATGGAGGATGACGTGGCACTGATCGCTATTGTTGGCCGTTCCATGATCAAGGCCAAGGGTACGGCGGCGAGAATCTTCTCGGCCATCGCCAACGCAGGTGTTAACATCCGTATGATCGACCAGGGCTCCAGCGAGCTTAACATCATCATCGGTGTAGAGGCCAAGGACTTCCCCCATGCGATGGATGCGATCTACCGCGAATTTGTAAAATAAAAAACAATCGGCAAGCTGGGCGTGATACTCTTAACGGAGCATCACGCCATTTCTATTCGCCTCCTACGCGGTGATGCACTCGTTGCAAAAGGAAAGAATATCACTGAAAAAGCAAAAAAAAGAGAGAGTCCTACGGAATTTTGCTTCCGTAGAACTCGCTCTCTTCTGTTTTATCGCAAGCTTCGCATTGGATTAACAAATGCACAGGACTATGCCCTTATTTTATTTTTTCGATAAGGATACCACTCATTTTGGGCGGACGATTTTATTTGTTCCGTTATGCCATCTGCTCGGAGAGCTTTTTGCCACCGAGAATATGGAAATGAAGGTGCTTAACGGTCTGAGCGCCGTCCTCGCCGCAGTTAGTGATCACCCGGTAGCCGTTGTTGGCGCCGGCCTCCTTGGCGATCATGGGAATCTTTGAGAAGATATGGGCAACGATCGCGCTGTTTGCTTCCGTAATTTCATCGGCACACGCAATGTGGGTCTTGGGGATAATCAGCACATGCACGGGGGCTTGGGGATTGATGTCGCGGAAGGCAAGGATCTGATCGTCCTCGTACACCTTGTTTGAGGGAATTTCTCCCGCAATAATCTTACAAAAAATGCAATCCATCTTGTTTCTCCTTCTTTTTTTCGGTATAATAGAATCCGAACAATTCATTTTTTCTATATTATAGCAAATTGCAAGCAAAAAATCAAGAGGAGGACGACCGATGAGGCATATTGCGGACGTAATAAGCGACCGGGTAGGCGAAGACCTTTGGACTTACCTTTCCCACGCGGAAAAGCCGATCCTCATGTACGGCATGGGAAACGGAGCGGACAAGATTCTGAACGTTCTTTCCGCGTACGGGGTGGAGATCGACGACTTTTTTGCCTCGGACGGATTTGTGCGGGGACATTCCTTCCACGGGAAGGTAGTTCTCTCCTACTCGGATGCCATAAAAAAGCACGGTGAGGACGTGATCATCCTCGTATCCTTCGGCTCCCATTTGCCGGAGGTGGTACAGCGTATTTTTGCTCTGACCGAGCGGCATGAGGTTTACATTCCCGACGTGCCGGTATGCGGTGGCTCTCACGTATTTACCATGGAATTTTTCCGCGAGCATGCCGAGGAGTTCAACCGTGCG
Organism: Clostridia bacterium; assembly: GCA_017622085.1. GTDB lineage: Bacteria > Bacillota > Clostridia > Oscillospirales > CAG-272 > RGIG8715. The sequence goes on along the minus strand of JAGARU010000127.1, from coordinate 87,973 downwards.
TACCGTTCCATGGCGGACGAGGAATCCCTTCTGTGCTTTGAGAATATTTTGCTTTACAAGCTGACGGGAAAGCCCTGCTACCTGAAACAAGCGGAATCCGATGAGGCGGAAATTCTGACTTCTCTTCTGAGCCGTCCGTACACCTCCTACATGGATCTGGGGGCGTACAATGGAGATACGCTGGCCTACTATCTTTCCCGCTACCCCTCCATTCGGCGGGTCTACGCCATGGAGCCGGACGGGCGAAACTACCGCAAGCTGACGGCGGCGGTGGAGGCTTATCCGGATCACCAAATCACCGCGGTGCAAGCGGCGGCCTGGGACAAGGATGAGGAGCTGACCTTTACGGCATCCGGCAACCGGAACAGCTCCGGCGCGGCGGACGGCACGCTGCATGGGGCAAAGATCGTAACGGTGCCCGGCATGCGTCCCGATGCTTTGGCCTCGGAGGCGGTAGACTTTATTAAATACGACGTAGAGGGAGCGGAGCTTGAGGCCCTGCGCGGATCACGGGAAATTATCTTGCGGGATGCTCCCGATCTTTTGGTTTCCGCCTATCACCGGAGTGAGGACCTGTTCCGTCTGCCGGCGGAAATTCTGGAGCTTTGCCCGGAGTATCGACTCTATTTGCGGCGACTTCCCTGCTTCCCGGCCTGGGACATCAATCTATATGCTTTGAAGCGATAAGGAGACTTGTATGAACATAAAGCTTGACGACCGTCTTTTATCAGCGGCATCCTTTGTCCGCCCCGGCGATGCGGTCATTGACGTGGGCACGGATCACGCCTATTTGCCCGTGTATCTGGTGGAAGCGGGAATTGCCTCCCGAGCGCTGGCTACGGACATTAACGAAGGGCCCTTGAACAATGCAAAGGAGACCGTTGCCTCCCACGGGCTTACGGATAAGGTATCAACCGCTTTGGCCAACGGTCTTGCGGGCGCGGAGGACTTTGGCGCAGACACGGTGATGATCTGCGGAATGGGTGGCGAGCTGATTGCCGACATTTTGGAGGCGGCGCCCTTTATAAAGAATCCCCACGTACGCTTGATCCTTCAGCCTATGACCTTTGTGGATCATTTGCGGCGGTATCTGCTTCAAAACGGCTTTCATATTTTGGATGAGGCGCTTTCCACCGACAACAAGAAGCTCTACGCCTGCCTCTGTGCGGAATACGACGGTGCGGTGCGAGAATACAGCGACGTGGAGCTTTTGATCGGGCGGCACAACCTTGTTCGTCGGGAGCATCCCCTGCGCACAGCCTTTCTTGAGCGGGAGATCCGCAAGCTGGAGGGTATTGTGCGAGGCAAAGAAAGCGGCGGGCTGGAAGCCGCCGCGGAGAAAAAACTGCTCTCTGACCTTAAAGCACAGCTATAGAAAAAGCGCTTACGACACCGTAAGCGCTTTTTTATTTTCTTATTTGCTTGCGAGATACGCGTTGATCTTCTCTACAAGAGCATCGGGATCGGTACCGTGAACAGCACAGGCTTCCTCGATGGACTCACCGCGGGAGGCGGGGCAACCGAGGCAATGCATGCCGATCTCAAGGAAGAACTTACCGGTCTCGCGGTCAAAATCAAGAATATCTCCAATTACGGACTGCTTAGTTACTGTCATTTTCATTTCCTCACTTTACTTAATTTGCAATATCCATGGAAGCATCATCGGGCTGGTACATTTTGCGGATATCCGCGCCCAGCTCCTTCAGCTTTCCTACAATATTATCATATCCACGTTCAATACGGTTTATCTCCGTAATTTCCGTCTTTCCCGTAGCCGCCAAGGCCGCGATAATCAGTGCGGCGCCGGCACGCAGGTCTACGGAGGTCACCTTGGCTCCTGTCAGATGAACGCCGCCCTCGATAATAGCAGTTTTTCCATCCACTTTAATACGTGCACCCATGCGGGCCAGCTCCTCCACGTATCGGAAGCGGTTATCAAACACGCCCTCACGGACGTAGCTGATTCCCGTGGCGCGGCACATGAGCACGCTCATCTGCGGGTGCATATCCGTGGGGAATCCAGGGTACGGAAGGGTTTTCAGGCTGGTGGGGGTCAGATTGCCGTCGGAACGGACGATGAGATAATCGTCGCCCTCCTCAATCTCTACGTTCATCTCCCGCATTTTGGCGGTGATGGACTCCATATGCTTGGGAATGACGTTTTGCACACGTATTTCCCCGCCCGCTACGGCCGCACAGGCCATAAAGGTACCTGCCTCGATCATATCGGGAATGATGGCATAGGAGCAACCGTGAAGAGACGATACGCCGTTGATCTTGATCATATCCGTACCGGCACCGCGAATATCCGCGCCGCAGGTATTGAGGAAGTTGGCTACGTCTACGATATGGGGCTCCTTAGCCGCGTTATCGATGGTGGTGGTTCCCTCCGCCAGAACGGCAGAGAGCATTATGTTAATGGTTGCACCAACGGACACAACGTCAAAATAAATTCCTGCGCCGTGCAGGGACTCCGTGGCATCCACGTCCACGTAGCCGCTGCCGCAATCCACGCGTCCGCCAAGCGCCTCAAAGCCTTTGATATGCTGGTCGATGGGACGGACACCGAAATTGCATCCGCCGGGCATGCCCACGTGGGCACGGTGGAATCGACCAAGCTCTGCACCCAACAGATAGTAGGATGCGCGAATTTTTCTGACAAGCTCATAGTCTGAGGTACCGCCCTTCAGGTGGGTACAGTCCACACAGACCGAATTTTTATTGATCCTACGAACCACTGCGCCCATTTTGCTGAGAATTTCCAGAGTGACGGCTACGTCACGCACATCGGGCACATTTTCGATCACGCACTTATCTTTTACCAGAATGCAAGCAAAGAGAACGGGAAGCGCCGCATTTTTCATGCCGCTGACACCGACGGTGCCGTGTAGCGCGTTACCGCCCTTTATTACGATCTTCTCCATTGATTACTCCAATCGTTATAATAAGTGTGTCCCTTTGTCGGATGAAATGATCCAATCCGAGCACTATTCAACTTATTATACCAGTTCTGTGTCAAAAAGGAAAGACTATTTTTCGTTTTTTAAGGATTTTTTTGAAATTTTATGGTTTTATGACGGATAAACAATCTCATCCAGAGGGTAAACCTGATTGCTGACACCGTCGTAGACGCGAATCCGACCATCCTCATGGGTGATTTTCCATCCGGGTACAAAGTACACCGCACCCGACTCCTCGTCGACGTAGGGGCAATAGCAGGGCTCAACGGAGCGGATCGAAACCGTGCGAGGCAACAGCCCTACACTCCGGTCGTGTGCAATATTTTTCTTTTCACTGATCAGTATATTCACTTGATCGTAAACCGGTGCGCTTTCCGTGCGACTTCCGGAGAGAAACGTCCAGTTTCCCTCCATGGCCCGTACAATATCGTCGCGGATCAGGAGAACAGCCTCATTCGTGCAAAGGGGTACGCCGTCCATTTCCAGCGTAATGGCGATGAAATAGCCCTGAAGGTCACCGGTACGCTTGGCACCGGTCAACGCCAGCTGATAACGGTCCACCGTTTCGGCGGGCAAAAGCATATTCATCTTCAAAAATTCCCGCGCGGAAGCAAGGAGCGTCTCTTTGGTACGGTCATCCAAGCGAAGCGTGCCAAGGTTACCGTATTCCGGCAGGGTTACGGTAAGAAATCCGGTAGCATGATAGGCAAATCCAAAATTGCCGCGAATGTGATAGCGGTCGCCGCTCTCCGTGATCAGCATAAGACCGTTGGGGGTCGTATAGGTACGGTAGATCGGCTCGCCGCAAAGTGAGTTATAGACCCACTGGTAATAATCTGCCGCCACCGCGCCGACGAACACGTCAGCTTCAAAACGGCGGCGAGGAACCGCCTCCTCCGCAAGGTAGATGTTGTCTGCCTCAAGGATGGCTTGCAGATTGGTCAGCTCCTCCTCAGCAATATAGCGGCGGCTGTCGGCCAAAGACCAGATGTTCCAGCCCAAGAGCAAGCAGGCCAAGAGCAGGACGGCGATCATGACTAATTTTACTTTACCCCAGTTCATGAATTACCCTCCTTGAAAACAGCTGTCCATTGGGCAGAGACGCTGACGCCGGTCTGATAGTCGTATACGATAGCCATGCTTTGAATGGGGCCGAGGGAGGAATAAAACCGCTCCGCCACCCAAGCGCCGGAATACATATGGTCGGCATCGGCTACGTCATAGCCGGTAAGGCCGTCAATTCGGGCAGATACCAAGGTATCTGAAGCGAACTGGAACACGATTTCCTGCGGCTGTCCACGGAGTTCCAGATTGTCGGCATAATAGCGGTAACGCAGCTCCAGCTCCCCTGCCCGTCCGGAAACGGAATGAAGGATCACGTTGCAATCGCCACCGAAATAGGTCAGCCGAATGGCGCGGAGGCCGTCAAGAATACGGGTGCTGTAAAGAATTGCATCGTAGAGATCGATCCGCGATGCGGCGATTCCCAGAACCTCCGCGGCGGGAATGCCGCCGTTCTGGGCAGCGGTATAGGAAACGGAGGCGGTAGAGACCTTCAGCATACCGTGCTCCTCCACGTAAACGGTCGTACCGTTTGCCTCCTCGTGGCGGTTGATCTTATTGGGATTATAGTTAAACAGACGCAAAAAGGTGTTGGTATCCTTTTTACTGTGAACGAGCTGGTCCAGGGCTGGGGTAGAAAAACGGAACTTGGCCGTACTAAGGCCGGACAGAAGCACCGGAGTCGCTTGGGAGTCCATAGGATTCGTCTCCCCGAAGTGGGTGCCGGCCATGGCACAATCCACAAAAGCGCTGTCGGTGGTAGCGATCTTTTCCATTTCGTAAACGCTATAACCATACAGGTCGGCAATGCGGGCAGGATCGCTCCAGTTATCGCAGGTATAGACGGTACCGGTAGAGCTACGGATCATGGCATGATGCTTACCGTCGGCATCCTCGTACAGCACCATTTCCTTAACAAGAACGGGCACAGAGCTCTCAACGCAAAGAGAATTTTCCGAAAAAGCGGCGGCAAAATAGCCGATCACCTGCAGGGGAAGGTCGGAATGGTAAGAAAGATAAAGGCAGGAATTCAATTCTGTGACGGCCTCCCAACGGGCAGTTGCCTCTGCCCCGCGGCGAGCAGCAAACCGATCCGTATCCGATGCGACGGTTGCAAGCAGAGCAGCAGCCTTGGCATAATAGGAGGACATCGTTCCGTTGACGGATTGGAGGAGAGCACGGGAGCTGCCCTCGGTCAGGAGGGTGATGCTTTCCGGCAGAAGATAATCGCCCGTGGGATAGTCGTTAATATCGCCGCCGGAAGCTAACACGCGGATCTCGTCAACAATATTGCCATAGTTCTCCTCCGTTGACCAGGTATCGGACAAGAGGGCGATATACACAGCAAGAAGAACGAGAACGCACGCAAAAAGGAGGAGCATTACCATCGTTTTTGCGGTTTCCAAATAACCGGACCACTGTTTTTTCACGGTGACTCCTCCTTATCTTGTTTATTGCTCCGCCTTCAAGGCGGTTTCTACGGGCAGGACAATGCACACCAAGGTACCTGCACCCAGTTTACTCTTGATTTTGATGTTTCCGCCGTGTGCCACGATAATTTCCTTAGCAATGGCAAGGCCGAGGCCGGTGCCTCCGGTCTCCGAGGTACGGGATTTTTCCACACGGTAGAAGCGCTCGAAGAGGTGATCGATATCCGCCTCGGGGATACCCACTCCTGTGTCACGCACGCTGACGGTAATAAATTTATCGTAGGCATCCAGGAATACGTCGATCTTTCCGCCGTCGGGGGTATACTTGATGGCGTTGGAAATGATGTTGATGATAACCTGTGCAATCCGCTCCTTATCGGCCGTAATGTTGGGAAGGTGGCCGTTAATAAACATGGACAGCTCGTGATTGTGTGCGTCTGCATCCACGCGGAGCACGTCACAGATATGCTTGACCGCGTCCTCGATGGAGAAGCTTTCGATATTCCAGCGGGTGCGGTTATTATCCAGCCGGGAAAGGGTCAGAAGGTCGGTAACAATGCGCGTCATGCGGTCGCACTCGTCCGAGGCCATGCCGAGGAAGTAATCGCGCATATCCTCCGGCATTTCCGCGTCGGAACGCACGGTCTCACAGGCACCCTTGATGGACGTAAGAGGCGTGCGGAGCTCGTGGGAGACGTTTGCAACGAACTCGCGACGGGATTTATCCAGCTCGTAGCGATTGGTTACATCGTGGAGGACGGTGATAAAACCGATCTGGGTTTTATTTTCCTTTACGTATTTGATTTCACCGAAGCTTACGTCTACCACCTTGGTGCTGTTCAGCACCTTATCGTGGAAAACAATGCCATTCTCAGAGAAGACGTCCTTGGATCGTCCCTTCTGCATGGCGCTGATCTCCTCGTCGGTAAAGGAGATGTTCAGAAGATCCAGCATACGCTCAAGATCGAAATTCTTATCGTAGCTCTTGCCGAAGAATTCCATAGCGCTCTGATTGATATGCAGTACCTTTCCGTCGTTAGTAAAGGCCACAACGGCGTCCTTCAGATAGGAGAACACGGTACGAAGCTTCTGGCGCTCGCCGTCTACCTCGTCGATGGTGTTCTTCAAGGCTGTTTTCATGTCGTTGAAGGTATCCGTAAGGGTACCGATCTCGTCGTCAGAGTGGTTCTCGATGGTGTGGGAGAACTCACCGGAGGCAACCAGCTGTGCGCCCTTGGTCAGGGTCTGGATGGGGCGGGAGATGGCTCTTGCAAGGAAGAACGAAAGAACCACAGCAATAACCATGCCGAAGAACAAAGACTGAAGAACGATGGAGAACAGGATCCAGCTGAGCTGTTGCATCTCCCCTTGAGTATCCTTGATGTAAAGAATACATTCCTGTGCGCCGTTGGTCAGGTACAGGGCGTAATCAAAATAGGTAGAGCCGTAGGCATTACGGGCGGAGGGCAGGCGCTGCATGGCGGCGATCACGTTGCCCGTCAGCTCCATGGTACCCTCCTGAGACATATCGGAGCCGGAGAGCATCTCGCCGTTCATATTAAGGATAAAGTAATCGCGGTAACGGTCAATACCCAGCATACCGCTGTAGGAATCCAGAATGTTACTCATTTCCTCGGCATAGGTGGCGGAGGAAAGAGCAGAGACCAGCTCGGAGACCAGAAGAGAGTCCTCCGAGAGCTCGTCCGTCATCTGGGCGTAAAACTCGTCCGAATAGAAGTTGGACACAGAGTTCAAAAGGACGGTGCCGATAACGGACATGACCGTAATAATGAAGATCGCAAGGATCAGAACGATTTTGAAATAAATACTCTTAAACAGGCGCCGTCGCCTCCCTTCTCCACACGGATGAGTTTATGAGAAATTATTGAGATAGTAACCTACGTTACGCTTGGTCAATATGTATTTGAGGTGGGATTTATCATCGCCCAGCTTATCGCGAAGGCGGCTGATGGTGACGTCCACCGTGCGGATATCTCCGTAAAAGCCGGCGTAGCCCCATACCTCTTCAAGCAGGGTCTCGCGAGAGAAGGCCTGACCTGCATGAACGGCCAGAAAGACCAAAAGATCGTATTCCTTTTTGGAGAGCTCGATGGGAACATTATTTTTGCTGACGCTGTAGTGGGCGCAATCGATGACCAGCTCACCGATCATCATGGCGTTGGTATTGTGCTTTTCGGGCTCCACTACCATCTCGTTCCGTCCGCGACGGATGTTGGCGCGGATGCGGGAAAGCAGCTCCTTAATGGAGAAGGGCTTGGTTACGTAGTCATCTCCGCCCGTTTCGAGGCCAAAGATCTTATCCTTTTCCTCCTCACGGGCCGTTACGAAAATGATCGGCACAGAAGAGCGGGTACGGATGCGGCGGCAGACCTCAAAGCCGTCCAGCTTGGGCAGCATGATATCCAGAAGGATCAGATCGTATTCCCCGCCCAGGGCTAAGCGCAAGCCTTCCTCGCCGTCGCCCGCCGTATCCACGGCGTAGCCCTCCTTTTTCAGGTTATAGGCAAGAACCTGGGCAATGTTCTTTTCATCCTCAACCACAAGGATTTTTTTGTCTTCCATATTGTTCACCTCAAAAGAATATACCGGATTATTGGATCGTTTCGATGTAGTTGTACTCGCGCATGGAGGCAGAGATCGCAAGGAAGGTATAACTTTCGTTTTTGCTCAGCTCCTCCATGGCAGAGGCAAAAGCGAGGGTACAGTACTCGGTGTTGGGCACGTAGACGACGGGTGTTTGCCGGCCGGTTACGGTTTGCAAAATATCCAAGCGGACGCTCTCCTCTGTATAATTGTAAATATAGGAAGAATTGTTATGGTTCCAAAGGACGTAGCCGCAATATTTCAGATTTTCGTAATGGACGCCCGCCAGAATTCGGGTGGTATCGGTGGCAGACAGGTCCGTTCGGATCAGACGGGTGCGGATCTTCAAAAGCTGGAACAGCATTTGATTGGCGCGGCCCAGCTGGTTCATGGCGTCATCAAAATTCAGCGTCGGGCCTTCGGTTACAGTTTCCACATAAATTCCGATGGCGTGACCCTCCGTGTAGATGCGGATGACCGTTTCGGGGTTCTCTTTTATATCCTTCTCCGTTAAGAAGAACGTTCCCTTCATGCCGTGCTGGCGCAGGACATTCAGGATGCGCTCCGTATATCGGGGATCGATGCCGTTAAAGGTGAGGTACACCTTTTTGCCCTTGGCATAGGGCTCAATCTTGGTGTCGCTTGGAGTCGTTTCCACGCCCAGGGCGGCAGGATTGTAGTGCAAAAGGAGCTGGGCCAGAGACTCAGTGGCCGCAGAATCGCTGATGCGCAGACAAACGCTACCATCGTAAGTGGAAGAATAGACCTCACAGTCCAGTCCAAAGTACTCGCACACGGTATCGGCCGGCACGTAGTACTCGGAGGAGTACATACGGTGAGAAATGAAATAAAACTCCTCGCCCTTATCGTTCATGGCGTAGGAATCCTTATAGTTGAAGGTCATGTAAACGCCGGTGACCCGGTTGGCGATCATGAACTCGCCCTCCCGCCGGTCAACGACTACCTCATAGCCCTCAAACATACTGAAAATGGAAACGGGAACCAGATAGGAGGAATAGTAGCGTACCAGCGGCAGATCGGAATCCTTATACCATGCCTCATCGTTACAGTAAAGGGTTGGTACAACGGAAGCGGCGGCATCGACGCGAGGAGCGGAGACCGGGATGGAGCCCACCACAAGGAGGAGCGCAAAAACTGCGTACAGGATGCGTTTTACCGTTTTATTCACTGCTTTATCCTCCTTTCAGGTTGATTTAAAATTATTGCTCGGGCAATTGCCAGTTCATGCTGCGGTAGTAGGCCACGGTCAGGTCAACCACCATGCCGTAGCTACGGGTGCCGACGGTTCCCTGAATTTGCAGGTAGGCGTCGTTGATCTTATCGGTGGTTTCTGCCACCACGTTGTCCTGGTATTTTTCAAAGAAGCTGTAAAATGCGCTCTTTTCGTACTGGGCACGGTAGTCCAGATTGCCTACGGTGGCAAAGTACATATTGGGGTTGGCCTGGTAGAGAGCGTTTATGACGTAAGAATACACGTCGATGGCGGCGCTATAGCGGATATAGGGGTCATCCGACTCCATGCTGACAAGAAATGCGATGAAGCTCGCCTCATCCTCCCGCGCAAAGCCTCTCTGATGGGACATCTCGTGGGCGGCGGTGGAGGGCAGAATGTAGTCGGGGTAATTGACGTTCAGATTGGACTCGCCCGTCATATAGGAATAGATGCCGGACAGGTGAGTATAGGTAAGGGGCTCGCTGAGGGCAACGGGCTTAATACGGCTACGGAAGGTATTGACGTGGGGATACTTCTCACAGAAGCTCTCATAGGCGTCACACAGCTTTGCGCTCATTTCGTTCAGGGAGTATGGCATATGAGAAAATCCGGCGTAGGCAAAATCGATCTCGTTGATGATGCTGTTGATCTCCTCAGTCAGGATATCGGCCGTTTTTTTCAGCTCCGTTGCAGAAACGTCGCGGCGATCCAAGCCAAGAACGTCCTCCACGGGGGTGGTTACGTATCCGATTCCGTAGGTAAGGACAAAGGAGATGTAGAAATAGCAGATAATCGCAAGGATTCCGCTCACATAGCGGATCACGTGGCGCCAGCTCTTTTTAGCCACACGGATGCACAGCACCACCAGGACGATGGCAATCACCGGGATCGCGAGGATCAGCGCCTCCGCCAAGGAGAACGGAAGCCAGCCGGTCAGGTGAGCCAAGAGACCGCGGAACACGTGGTTGACCTTAAAATTCATAAAGTCGGCAAAGGGGCGGCTATGCTTGGCAACCGTGTGGATCACGGCGCACAAAGCGGTAAGGACAAAGGTCCAGATCGCAACGGTAGGTACGTAGCGTCTCAGTTTGCGGTAAGCTGTTTTAATCAAAGCAATTCCTCCGGATTCAACTTCGGTAAATGGGTGGCAAGGCAGGCTCGGATGTCCTCGGGGATCGGGGCGAAGAAGTGCACGGTCCTGGGGCCATCGGTAACCTGGAGCGAGATGGCATGAAGCGCTTGGCGAGGCATCTGCGGGTTCGGTCGCCCGTACAGGGTATCTCCCACGATGGGATGACCGAGGGATGCCATGTGGACGCGGATCTGATGGGTACGTCCGGTAATGGGAGTCACACAGAGGACGGAAATCTGTCCGTCTGTGGCAAGAGAACGGTATTCGGTAACGGCCTCCTCCGCGCCGTCGTCCTCTGGGCGACAGGTTTCGCGGCGGATGATGCCCTCTGTAGCACGGCGAATGGGGCGGTCGATGCGGCCGCTTCCCTGCACTTCGCCCTCCACTACGGCAAGGTACGTCTTTTGAAAACAGCCTGCCTTTAAAAGCGCAGAATAGCGAGCGGCAGAAACACGGTCGTAGGCACAAAGCACCAGGCCGCTGGTATCCCGATCCAAGCGGTTAATGGGGCGAAACACAAAGGTGCCGCCACGCGCTCCGGCGTGATAGGCCAAGGCGTTAGCGAGGGTACCGCCGTGATGTCCTAAGGACGGATGGGTTGGCATATGGGGCGGCTTGTTGATAACCACAATGCCCTCGTCCTCATATACAAGGTTCAGGGGAATGGGCTCGGGCACTAAAAACGGATTTTTATCCTCTTCCCCGTCCTCAATGGCCAGCTCCAGCTCACAGGGTGGCGAAAGGAGACATCGGACGGTGACGGGCTCTCCGTTCCGGCAGATTCCCCGCTCCCTTCGCTTGAGGGCGGAGATCATTCCGGTGGAGAGGTGCAGTTCGTATTTCAGGTACTCCTTTACCGTTTGAAAAGGCGTACCCGTTTCTATTATAATTCTCATTATCTATTATAATAACACATTTTTTTCCGCAATTCAAGAGCGTATCGTACTCCTACAAAAAATATTACACGGAAACCGCCTTTATTCAACATTATTTATAATTTGTTAACAATCTGTGACCAACAGAACGATATAATAAAATTATCATAAGGAGGATACGTTATGGCTCTTAATTATTCGCAAACAAGCTCCGGCTTTGATGCGGCACAGACGCTGGAGGACGTTTTTGCTCAAATTGATGCAAAGGACAAGGCCCGCGCTACTCCGCAAAAAAAATTATCCGACAAAAAGAACGAGCTCTCCCGCAAGGAGCTGGACTTTGACAAACGAAAAAAGGCTCTGTTACGTAGCATTGACGATGAGCGCGCCACCGATCGGATTGCCAAGGAGCGCGTGGCAAATCGGCTGACCAAAATTACCCTATTCCTCTCCGTTCCCCTCTATATCGGCGCAATGCTTTTGTTCGCCTTTAAGATCGTACCCGCATTGGCGATAGCCATCGTTTCAAACGGAAGCGAAATTTCCACGGTAGAATGTCTTGTTATGGCCGCGATCGTCTATCTTCCACTCTTAATTCTGGGCATCAGCCTTGGCCACGGTGCCATAGAAGGTGACTTGCTCTCCGCGCCCGGTTTAGCCATCGGTGCGGCTATCTATTCTGCCATCTTTTTGCTGGCGGTTACCTGCTATCCCTTAGAGCAGGCACCGGAGGGCCGAACGGTGATTTGTCTGCTTCCCCTCCTCGTTTGGATATTGGCCGGATTGATCATCCTCATCGGTCGGGTGAGCATTCTCGCAATCAAATCGGCGCCTCCCTCGGAAAAGCGTCTTGCCAGGGAGCAGAAGGCGCATGACAGCGCCATCAAGGCGCTGAAGCAGGAGATCGCTCAGCTTCAGAAGGATGCGGATCAGTCCAGCCACGCGCCGAAGGCGTCCTTCCAATTCTCCGGCAACAAAATTTCAAGCCGTCCGGGAGACGTGGCCTACGAGCTCTCCATTTTGCGCCGTGTGGTTGCCCGCATGGAATCCGTCAAGGGCGAGCGCCAGGCAACCTCGGATGCGCTGGATGCCATTGGTTTTGACATATTACCCGATTTCTACCGCAACACTTCGATTCTTGACGAGGTGATCAAAATCGCCAACGGAAGCCATTGCTCCTCCATCAAGGAAGCGCTGGTTCGTTATGAGACGGACAAGGCATCGACGGCAGAGCGCGAGCTCCGGGATGCCGAGGCTTCTGCTACCGATCTCAGCCGGCAGATCGCGGACTTCTCAAAAACGCACAACGTATACGATCCTTTAGAAGAGAGCCAGCGCCAATGGGAAGCAAACAGCTTGAAGAGTCAGTACGACGGGCTGGTAACCCGGCACGACATGCTTCTTAAGGATCTGGAATATCTTGAGCGCCGCTCAAGCTACTAAGTGGAAGGAGGAATAAAAATGGCTAACGAACGTTTACAAAGTGCACAGCTCCTTCTTCGGGCGCTGAGAGACAATGACCGGAATGCCATCGCCAAACACAGTCGGGAAAGCGGTATTACCGTAACCAGCTATCTCCAGCTGGCGGCGATCCTTCGCTTCTGGCAGCTTGGGATGGCAAGCTCCTACGAGGAGGCCGTGAGCCTCTACAACAAAGACAAGGATCTAAACGACCGTCTATCCGCTGCCCGAAAAAAGGAATCGGACAACGGCGCTACGCTGGCAAAGCTGGACCGCGCATACGTAGCCGCCAAGGCAAAGCGGGATGACGAGGTTCTGGGCTACTATAGACGGCAGATCGCCGATATGCAGGCACGCTGTGAAAAGGTGGAGCGTCAGATCCAACGGTTAAAGGGATAATTTCCTGATGAACAAATAAAAACGCCAAGCGGTGCTTCGCTTGGCATTTTTATTTGGTATCATCGGGAATAGCGGTGCTTGCGCTTTGGGTGGCGGGGGCCGAGGAGGGCCGAGCTGAGGATAGCGACAGCCGCTACGGCAAGGTGTAAGAGCAAAGCCTGCCCTGCCCCAAGGCGTGCTTCCATGCCGGCAGACAAAAGCCACATGAGAGCAGAGGCCACAAAGCCGGTAATGCCTCCGCCGAGCCAGGCGCGGGCTGGATACAGTCTTCCGCTGATTGCACCACCGAGAACGGCCGACAAGAAGGGACACAAACTGCCAATGAACAGAAAGGCATCCGGGTCCCTCTGCCCGTAGGCGATGGCGGTTGCCAGAAGGGACAAAAGAAATGCGCTGATGACAAAGGCACCAAGTCCGACAAGCACGGCACGCAACAAGGACGGCGACGCCTCCCGGGTGTGGGGGAGGCGACGTTTTTCCCTTTTTAACATTCGATCCATATAAAAAACCCCGATTTCATAAAGTGCTTGGTACACTATACGAAACCGAGGGGCTTTTTATGAAGAGAATTCGCCGATTACTCAGACTTTTCTTCGGCTCTGGCCTGGGCAGCCGCGTGCTTTTCCGTTGCGTGAACGTCTACGTTACGGATCGCGGTGGTGAGGATGCGGATCTTGGTTCTGTCCTTACCGGTCTCGATCATAACGGTGTTTTCCTTAATGCTAACGATCTCACCGATGATGCCGCCGATGGTCGTGATCTCGTCACCAACCATGAGTTCATCTCTCATCTTAGCCGCTTCCTTCTCCTGCTTCTTCTGGGGTCTGTACATAAGGAAGTAGAAGATCGCGATCATAGCCACAATCATTACGATCGAGCCAATCATGCTGCTGGGGCCAGCGCCTTCGGCGCCGTCGGTTGCAGCTTCCAAAAATGCAAACAGATATTTAACCATACTGTGCCTCCGTTGTTTATTTATTCCTTATGATTATACCCGTATTCGCCGACTTTTTCAAGGGATTCCGGAAAACTTGTCCGCAAAGTTTTCATTTTGTCCACATTTCATGGATGAGTGGCAGAAATTTGCCCATTTTTTTCCTGTTTTTACCGATTTCTATTGGCGTTTTTCACAAAGTGATGCAGAAACGAAAAAATGTAATTTTTTATCATTGAAAAATTCACAAAAATGAGGTACAATGTATGGTGGTGTGAAATGGTTATTTTGCACCGCACAACCGCGCAAAAATTTAATGTTATAGATAGGAGATTATCACATGAACACAAACAACCGCTTCGTTCTTGACTGGATCGACGAGATGCAGGCCTTGACCCAGCCCGACAAAATTGTTTGGATCGACGGCTCCGAGGCTCAGGCAGAGGCTCTCCGCGCAGAGGCTTGCGCTACCGGCGAGATGATCAAGCTCAACGAGGAAAAGCTCCCCAACTGCTACCTCCACAGAACCGCAGTAAACGACGTTGCCCGTGTAGAAGGCAGAACCTTCATCTGCACCTCCAAGAAGGAGGATGCCGGCAACATCAACAACTGGATGGACCCCACCGAGTGCAAGGAAAAGTTGACCAAGCTCTACCGTGGCTCCATGAAGGGCCGTACCATGTACGTGATCCCCTACTCCATGTCCGTTGTAGGCTCTCCCTTTGCTAAGTACGGAATCGAGCTTACCGACTCCATCTACGTTGTACTGAACATGCTCATCATGACCCGCGTTGGCAACGACGTGCTTGAGGCACTCGGCGACAGCGCAGACTACATCAAGGGTCTGCACGCACGTGCTGACATTGATGAGAACAACCGTTACATCGTTCACTTCCCTGAGGAGAACACCATCTGGTCCGTTAACTCCGGTTACGGCGGAAACGTGCTTCTCGGCAAGAAGTGCTTCGCTCTCCGTATTGCTTCCTACCTTGGTCGCAAGGAAGGCTGGATGGCTGAGCACATGCTCATCCTTGGCGTACAGTATCCCGATGGCGAGACCAAGTACGTTTGCGCCGCATTCCCCTCTGCTTGCGGTAAGACCAACCTTGCTATGCTGATTCCTCCGGAATACTATGCAAAGAAGGGCTATAAGGTTTGGTGCGTAGGCGACGATATTGCTTGGCTCCGTGTTGGCGAGGACGGAAGACTGTGGGCGGTTAACCCCGAGAACGGCTTCTTCGGCGTTGCTCCCGGCACCAACGAAAAGTCCAACCCCAACGCACTTCACACCTGCCTCCGCGACACCATCTTCACTAACGTCGTACATAACACCGCGGACAATACCGTTTGGTGGGAAGGCCTTGACAACAATCCTCCCACACCCGGCAATGCCATCGACTGGAAGGGCAATCCTTGGGACTGCACCAAGTACGACAAGAAGGATAAGTCCACCTGCGGCGCACATCCCAACTCCCGCTTCACCGCAAAGGCGATCAACTGCCCCTGCATCTCCGATCAGTTCTCCAATCCTGCCGGCGTTCCCATCTCTGCAATCGTATTCGGCGGTCGACGTGCAAAGACTGCTCCCCTTGTATATCAGTCCACCTCTTGGCAGAACGGTGCCTTCGTTGGCTCCATCATGGCCTCCGAGACCACTGCTGCTGCAGCCGGCGCAGTTGGCGTAGTTCGCCGCGACCCCATGGCAATGCGTCCCTTCGTTGGTTACGACATGGGTGACTACTGGGCACACTGGCTTGCAATGGGCACCAAGATTCCTCACGCTCCCAAGATCTTCCACGTAAACTGGTTCCGCACCGATGCAGACGGCAACTTCATCTGGCCCGGCTTCGGCGACAACATGAGAGTTCTTATGTGGATCCTTGACCGTTGCGAGGGCAAGGTTGATGCGGACATCACTCCCATCGGTTACGTTCCCAAGGCAGAGGACATCTGCATTGAGGGTCTTGAGGGCATTACCCTTGACACCATCAAGGAGCTCCTGACCGTAGATACCGCTTCCTGGCTGGAAGACGTACAGAACATCAAAGAATTCTACGCACAGGTTGGTGCAAGAGTTCCCGAGACCATGTACGACGAGCTTGCCGCTCTTGAAGCAAGACTTCAGAAGTAAAATTCCAAAAGACCGCCTGAGCAAGGCGGTCTTTTCTTATTGAATTGGCAGATAGCGAAAAAAGCACTTGACAAAAGCGCGGGAGCGGTGCTATACTGAGGTATATTTTACGAAAGGACGTACGACAATGGCTCTTTACGTGTTTGTTTACAACATGAATCAGCTTAATGAACAGCGCGCCGAACAGGATAATGGTTCGTCGGGCTTGGATTGTCGTACCCAAATTTCGGTTTAGCTTGTATTTTACCGAGTTATTTTGGATATTACGGTGCAAGTCGAAGGTTTTTTCGATTTGCACCGTTTTTTTATTTATTATTTTTATGAAAGGGGATCTCAAAAATGAAATCCATTGACAAGGACGTACTTGCCTCCTACAATGCGGGCAAAGAATGGGGACGGCTACATAAGGGCATCGGACTGGTTGAGTTCGAACGAACAAAGGAGGTCCTCGCGGAACAGCTTCCACCGCCTCCGGCGGTGATTTACGACATTGGCGGAGGGTACGGTGAATACGCCTGTCATTTGGCCGCTCGTGGATACGAGGTATATCTATACGATCTGGCTGAGAAAAATATTGAGATGTCTTACCCCTTCGCACAATCACAGAAGGTTTGTCTGGCGGGGGTACAGGTAGCGGACGCAAGAAGCATTCCTCGTCCGGATGAGAGTGCGGATGCAATTTTGCTTTTCGGACCGCTTTATCACATTACGGAGACGGAAGAGCGGGCGCTGTGCTTAAAGGAATGTCTGCGGCTTCTGAAGCCGGGAGGGCTTTTATTTGTCGCGGCGATCACAAAATATGCGACCACCTTAAAATATCTCAGCCGATACGACTACGATTCGGCGCTGGATGATGACGAGTTTTATCATATGCTGGAAACAACGGTAAAAACCGGCATCCACACAAAAAAGCCTATGGGAACGGCTTACTTTCACGAACCGACGGAACTAAAGGAGGAAATAAAAAATGCCGGCTTTTATGAAGTAGAGCTTCGTGGCATCATGGGGCCCACCACGGTGGTGCGAAATTTGGACGAGATATGGTTCGATCCCGTTAAGCGAGAAGCCATTCTGCGGATCGTGCGACTACTGGAAAAGGAAGAAAGCATTATGGGATTTTCCAATCACTTTTTGGCAATGGCAAGAAAACGGAGGAAATGAAAATGAAGCATTCAGGAACGGTAAATTTAGAAACGGAGCGATTGATTTTGCGGCCACTTACAATGAATGACGCGGAGGCCGCTTATAAAAACTGGACGAGAGACGAGAACGTAACGGAATTTCTCCGTTGGAAAACCCATGCTTGTATCGACGAAACCCGTGAGGTCCTATCGAAGTGGAGTGAATCCTACAGGCATCCCGACTTCTACTTATGGGGCATTGTGCCAAAGGATTTGGGTGAACCCATCGGTTGCATTTCCGCGGTGAGGATCGACGAATCCGTCGATATGATAGAGATCGGTTACTGCATTGGTAGCCAATGGTGGGGGCAGCGCTACGTTCCCGAGGCCTTGTCGCAGCTACTCAACTTCTTTTTTAACCGGGTGGAAGCTCTGCGCGTTGAGGCGCGCCACGATCCGAACAACAAAAAATCCGGTCGGGTGATGAAAAAATGCGGCATGATCTACGAGGGTACGCTTCGTGGGGCGAGCCGAAACAATCAAGGAATCGTAGACGCCTGTGTCTACGGAATTTTAAAAGAGGATTACGATCGAATAACGGAGTTTTTAACATGAAGCTGATACTTTCTTCTAAAGATTTTCACAACGAGCATTCGCGGAGAGCAATTGACGAGCATTTGGGTATGCCCATCGGGCAATGCCGTGTTCTGTTCTTTCCAAATGAAAAGGCCACCCGGGAGCGGATCGAGGGTGGCGTATACCATGACCGATTGGCGGCCTTTGGGTTCACCAAGGAAAACATATCCGTCTTTAACTATTATGCACCCGCGGCCTTTTTCCACACGGAGTACGACGCCATTTATATTAGCGGCGGAAATACCTTTGGGACGCTGAAGCGCATTCGGGCGTGCAAAGCCGATGCGCTTATTCGGACGCTAGTGGCGCGGGGATGCGTCTATATTGGAGGGAGTGCCGGAGCTCACATTCCCTCAGCGGATCTCAGACACGTGCTTCGATACGACCGCGATCCCTGCGGGCTTGAGGACTTATCCGGACTTGGGCTCTTTGAGGGGATTCTGATCTGCCACTTTACGGAGGAGCGGCGAGCTCATGTAGAGGAGCTGCAGGCGACCTCTCCTTATCCTGTTACAGCGTTGACCGATGAGGAGTTTATGGTGATCAGCGCGGCGGATTGATTCCTTTGGAGGTTTGCGACACGATGATAAAAATGAACTTGATTTCGGAGGTGCGACGTGAGTATTATTAAGCATGAAATTCCCATTTTGGAATATGACAGCGATCCGTCGGCGGTGATTTTGCCGACTCATGAAAGACTTGGGGTTTCTCTTCCCCGACGAGTAGTATTTGCTTTTTTAGGCGAGTACGTAGACCGCTATGCAGAGGCCCATGGGTGTAAGCCGGTGGCTACCTTTCTGTCGGCCACAAAGGAATATCCGGTGTACGTAACGGAGCACGGGGGCGAGGCGGTTGCCTTATGTCAAGCGCCGGTGGGAGCGGCCGCCGCTGCGCAGATTCTTGACTGGCTGATTGGGTATGGAGCGGAAATCATCGTTTCCGCCGGGAGCTGCGGAGCGCTGGAGCATTTCCCGGAAAATACGTTTTTGGTGCCGGCCAAGGCTTTGCGGGACGAGGGCACGTCCTACCACTATGCCCCGCCCTCCCGTTATATGGAGGTCAGCGCCGAGGCGCGGCACGGAATTAAACGGGCACTGGGAGCACACGGATTAAAATACCAAGAGGTTACGACCTGGTCCACCGACGGATTTTTTCGGGAAACCAAGGAAAAGGTAGCCTACCGCCGATCCGAGGGATGTGCCGTTGTGGAAATGGAATGCTCCGCTTTAGCGGCCTGTGCGTCCCTGCGCGGTGCGATCTGGGGTGAAATTCTGTTCACCGCCGATACGCTGGCGGATGTAGAAAAATACGATGAGCGAGGCTGGGGCGGCGATTCCTTTGCGTATGCCCTCACGCTTTGTCTTGATGCGGTATTGGAGATTTGACATGATCAATGAAAAACAACTTTTAGATTTTGCAACCCCGTACTACAAAGGCAAGGATATTATGCACGATCTTTGGCACATTGAACTTGTAAAAAGAGCGCTGCATAAAATCTTTGCACTGGGACGTTAAACTGACCGAAGAAATTTAAGTATGGAAAATTCCCCGCCGGGACAGACAAACTGCCCGCGCGGGGAATCGCTATTTGTGTTATTTTGGCACAGAGTCTCGCATGATTACTGTGTGGTATCCCGACAGGATTTTGGTCTTCAACGATTCCATTCGGTATGTAGAATTCCGATGGGGAGTTTCATAAACTCTATCGGACGACAGTTTCGGCAACGCGTTGAAGCACACCGCTGCCGCTAATTTCTGTGTTTGGCGATATGGAAACGATCACATCACCGTCGATTTTGTAATACAGCCACTCGCTCACCGTCTTGACGGAATCAGGAACGTAAAGATTTACGCACGAATAGATCAATTCGTTCTCCAAAACCTCCACGCCATCCGGAATGTATAAAACAGGATAGTCGTTTTTTGAAGCACAATAAGCCTCAAAAGCTTCGTCCCGAATGGATTCCTGCCCAATTACAACAATTGAAGTTAAATTCATATTACAGTAGAACGAATACCAATTAAGCTCTTTTGGAACAGTAGCCAGCGTGAGCTTATTTAAGCTTTTGCAATCCGCCAAATGCAAACTGTCACCAATTTCACACTCGATAATCAGCTCCTTGAGATACGGGCCATGAAATTCAAATCTTGAATTCTTATAATTCTGTACGGATGCGGGAATCGTTAGTTTTTCCAGTTTGATTGTGTCAAAATTCGCTGAAAACGCTCCTGTATGGATGAATTGAACCGAGGATGCAAAGGAAAGCTCCTTCAGGTTGGGGATGTACGCAAAAGCATCCTCTGCCACAATCTCAATTCCGTCCGGAACAGTAAAGGATTCTGCAGCATTGCCCGGATAATAAAATAAAAAGGTTTTTCCGTCGGATGATGTGGCGTAGTAGCTGCCCTGCTCGTCTTGACAAACAATAACATCCGCCCGGTTTTGCACATTTCCGCAACCCGTTAGCAGTAGAATGCTGATCGCAAGAACAAATGCGGGTAATATTTTTTTCATCAATGCACGTTCCTTTCTTAACATGATCAAGTGACGTATCCAACAAATTCAACATCAGGCACAGTGAGAACACTTGTTAGTGATTTTGCCCAGCCTTTCTCGCCAGCCTCCATTGCATAGCTTTCTCTTACGCCATCATTATTTTTATAAGTTATTGAAACTGAACTTCCGCCATCCAATGCAATTGCATGATACACATGAGTAGATGGTGTCGACAACATGGCTCCAAAATAGCCATTGACAATTTCTCGAAGTTCCCATAAAGAAACCCCATCCGTCCTTTCTCCACGCACCAAGTACCCGTTATCATTATTGTAGACAACAGTACCCGGATCAGCGGTCACTGTAAGCAAAACGGTATTAAGCCCATCATGAAGATTTCCACCTATATATACGATTGCACTTCTCGGCACGTATTGGCTAGGTACATAAGATTGATCCTCTCCCTCATTGCTTATGGCCGCATAATAATCATTAGCTGAAACCAACGATTCATCGGCTGGGTAAAGACTAACTCCCCCCACCGCAAATTTACAATTTTCAATTGTCATTATCGTATTGTTATACACATGACCATCATATATTCCCACGAGGTCAGAAAAACAAAGTATTCCATTCACACTTGAAATTAGTTGTGAGTATGTTCCCTGTTTTTTTGTGCCAGTTGGATCCGCACTGTTATATCCACCATTGGAATGTAAAATTTGTCCGTCAGCAATCGCAACAGAACTAATAATACCAGTGTCCTTATTATAAAAAGTGCCATTCATTCCGTAATACCCTGATTTAAAAAGGGAATTATTGTAAATATATCGATGTGTAATATCATGGCCATTGCAAAGAATATATCTTAAATAAACCGTCTTTGCATCACCACTCCATTCACTGTACGATTGAGTGTATAAGTTGCTTGTTCAAATCTTGGTGTTGCCATAATTATTCCTTTCTACTATCCATGGATAGTCTAACGCGAGTCGCCTACGTAACTCTCTTTTCGGACGTTCTTATGTTAGTCAATCTCATATAGTACATAAATTTGCATTGCATCCCTCCTTCAACATAGTTTTCTTACAATTCGCTTTCTTTTGGAATTGTAGGCATATTTTACCTTACGAATTTTAAATTTATATGAACCGCTATTTAATACAGAGTAAATATTCTTTCATCCAAAAAAACATTTCTGGGGAATATCAATCACACTCATGAGCTTTTTGAAAAAAGCGAGGCAAAAACTAACTTGGAGAAGCCATGACATTCCACCCTCATCATTTCTTTGGGAGTTCGGGGGCCTTTCTTTTTGCAAAGAAAGGCCCCCGTATTCTTTTAATCCTTCTTCTTCAATCTAAAGAAGAGGCTGGCGAGGGCGCGGCCGTTAAAGGGGATCAAGGGATAAAGATAGCTTCTCTGCCCGCCCAAGGGGCGAGTGAGGACAAGGGTCAGGGTCATGATGGCAACGCCGGCGATGAGACCCCAAAGGCCAAAGGTGGCGGTAAGAAGCAGCATGAGGATGCGGAAAAACTTCAGGGCGTAGCCAAGCTCGTAGCTGGACTGGGTAAAGCTGGCTAGGGCGACAAAGGCCATATAGAAGATAACCTCGTTTGAAAGCCATCCCACCTGTACGGCGAAATCGCCCAAAATCAGTCCGGCAACGGCGCTGAAGGAATTGGACAGCATATTGGGGGTATTAAGGGAGGCCAGCTTCAGACCGTCAATGGCAAACTCGCACAGGAGAAGCTGGACAAGGATAGGAATTTTGCCAAACTGCTCCGGAATGATGAACTGCAGCCACGTGGGAGTCGCGGTTGGGTACATTAAAATCAGATACCAGACCGGAGTAATGAAGGCGGAAAGAAAGAACACAAAAAAGCGAACGATGCGCAAATACGTTCCCGTAAGAGGCGGAAAATAGAAATCGTCGGTTTCCTGCAAAAAATCAAAGATGGACGTAGGAAAGATCAGCGCCTCCGGGGAATTATCGCACAGGACGATGACGCTCCCTTCAAGAATGGAGGCGGCGGCCGCATCGGGGCGCTCGGTGGCGCGGTATTTGGGAAACGGGTTCAGCCAACCATGGGGAATCAGGCATTCGGCCAGACTTTGGTGTCCCATGGAGAGCGAATCGGTTTGCAGGGCGCTCAGCTTATTCATAAGCGATGCGAGCATCCTGCGATTCACCTTATGCTCCATATAAAGAACCGCCAGATCGGTGCGGGAGGCCTTTCCCACACTTTGGTAACGGACCGTAAGGCGGGGGTCGCGGATGCGGCGGCGGATCAGGGCGGTATTGAAGATCATGGTTTCCACAAAACCATCCCGGGAGCCGCGCATGACCTTATCGTTTTCCGGCTCGGAGGTTTCTCTTGCGGGATAGGTACGGGCATCGATGATGACAGCTTCTCCGCCATAGGCACTGCACAGCATGGCGGTACAGCCGCTGAGAACCATGGTGACGATGGAATCCACAGAATCCGTTACATCCACCTCCACGGCAGGCACGTTTTCATAGACGAAGCCATCGATGCCCGTCGGGAGCTGTTTGAGCGACACAAAATGCATCATCAGCTTTTGCATCATTTCCGCTTTAACGAAGCCGTCGATGTAGTATAGGGTGCTTTCTTCCCCGGCGAAGGTCATGGTTTTTTTGATGATATCAAAGCTTTCCTCCACACGGAGGGCAGTATCGATTCGCGTTACGTTTGCCCGGTAGCTCCCGGCGAGCACTTCCCTGTTGGTTTGCATTAAAAAATCCTCCGAACATTCTGTTTTTCACAGTATGTCCGGAGGACTGTTTTTTTAAACCTTGTCGTTTTTGAAAAATTGGTAGAAATAGCACGGAATCATGCCGTTATAGAGCTTGCGCACCTTATCGGGGCGGCGTCCGTACACGTTGCCGAAACGGTCGTGAGAGGTAAGGACGTAGATCTGCCAACGGTCGAGGGTTTTAAAGTGCTCTCCCATTTTACGATACAGATTCTCCGCCTCACGAAGGGTCATCATCCGCTCGCCATAGGGGGGATTGCACACCACGGTGCCGCGGCGGCCACCGGTTTTGATGGTGAGGGCATCGGCGCGGAAAATTTTCATCTGCTCATACACCCCGGCGTGCTTGGCACTCTCGATGGCAATATGCACGCATTCCGGGTCAATGTCGGAAGCGTAAACCTCAAATTTGGAGTCGCGGATAACCAGATCCTTGGCCTCCTCCCTGGCCTCATTGAAGAGCTCCTTACCGAAGGCGGGAAAACGCTCGGCATCGAAATAGCGGTTCATGCCAGGGGCGCGGTTGGTCATCATCATAGCGGCCTCCACGGCGATGGTTCCGGAGCCGCAGAAGGGATCCCAGAACAAAACGTCCTCTCTCGGGCGTGCCAAAGCGGCAACAGCGGCGGCCAAGGTCTCCCGGAGGGGAGCGGCGTTAGCCAAGGGGCGGTAGCCGCGCTTATGGAGGGGTGTGCCGGAGGTGTCGATCATCAGGGTGATCTCGTCCTTAAAGAGGAAGAAATCAATTTGATACTTAACGCCGGTCTCCTCAAACCAACGGATGCCGTATTTTGCACCGAGGCGGGATACAATGGCCTTTTTTATGATGCTTTGGCAATCGGGCACGGAGAACAGGGTGCTTTTGATGGAGTGTCCGCGTACCGGGAAGGCGTCGTTTGCGCCAATATACTGCTCCCACGGGAGCGCCTTGGTGCCCTCGAACAGATCGTCAAAGGTGGTGGCACGGAAGCCGCCGATCCGGACGTAGAGACGCTCGGCATAGCGGAGACCCACGTTACAGCGGGCAACGGCGGCACGATCTCCCTCAAAGGTAACACGGCCGTCCATCGTGTCGAGACGTCGGTAACCCAATTTATCAATTTCTGCCCCCAAAAGGCTTTCAAGGCCAAAAAGGCAAGTGGCTACGTATTGAATCGTTTCTGTCATAGTAATTCCTTTCCGGATCAGACTCCGCGGGAGGCGCGAGGGGATTCCTCGGCTTTGTCGGCGCGCTTTAAGGAGAAGGTGAACATACAGTTGTGGCCGTAGTCACTTTCCACCCAGATGCGTTCCCCGTGGGACTCAATGATGGTGCGGCAAATATACAGGCCCAAGCCTACGCCGGTTTTATCGAGGCCGCGGCTACGGTCGCTCTTATAGAATCGGTCAAAGACATACGGAATGTCGCTCTCCGGGATGCCCTCTCCGTCGTTATATACGGAGATGTGCACCTTATCGCCGTGATCCCGCAGGGTGAGCAGATAATGTCCGCCGTCGATAGAGAATTTTACGGCGTTATCGCACAGATTGTACAGGATCTGATGGATGGCGTCGCGGTCGGCCAAAACGGGCATTTTGTCTCGATCGCAAGAGAACTCCACGTCCAAATTTTTATCGGTGATCTTTTGCTCAAAGGAGATCAGCACCTGGCGAGCCAGCTCGCAGGCATCGAATTCGGCGATATCAAACTTACGCTCGCCGGCCTGCATACGGGAAATATCAAGGAGCGAGGTAACCAGGCGTGAGAGGCGCTTAACCTCCTTGGAAATGATGCCAAGGTAACGCTCGTACTCGTCGGGCTTGATGGCACCGGCAAGGATATTATCGATATAGCCGGAGATGGTAGTCATGGGAGTGCGCAGGTCGTGGGATACGTTTGCAAGGAAGGTACGGCGCATATCCTCGTTGCGGGCAAGGGAGTCCGCCATCTGATTAAAGGCGGTTGCCAGCTCGGCCACCTCATCGTGACCCACGACGGGCACGCGGATATCGAACTGCCCAGCCGCAAAATGCTTGGCGGCACGACTCATATGCTTAAGAGGGCGAATGATCCGCTCGCTGAGGATATATACGGATACGAGGGCAGCCAGAGTGATCCAAAGGCCGGCCACGGTCATGGTACGGGTGGTAGCAAGGAGCAAGGTATCCATGCCCTGATTCTCCGTATGCACAAGGACCGTACCGATAAAGTTGCCCTCAGCGTCATAAATTCCCTTTCCGTGATAAAGACCGGGGGTGCGGAGCAGGCCCTCGGCATCGCCAAAGCCGCGGAGAGCGCCTTCTCCACGGATGGTATCAAGAAGCGGAACGGCCAAAGCGGTGTCCAAGAGCACGTGGGCGTAGGAAACCTGACTGCCGGTATAGACGGTTTCCATTTGGGACAGGGATTCTGCCACCAGGATAGCTACACCCGTCTCGTCGGTGAGGACAAGAACCATATCGCCGATCTCCGGAAAGAAGATGGGAAGCATGGTGGACAGGGCTTGGGAGTTTTTGTTTACCGTATCCACCAAGGGGCCATCCTCCATGATGTAGATCTGCTGCATAAAGGCGGAGAAGGAGTCTGCCGTTCTTGCCAACTCCTTGTGCTTCAAGTTCATGGAGTAGCTGTTCATGAGGCCGACAAACACGCCGCCGATAATAAGAATACTGACCAAAAGCAGGACCACAAAGGTCATGACGTATTTGGAAAATAAGCTCTTAACCAAGGTTTGCCTCCGTTAAAATGGGGTTGCTACACCGATGTGCGGCAACCCCCATTGTTTACTTACTGCAAAAGCTCAAACTTGTAGCCGACGCCCCATACGGTTTTCAGATTCCACTTGTCGGAAACACCGTCCAGCTTTTCTCTGAGACGCTTGATGTGCACGTCTACGGTACGAGAGTCGCCCAGATAATCAAAGCCCCAGACCTTGTCGAGCAGCTGATCACGGGTGAATACGTGATTGAAGTTGGAGGCAAGGAAGTACAAAAGCTCCAGCTCCTTGGGCGGCACGTCCACGGGCTTGCCTCTCAGCTTAAGCTCAAACTTCTCATGGCTGATCTCAATGTTATCAAACTTGATCACATCGCTGTCACGCTCCGCCCCCTGACTCTGGTAACGGCGCAAAACGGCCTTTACGCGGGCGGAAAGCTCCTTCATGTCAAAGGGCTTGACCACAAAATCGTCCGCGCCAAGCTCAAGACCGAGAACCTTATCAAAGATCTCGCCCTTGGCGGTAATCATAATAACGGGCTTGGAGGAGATCTCCCGGATCTCGCGGCAGACCTGCCAGCCGTCTTTTTTCGGCATCATAATATCAAGGAGAACCAGATCGGGATCGTACATTTTGAAGGCAGAAATGCCCTCCACGCCGTCACCAGCGGTTTTTACCTCGTAGCCTTCGCTCTCAAAATAGATCTTCAAAAGATCACAGATGTTGTTATCGTCGTCAACGACCAAAAGTCTTGTTGCCATTTTATCTCCGTTCCAATCAAATTCGGTTCCGTACACAAAATTATCCAACTGAATTATAACACTTTTTTTTCATTTTGTAAACGGTTTGCATTTATTTTAACAGAAGGAAGTGAAGGTTTTGTGACTAAAAATTGAATTATTCGGAAAGGTTTCCTGTTTTTGGGGAGGTTTTCAGCAAAAATTGCTTTTTCTCTTGCCTTTCGGGCAGTTTTGTGGTATACTGGGACGAAAATATTAAATATCTTCTGTAGGGCGCTTTTGCGCCGGAGAAAGGAATATAACACCATGAAGCTTGGTATTGTGGGCTTGCCGAACGTAGGCAAGAGTACCCTGTTTAATGCTTTGACAAACGCAAAGGCGGAAAGCGCCAACTATCCCTTCTGCACCATTGAACCGAACGTAGGCGTGGTTACCGTGCCGGACAAGCGGTTGGACTACTTGGCGGAAATGTACAACCCTGAGCTGTATACTCCCGCTGTGATCGAATTCGTTGACATTGCCGGTCTCGTTAAGGGTGCATCCCAGGGTGAAGGTCTTGGCAACAAGTTCCTCTCCCATATCCGCGAGGTGGATGCCATTGTGCACGTGCTTCGCTGCTTTGAAAACTCCGACATTATTCACGTGGAGGGTGGGGTGGATCCTATTCGCGACGTGGATATCATTAACATGGAGCTGATCCTCTCCGACATGGAGATTCTTGAGCGCCGCATCGACCGCACCAAGAAGCTGATGAAGGGCGACAAGACCCTGGAGGCTGAGCTTGCGGTTTATGAGAAGGTAATGAAGGAACTGGAAAATGGCAAGAGTGCCCGTAGCGTTGAGCTGGATGCGGACGAGCTGGCTCTGTTTGCCGACGTTCCCCTGCTCTCCATGAAGCCCGTGATTTACGCCGCCAACATCCGCGAGGATGAGGTAGGCGGCGACCTCTCCGATAATCCTCACTATCAGGCGGTGGTGAAGTTTGCGGCAGAGGAAGGCTCCGGTGTTATCCCTGTTTGCGCGCAGATCGAGGCGGAGATCTCCGAGCTTGAGGGCGAGGAAAAGAAGATGTTCCTCGACGATCTGGGCATTGAGGAATCCGGCCTTGACAAGCTAATCCGTGCAAGCTATTCCCTGCTGGGTCTGATCAGCTATCTGACCGCCGGCCCCAAGGAGGTTCGCGCATGGACTATCACCAAGGGTACTAAGGCGCCCCAGGCGGCGGGCAAGATCCACAGCGACTTTGAGCGCGGCTTTATCCGTGCGGAAATCGTGGCTTATGACGATTTGGTGGCTTGCGGCTCCATGAACGCGGTAAAGGAAAAGGGTCTGCTCCGTTCCGAGGGCAAGGAATACGTCATCAAGGACGGCGATATCGTTCTATTCCGGTTTAACGTATAAAAAGCAACCATCCGCAAAACAAAAAGTCATTATAAAAAGTCATTATAAAGTTGCAGAATTACAGCTTTATAATGACTTTTATGGTTTCTCACACAAACAGATAAAGGGATGCGATTTTTCGCATCCCTTTTTTGTGCTTGATTATCTGTCGGTTGCTTCCTTAACCTTGGAATCCTTACTGCAGCTGATCACTGAATTCTTCCGACTTTAGTTCCGCTACCTTCACAACATAGATAACGCCGCCTTTTGCCCGGCCGGTAGAATACTCGATGGTTGCCTTTGCCCACAAAACATCATCCTTAACCACCAAACACAATTCTGCAATATGCTCGGAGGTGACACGGCCGCCAAATTCCTGTTGAAATGCAGCAAGCAAAGCTTCTTCCACTTTTGTTCGATTGATAACCACGTCGCCAAAGGGTTCAAAAGCCTTCTCGTAATTGATCGCGCGAAGTTGAACAATCTCTCCTACGTTGGTCACGGTAATATACATAGCATCATTTCGCTCGATGCCACCTATCGTTTTATAAAAAACAAATGTATACTGCGCGTTATATTCCGGGGTCTCATGGCTGTAATTGATGAATCCGGCCTGAGTCCCATACTCCTCGCGATACGTAGTAACACGCACATCCCATCCTTCCAAAGAGATACCCGTGCACCCTATAAAAACTTTTTTAACATAATCAAGAAAAGCTTCTTCTGTAGAATTTGGATTTACAGGAGAATTATAGTCTCGATTATTCGCAGGAGTAACGGAATAATGAACAATTTTTTCCGTAACCGAATCCCACATAATCGAAAGGCCCGTCATTCCAACAACACGACTATATCGATCCAATTCATTAGCATAATTATCCAATATCATTGACCGACTATAATGGACGTTATACTCATTTCCGAATAAAGTAACCTTTTTTACAGACGACCTATTACTCTTCTGTGTCCATGTATATGCCTCTAACTCTTCTCCCTGATAACGTGAAATGTTACCGGTATGAGATTCGCCTGCTCCTGTCGCATATAATAAAACCTCATAATCATGAACACTTATCAGTTCCTTGCGTGGAGTATTCGATAAGGCTGGTGTAGTATCTGCGATATGCCCAAAGGATTCTCCACAAGAAACACATACGACGACTATGATAAGCATAAGCAGTGCCAAAAATACCGTTATCTTTTTCATCTTGTTACCTCCTTACTATACTCCTCCTTCTAACAAAAAATACACTTCGACACCAAGCACAACGTGCCATGTGTTGCATCATACACTGTATATATGATATCATATAAAGCAAAAAATGTCAATCCCGATGATACGATACAAAAAGAGACGGCGGAGGAATATTCCTCCGCCGTCTTTTGGGCTTGATTATCTGTCGGTTGCTTCCTTAACCTTGGAATCCTTACCGATTGCGTCGCGCAGGTAGAAGAGCTTAGCGCGTCTTACCTTACCGCGTCTGGTTACCTTGATCTCTGCTACGTGAGGAGAATGAAGGGGGAAGGTCTTTTCCACACCGCATCCGTATGCTACACGTCTAACAGTGAAAGTCTCTGCGATGCCGCCGTTACGCTTTGCAATAACAACGCCCTCGAACATCTGAATTCTTTCTCTGTTTCCCTCCTTGATCAAGTTAGCAACTCTTACGGTGTCACCAACGTTGAACTGGGGGATGTCTTTCTTCAACTGCTCGTTAACAAAAGCTCCGATCTTATCCATGATCAGTACCTCCATAAATTATTCATAGGGCATTCATGCGAGCCTGCAGCGGACTACCCCGTATTTGCGCTCATGGCGCATACGGATGTATTATACTACAAACGATTTCACTTTGCAATAGTTTTTTTACCAAAAATTCATTTTTTTTCGGAGGTTTTTCGCATAATATCGTAAAATTTGGCCATTTCGCACTCGGATTTGACCGCGGTGGTGCGATTATAGTCTGCGAGACGGCGGGAAAGCTCGTCGCGGCGATCGGGAGAAGACACAAGCTGATCGATGGCCTCCGTCAGGCTGGTCGGATCGCTCTCGGCAATGAGGCCAAGCTCTCCGCTCAGGAGCTGCTCGTCCGCGGACAAGTAGTGACCGACCACGATGGGCTTGGCAAAGGCCTTGGCCTCCTCCACGGAAATGGGCTTGCCCTCGTGGCGGGAGGGGAGAACGAAGAGATCGGCATCCTTCAAGTAACCATAGGGATTGGGGGTTGTGCCAAGAAGAACCAAGCGATCGGCCACGCCCAAGCGCTCACATTCAGAGGTAAGATAGGCCACGTCGGCTTCCGTTCCCTCCCCGACAATATACCAGCGGAGCTCACGGCCGTTTTTGACCAGCTGGCCAAGGATCTCAGGAATGAAATCAAAGCCCTTTTGGTGACAGATGCGCATAACGGACACAATACGGGTGCCGGTATAGCCGTCCGTATAGGTAGGAGCGGTTTTTGCCATGGCGTAAAGCGAGTCACGATCGATCAGGTTCTCGATCATAACACATTTATGAGCAATGGAGGGGAGCTTTTTCTTCAAGGCGTGATCCACCGCATCGGAGACGGTTACCACACCGTCACAGGCCTCAAAGTACGGGAGATACGTCTGATCGGAACGGGGCGGATTGGCATAGTCGAAGTGAAGCCAGGTGATCTTTTTCTTAGCCTTTACCTTATCGACCATATAAAACATGGTTTTATCTCCCCAATAGGCGATGGCCGCGTCATACTCGCCCGGATGGTCGGGCATCTTTTTCATCATGTGCACCCAAAGCTCCATGGCGATCAGCGAGCGCTTGGACGGGGTAAGCTTCATGCGGACAAAATAGGGGAAAATTTCAAAAAGGCGAAGGGGATTTTTGCGGACAAACAGACGGAAAATGACCGAGGCAGCATTGGAGCCGGACAGGGTGAACATTTCCCCGCCCACGGGCATTTCCGTTACCTTGATGTCCTTGGGCAACAGGTGATACAGGTCGCCACCGGCACGGGCTAACAGCAGCTCAATATCGTACCTTTCCCGATCCAGAGCGGACAGAAACGCAAGGAAGGATTTTTCCGTTCCTGCCGCATTCATTTCACACCCTAAAAACAGGAGTTTTTCCTTCTGTTCCATCCCGTTTTCCTCCTCCGTTGTTCGGTTCGTTTCCGATTTCTCTAATTATTCTATCAAACTTTTTGCACGAAGTCAACAAACTGCCCAAAAATCGATTTTAGTCTTGTAAATTGCGAAAAATTCATTGTTATTTTTACGCGTTTATGTTATAATGAAATATATATGTTTTTCGGCGCAGTCCCCTGCCGCATCGGCGTTTTTCACCGTATTCCGACAGAGCTCCACGCCTCTTTTGAAGAAAGGATCTCTTATGAAATATCTTGTTGTAATCTGCGACGGCATGGCCGACAGAAAAATTGAAGCCCTGGGCAACAAAACGCCCATGGAAGTAGCGGAAAAGCCTACGATGGATGCTCTTTGCACCCACGCCCTTTGCGGACAGGTTCTTAACGTGCCCGTTGGCATGGTGCCGGAAAGTGACACGGCCAATCTGGCGATCCTCTCCTACGATCCCAGAGAATACTCCAAGGGTCGCTCCCCTCTTGAGGCGGTCAGCATGGGTCTGACCCTGGGTGAGCGCGATACGGCTATCCGCTGTAACGTGGTAACCCTCTCCGAGGAGGAGGACACTTACGAGGATAAGATCATGCTGGATCACAGTGCGGACGAGATTACCACCGCCGAGGCAAACGAGCTGGTCAAGGCGCTGAATGAAAAGCTGAGCACCGAGGCGCGCCACCTTTACACCGGTGTAAGCTATCGCCACTGCCTTGTATGGCAGGATGCCTCCGACACCTACAACTTTGACCGTCCCCACGACATTATTGGCCGTCGGATCGGTGAATATTTGCCCAAGGACGAAGCCGGCAAGGAATTTCTTGCCTTTATGAAGGAAAGCTACGACATTCTGAACCATCATCCCGTAAACGAGGATCGCCGCCGTCGCGGTTTGCGTCCGGCCAACTCGGCTTGGCTGTGGAGCCCCGGACGGAAACCCTTCCTTCCCTCCTTTGCCAAAAAGTGGGGCGTAAAGGGCGCCGTGATCTCTGCCGTTGACCTGATCAAGGGTATCGGTCTTTGTGCGGAGATGGAGGTAATCAACGTAGAGGGTGCTACCGGAAACATCCACACCAACTACGAGGGCAAGGCGCAAGCCGCCATTGAGGCCTTCCGCCGTGGCGCTGAATTTGTATACATTCACGTGGAGGCGCCCGATGAGTGCGGCCACCGCGGTGAGACAGAAAACAAGGTAAAATCCATTGAGTACATCGACCGGCGCGTGCTTTTGCCCGTACTGAACGAGCTCCGCGCCTCCGGCGAGGACTTCAAGGTGCTGGTGCTGCCCGACCATCCCACGCCCATCGCCATTCGCACCCATTCCTCCGAGCCGGTTCCCTTCTTCCTCTACGACAGCACCTGCGAGAACAGCGGTGTTGCCAAGTTTACCGAGGATGAATGCGCTAAGACCGACCTTTACATTGCGGACGGAAGCACCTTGCTTGACCGCATGATCGTAAAATAAAAAAACACGAAAGGAGCACCCCATGGATAA
This sequence comes from Clostridia bacterium, assembly GCA_017622085.1. Classification (GTDB taxonomy): domain Bacteria; phylum Bacillota; class Clostridia; order Oscillospirales; family CAG-272; genus RGIG8715. The sequence continues at coordinate 55,291 of JAGARU010000127.1, read as the reverse complement.
TGAAAAGCAACTGACCCCGTCGGGTGAGCCCGAGGCACCGATCTCTGCGAAAAAAATGTCCGACACTCTCCTTGACGTACTGGAGGCCTTTGTGCTCTCCGCCATGTCGGTTATTCTCATCTTTACCTTTTTCCTGCGGATCACCATTGTTGACGGCCCCTCCATGGAAGACACGCTTCACGATGGAGAGGCACTGCTGGTCAGTGATTTTCTTTACACGCCCGATGCAGGAGACATCGTTATTATCCACCAGCCCACCCCGCACTACCCCGATCCCTTGGTGAAGCGGATCATTGCCGTTGGCGGTCAGACCGTTGACATTGATTTTGACACGTGGACGGTAACGGTGGACGGTGTGGTGATCGACGAGCCGTACATCAAGCTGACGGACGACCAGAGGATCACCTCCAACCTGACCTACCCCCTTGTGGTTCCCGAGGGCTACGTATTTGTGATGGGTGACAACCGAAACCACTCTGCGGACAGCCGCACCAGTCTGATCGGCATGATCGACGTGCGCTGTATCCTTGGTAAGGTTTTGCTCCGAATTGCCCCCTTGCCGGTCTTTGGTCCGGTAGACTAAATACTGAAAAGGAGAAGCAATGCAACAGGATAACATTCAATGGTTTCCCGGGCATATGGCGAAAACCCGCCGGCTGATCAGCGAAAACCTGAAGCTGGTGGACATTGTGATCGAGGTGCTGGATGCACGGATTCCCCACAGCTCCCGTAACCCGGAGATCCCACGACTGATCGGTGAAAAGCCAACACTCATCCTTCTGAACAAATCTACGTTGGCCAACAAGGAAATTACGGCCGCGTGGCAGAAATACTACACTAAAAAGGGCGCCGTTGCCATTCCCATCGACTGTCTTACCGGCGAGGGCATCCACGCGGTGGAGGCGGAGATCAAAAAGATCCTCAGTGCCAAGCTGGAGCGCTACGAAAACAAGGGTATGGTAGGACGCACCCTGAAGGCTATGATCGTTGGTATTCCCAACGTAGGAAAGTCCTCCCTCATCAACCGCATTTGCGGCTCCAAAAAGGTGAAGGTGGAGGATCGCCCCGGTGTGACGCTGAACAAGCAATGGGTTCCCACCAAGATCGGTCTGGATCTGATGGACATGCCCGGTGTGCTTTGGCCGAAATTTGACGATCCCAAGATCGGTGAGGCGCTGGCCATGACCGGTGCCATTCGCGATGCGATTCTGGATACGGAGCATATTGCCATGCTCCTTTGCGGACGGCTCCGCAAGATCTGTCCCGAGTTATTCTGCGCACGGTACAAGATCGACCCGAAAGTTTTGCCCGAGTTTGACGACTATGAGCTCTTTGAGCTGGTGGGACGCAAGCGCGGATTCTTAGTGAGCGGCGGCGATGTGGATACGGAACGCACCTCCAAGATCCTCCTTGACGAGTTCCGCGGCGGAAAGATCGGCCCCATCTCCCTTGAGATGCCGCCGAAGGAAGAGGATTGACTATGCTGGAATACGGCTTTGAACAGCAGTTTTTAAGCGAAAATATTCGTTTGGTCTGCGGAGTGGACGAAGCAGGCCGGGGGCCTTTGGCCGGACCGGTATTTGCCGCCGCCTGCATTTTGCCCAGGGGCTTTGTGCTGGAGGGACTGGACGATTCCAAAAAGCTGACGGAGAAAAAGCGAGAAGCTCTTTTTGACAAGATCACCAAGGGTGCTGTCGCTTATGCCATTGCCTCTGCCTCCGTTGAGGAAATTGAGGAAATGAACATACTGAACGCCGCGCTCCTTGCCATGCGGCGTGCCATCGAGGCATTGGAGCCTCGGGCAGATTTTGCACTGATCGACGGAAACGTGGATCGGGGCTTTGCTCTGCCGGCCAAGGCAATTGTAGGCGGCGACGCGCTGGCGCCCTCCATTGCCGCGGCTTCCATTTTAGCTAAGGTTGCCCGTGACCGGGTTTGCTATGAGCTGGATCGGGAGTATCCCCAGTACGGCTTTGCCAAGCACAAGGGCTACGGCACCAAGCTCCACAAGGAAGCATTGTTGGCCCACGGGCCCTCTCCCGTGCATCGGCCTACCTTTGTACATTCGTTTTTGTATGGAAAGAAAAAGTGATACCAAGCGGATCGGCGCTCTCGGTGAGAAGCACGTGGCTTCCCTTTTAAAGAAGCAAGGGTGCCGGATTCTCGGGCGCAACGTGCACCTTTCCCACAAGGAGATTGATATTGTTGCGGAAAGCGCCACCCACATTCTGTTTGTGGAGGTAAAGACACGCTCCACGGACAAGGTCAACCTTTATCGGCCGGCCGATGCGGTCAACGGCGCCAAGCAAAGAAATTTGCTGGCGGCCGCCGCCATGTACCTGCGCTCTCAGCTTAATGAGGAGCAAGCAGCAAAGCAACCGAGGATCGACGTGGCGGAGGTTTATCTGCACGAGGGTAAGGTGGAGCGCGTAAACTACATACCAAATGCCGTTACGAGGTGATGCTATGATTTCCCTTTTTGATTTGCACTGCGACATGCCGACGGAGGCGTACGGTCGCAAGCGATCCATAACGGACGGTTCGCTCATGGCTTCCGCCGCCAAGGCGAGTGGGCTTGACCGATACGTTCAGGTGGCCGCCATCTGGAGCGACTGTCGGTTGGACGATGAGGCCGCTTACCGGCGCTACCGGGAGGTACGGGACAACTTTCGCGCACAGGTCGAGGCAAACCGATTTACGTTAGCCACTTGCGCGGATCAGTTGGATCCCAACGCACCAAGCTACATACTGGCGGTGGAGGATGCCCGCATTCTGGCGGGAGATCTTTCTCGGTTGGAGGAGCTTTACCGGGACGGTGTGCGCTTTCTTACCCTGACCTGGGCCGGAGAGAGCGTGATCGGCGGTTCCTTTGACACCTCGGCACCCTTGACGGAATTTGGCCGTCGGGTGGTGGAGGAATGCTTCCGGCTGGGAATCGTTCCCGATCTGTCCCATGCGTCGGATCCGGTGATTGAGGAGGTTTTGGAGATGGCAGAGGCACGGGGGCTTCCCGTGGTGGCCACTCACTCCAACGCCTACCGGGTGCATCCGCATCCGAGAAATTTAAAGGATAGCTACTTCGAGCGCATTGTTGCGCTGGGAGGCTTGGTGGGCATTAGCTTTTATCCCGTTCATCTATGCGACGGGCCTTGCAATTTTGAAGCGGTGCTTGCCCACATCCGTCATTATTTATCCTTAGGCGGCGAGAGCTGTCTTGCCTTTGGAGGCGATTTTGACGGCATTGAAACAACGCCCGAGGGCTTGGCGGATCTTAGCGCCATGCCAGAGCTTTACCGCCGGCTGGCCGAGGCGGGGCTAGATTCCGGGCTTTTGGACCGATTATTCTATCAGAACGCTCACGCGTTTTTTGCGCGCGGCGCACGGATTCTATAATAAATGTAACTTACCTACCATGAGGAGGATTATCATGAATTACATCAGCACACGCGATACAAATGAAGCAAAAAAGGCCGTGTCTGCAGCCGCTGCCATCAAGCAGGGTCTGGCGGACGACGGCGGTCTCTTTATGCCCGATACCATTCCTACCGTTACGATGGAGGAGCTGAAGGCACTGATCGATCTGCCCTATGAAGAACGGGCGGCGAAGATTCTTGGCCTGTTCTTGACCGATTATACCGCAGAGGAGCTTTTGGCAGACTGCCGCGCCGCTTATGCGGAGGAACGCTTCCCCGGCGGTGCCGCACCCATCGTTTCACTTGAGGGAGGCGTGCATTCTCTTGAGCTTTGGCATGGCCCGACCTGCGCCTTTAAGGATATGGCCCTTCAGATCATGCCCCGTCTGCTCTCCCGCGCCCTTGGCAAAACCGGAGAAGAACGGACGGCACAGATTCTGGTTGCTACCTCCGGTGACACCGGAAAGGCGGCTCTGGAAGGCTACCGCGACGTGGATCAGATCAAGATCCTCGTCTTCTACCCCGAAGATGGCGTCAGCCGCGTTCAGAAGCTGCAGATGGCTACCCAGGAGGGTGGCAACGTGGGTGTTTGTGCCATCCACGGCAACTTTGACGATGCACAAACCGGCGTGAAGAAGATCTTCTCCGACGGTGAATTTGCCAAGGAAATGAATGCGCAGGGATACTTCTTCTCCAGCGCAAACTCCATCAACTGGGGCCGCCTGGCTCCTCAGATCGTTTACTACATTTCCGCTTACTGCGACCTTGTAAAGGCCGGCCGTATTGCGCTAGGAGACGTAGTGAACGTATGCGTTCCCACCGGTAACTTCGGTAACATTTTTGCCGCCTACATTGCCGCTAAGATGGGACTGCCCGTGGGCCGCTTTATCTGCGCCTCCAATGCGAACAACATTCTGACCGACTTCCTGAAGACCGGAACCTACGACCGCAACCGCGAGTTCTACAAGACCATGTCCCCCTCCATGGACATTCTGATCTCCAGCAATCTGGAGCGTCTGCTCTTTACCGTGGCCGGCCCTGAAAAGACGGCTGACTACATGAAGTCTCTCGCCACCTGCGGCAAGTACACCGTAGATGCGCAGGTGAAGGCAGAGCTTGACCGTTGCTTCTCCGGTTACTACTGCTCCGAAGAAAACACCGCCAAGACCATCCGCGAGACCTTTGAAAAGGAAGGCTATCTGTGCGACACCCATACTGCAGTCGGTCTGTACTGTGCTAAAGCTTATATGGCGGATACAGACGATCACCGTCCTGTAATTCTGGCCTCTACTGCCAACCCCTACAAGTTTGCCGCATCTGTGCTTACCGCGCTTGGCGGTCAGCCCACCGATGACGTTGCGGCGCTGGCAGAGCTTGAAGAAAAATCCGGTGTGAAGGCCCCCGTTCAACTGACTCGTGTTCTGACCCTTCCCGTTCGCTTTACCGAGACGGTGGATGCGGACGAGATGCCGAATGCAGTCCGTCGCTTCTGCAAATAATTCCATTCTAAATTCAAGGCCGCCGGCAGAAAGGAGAAAAAATGTCTTTATTTGTCATGGCTGACCTGCATTTATCCACTACCACGGACAAGCCTATGGACATTTTCGGCTCCCGGTGGCAATCCTACATGACGAAAATTGAAGAGCGCTGGCGCGCCGTCGTATCCGACGAGGACACGGTGGTGGTGCCCGGCGATATTTCCTGGGGGCTTTCTCTTGAGGAGGCACTGGGGGATCTGAAATTCCTCGATTCCCTGCCCGGGCGCAAGATCATTGGCAAGGGTAACCATGACTTCTGGTGGTCTACGGTTACGAAAATGCACAAGGCTTTTGCGGAAAATGAGATCCACACCATAGACTTTCTCTTCAACAACGCATATAATGCTGAGGAATACACCATTTGCGGCACCCGAGGCTGGTACGTGGAGGAAAAGCTCCAGGCCTCCAAGTTTGATACCGACTACGACAAGATCGTGGCACGGGAGGTATCCCGGCTGAAGACTAGCTTGGAGGAGGGCAAGCGGATTGCGGAGGGCAGACAACTGCTGGTATTCTTCCACTTCCCGCCCGTATTCCGTGGCTTTATCTGTCGGGAGATCGTGGATACGCTCCACACGTACGGAATCAAAAACTGCTACTTCGGCCATATTCATGGACTGTACAGCATTCCCCGCTCCATCGAGTTCGAGGGGATCACTATGACTATGATCTCGGCAGATTTCCTTGATTTTATTCCCATGATCGTTATGCCGCAGGATTATTGATGCTTTTTTGGCTTAAAAAGTGCGAAAAAAGCGGAAATTTTTAACTTTTATCCTTGACTTTACTATGAAAAAAAAGTAAAATGTATATTGATTGAATTTTAAGTTCTTTATCGGAGGAATTCACTAAAATGGCTTTAACCAAAAACACCAAAGTTGAAACAAATCTTTATGAAATTGAATTTACTGTAGATGCCGCTACCTTTGAGGCCGCTCAGCAGAAGGTTTACCTCAAGGAAGTAAAGAAGATCAACGTTCCCGGCTTCCGCAAGGGTAAGGCTCCCCGTAGCGTAATTGAAAGACTCTACGGCAAGGGCGTATTCTTCGAGGATGCCATCAACGAGATCATTCCCGATGCTTTCGAGGCTGCTCTTAAGGAGTCCGCTCTTGAGATCGTAAGCCGTCCTGAGTTCGACGTTGTATCCATTGAGAGCGACGTTACTCTTAAGGCAAAGTTCTACGTTAAGCCCGAAGTTTCCCTCAAGGCTTACAAGAATCTTCAGGCTGAGAAGAACGTTACTCCCGTTACCGACGCTGACGTTGACGCTGAGATCAACCGCGTTCGTGAGAGAAACGGCCGCATGATCGAGGTTACCGATCGCGCAGCAGAAAACGGCGACACCGTTGTGATCGACTTCGACGGTTACGTTGACGGCCAGCAGTTCGACGGCGGCAAGGCTGAGGGTCACTCCCTTGTGCTTGGCTCCGGCCAGTTCATCCCCGGCTTTGAGGATCAGATCGTCGGCCACGCCATCGGCGATGCATTCGACGTAAACGTTACCTTCCCCAAGGATTACCACGAGGGTCTCTCCGAGAAGGAAGCTACCTTCAAGGTTGTTCTCCATGCAATCAAGCACAACGATCTCCCCGAGCTTGACGACGAATTCGCAAAGGATGTTTCCGAATTCGATACTCTCGATGAATATAAGGCTGACGTTAAGGCAAACCTTGAGAAGAGAAACGCAGAAAGCGCAGATACCGCCTTTGAAAACGAGCTGATGAAGACTCTCGTTGAAAATATGGAGGTTGAGATTCCCGAGGCTATGTACGAGACCGAGACCGAGAACTTCGTTCGCGACTACGACACCAGACTCCGTATGCAGGGACTTGACCTTGCTACCTACTTCAAGTTTACCGGCATGAACCTTGATACTCTCCGTGAGCAGATGAGACCTCAGGCAGAGCGCCAGGTTCAGACCCGCCTTGCTCTTGAAAAGGTTGCTGAGCTTGAGAACCTTACCGCAAGCGAGGAAGAGCTTGCCGCTGAGTACGAGAACCTCTCCAAGGCTTACAACAAGTCCGTTGACGAGATCAAGGGTCTGATCGATGACAAGGCACTGTCTGCCGATATCGCCGTTAAGAAGGCTGTTGACTTCGTTAAGGAGAACGCCGTAGTGGCCGCTCCCGCAGCTGACGCTGAATAATGAAATCATTTCGATACTGCCGCCGCGGTTTGCGGCGGCAGTATTCTACTCCGGAAGCATAATTACAAAATCCGACAGAAAAGAGGTATATTATGGCACTTGTTCCTTACGTTGTGGAGCAGACCGCACGCGGTGAGCGCTCCTACGATATTTATTCCCGTCTGTTAAACGACCGAATCGTTTTCTTGGCTGATGAAGTGAATGACGTCACCGCTTCTCTCGTCGTTGCACAGCTCCTCCATCTGGAGGCACAGGATCCCGACAAGGATATCCATCTTTACATTAACAGCCCCGGCGGCTCCGTTACGGCCGGCATGGCGATCTACGACACCATGAATTTTATCAAGTGTGACGTTTCCACCATCTGCATCGGTATGGCTGCCAGCATGGGTGCGTTTCTGCTCTCCAGCGGTGCCAAGGGCAAGCGTTTTGCGCTTCCCAACAGTACCATCATGATCCACCAGCCCTTGGGCGGTGCACAGGGTCAGGCTTCTGACATCAAGATCCACGCCGAGCATATTCTGAAGACACGTGACACCTTGAATCGGATTCTGGCAGAGAACACCGGCAAGCCCCTTGACGTGATCAGCCACGATACCGACCGCGACAACTTTATGACCGCAAAAGAGGCTTTGGAATACGGCCTCATTGACAAGGTTATCGAACACAGAGCATAAGGAGCCGACATGGCAGAGAATCACAACAACATCAGACGCTGTTCCTTCTGCGGACGGACGGAAAATCAGGTTATGTTCCTGATCCCCTCCCCCTCTGGCGCTTGCATCTGCGACGATTGCGTGGAGGCGTGCAGCGAGCTTATTTTTGACGAAACCCATCCCAAGGGTGCTGAAGCTCTCAGCGAGAACCTTGACAAGCTTTCCCTTGAGACCCTGCCCCGCCCTCACGAGATCAAGGCCACCCTTGACGAATACGTGATCGGACAGGACAAAGCAAAAATTGCGCTTTCCGTTGCGGTTTACAACCACTACAAGCGTATTTTGCAGAAGAGTGACAAGAATCGCGAGGACGACGGCGTGGAGCTCCAGAAGAGCAACGTGCTTTTGATCGGTCCCACCGGTGTGGGTAAGACCTTCCTTGCGCAGACCTTGGCCAAGTCCCTGAACGTTCCCTTTGCCATTGCGGACGCTACCACCTTAACAGAAGCCGGCTACGTTGGCGAGGACGTGGAAAACATTCTGCTCCGCTTGATTCAGGCGGCGGATTATGACATTGAGCTGGCACAGAAGGGTATTATTTACGTAGACGAGATCGACAAGATCTCCCGTCGGAGTGAAAACCGCTCCATTACCCGTGACGTTTCCGGCGAGGGCGTTCAGCAGGCGCTCCTCAAAATTCTGGAGGGTACGGTTTCCAACGTTCCGCCTCAGGGTGGACGGAAACATCCCAATCAGGAGTTTATTCAGATCAACACCTCCGACATTCTCTTTATTTGCGGCGGTGCCTTTGACGGTCTTGAAAAGGTCATTGAGCGCAGACAAGACACCTCCTCCGTTGGCTTTGACGGACAGGTGCGCTCGAAAAAGGAGCGTGCACGCGCTGAGATCTTTAAGGATGCCAATGCCCACGACCTGGTTAAGTTCGGCTTGATTCCCGAGCTGGTTGGCCGTTTGCCGGTATTGGTTGGCCTTGACAATCTGGATGAAGATGCGCTGGTTCGCATCTTTAAGGAGCCTAAAAACTCCCTTCTCAAGCAGTACACCAAGCTGATCGGACTGGACGGTGTAGAGCTGGTATTTGAGGATGAAGCCATTCGCGCCATTGCGGCCAAGGCCATCGACCGATCCACCGGTGCCCGCGGCTTGCGCGCCATCATTGAGGAGATCATGACCCCCATTATGTTTGATATTCCCTCCCGCAAGGACGTGGCTACGGTTATCATTACTGCGGCCTGCGTGACCGAGGGGGCAGAGCCTAAATTGGTGCTTAAGGAAATTTCCGAAGAATAAAAAAGAAGTCAAGGCAACGCCTTGACTTCTTTTTTATTCATTACAGATCTTCGTTAGCGGACAGAATTTCGGAAATCGCAATCTCAAGGTTCCCGTTGCGGCAACGGAGGGCATCGATAAACTCCTTCTCTGCCCGGCGATCCTTCATCTCGACCCGATAGGTCAGCTTAAAGAGGCTACCCATGGCGGTTGTTTTGACCCCTACCATACGGCTATGCTTTGTGTACTGAGCAAAGACATTGCGGAAGGCGTCGGTGTAGTTCAGCGTTTCGGGAATGGTGATCTTCAGCTCCACCTCGCGTTCACTCTTGGTGGGCAGATAGGTAGCAAGGATCATAACAGCGGCTACGATCACGGTGAACAGAAGAGCCACGGTCACATATCCGGAGGCACAGGACAGACCGGAGGTCATAACAAGGAAGATGGCCACGATATCCTTGGCCTTACCGGGAACGGAGCGGAAGCGGACAAGAGAAAACGCGCCCATGACGGCGACACCGGTGCCGATGTTTCCGTTGACCATAGTAATAACGGTCTGAACAATAACCGGCATCAGAATCAGGGACACAAGAAAGCTTTTGGAAACATGGGAGCGGAAGGATGCGGCAAAGGCGGCAATTCCACCGCAAACAAGGGCGGCGGCAACGCAAACAAGGTACACACCTACGGTAAAGCTGCCGGTGGTAATGGACTGGAACAATGCACTCATAGGAGATCTCCTCTCTTGGATTCGATGTATTTTAAGTAGGATTTTCCGTATTTGGAGAAGCGCGAGGGGTAAATTTGGCACTCGGCCAAGGCGTGGGAGAGCCACAGGGGCATACCGCCGTCGGTTTTGATCTCCATAAGGACCTCCCCCGGCTGAAGAAGCGGTGTGCCTCCGTCACCCTTATCCGGGGTGAAATCCGAGAAGCGGTATCGAACGTTACGGTCGAAGGTGATGCGCAAGGAGGAGTCTTCCTTCGAGAAGAAGGCTTCCCTCTCATAAAAGATCATAGCCGCCGGCCGGGGATGGCGGTAGTACTGCATGGCATAATCCAGCTCCCGCATGATCTGGCTATCGTCCGGCTTTTCTCCGCCGTTCAGATAGGTCATAACCTTTCGATAGGTAGTGGAGATACGGCGCTTATACACCGTTCCCTTGTACTTCTTTTTGATCTCGAAAAACACCGTTCCGTCCTCCTCGGGCAAGCCATAGCTACGCACGCGGAGCTTTTCCTTATAAGATACGGCATCAATCGAATTGCGGATCAGAAGAAAATCCGGTGTATCAAGGTATAGGTTGCAGACGGTACTTTTTCCATAGGCGTCGGGATACATTCGGTGACCGATTATGGAGAGCAGATGCTCGCAGTGTGCTTCCGTCATGGGGTACTTCTTTTCCACACGTTTGAATATAACGTTATACTTTGGCACACGGTCACCTCCCCCAACAAAAGAAAAAGAGATTATTGTATTTTACAATAACCTCTTTTATTTTACTATTTTTTTATACGTCCGTCAAGTTCTTTTTGGGATCAAGGGCGATCCGAGAAGAAAAATTGCGTTTCTCCCCGGTAAGCAAACACGGCGGCGCCCAGCGCGGGCACACAACGGGGGCCACAAGCCTCCGTTGCAAGCAGAGTTTCAAGGGCACAGTCGCAAGCGATGTAGCAAGGATCGATGGATCGGTTGACCACCACCAGCACGTTATCCTCACCAGAAAAACGGGAGTACGCGAGAATCTGGGGGGTACAGATATGCAGGTCAATTCCACCGTGGGCAAGCATCGGGTGCTCCTTGCGAAGCTTACCAAGGCTACGGTACCAATCCGTCAGATCGGTTTCCTCCCTGCCCCAAGGGAACGGCATACGGTTGAAGGGATCGCGATAGCCCTCCATCCCCGCCTCGTCACCGTAGTAGATGCAAGGGACACCGGGAACGGTGGAGGCAACGGCATAGGCCTGCTTGAGCATACGGATGCCTTTCCTGCGTGCCTCGGGTGTGAGGCGCTTTTGCGACAGGTACTCGTTTGAAGGATTTCCGAAATCATCCCCCACCAAGCGGGTAAGAATTCGCTCCGTATCGTGAGTGCCCAGCAGATTCATCAACAAGTTGCGGCTCTTTTCCGGATAATGGCTATAGAGCATGATCAGAGCCTCCCGCATGGCGTAATCGTTGCCTTCCGTCAGATAGGCAATCAAGCCGGTGCGCAGGGGATAGTTCATAACGGAATCCAGCTCGGCGCCCTGGAAGTAGCGCTTACGCATTCCGTAGGCGATTTTATTGGAGGCGTCCTCCCAGACCTCGCCGTAGACAACGGCGTCGGGACGAATATCCTTTACCTTGCGGGTAAATCCGGAGAGGAAATCATCCGAGAGCTCGTCGGCCACATCCAGGCGGAAGCCGGCGATGCCAAACTTCATCCACTTTTCCACCACCTCATCGTAAATAAAGTGGCGGTATTCCGGCTCGTCGGAGCGGATATGGGGGAGAATGTCGATACCCCACCAACTCTCGTAGCTATTGGGATAATTCTTAAAGGCGTACCATTTATAGTAGGGTGATTCCTTGGACTGATAAGCGCCCAAATCCTCATAATTACCAAACTTATTGAAATAGCGGCTATCGGCACCGGTGTGGTTGAAAACACCGTCCAAAATCACGTGGATTCCGCGCTTTTTCGCCTCCTCCACTAACACGGCAAGGGCTTCATCCCCGCCAAAGGCAGAGTCGACGCGCAAATAGTCGGCCGTGTCGTACTTATGGTTGGACGCGGCTTCAAAAACAGGAGAAAGGTACAGGCAATTAACGTTCAGGGATGCAATGTAGTCCAGCTTTTCGATGACGCCCCAAAGGTCGCCGCCAAAGAACATATTATTGGCTACAAATCCGCCCGGACGCTCCGCATACTGCGGAACACCGTTTTCCCAATCTTCATTTAAAATACTTCCCTTACGGGGTTCGGACTTTCCCGAACGGAAAAATCGGTCGACAAAAACGTGGTACATGGTACCACCGACGATTGCGGGCTCGGGTCTCTCCTCTTCCCGGTAAAAGAGAAGCTGCGTTTTGGTATCGGGCGTTTGCATTCGCTGAAGCTCGGTGCGATCGCGGGAGGCAGACAGATAAAAACTCTCTGCTCCGCTGACAGCATACACATAATAGAAAAGGCCTCCCGCCTTATGAAGAGGCAACTCCAACTGGGCGTCTACCGAGGTGCAATAAATATCGCATCCGTTTTCCACCGCATGGAACTGCAGGGACTTCTCAAGGCAGAGCCTTCCTTTTTCATCCGAAATCAGAATCCGAACGGACGTGGCCCCATACATCCGAGGAAGGTGCAGTTCAAGCTGAACTGCACTCCTCGAATCAAAGGCGCAGGTTTGGATTCCTCGCAGGACTCTTTCCCGATCAGAAGAATATCGTATCTCTCGGATCGGCAAGAAATTCATATTATTTTACTTTCTTCAAGTTCCAAATGTTCTTTGCATATTCCTCAATGCTGCGGTCTGCGGCGAAGTAGCCGGCCTTGGCAATGTTGACAAGGGCCATACGATTCCATACGTTCTTGTGCTGGTAGGTCTTAACTGCGCTTTCTGCGGCACTGTAGTAAGAATCGAAGTCAGCCAAGCACATATAGGGATCGGGCACACCGTGGCCACCAATGAGGTACTGTACAATGTTAGAGAAGGACACACCGTTGAAGCCACGGTTGAGGCGGTCAACTGCACGGCGGATTCTGGGGCTGGTATGATAGAAGGTGAGAGAGTGATAGCCGCTTTCCCACAGCTCATCCACTTCCTTGGCGTTGAGGCCAAAGATATAGATATTATCGTCGCCAACCTCCTCGCGGATCTCGACGTTTGCGCCGTCAAGCGTACCGAGGGTTACGGCACCGTTGATCATGAACTTCATGCAACCGGTTCCGCTGGCTTCCTTACCGGCGAGAGAGATCTGCTCACTGATATCGGAGGCGGGCATAAGAACCTCTGCGGTGCTTACGTTATAGTCCTCAAGGTATACCACGCGGAGCTTTTCACGTACGCGGGGATTCTTGGCGATATCCTGACCCAGGTTCCAGATCAGCTTGATGATATCCTTGGCCATGTAGTAGCCGGGTGCCGCCTTACCGCCAAAGATGAAGGTGCGGGGCATGAACTCCATATCGGGGTTCTCTTCCAGATCCACATAGTAGGAAATGATCTTCAAAACGTTCAGAAGCTGTCTCTTGTACTCGTGCATACGCTTAACCTGTACGTCGAATACGGAATTTACGTCAAGAGCAGTTCCGGTCTTATCAAAGATCGCCTTGGAAAGACGGAGCTTATTATCGGCCTTGATCTCGGACAGGCGGTCAAGAACGGTAGTATCGTTTGCATACTTGAGGAACTTTTCAAGAGCCTCGGGCTGGGTGTTGAACTCACCGCCGATGCATTCAGTCAGGAGGTCAGCCAACTGGGGGTTGGAATAAGTGAGCCATCTACGGTGTGCAATACCGTTGGTTACGTTAGTGAACTTCTCGGGGGTGGTCTTATAGAAGTCGTGGAAGATGGTCTGCTTCAGAATATCGGAATGGAGCTTGGATACGCCGTTTACGGTATGAGAAGCAACTACGCTGAGGTTAGCCATGCGAACCTGAGAGTAGCCAATGATGGACATACGGGAAATACGATCCCAGTCGCCGGGATACATCTTCCAAAGGTCCTCGCAAAGGCGACGGTTGATCTCCTTTACGATCATGTGAATTCTGGGCAGCTTGAAGCTGAACAGATCCTCGTTCCAGCACTCAAGAGCCTCGGGCATAACGGTATGGTTGGTGTAGGAGATTACGCGGGTGACGATGGACCACGCCTCTTCCCAAGAGTAGGAATAGGTATCCATGAAGATACGCATAAGCTCGGGAACGCAAAGTGCGGGGTGGGTATCGTTAATATGAATGGAAACCTTATCGGCAAAGTTCTCAAGGGTGCCGAAGGCGGTCAAATGGTCGGAAATAATGCTCTGCAGGGAGGCAGATACAAGGAAGTACTGCTGGCTGAGACGCAGGAGCTTGCCCTCGGTATGGTCGTCGGAGGGATAGAGCACCTTGGATATTGCCTCGGCGCCGGCGGACTGAGAAACCGCCTTAACGTATTCGCCCTGAGAGAACAGCTTCATATTGAAGTTGGTAGTATCCTGTGCTTTCCAGAGGCGCAGGGGATTTACGGCCTCGGAGGCACCGGAGATCATCATGTCATAGGGAACGGCCTGGACCACCTCAGCGTTTTCGTACTGGATGGTAAGGCGGTTGTTTACCCAAGCCTCGGTCACGCGACCGCCGAACTTTACGGTAAACTTCTTATCGGTTCTGGGAACGAGCCAGCAGTCACCCTCGGGCATCCACTCGTCGGGCAGCTCTACCTGGTTACCGTCAATGATCTTCTGCTTGAAAAGACCGTATTCATAGCAAATGGAAAAACCAACTGCCGGGTAATTAAGTGAGGTGAGGGAGTCCATGAAGCAGGACGCAAGACGGCCAAGACCGCCGTTGCCGAGTCCGGGATTGGGCTCTCTTTCATAAATACTGTCAATGTCGAAGCCGTAGTCTGCAAGCACCTGCTCGTATTCCTTGGCAAGGCCCAAATTGCGCAGGTTGTTCTTCAAAGAGCGGCCGATGAGGAATTCCATGCAAAGATAGTAGATTCTCTTTGCCTTCTGTTCCTTGGTCTTCTGCTTGAAGGCGGAACGCTTTTGGGTCAAAATGTCTTTTACGGTCAGGACGGTTGCTTTGTAAATCTGCTCCTCCGACGCCTCCTCCGGCTTAACACCGAAATATCTGGAGAGTTTGCTTTCAAGGGCTACTCTCACATCTTCTTTTGTGAGCTTCTGGTTTTCCATGTTTAACTATTGCCTTTCTTTGTGCTTTACGCACGGATTATCGAAATAAGTTGTCGAAGCCGTCCCGTTTCCGGTACGGCTTCGGCAGTGAACTAAAGTAAATCAGTCAAGTAAGGACTGATAGATCTGCCGGTATTTCTCGGCAGAAACATTCCAAGAGAAATCGATCTTCATAATGTCAGCACAGAACTGCTGCCATTTATCTTTGTCACGATACAATTCCTCGGCGCGCTCAACCGCATCTTTCATTTCGTGTGCATTGTAATTCCGGAAAGTGAATCCGTTGCCTTCTCCGGTATAGCGGTTGTAGGGCTGGATCGTGTCGGCGAGACCGCCGGTTTCTCTTACGATCGGCACTGTACCGTATTCCGAGCAGATCATCTGCGCAAGACCGCAGGGCTCGCTCTTGGACGGCATCAGGAACATATCCGCACCGGCGTAGATCTTTTTGGAAAGATCCTTGTCGTACTGGATAAAGGCCCGAACCTTCTTGGGGTGCATGCTCTGCATGTTACGGAAGAAGTTCTCAAGCTCGGGCTCGCCCGTGCCAAGGAGAACGAACTGTCTGTCCTCCGTAAGCATTTCCGGCAAGATATACTTGACCAGATCGAAGCCCTTGTGAGCCGTAAGACGGGAGATCATGGCGATCAGCGGAACGTCATCCCGTACGGGCAGTCCGCAAAGCTCCTGGAGCTCTCTCTTACATTCCTTCTTCAACTCGATCGTCTCGGCGTCATACTGACGGGCGATGATCGGATCGTTCTTCGGATTATAGTAAACCTCGTCGATACCGTTTGTGATACCGCAGATCTTATCGCGGAACAAACGGAGCACGTAGTGGAGACCGCTTGCATAGAATTCCGTCTGGATTTCGGATGCATAACGTTCACTTACCGTGGTCACGCGATCGGCGCAAACAATGGCACCTTTCGTCAAATTCACACAGTGATTATATTCTACTACAGAACGATCCCTTTCGTCAAGACCAAAAAGGTCTCCGAGGGACTCTAAACCGAATTTTCCCTGATATTCTATATTATGAATGGTATAAAGGGTCTTAATTTGGCGATATCGCTCATCATAAGAGTAGCTCAGGCGCAGATACAGGATAGCAAGTGCGCTCTGCCAGTCGTTACAATGAAGAATATCGGGGAAGAAATCGATGTCGGGCAGGATATCGATCACGGCACGGCTGAAGAATGCGAAGCGTTCGCCGTCATCGTACTGTCCATATAATGTGCTGCGCTTGAAATAAAATTCGTTATCAATGAAATAATAGGTGACGCCGTCTCTCTTGATGGAGAACACGCCGCAGTACTGATGACGCCATGCAAGGTTTACAGTTTTGGAGAACTCGTAGTTCAGTTCTGCCGCAAACTTTTCCTTGGTGGACGCATACAGGGGAAGGATTACACGGATGTCGTCCTCCTCATAGTTGGCTGCCAGCGCCTTGGGAAGCGAACCAATTACGTCCGCCAGGCCGCCGGTAGACGAGAACGGAAGGCCCTCACCGGAAACAAACAATACTTTCATAGATTGGCTCCTTTTGCTTGAATTAAATCATTTTTCCCTTGGGGATATAATAAGGAAGATCCTCTGCACCGGAGAGTACACGGTTGTCGCGGATCACCACGTTCTTATCGGCAATTACGTTATCAAGAATTACGTTCTCGCCGGTGAAGGCATCCTGGAAGAGGATGGAGTTGCGGACAACGGTATTCTTACCGATCTTAACGCCGCGGAAGATTACGCTGTTCTCTACCGTGCCGTGGATCTCACAACCGTCTGCAATGAGGGAGTTCTTAACGCGGGATTCCTTTGCATAGTAGGTGGGGGAGGAATTGCGGATCTTGGTAAGGATGGGGCGGTTCTTTACGTTGAAGAGAGAATCGCGGGATTCCTTATTGCGGATCAGATCCATATTGCATGCAAAGTAGTCCGCAAAGTTGGAGATGCAGGAGAAGTATCCGTCGTAACGGTATGCGTAGTAGTTATGACGCTTTGCGTTACGGGTGATGATGTCACGGTTAAGGCTCTTATAATCGTGGAAGATCGCCTCACTGATCACGTCAAGGAGATACTGACGGCTGAACACGAGAATGTTCAGGTTCATATCTGCATCCTCAGCGCCGACAGCCATGGGGCCGGAGAGAACCTCGGTCACGCGGCCGTTCTCGTCGGAACGAAGGAGAATATCGGTTTCGTCAAGCTCGGGAGCGTTGCTTACGCGCTTAACGGCAATGGTGATGTCCGCACGGTTCTTGATGTGTGCGTCTACCATCTTGGTGAGGTCGATGTTGCAGATCACGTCACAGTCGGAAAGCACGAAGTAATCGTCGGTGGATTGCTGAATTACGCTTACGATGTTCTTCAGCGCGCCAAGACGAGTATATCTTCCGTCGTATGCGGTATCACTGCTGATGTAGGGGGTCAGGATCTTAAGACCGCCGGAGCGACGGGCAAGGTCCCAATCCTTACCGGAGCCGAGATGGTCCATCAAGGAGTGGTAGTTATGGCTGGTAACGATATTGACGTTATCAATGTTCGAGTTTACCATGTTGGAGAGAGCAAAGTCTACCAAACGGTACCGGCAAGCAAACGGAACGGACGCAATGGTGCGCTTTCTCGTAAGCTCCGGAAGGTTAGAATCGTGAATGTTAGAGAAAATAATTCCAGCAACTGACATGTTTTCCGCCTCCGCTTACTTCAAATTTTCTTTTACGTATTCTTCGTTGACCATCGCGCCGCTGGGTACCTTTACAGCCGCGGGAATCTGAATGCCGCCGCCTACTACGGTAATTCCGGTTGCGATATCCTTATTCTGGCCTACAACGGCGCCCTCGCAAACAACGGCACCCTCATCCAGAATGGAATAGTTAACGGCCGCGCCGGCCTTGATGACAACGTCACTCATAATAACGGAGTCCTTAACGTATGCGCCGCGCTCAACCTTAACGCCGTTGGATAGAACGGAATTCTCTACCACGCCGTCGATCTCACAGCCCTCAGTAATCAGGGAGTTAGTGATCTGGCCGTGCTCGCCTACAAAGTGAGGAGCGTCCGCGGAAGTACGGGAGTAAATTCTCCACTTCTTATCGTTGATGTCGAACTTGGGAGGAGTGCCGAGAAGCTCCATATTTGCTTCCCACAGGCTATCGATGGTTCCAACGTCCTTCCAATAGCCCTTGAAGCCGTATGTATACATCAGCTTACCGTCGTTCAGCATATTGGGGATGATGTTCTTACCAAAGTCGTTGGCAGATTTCTTATCTTCCTCATCGCGGATCAGGTATTCCTCAAGCACGTCGCGGTTGAAGATGTAGATACCCATGGATGCCTTAGTGCTCTTGGGATGAGCGGGCTTTTCCTCGAATTCCAGGATTCGGCCGGTATCGTCGGTGTTAAGAATACCGAAGCGGCTTGCCTCTTCCAACGGAACGTCAAGAACGGCGATGGTGCAGTCTGCATTATTCATCTTATGAGATGCAAGCATTTCGCTGTAGTCCATCTTATAAATGTGGTCACCGGAAAGGATCAGAACGTAGTCCGGATCGTAGCGGCGGATGAACGCCAGGTTCTGATAGATTGCGTTCGCGGTTCCGCGGTACCAGTCCGCAGACTTTTTGCCCTGATAAGGAGGAAGAACCGTTACGCCACTGTTGGCGCGGTCCAGATCCCAAGGCTGGCCGTTACCGATGTACTCGTTCAGAACCAGGGGCTGATACTGTGTCAGAACGCCGACGGTGTAGATGCCGGAGTTAACACAGTTGGACATGGGAAAATCGATGATGCGATACTTTCCGCCGAAGGGAACGGCAGGCTTTGCCGTCTTTTCGGTCAGAGCATACAGACGGCTTCCCTGTCCGCCTGCCAAAAGCATTGCTACGCACTCTTTCTTTTTATACATATAACCCTCCATGCCGCTTTGCGGCTTTAATTATATTATGCGTTTATATCCGAAGCGCCGGGGCGCTCATCGGTTAAGGAAGCTCACGTCTCCTTGGTCTCCGGCTTTACCGAAGGCAGCTTTTTAAGGATCCGTGCGGCGTAAGGGGGAAGCTCCAGCTCTAAATAATGGCGGATTTCCTTACCCTCCTTATACTTTTTGGTGCGGAGAACGCGGTCTCCGACGATGCCACTGCCGCCAAAGGCCCGATCCTCCGTATGGAAGAGGAGCTGATACCGTCCCGGCTCGGGGACGTACAGGCGGTAGGGGCGATGGGAGACGGGAGAAAAGCTGACTGCCACGGTAAGGGCGCTGCCGTCCCGGGCGAAGCGTTGGTAGGCAATCACGTTGCGGCCCTTATCGTTTGGCTCAAGCCAAGCAAAGCCGTCCGGCTGGCCGTCCAACTCCCAAAGGGATGGCTGGCTTAAATAAAAGCTGTTCAGCGTTTTCACAAAGAAGTGCATTTCCCGGTGGCGGGGGTAATTGCCGATCATAAACCACTCGAGCTCATGAGAGGGGCTCCACTCACGGAACTGGGAGAGCTCTGAGCCCATGAAGGCGAGCTTTTTGCCGGGGAACGTCATCATATAGGTGAGATAGGCACGCATGGAAGCGAACTTTTCCTCATATCCGCCGAACATCCGATCAATGAGGGAACGGCGTCCACAGGACACGGTATCATGGGAGAGGGCAAGTATGCCCTTTTCCCCATCTGCATCCGGCAGAGAAAACGTCAGCTTGTCGTGCATAAACTGTCGGTAGATAGGATCCTTTGCCATATATTCGCCGGTGGCATCCGTCCACGGGCGGTTATAGCAGAAATCAAAGCCCAGACCGCCGTTCTCGATCGGGCGGGTAACGCCGGGATAGGACGAGCCGTCCGTAAGCCGCAAGGCCGATGGGAATTCCTCCCGCACGGCACGGTTCAGCTCCTGCAGAAATGCGACGGCATCGGGATCGGTTCCGTCGTACGGATTCCACGGAAGCATACGGTCAAGGGCGGAAATACAGAAGCCATCCACATGAAAACGGCGAAGCCAGTACAAAGCGCAAGAGATGAGGTAGCTCCTTACCTCGCCCCGACGGAGATCAAATTGGCATCGGTTAGCAGGGGTGTCCGGCAGCTCCTCTTCCCTCTCGTAAAGGGGTGTCCCGTCGAAGGCGAACAGGCCGTGTCCGTTTTTCGGGAATCCGGCGGGAGACCAATCAAGAATCACGCCGACGCCGCAGACGTGCAGCTTGTTGACAAAATACATAAAGTCCTCAGGCGGACCGTAACGTGCGGTAGGCACGTAGGGAGCATCCACGGCAAAAGTACGCGAATATTCGTCCGCGTGCTCCATGACGGGCATCAGCTGGACGTGGGTATAGCCCATTTGCTTGACATAGGGGGCCAAGCGATCGGCAATCTGGCGGTACGTCAGATCTCTTGTGCCGCCGGGCGGGCCCTTTTGCCAAGAGCCTAAGTGAAGCTCGTAAATATTCAGGGGAGCACCGGTGCAGCCTTCCTGTCCGTTCTCTACAGAGCGGCGGTAGGTGAGCCAAGCGGAGTCCTCCCACGGGAACGAAAAGGGATCCCGCAGAATGGAGGCTGTATCACCGCCGGTCTGGGCGGCTATGGCATAGGGGTCAGCCTTATACTGAACGGAGTCTCCCGTCAGGATTTTATACTTATAAAACCTGCGGTTCAGGCTTTCAGGTGCGCCGTACTGCAGCTCCCAGACACCCGTATCCGTCACACGGTGCATAGGAACACCCTTGCTCCATCCGGTTACGTCGGACACCAATGAAACAGCGTCGGCGCCGGGTGCCCAGACGCGGAACACGTAGGTATGCACACCGCTGCCCGCCATTTTATGGCAACCGAAGTACTCGTAGGCGGAGGTGCTTTTGCCTTGATGAAATTCGGAGACGAATCGATCGTCAAGAGACGTGCCCCTCCGAGCTTTTTGCTTATCGTTTTCTTTCATTTTGCTAAGTCCAAACCACGTATCGTCATGTGAGAGCGGTTGATGGGCATTCTTTGGCCAATCTAACGTTCTTCCTCACTATTATAGCACAAGGCTTTCCTTTTCGCAAGGTCTATTTGTCATTTTATTCTAAAAAATATTCGATTTTTTTTGTTTTATTGAACAATTGCACCAATAAGCGATCGATTTTTTTCGTTTATTTGCCCGTTTTTCTGTTTTTACTATAAAAAAATACCGCGGCCACAGCCAATGTGGGCACACGGTATTTATTCCGGGAACTCGCTCCGCAAAATGGAGGCATAGCCAATATCGCAATACTGACCCTTGATCAACATGGCTTCGCGCTGATATCCCTCGAATTGCATGCCGCATTTTTCCATAACGCGAAGGCTACGCTCGTTGCCACGGATGAATTTGGCCTCCATCCGATTCAACTTCAGACGAAAGAAAGCAAAATGAAGTACTGCACGGACGGCCTCAGCAGCGATCCCCTGTCCCCAATAGGCCGGATTCAGCACGTAGCCAACCTCGCCCTTTCTGTGGTCGGCGTCGATGCGGGTAAAGCCGCAGGTGCCGATCATTTTCCCCGTTTCCGTCACGGTGACGGCCCAATCGGTAAAGTCGCCGATACGGTAACGGCTGACCACGTAGTCAAGGTATCGGCCGGTATACTCCTCGTTTGGGTGGATATCCCACAGCAAATATCTGGTAACCGACGGATCGCTGGCGTATTCGTACATATCCTGACGGTCCGAGCGGCGCATGGCACGCAGGGTCAGGCGCTCCGTCTGCAGGGTGGGAATGCTTGAAAAGATTTCGGCGATGGGATCTCTCTTTCGTCGGAACATCGGTGGGCGGCCTCCTTGCTGTCGTTTCTATACCAAATTATAACGCGCATTTCCGTTTTTTTCAAGAGATTTCTTGATATGTTCATATATTTGTGTTATAATACTGTTTGTATTCTCTGCGAATGGTATGCGCTCCCGCCGAATAGAATGCAGTGGGTGGTGACGCATATGCTTACGAAGAATCCATACGTGATCGTTTTGTTTTCTGCCGCGGCACTGGGTATGCTTGCGGGAGTCGGGGTCGGCCTGCTTTGGCCGGACGGAGCGATGGTGCGATACGTTTTATCGCCGACAGCCATGGTTGAGGCCGACACACTGAGGCAGAGACTTGTCCTTGTGGGGAATGTTTCAATCCCTGTGGCAAAGTGGATGTTATTCCTGTTTTTCTGCGGATTTTGCGCCTTTTGCACCCCTATGACGGTGCTTTGCGTCGGGCTTGCTTCCCTGCCCGTGGGGATTGCCTTTACGTTGTGGCACGGCGGACAGGTGACGGTGCTCTTCCCTTTGCTTTTCATGCTGGATACCGTTGCGACCATGGTTTTGGCTTACCGATCCTTCTGCTTCTGGACGATTTTGCGGGATGGGCACATTTGCCGCTTGTATTGTCCGGGCAACGCCCTGCTTTACGGAATGTGCTTCCGCTTTTTCTGTGTGGGAGGCTGTTTTTTGCTTGCGCGAATGGCGCTTGGCTATCTTATGCTGAGCTTTACTTAATAAAAAGGAGTGTTTAACGTGAACGAACCGCCGAAGAAAAAGAAAAAATTTAATATTTTTGACTATTATAACTTCAACCGCAAGGATGCGGGAAAAGACGAATTAGAGAAAGTGCTGGAGCATCCTGACCTGCCCACCTTCTTCAAGCTGCTTGGACGGAAGTTCTATCAGCTTCTCAGCATCAATCTGTACCTGATTTTTGGCAACTTCCCGATCTTCTTCCTTCTGTTTGCACTCTCCAACTATACCTCGCTTGTAAGCACGGCGCCGCCCTCTCAGTTGTTCCCCGTTATTTACGGTGCATCTAAGTTTGGAACCTCGCCCATGCTTGAGGCGTTGAAGGGTGTGTTTGGTATTGAGGTGCAGATCTCCGTGCCCTCGACACTGACCTACGTATTCTTCGGGCTGACGCTCCTTGTGCTGTTTACCTTTGGTATTGTAAACGTAGGTGTTACCTATCTGATCCGAAACATGGTAAAGGGCGAACCCATCTTCCTGTGGGCGGACTTCTGGTACATCATCAAGAGAAATCTTCGCCAAGCTATTGTGTACGGCATCATTGACCTTGTGTTCCTCGGTCTGCTCGTATGGAATCTGTACTTCTATCTGACCGGTTTTGGCACGGGACTCCAATACCAGATCTTCTTCTTTATGATTCTGGTTATGACCGTGATCTATCTGATCATGCGCAATTACACCTACACCCTGCTTCTTACCTTCAATTATAAGATCACACAGATTCTGAAAAATGCCTTGATCTTTACCTTCCTTGGCGTAAAGCGTAACCTTGGATACGGACTGCTTGTAATTCTGACCGTTGCCTTGAACTATGCGATCTTTATCGTGTATCCCCCCATCGGTATTATTCTTCCCTTCGTTATTACCCCTGCGATCTGTATGTTTGTCGGCATTTACGGATCCTTCCCGGTAATTCACGAGTACCTGATCAAGCCCATTGAGGACGAGTCCTCCGGCGAGGATGACGGTTTTGAGGAAGAAGCTCCCGAAGAAATCTGATCCTGCACGCCGCAGGCCCCACGGGTCTGCGGCGTATATCGCGCCTTGACGGCATAGGAGGAATTATCGTGCCCCTGAATTTCATGTTTTTCTTTAACAGCATTCTCTTAGGCGTCGGCCTTGCCATGGACGCCTTTTCCGTTTCCTTGGCCAACGGACTCAGCGAGCCCTGCATGAAGCGGCAGAAAATGTGCGGTGTGGCAGGAATCTTTGCCTTTTTCCAGGCGCTGATGCCCATGATCGGCTGGGTGTGCGTACATACGATCGCGCACTACTTTGCTGCGTTTGAAAAGCTGATCCCTTGGATCGCGCTGGTACTGCTTTGCTACATCGGCGGAAAAATGCTCTACGATGGAATCAAGCACAAGGACAAGCCCTGCGACGGCAAGAAGGTCACGCTCTCTGCTCTTTTGGTGCAGGGCGTTGCCACCTCCATCGACGCCCTCTCCGTTGGATTTACCATTGCGGATTACGAATGGTATGCGGCGGTGCTGGCGGCGGTGTTGATTGCGGCGGTTACCTTTATTATCTGCTTTGCCGGTGTATTTATCGGCAAGCATGCCGGCACAAAGCTGGCCGGCAAATCCGGCATTCTGGGCGGTGTGATCCTCATTGCCATCGGTATTGAGATCTTTTTGACGGGAATTTTATAAGGAGCACTCTTATGATCTGTTATCTGGTTCGGCACGGCAAGGACGACAGCACCGTGCGCGGCGGATGGAGCAACCATCCCTTAGTGGCAGAGGGCGAGGCGCAAGCAAGGGAGCTGGCGCGGTTCGTGGCCGAAAACAAGGATGCGCTGAACATCGGGCGCATATACACCAGCGATCTGACCCGGGCGGAGCAGACGGCGCGCCCCATTGCCGAGGTCTTGGGGCTTCCCCTCACCCGACTTTCCGCGTTTCGGGAGGCAAACAACGGTGTTCTGGCCGGCATGGACAATGAGCTTGCGAAAGCGCGGTATCCGGGGCTTTACTGGAGTGCACTCGACTGGGAGGAAGCCTATCCCGGCGGTGAGAGCCCGAAGGAGTTTTTCGAGCGGATCCGTACTGCGTGGAAGGAGTTGACCCAGGCGGTCAAGGACTGCGATAGCAACACGGTGCTTGTGACCCACGGGGGAGTGATACAGGTGATCTTATCCCTGGTTAACGGAGCAAACTACACCAACAAGGATAAACCCCGCAGAATACCCCATGCGGAGCTCGTTGCCATCGAGTATAACGATGGAATTTGGACGGAACGGTAACTAAATCAAGGCCTCGCCAACTGTGGCGGGGCTTTTTGTTGACGCAAGCATTCGTTGCCTTGTAGTTTTTTCGTTGATTTTCTTTTCAAGTTATGGTATCCTTGTTATAAGATAACGACCATAAGGAGAATATATATGTTTCTTTGCCCCCAGTGTAAACGTACAATGACTATGCCACAATGTGCCTGCGGGTACGTTGTGCCGGAGCAAAACGGCATCTGGCAATTATCTGACGCACCCGACATGATTACAATGGGAGAGGGTGACAAGTATATTGGCTACGAGCATATTGGAGAAAGCTACTCCGGTCAGAGAAAATTTTTGATCGAAGAACGTGACGCTCTGTTTGCGAAGGTGATCTCTGATAAAGCCAAGGATGGAATTTTTCTTGATCTGGCCTGCGGAGATGGATGCTTTACTGTTCCAACTGCCGCGAACGGAACAAGGATCATCGCCGGTGATATCTCTAACCGCATGCTTTCAATTTTAAAGAAAAAGGCCGCACACAACGGAATATCGTTGGAACAAACCGTACTTTGTCGCATGAATGCGTTGGAAATTCCTTTGGCAGACGAATCTGTAGATGTTGTGGTAGCAAATAGTGTTTTGCATCTTATTTCCAATCCCCAAAGGGTGATTTCAGAAATTTGGCGAGTGCTAAAGCAGGGCGGCA
This sequence comes from Clostridia bacterium, assembly GCA_017622085.1. Classification (GTDB taxonomy): domain Bacteria; phylum Bacillota; class Clostridia; order Oscillospirales; family CAG-272; genus RGIG8715. The sequence continues at coordinate 29,954 of JAGARU010000127.1, read as the reverse complement.
TATTTCTGTGCGGAGAGGATGCACCGGGTAAAAACCCGGGAGCGATTCTTGATAATTCCCTCTACAATGAAATCGTAAACTCTCTTTACGGAGAATATTGGAAACGACTAAGTGCACTTGGTATTCTTCCCAAAAGATATCGGTGGAAATTTGATCGCGAGGCGACTTGTACCGCTCTTTTCTCGCGACGAGAGGAAACCATGGTTGAGCGAGGTATGCCGTATGAGACTCCGCTGAAGGATGGATTTTTGCCGCGGTTTTTAGGGCGTGGCTTTTCGGATCAGGCCGATGTGCCTCCCGCGCTCCACGAGGAAGTAACGAAAGCGTTATTGTCCGACTTTGAAAAACAATACGGTGCTGATTTTGCGGAAATTTCTTTCCATGGAGTCGAAGACGATTTACAGATCATCGCCTATTACAAATAAGATTTGGGAGGTGCGCTATGCCGGGGTTGAATTTGCTGATTAAGCCGGCGTCCTCGCTTTGCAATTTGCGATGCGGGTACTGCTTTTATGCGGACGTGGCGGAGAATCGGGCCGTTCCTTGCTATGGAAAAATGAGCCTTGCGACCTTGGAGGCCACAGTGAAGCGGGCCTTTGAGTATGCAGAGGGATACGTTTCCTTTGCCTTTCAAGGCGGCGAGCCTTCCCTTGTTGGCTTGGACTTTTATCGGGAGCTGCTGGCTCTACAGGCGAGGTACAACTCCAAGGGCATCCGGGTCTTAAACTCCATTCAGACCAACGGAACACTCATGAACGAGGAATGGGCGACCTTTCTTGCCCAAAACCGGTTTCTTGTGGGGCTGTCTCTGGACGGCACGCGAGAGGCGCACGATTCCCTTCGGGTGGACGGCAACGGAGGCGGCACCTACGATCGGGTGATACAATGCGCGGAGATGTTTACCCGGCACGGGGTGGAATTCAACATTCTTTGCGTGGTAAACCGATACGTGGCCCGCTATCCGCGGCGGGTATACGAGGCGCTGAAGAAATACCGCTACGTACAGTTTATTCCCTGCCTTGAGGAGTTATCGGGAGAGGAACGACCCTTTTCCCTGTCTGCTAAGCGTTACGGCGATTTTTTGGTGGGGGTATTTGACCGGTATTACGCCGATTTTATGGCCGGTAACTACGTAAGCATACGGAATTTTGACAACTACGTACAGATGCGGATGGGACTTTCGCCGGAGAGCTGTGCCATGATGGGGCACTGCTCCTGCAACCCGACGGTAGAGGGGGACGGAAGCGTATATCCCTGTGACTTTTACGTGTTGGACGCGCATCGGCTGGGAACCGTACATACCGACAGCTTTGAAGAAATGATACGCGGTGAGGTGGCCGCGCAGTTTACGGTACATTCGGCTACGACCGACGAGGCGTGCCTTACGTGCCCGTATTTCGCCCTTTGTCGGGGCGGATGCCGACGGGAGCGAGAGCCGCTTTCGGATGGAAAAAACCGTTTTTGCAGCGCGTACCGCGCCTTCTTTGCCCATGCGCTCCCAAAAATCACGGAAATAGCACAAATACTTTTGAGAAATCAACATCAAAGGAGGGGCTGAGATTTGAAACCGAACATTTTGTTTATTTGCTGTGATCAACAGCGCTTTGACTGCCTGGGATTTAATGAAAAATATCCCGTAAAGACCCCCAATCTTGACCGCATCGCCCGGGAGGGCATCCGGTTTAACAACAGCTATACGCCCTTACCCACCTGCTGTCCGGCGCGGCAATCCTTGCTTTGCGGTCAGCGGGCGGAGCGGTTTGGGGCTCTTTGGAATTACGATATGGGAATTCCGGTAGGCTCCATTCAAAAGGACGCCTTTTCCTGGGCGAGGGAGCTACAAAACGCCGGTTATCGGACGGGCTACGTTGGAAAGTGGCACGCCAGTCCTACCCTGACACCTCTTGATTTTGGATACGAGGACTACGTGCCCGAGGGGGTATTTTACCGCACCATGGAGGAAAAATACCCGGGTCTCCACCACACGGAGGGTTACATGGGAGAAAAGAGCCCGTATCCCTTGGAGGTGGCGCCGACTCATCAGAACGCGGACCACGTGATCTCGCTGATTGAAAAATACGGAGATGCGCCGTGGCATATTAAAATGGACTTTGCCGAGCCCCATCTGCCCTGCCGCCCCTCAGAGCCCTTTGCCTCCATGTATGGGGACGTGCCCAAGTGGGGGGCTTTTGACGATCCCCTGACGGACAAGCCTTACATTCAACGGCAGATGCGCTACAACTGGGAGACGGAGGAGCTTTCCTTCGAGAGATGCCGGGAGATGGTTAAGCTGTACTACGGCTTTATCTCACAGGTGGACGATGCCATCGGGCGGGTGATCCGGGTGTTGGAGGAGAAAGGAATTCTTGACGACACCTTGATTATTTACACCGCCGACCACGGAGATATGTGCGGCGATCGCAAGATGATGGACAAGCATTACATTATGTATGAGGAGGTTACCAAGGTTCCCTTGGTGCTTCGCTTCCCTGCGCAGATTGCGGCCGGAGCAGTGTGTGAGGACATGGTGACCAATATGCTGGATCTGGTGCCTACCATTCTTGAATTTGCAGGACTTCCTCGTCCGGAAGGTCTTGACGGTATTTCCTTAATGCCTTATTTGCACGGAGAGGAGCATCCCTCCCCCCGTCGGTATGCGCTGACCACCTACAACGGTCAGCAGTTTGGGCTTTACACCCATCGGATGATCCGGGACAAAAAGTGGAAATACGTTTGGAACCTGACCGACGTGGATGAGCTGTACGACATGGAAAACGATCCCTACGAGCTGACCAATCTGGCCGTGCGGCCGGAATACAAGGAAAAACTCCGACAGATGCGGCTGGATATGCTGGAGGAGCTGACAGCGGTGGACGATTATACCATCCGTTCCTACTGGTTGAAGGAGCAGCTCCTTTACAACCGAAAGCCCTGAGGTGCGCGATGGCTACGTTTTATTTATTGCCCGACACCTCCTTTTGCCAGATGTTTGGCGCGGTGATCTGCGACGGAGAGCGAACGATTGTGATCGACGGCGGAACCATGTGGGATGCACCTCAGCTGGCCGCGTTTTTGCGGGAGCGATGCGGAGGGCGAGTGGATGCGTGGTTCTTTACCCATGCACACCATGACCACATCGGGGCATTTTGGAAAATCCAAACCGAGATGCCGGATATTGCGGTGGAAAAGATTTATTTCCACTTCCCCGCAACGGAAGTGCTGACACAGTGCCACTCCTGGTTAAAGGAGGAGCCGGAGATCTGGCGGTTCCTTGGCCGAGTGGCGGACGATCCCCGCTACACGGTGGTTCGGCGCGGCGACGTAATCTCAGCAGGAAACGTATCCGTGGCGGTCTTACGGACGTACAATCCGGAAATTACTGACAACTTGATCAACAACAGCTCGACGGTCTATCGCATCCAAGGGCCAAAGTCTTCCGTTTTGATTTTGGGAGATCTCGGCGTGGAGGGCGGCGAGGAGGGCATGGAGCTGTGCAAAGCCGAGGAGCTTGCGGCCGATTACACTCAGATGGCACATCACGGGCAAAGCGGGGTCAGCCGGGCGTTTTACGAATACGTCCGCCCCAAGCGCTGCATCTGGCCCACCCCTGCATGGCTCTGGGACAACGACAAGGGTGACGGCTTTGATACCGGCCCGTGGCAAACGGTACGCACCCGGGAATGGATGGACGCGCTGGGTGTAACCGAGCATTGGATCGAAAAGAACGGCCTTTCTGAATTTGAAATTTAACGGAGAACAAGCATGACAAAGGAACTGTTTGATGCAATTGAAGCCTACATGAAGGCCTCGGTAAAGGAAAGCGCCCACGATGGGGAGCACGTTTACCGGGTGCTGGGCTACTGCCTGCAAATTGCGGAGGAGGAGGGCGACGTGGATTACGACGTGCTTTTGGCCGCCACGCTTCTCCACGATATCGGGCGCAACGGTAAGCAGGGCGGTCACCACGTGATTGGTGCAGAAATGGCGCGGGAATTTTTACCCACTGTCGGCTTCCCTGCCCATAAAATCGATGCGGTATGCCATGCCATTGCCACCCACTCGAACCACTGCTACGGACAGCAACAAACGCAAGAGGCCAAGATCCTGTACGATGCGGACAAGCTGGATTCCCTTGGCGTTATGGGAATCGCCCGGAGCATGATGGGCGTTGGCAACTACAACCACCCCATGTACGTGATCAAGGACGGACAGATCGATATGGATGAATCCAGTCCTACGGACACCTTTATCCGTTACTATCAGCGAACGGTACGTAAAAATTACGACCGCCTGTTTACCGAAACAGCACAGCGGCTGGCGGCGGAGCAGAAGGCCATCGACGAGGCATACTTCCACGCCTTTTGCCAGGTGGTGAACGGGCATCACCGGAGGCTGGAGAACATTTCCGAGCTTTTGGACAAATAACAAAAAAGCACTTATGATCAGCATAAGTGCTTTTTATTATTTCCCAGATCGACCGCTTGGGCCAATACACCACAATACTTTTTCATTATATCACACTTTCGATGAGTTGTAAATGATTATTTGTGCTTAATAGCTATTTTCTGCGATTTATATAAAAAATTATTGTTGAGTTCTCACAAATTGTCAATTGCATTTGGGGTTGAAGTGTGGTAGAATAAAGACACAGAAAGGAAGGTACAGTCCAATGGCAGATTAAATTTCCCGGACTTCACTCCCAAGTGAAAGAAAAATGAATCGATCCGAACCGGTGAAAACACGGCGGTGTAAAACGCATAAAATAGATTTGTAGTCCTGATAAGTGATGAAAATATATGTGTTTGGTTCGATGAAAAAGCTTTCACAAGCATGCTGACCATTCACCTTTTGTAGCACGGGCGACACGAAAACCATGTGTATTCTCTTTAGAGAAAGTAGTAAATGAAAAAAACGTTTTGTCTGATGTATGACGTGGGCAAAAGGTAGATTAAGAAAGCGAGGATAATCAAAGGATGTTAGATATCAAGAGTGAACAGAAATGACCCTTGATCGTATGTGCTGAGTGCCGCGGTCAAGGGTCATTTCTATTTGTTCTGGTATCGCACTTCCCTACCCTTGACATCGATTGGGCGGAATGGTATAATAGACACAAAAAAACTCCACACCGAAAGGAACGGCGGATATGAAAATTGCACTGATTGCCCACGATAAGAAAAAGGACGAAATTATTGAGCTGGCCAAGCAATACAAGGACGTGTTGGCCGGACATGAGCTTTATGCAACGGGAACTACCGGAACGCTGATCATGGGCGAAACGGGGCTCTCCATCCACCGAATGAAAAGCGGCCCTTTGGGCGGTGACCAGCAGATCGGCGCAATGCTGGCCGACGGTCAGCTGGATCTGATCATTTTCCTGCGAGATCCCTTGACGGCACAGCCCCACGAGCCGGACGTATCGGCCTTGCTTCGTTTGGGTGACGTACAGAGAATTCCCTTGGCCACCAACGCACGTAGCGCCACCGTTATGCTGGAGGCTATGAAAAATAAGATTTATTTTGCCTAAAACGCAGTCAAGATCGGGTGATGGCCTAATATGGACTAAGCCCACGCCATCGACAAGCAAAAAGAGCAAGAGAAAAAGGAGAAAATCCTTTGATCTCTTGCTCTGTTCGTTTTTATGGATAAATTTGCAGGGAGTCGTTTGGTATCAATTTATCATAGAAGCGATTTCAGATAAAATGCAACCTCACTTCCCTTTCGGCTTATGTAAGTCAGCCCATTTGTTTCAAACCCCAGAGAAGCATGCAATGCTATGCTTGCCGCGTTATCCACGCGAATCTGTTGGGAGACAATTTTAAATCCCTTGCTCCGCGCAAAATCACAAGCCTTGGACAAGGCTTCCCTTCCGATGCCCCTCTTACGGTAAGCCGGAAAAATTTCCGGCCCGATGGAAATCACCTCGGTCGTATGCTGATAAAGAAACATCGTACCCACAAGCACGCCATCCCGCAACACCGCCAGTTTTTCTGAGTATTTTCCGTTAAATTGCCGAACGCTCCACTCGTTGATTAAATCTTCTACCTCTGTTACGGACTTTTCCGGATAACTGGCTGCGCGTAACGCAGGAGCATCACTCCGTTCAAAATTTCTTAAAATCGTCATTCCACTTCCTCCTCAGCATGGATGAAATCTCCAGCTTTGCTCAGATGAAATTAAATCCACCCGTCTGTCATCAAGGTGGATTCCATCCACTTACAGGGTGGACTTAGTTAAAAAAGCACTTGCGAAAGCAAGTGCTTTTTTCTGGTGCGGGTAACAGGACTTGAACCTGCACAGCCTTGCGACCACTAGAACCTGAATCTAGCGCGTCTGCCAATTCCGCCATACCCGCGTGCTTTTTCTCAGCTTTTCTATTATAACAGAGTCCTTTTTAAATTGCAATACCTTTTTGAAATTTTTTCAAAGAAATATCGCCGATTTTCGAAAAGAAAACCGGCGATTGTTTGGTTACAAAAGAAACGACTGTCTTATATCTTTTTCAGGATCTTTGCAACGTAGGAGGCCATGAGCTTTTTGGTTCCGTGGTCATCAAAGGCGATCTCGTACATCGTATCGGAGCCGATCTTTTTGACGGCAAGGACCATTCCCTCCCCGAAGGCATTGTGGTGAACCCGATTCCCTACGTCAATATCCGGCAAGGCGATGGGCTCGGCTCTTCTGGCAGTTGACGGTGCGGAGGTAAACGTTTTTGCCATGGGGCGAGCGGGGGTGATGGAGGCGGGGGCAAAGTCATCGCTGTCTCCAAAGAGATACCGCTTGCGTGCGCCCAGATTATGTACGTCAAGGAGCTCCTCGGGAATCTCCTCCACAAAGCGGGAGAGCTGATTATACTGCGTTTTTCCATAGAGCATGCGCTCCCTTACGTGGGTAATGATCAGATCCTTTTTGGCGCGGGTGATGGCTACGTAAGCCAAGCGCCGCTCCTCCTCGATCTCCGAGGGATTCATGATGGACTGCATACCGGGGAACAGCCCCTCCTCCATGCCTGGGAGGAATACCACCGGGAATTCAAGGCCTTTGGCGCTATGGATGGTCATGAGAACCACGGCATCGGCGGTTTCGTCGTAGCGATCAATATCGGAGACCAGGGCAACCTCCTCAAGGAAGCCGCCGAGGGTAGGAGCTTCGGCCGAGGCCTCATATTCTGCGATGTTGGAAAGGAGCTGGTCTACGTTTTCCAGTCGATCCTGCTCTGCCTCGCCGCCGGCTACCAACATGTCGCGGTATCCCGTTTTGTTGAGCACCGTTTCCAAGAGCGTTTTGAGGGATTCGACACCCACCATATCCATAAATTCCCGCATCATGGTGGCAAACTCCACCATGCGGGTGGCGGTAGCCTTGGGGATGGCGGTGTAAGACGTAGCCTCGGCAATGACCTCCAGCACCGGCTTATGCAGGTGCTCGGCGATCTGCTCGGCGACGGAATAGGAGGTATCGCCGATCTTGCGCTTGGGCTCGTTGATGATACGCTTCAGATGAAGATTATCGTAAGGATTATTGATGACGCAGAGGTAAGAAATTACATCCCGGATCTCCTTGCGGTCATAAAACCGAAGGGCACCCAGCATACGGTAGGGCACGCCGCCCTTGGCAAAGGCGGTCTCCAGATTGGCAGACTGGGCATTGACGCGGTACAGGACAGCAAAGTCCCGATATTCGTAATTTTTGGTCTTGCGCAAGCGGAGGATCTCGTCAAGGATAAAGCGAGACTCTGAGTTTTGGGTATCCAGCTCACGGACGAGGATAGGCTCGCCCCGATCGCCGTCACACCAGAGGTTCTTTCCCTTCCGTCCCATGTTATGGGAGATGACGCCGTTGGCGGCGTTCAGGATCGTCTTAGTGGAGCGGTAGTTCTGCTCCAGCTTGATCACGGTGGTATTGGGACAAGTGCGGTCGAAGTTCAGAATATTCTCAATGGTGGCGCCGCGGAATTTATAGATGCTCTGGTCATCGTCGCCCACCACCATCAGATTTCCGTGATAACCGGAGAGGAGCATGGTCAGCTCAAGCTGTGCCTTATTGGTGTCCTGATACTCGTCCACCAGAACGTAGCGGAAGCGGCGGGAATAGAAGTCGCGCACCTCGTCATCCGTGCGGAGCAGGGTTACGGTCTTCATAATAATATCATCAAAGTCCACCAGATTGGCGGCCTCCAGGCGTTGCTGGTAAAGCGTATAAATCTGAGCGTACTGCTTTTGCTTCAAGTCGCTGCCGGCTTCCAGCTGAAAATCGGCGGGGGACTGCATTTTGTCCTTTGCGCGGCTGATGGCGTTGACAGCGGCCTTGACGGCCAACTTTTTCTCGTCGATATTCAGATCCTTCATGCAGGTGGAAACCAGCTTTTTGGACTCGTCGGCATCACAGACGCTGAAGCCGTTTTTATACCCCAGACGGTCACCGAAGCGGCGGAGGATACGCATACAGATTGAATGGAACGTGCCCGCCCAGATCTCCTCGGCGGCACCGTCCTCGCCCAGCTGATTGGCCAAGCGGTTTTTGATCTCGTTGGCGGCCTTGTTTGTGAAGGTGATGGCCAAAACGGTATAGGGCGGTGCGGGCTCCACGGTAAATTCCGTCAGCAAGCCGGCCAGCTCCTCTTTGGGCAGGTGCTGAGCCTCTTCTAACTCAGCGAGGTGCTCCTCCGTCAGATCCCGCGGGATTCGGTCGGTAAAATAAGCGTTACCGTAGCGAATGATGTGGGAGATGCGATTAACCAGCACGGTGGTTTTTCCGCTACCGGCACCGGCCAAAATCAGAAGTGCGCCCTTTACGGTATAAACCGCCCTTCTCTGCTCCGGATTCAGGTTATCGTAGTAGCGGTCAAACAGACGTTGCTTCAACTTAATATAGCGCTGCTGTAAATTCTCCATAATCGCCCTCCTGTCAGCGGGTTGCTTCTATCCATATCGGTTCTATTTTACCACAAGGTGGGCCGGATTGCAAACAAAAAACTTCGGGGGTGCCGAAGTTTTTCTTTATTCGGAAATGCGGATGCCGCCGAGGTCGGTCAAGGGGCCGTCAAAGAGGCTCTTTAGGACAAGACCCAGTCGGGTACAAGCAGACTCAATGGCGCTGAAATCGGGATGGGTGGTGGGATCGCCAAAGAAATACACGGTGGTACCGATTTTGGTAGAGGCGCCTCCGATGAAGCCGGTGTTGTAGCCCGGCAACAGAATATGCCCCGGGCGGATAGTGAGCACGTCCAGATTACGGCGCTCCGCCCCGCGGGCAATGGAGGGGTCGGCGGTGACGACGGTGCGATCGGAGAGGACGAGGGTGGAGCAAGCGGCGTAGCCTTGGGCAACGTCCACGACCTCCGCACCGCAGGACAGCACCTCCGGAGCGGTATAACGGGCGTTGCAAAACAGCAGATTACCTACAAGAAGAGCATTGAGGCCAATATCGTAGGGATAGTCCGACGCACGGGGGCAGTCGGTAAGGCGCAGAGACTCTTCCTCAATATGGGGCGAGAGGCTTTCCCGGTGTGTCTCATAATAATCCCGTGACAGCACGAGTTTTTTTCCGTAAGTAAAGGCCAGCATATCCGCATGGGCACGGACGGGCGGTGCAAGGCGAGCGTCCGGCGGCAGGGGGCACACACGGTATCCGTGCAGGTGCGTGATCAGAGGGTGGCCGGCGAAAAGGATCATATTTGCCTCCTTGAAAAACAAAAAAAGGGTTGCCTTACAGCTCGGATCGTACCCCTCCCCGACTGCTGCCGAGAAAACGATCCTGTTTGTAAAGCACCCCTATTTTTGACGAATTGGATTGATTAAGCGCGTTCAACCTTGCCGGAACGAAGGCAACGGGAACAAACAGATACAGTGTGGTTTGCGCCGTTAACGACTGCCTTTACCTTTCTGATGTTGGACTTCCAGGTTCTGTTGGTCTTACGGTTAGAGTGGGATACGTTGTGTCCGAATACAACGCCCTTTCCGCAGATGCTGCACTTTGCCATTAGGATACACCTCCATTTATATGTTCGATAATTGTTTACATTAAATCAACGATAGATATTATAGCACAACGATTCCGCAATTGCAAGTGTTTTTTAGCCAAATTTTCAGGATATTTCACTTTTTTATTCGGAAAAATCGCAATAAAATCACGAAAGCGTGGCGATGAACGCCTCAATGCGGTCGAGGGCGGTGGAAATGTGCTTCATGGAATAGGCATACGACAGACGCGCATATCCCTCGCCTGCCTGGCCAAAGGCGGTACCGGGAACGATGGCGACGTTGCCCTCGTCCAAGAGCCGCTGGCAGAACTCCTCACTACTCAGGCCAAACTTACCCACGTGGGGGAACACGTAAAAGGCTCCCTCCGGCTCAAAGGTGGTCAGTCCCATGCGGTTGAGGCGGTTTACGATATAATGGCGACGGCGGTCATACTCGGCCTTCATTTCTGCAATGTCTCCGTCTCCGTTCTTCATGGCCTCGATGGCGGCCAGCTGAGAAGTGGTGGGGGCGCACATGATGGCGTACTGGTGGATCTTATACATCTGATCCACGAAGGGTCGGGGGGCGGCCACGTAGCCCACACGCCATCCGGTCATGGCGTAAGCCTTGGAAAAGCCGCTGACCAGCACGGTACGCTCATGCATGCCGTCAATGTTGGCAATGGACACGTGGTGCTTGCCGTAGGTCAGCTCCGAATAGATCTCATCGGAGAGAACGGCAATATTGGTATCCCGAAGAACGGAGGCAATGGCCTCCAAATCTTCCTTCTCCAAAATAGCACCCGTCGGGTTATTGGGGAACGGAAGAATAAGGAGCTTGGTTTTGTCGGTGATTGCATTTTTGATCTCCGCGGCGGTGACGCGGAAGCGGTTTTCTTCCTTGGTATCGATCAGCACCGGGATTCCGCCTGCCATACGGACGATGGGCTCGTAGCAGACAAAGGCAGGCATGGGGATAATGACCTCGTCCCCTGCCTCTACCAAGGCGCGGACGGTAATGTCAATGGCCTCACTACCGCCCACGGTTACGATAACCTCATGGAGAGGATCATAATGTAGATTAAATCGGCGATCAAGATAGCGGGCAATTTCTTCGCGGAGCTCCAAGGTGCCCGCGTTTGAGGTATAGTAGGTCTTTCCCTTTTCAAGGCTCTCGATACCGGCCTCGCGGATGTGCCAGGGAGTAACGAAATCGGGCTGGCCCACGGTAAGTGAAATGGCGTCCTTTCTCGTTTCCAGCAAGTCAAAGAACTTGCGAATACCCGACGGCTGAATCGCAGTTACCGTAGGGGAAAGGGCTTTTTTGTAATCAAACATCAGAACTGATTCCCTCTTTCATCCTTGCGCTCAGGGCCGTAAACGATACCCTTGTCCTTATATTTACGAAGCACGAAGTGGGTGGAGGTAGCAATTACGTCCTCCAGGGTAGCCAGCTTTTCAGCCACGAAGTAGGCAACCTCCTTCATGGTCTTGCCCTCGATGACCAGCATCAAATCAAAGCCGCCGGACATGAGGTAGAGGCTCTGCACCTCGGGATAATTACTGATCTTTTCCGCAACGGCCTCAAAGCCCTTATCGCGGCGGGGGGTGATCTTAAGCTCGATCAGCGCATTTACGTATTCCTTATCGGTCTTATCCCAGTCGATAATAGCCTGATAGCCGAGAATTACGCCGTCGCACTCAAAGGTATTGATGGCGGCCTTTACGTCCTCCACCTTAGTCTCACACATAACAGCCAGCTCCTCGGGGGTGAGGCGGCCGTCCTTTTCAAGAAAACGAAGCATTTCGTTCATAGTATTCTCCTATCTGCGCAAAATCAGCCGTTTGCCGCGTTGCGCTTGATCTTTTCTACGATATGATCGAGAGAAAGGCCGTACTTGCAGGCGATATCCCGCGCATAGCTCTTTCCGTCGGGCTTGGCTCGCATGATCTTAAAGCTGCGCTTGCCTTCCTCCATGCCGGCTACAAGGGTATCGATGGCTACACCGCCCTCGGCCTGTGCCTTTTCGCTGATGGACTCAATAGAGCCGCCCAGCTCGTGAAGGTGGGTGGAGAAGATGCCGCGACAGCGGGCAAGAGCAAAGCCGGTAAGAACCTCGCCGGCGATATAGGAGCCCTCGAAGGAGCCGGTCGAGGACAGGGACTCGTCAAGGAGCACCAGGCTGTTCTCCGTTACCTCCGAGAAGATGGCGTCCAGTCGCGCACATTCCTCGCCGAGACGGCCCTTGTCGATGGTATCCTCCGAGCCTGTGGGAAAATGAGTGAAGATTCCGTCCACAGGGCTGATCAGCGCCTTGCTGGCAGGAACCATAAGACCCAGCTGTGCCAGGGCGAAAGTAAGGCCGATGGCGCAGGTGATAACGGATTTACCGCCGCGGTTGGGGCCGGAGAGAACGTAAATCATTCCCTTCTCATCGAAGGTGAATTCATTTGTAACGATCTCGTCGTTGACCTTCATGGCAACAACGGGGTTATAAACCTCCTGTACGTCAAACTTCTTCTCTGCCATAGGAGCCATCTTGGGGAAGCAGAGCACGTTGCCTTTTCCCTTCAGGGTGCGGATCAGCTCCGTGCCCTTAACAACAAACTCAATCTCGGGCATGAGACGAATGAGGAAGTCAGTATTCTCCAACACGTAGGTCTGGATGATGCGGCGCCAGGAGCGAACCGAGGCCTTGAACACCTCGTTGATGGCAGAGTTGAAGGCGTTATCCAATGCCATCTGCTGGTTTTCCGATTGATTCTTGCGGAAGGGCACCAGAGAGGCGATGCAGGTATATTCGTCGTTTTTGAAGCTGAGGCGGAGGATCTTATCGATCACGTCACCGGACTTGAACTGCTCGTTGTTGATGGAAAGCACACCGGCGTGCTCCGGGCGGAGCTGAGCGTCCAGATTGACGCCGACGGTAATACTTTTGATCTCGCGGACACGGGAGGTGAGCTCGCCCAGCTTTTTGTTCAGCTCGGAATAGTATTCGCTCTCCGTCAGCTCCTTAATGCGGTCGGCCAGAGCGACAAAGGCAGTACTCTTCAGATTATTCCGCATGGGCACAAGGCCGTCACGCAGAAGCTCCATACAGGAGGTATAAAGCTCGATCTCCGTAATGCTGTAGAGGTAGGACTCTGTGCTGCCGCTATCGGTGGACAGGCGGCGAAGCTCGGTAATGTCGTTCAGGATGGGCATTACCTTAAGGAGCACCTTAGAGAGCTCGGGATTCTCCAGCATATCCGTAAAGACGGACTGGCGGTAGGTAACGACCTTGGGATCGGTGGTAAAGAACTCCGTCAAAAGGCTGTTCTTCAGATCCAGAATATAGCTGAGCTCGATCTCGTCGATGACGTTACGGCTTACATTGACCCGATCCTTGCCCATACCGGCGCGGTACAGGGACTCCTTGTCGGGGTATATAAGGCTGATTTCCAATTCTTCCATTGTATTCTCCATTCTCGGCGGCATGGCCGCCACGGTTTTTATTTCAGGGGGAGGGGGTACGGTTTGCCCTCCCGGATTACGGTCTGGTAGGGGAAGCCCATATCGGCGAGAACCTTTTGTGCCTCGTCGATGCGGTAGCCGATGTACTCTGATTTGTGAGAATCCGAGCCGAAGCTGACCAGCTCGCCGCCGCACTCCCGATAGAGTCGGAACACGGGGTAGGTAGGCATGGTGATACCGGCGGTACGGAGCGTTGAAGTGTTGATCTCTAAGGAAATGCCGCGCTCGATCATGGCACGGAAAATGGCACGGAACCGATCGGTAAACCGCATCAGATCCACGTCGCGCTTGGCAAGGGTAGCGTACCGATGGGGGTATGTGATGTGCGCCAAGGTAGTGATATAGTCAAGCCGGGCGATCTCCAGAATTTCATCAAGCGAGCGCTCGATCAGGAGCTCAATGAGGCGGTCGCTCATGTCCTCGTACTTCATATAGCAGAAGTCGGGGACGCCGCGAAGGTTATGGATGGAGCCAAGGACGTAATCAAAGCCGTGCTCCTTGATGAAAGCGGCGCTCTCCGCCGGCATATGGTTGGCCTGTCCCAGCTCAATACCGTAATTGACCTGCAGGCGGTCGGCGTATTTTTCACGGGCGGCCAATATGGCGGCCTTGGCTTCCTCTGCGCGGTAGGGCGTATAGATCCCCTCGGTGATACCGTCGATGTCGTAATGATCGGTAATGGAAATTTCCTTGACACCGTTCCGGATCGCAGCCTCGCACAGGGCCTCGGGAGCATCTGAGCCGTCAAAGGAAAACTTGGTATGGGTATGGTTGTCGCACAAATACACGTCAGCCGGCCTCCTTTGTTACATTTGTCCATTATTATAGCATATTTTTTCGGTTTTGAAAAGGGTTTTACCTATTATTTTATATTATTTCACGGCAGTTCTTGCTTTTTTCCTCACTTTATGGTACAATAAGCGTGAAAGATATTCGCTTTCGGAGGTTATATGAAAAAATTCATGGATGAGGAATTCCTCCTCTCAAACGAAGTAGCTTCCCTGCTCTATCACAACTATGCGGAAAAGCTGCCCATCATCGACTACCATTGCCACATAAACCCCTCAGACATTGCCGAGGACCGTCGCTTTAACAACATCACGGAGCTTTGGCTCTCCGGTGACCACTACAAGTGGCGCGCCATGCGTTCTGCCGGTGTGCCGGAGGAAAAGATCACGGGCAACGCCTCCGATTACGAAAAGTTCCGGGCCTACGCTACTATTATGCCCCGCTTGATCGGAAATCCTCTTTACCACTGGACCCATCTTGAGCTGCAGCGGTACTTTGATTGCGAGCTTACCCTCAGTGCAGAGACCTGCGACGAAATCTGGGAGCTGACCGCAAAGAAGCTGGCTGAGCCCCAGATGAGCGCGCGGAATCTGATCGTAAATTCCGGTGTTGAGGTGCTTTGTACCACCGATGATCCGGCAGACGATCTCCACTATCACAAGGAATTGGCGGCAGACGAGACCTTTAAGGCCAAAGTGCTTCCCGCCTTCCGTCCTGACAAGGCCTTTGCCATTGACCGTCCCGGCATTAAGGCATACCTTACCAAGCTGGGCGAGGCTTGCGGCTATGAGATCACCGATCTTAAGACCTTGAAGCGGGCCTTTGCCGACCGCATTGAGTTCTTTGACTCCCTCGGCTGTCGCACCGCCGATCACGCCATTGACGGATTCGTATTCAATACCGCCACCAACTGGTACCGTGCAAATGAGGCTATTGTAAAGGCGATCGCCTCCGACGGCAGCGACGTAAGCGAGGGAGACGTACACGTATTCCGCGCAGAGATGCTGGCCTTCCTGGGTGCAGAATACAAGAAGCGCGGTTGGGTTATGCAGATCCACTACGGCGCCTTCCGTAACGCAAACGAGCCCATGTTCAAAAAGCTGGGTCCCGACACCGGTTGGGATATGATGGGCGACAAGATCAGCATTACGGACATTGCCAAGCTCCTCAACTTTATGGAAAAGAACGATTCTCTGCCGAGAACCGTCATTTATTCCCTGAATCCCACCGATAACGCGCCCATCGGTACGCTCCTCGGCAGCTTCCAGACCTCCGGCGACGGCATGCCCAAGGTAATGCAGGGCTCGGCCTGGTGGTTTAACGACACCCTCCACGGTATGCGGGAGCAGATGACTTCCCTTGCCTCTCTCTCCGTGTTCGGTGCATTCCTCGGTATGCTGACCGACTCGAGAAGCCTGACCTCCTATCCCCGCCACGAATACTTCCGCCGTATTCTCTGCGATCTGATCGGTCGCATGGTGGAGGAGGGGCTGTATCCCCTCGATATGGAGACCCTCTCCGAGATCGTGATGGATATCTGCTACAACAATACCAAGCGGTACTTCAAGTTCTGATTTTCACCTTACCCATCCGTGTCCAAGAGCACGGATGGGTTTTTCTGTCCCTCTTTTCTTATATTTCTTCGTCCTCGCTCTTGCAAAGGGCGAAGGAATATGGTACAATTTAGTTTGGTATATTCCTTTGAATTTTTAATGAAACGGAGATATAAACATGAAAGCTTATTTTATCACCGGAAGCCAGGACCTTTACGGCGATGACGTGCTCAAGCAGGTTGCCATTGACAGCGAGAAGATCGCTAAGCATCTGGACGCCAAGATCGACGGCGTCGAGATCGTTTACAAGGCCACCGTTCGCAACGACGCCGAGTGCATTGCCATCTGCCAGGAGGCAACTGCCGACCCCGATTGCGTGGCTGTGATCACCTGGATGCACACCTTCAGCCCTGCTAAAATGTGGATCAAGGGTCTTCAGTTCTTGAAGAAGCCCCTTCTTCATTTCCACACCCAGGCAAACGAAAAGCTTCCCTACGATGCCATTGACATGGACTTCATGAACCTGAACCAGACCGCACACGGCGGACGTGAGTACGGCTTTATCGTTACCCGTCTCGGCGTTAAGCGTGAGGTTGTAGTTGGCTACTACGAGCATGAGGACGTAATTGAAAAAGTTCGCAAGTTTATGGACGTTGCCCGCGCCATCGCCTTCAGCCGCAAGCTGCGCGTAGCTATGTTCGGCAGCAACATGCGTGACGTTGCCGTAACCGACGGTGACCGCGTAGAGTCCCAGATCAAGTATGGCTGGAACGTAAATTACTACGGAATCGGCGACCTTGTTCAGATTGCAAATGCCGTAACCGAGGCTGAGCTTGACGCTAAGATGGCTGAGTACGCCGCTACCTATGACATGAACACCGACAATCTGGATGCCGTTCGCGAGCAGGCAAAGTATGAGATCGCTCTGGACAAGTTCCTCACTGAGGGCAACTTCGGTGCGTATACCGATAACTTCCAGGATCTCCACGGCCTCCGTCAGCTCCCCGGCCTTGCTACCCAGCGCATGATGGCGAAGGGCATTGGCTTTGGTGCAGAGGGTGACTACAAGACCGCCGCACTGAACGCAGTTCTCTGCGAGATGGCTAAGGGCCGCGAGGGCTCCACCGGCTTTATGGAGGACTACACCTACGACTTTACACCCGGCGAGGAGCTGGTTCTCGGCGCACACATGCTGGAGGTTTCTCCCGACTTTGCATCCAACAAGCCCAAGATCGAGGTTCATCCCCTCGGAATCGGTGGCAAGGAGGATCCTGCCCGCCTTGTATTTGACGGTGTAGCCGGTGACGCTGTTGCCGTATCCATGATCGACATGGGCAACCGCTTCCGTCTGATCTGCGCTAAGGTTGAGCTGGTTAAGCAGGCACAGGATATGCCCAACCTGCCCGTTGCCCGCATCATCTGGAAGCTGAAGCCCGACCACGCAACCGGTGCGGCTGCCTGGATCTATGCCGGCGGCGCACATCACACCGTAGTTTCCACCGCTCTTACCGTTAACGATATCCGTCTCTTCGCCAAGCTGACCGACACGGAGCTTGTTGTAATCGACGAGAATACCGAAATCGGCAAGTTCGAGCAGGAGCTTGAGATCCTTGATCTGGTTGCTAAGCTGAAATAATTCACCAACTTAACAAAAAGCGCGTATGCCTTTTGCATACGCGCTTTTCATTTGGATAGAATCTCGTATCCGTCCTCGGTGATGAGGATCATGTATTCGACCTGAGCGGAAAGGGTTCCGTCGACGGTGTAGATGCCCCAGCCGTCCTGCTCGTCCATCCAGAAGTCACCGCTGGTCTCGTTGATCATAGGCTCGATGGTAAAGATCATGCCGGGAATCAGCAAGATACCGTGTCCCAGACGGCCAATATGGCAGACGTAGGGATCCTCATGCATTGAAAGGCCAACACCGTGGCCGCCGATATCACGCACCACGTGGAAACCGTTTTCTCTTGCGTGCTTGTTGATATAATAGCCGATGTCTCCCAGATGGCAATAGGGCTTTAAGTGAGAGACGGCGATATCCACTGCCTCGCGGGTAGTCTCTACCAGCTTTTTTGCGTTCTCGCTGATCTCTCCGAGGCAAAACATACGGGAGGCATCGCCCACAAAACCGTTATAAACGGTGGTGCAATCCACGTTGACGATATCCCCCTCCTGCAAAATAACCTTTTTGCTGGGAATGCCGTGGCAGACCTGATCGTTGACGGAGGTGCATACGCTTTTGGGGTAGCCCTCAAAGCCCAATGTGGCGGGGATTCCGCCCAGCTCCTTGGTATAGCTATGGACAATATCGTCGATATCCTGAGTGCTCATGCCGATGCGAATGTTTTCCGCTACTTTATCAAGGACCATGGCGTTGATCCGTCCGGCCTCGCGACAGCCCTCGATCTGAGCGGCGTTTTTGATCAGCCGTTTATTTGGCAGGCGGTAGCCTTGGGCGCGGAGCTCGCGCATTTTATCTTCTATGGCCTTATGGCAGGCTTCGTGCGGGAGTCCGCTCCCACACCAACAATTTTTTCCCATTTAATTCGTTCCTTCTGCCGCCGGGGGAGCGGTCTTTCTTTTCTTTTTCAGATACAGTACAAGATAAGGCATTGCGGTCAACGCAATACAGACAAGTGACAAGGCAAGACCGGCATACAGTCCGGGGGGCGTATAACGGAATTCCAAAGTATGCTCGCCTGCGGTGAGAGGAGCACAGCAGAGGAAGCCGGCAACGGTTGCAAGCTCTGTTTTTTCACCGTCCACGTAAAGGCGCCATCCGCCATCGTGTGGCAGGGTGGTATAGAGAAGTCCGTCCTTTGTTGCGTGGACGGTGGCCTTGATGTGAGAGGAGGAGCGCATGGAGGTGATCTCCACACCGCCGGAAGCAAGGCTCTTGTGGGCGGAAGCGAGGACGTCCTCATTGACGCGATAGCAGGTCATGCCGTAGAGGGCGTAGTCGTAGTCGCCGGTAAGAACCAATTGAACGGTCGTTCCGGCCGGGTAATTGCCAAGGAAGAAGGTGCGACCGTAGCCTGCAGACAGATCCTTGACGTACTCCCCGTTGACGTAAAGGCGAAGAGTTCCGCCGCGGAAGGCGGAGGCGGCAAAGTAATCCCCTCGCTTTTTCACCGTGTAGGTGAAGGTACATTCCACAGGCTTGGAGGAGTCGGTGCGGGAATAATACTGCTTACCGTCGCCACCAAATTGGATGATGCCATTCGTTACGGCTTTCTTGCCCTTGAAAAGCTCAAATACATCCTCCGTGGTAGCGCCGGTGGCCTTTAACATTTCGTTCTGGTAGACGAAGGGGTCAATCTCACCCTCGGGGGCGAAGGAGGTCATGGAGCCATCCACCATAAAGGCAAAGGGCAGATAATATTCGTTTTCCCGCACGGTGGTGCTGGCCACCGTCTCAATGGGTGTGAGAGTAGAAAGTGCGGCACTGTCGTAACGGTCGTAGACGTATTTGACGTTCAGCAGCATATTGGTCACGGGGCTGGGGGCGTAGAGGGTGCTGACGTTATTGGCATAGACACCAAAGCCTACGTTGCCGAAGAAATCGTAGGCGGCGCCCGACATCATGGAGGAATAATAGGACAGACCCTTATGGCCATAGAGCTGGCCGGAATTAAAGCTGAGATAGGGGTAGGAGTCCGTGCGCCAAAGCTGGTTTTCACCGCTTTCGTACGTTTCGGTCAAGGACTCCATCTCCGCAAAGTGAGCGGTATAGACACCGTAGTCATAGGTCCACACCTTGGTGCCAAGAGTCCAAACGGAGCAGGTCAGCACCTCAAAGAACATGAGGCAGGCAAGGAGCACCGGGGGAGCGTTCTTTTTGAACTCACGGGGGAGAAGCAGGACGGCGCCGTAGCCAAGAAGCAGGACCGCGCCGAAGAGAAGCAGGTTGCTTCCCTGCCCGTCCGTGCCGTAGAGGGAGATCAGCCATACCGCGGGAGCGGCAACCGACAACAGAGCGAGGCCGCGGGATACACCGCTGAGATCACGCAGAGTCTCATAGGTAAGCACCAGCGCAAGGAAGGCAAACACAAAGCTTTGCCGTCCGGGAAGCTGGTTGGGATAGTGGAAGCCGTGCCAGATATAGTCAAGCAGATTCAGCTCAAAGGAGAGCATCAGAAACGCAAGAAGTCCCAGGTGGAGCAAGCGTCGGCGGAGGGGTATTCTGCGGTTAAAGGCATAAAGCAGGACGGTAGCAAGAACAAAGACGCCGCAATAGATGTTGGGCACGCCGTAGCCCAGCTCCGTACCGGAGAAGGGGGTCAGGTTCTCAGCGATCTCCTCCCACGAATGGTAGAATTTCAACACACCGCCAAAGCCCATGGCGCTGGCCTTGGTGCCTTGAATGGTAAGATACGTGGGGATCAGCACAACGGAGGAAATGCCGCCGGCCAGAAGAGAGGCTACGGCAAAGCATCCGGCGCGGGTCAGCCGACGGCGGATGGGACGGCTCACAGAGAGCTCATACACCACAAAATAAAGGGCGGTGAAAATGCAAAGGCCAAAGCCAACGTAGAAGTTGGACAAAAGAACCAACGCAAGAGAGATAATATACGTCAGGGGACGGCGCTCCTCCAAAAGGATCTCAAGGCCGATGAGAACCACGGGCAACAGGATCACCGCGTCCGCCCACATGATCTGTTGGATATAGGCAATGGCATAGCCGCAAAGAGCATAGGCAAAGGAGAGAACCACCGTCAGAATGGAGGCCTCACCATATTTTCGGCGGAGATAGTAGGAGAAGGTCATGCCGGCAAGGCCGAATTTGACCGCCACTGTCAGGTGGAAGGCGGGAATCAGCCAGCTCTCCGGCAAAAGGGCGAGCAGATACCAGAAGATACTATTGGTATAATAGGCGGTTTGAGCGAGGCGGTTAAAGCCGAGACCGGCCTCAAAGGAATAGAGAAAATCGCCGCCGCGAAGTGCCTCCCGCAGGCTTTTGATCATGGGAAAATACTGGCTATGGAGGTCCATGGATAGGATCGTGGTATGGCCAAAGGGGTAGATTCCCATGAGCAAAAACGTAAGGAGAACGACCATGGTGGGAAAGGCGAAGGAAAGCAAAGCGTACTGTCGATCGATCTTGCGATCCGGGGTGTTGGCCAAATTCCTCATGGTGTTCTCCTTGTGTTTTTATTGGATTGCTTTTATACGAGCCAGTTGCCGTCGAAGATCAGCTTTTCGCTACCGTCGGCACATACGGCGGTGATTTTAAGATCGGCAGAGCCGATCATGAAGTCCACGTGGATCATGGACTCGTTGATTCCCTTGCCGTGAAGCTCCTCGTTTGTGTACTTATCATAGTCCTTGATGCAGTTGGTGAAGCCGCGGCCGAGAGCAAGGTGGCAGCAGGCATTCTCATCAAAGAGTGTGTTATAGAAAAGAATTCCGGTCTCGTTTACGGGGCTGCTGAAGGGTACCAATGCGCACTCGCCAAGGTAAGCGGCGCCCTCGTCCATGGAGATCATCTTCTTAAGCAGCTCCTCACCCTTCTCTGCGTGAACCTCAACGGCACGGCCGTCCTCAAAGCGAACGGAGAAATTGGTGATCAGCTCGCCGCGGTAGGACAGGGGCTTGGTTGCGTATACGATACCGTCGGCCTTGCCGCGCATGGGAGAGGTGAAAATCTCCTCGGTGGGAATGTTGGGGTTATAGAAGTCACCCATGAGAGAGTACTCGCCGCCACCCATGAAGATACCATCGGGAATGAGGCCTACGGTAAAGTCGGTGCCGTTTTCGGACTTGTACTTCAACTCCTTGATGCCAAGGGAGTTGAGGTACTCACAGCGGGCAACGAAGGACTCGTTGTGGCGCTTCCAGTTCTCGCAGGGATCGCTTCCCTCCTCGGCGCGGGCGCACTTGAGGATGGCTTCCCAAAGCTTTTCTACGGCCTGAGAGGTACGCATGCCGGGGAATACCTTCTTAGCCCACTTTTCGCCAGGAACAGCGGCAATGCACCATCTGTACTTGTTATCCATGGAGTCGATAATGGGCTTCATGATCTTGTAAGAAGCGATGGACGCCTTGGACATCTTTTCCTGGTTGATATTGGCAAGTCCGTCGGGGTCGGCGGAGGTAAGGCTGATCATAACGGGCAAGGTCTCGGCGCGGTGCTTGGCCTTGGCGATCTCCCACTCCTCTACCTTGCACATAACCTTGAGAGGTCTGTGCTTTACGTGGAGGCGAGTCAGGGGCTGGTAGGACCAATCCACGGTTACATCGATGGCGCCGGCCAGGTAGCACTCCTTAACCAGCATTTCTACAAATTCAGGCTGATCCAGCTGGGCGCGGATGATAACGGTATCACCCTTCTTTACGCCGGCGCCGGTAACGGCGATCAGCTTGGCATAGTTTCTCAAAACGGTCTTTTTCATGATATTAAACTCCTTTTTGGGTAAAATTTTCAAAAATCAGCGGTACTCCACCCGCTCTTCGTCGTAGAAGCCGCGTACGGCGGGGGTCTCATTCGGAACGCCGACAGTAATCAGGCAGAAGGGCACGCCGTCGGTCTCAAGAAGAGAACGAACGGCCTCAGAGCGATCCTCCCGGGGATATACGCCGCACCAGCAGGTGCCGTAGCCCAGGTCGCGGGCCTGGAGAAGGATGTTTTCCGTTGCGGCGGCACAGTCCTGAGGCCAGAAGCCCTGAGCCACCCGTCTCTGTGCCTCGGGCAGACCACAGACGACAATAGCAAGGGAGGCCTCCCGGAGGTGGCCGCAGAAGGGATGAACCGTTGCCAGCTTTTCCTTCATCTCCGCGCTTTTGACCACCACGAATTTCCACGGGCGGGAGTTGCAGGCGCTGGGAGCCATCATGGCGGCCTCCAGCATCCTTTTTACGTGTTCGTCCGGAATCTCGGCACCGGATACGTATTTGCGGATGCTCTGGCGGGTACGAATTGCTTGACTTAATTCCATAGGTTCACCATCCTTAGTATTGATTGGTCGCGTAAGCAGACAAAAAACCTCCCCGTTTTTACACTTTTGGGACATTTTTCTGTTTATGCACGTAATTTGTTATAATGAAATAACTTTTCTGATTGTAACACTTTCGTTTGGCTAAGTCAAGGGAAAGACCGTTAATATTTAATGAATACACGGATATTCCGCCGTTTTTGGAGAACAAAGCGGCTATGGGAGTAATTCCGGCACAATATTTGCGGTTTCCACAATTTTTTATTGACTTTCTTATGCAATCGCGCTAAAATGGGAGGGTATTATTTTAACTGTTAACCTCTGAGAGGATTTTTAATATGGGATATAAAATCGTTGCAAAAAAAGAGCTGAATCCCACCGTTACCAAGATGGTGATTGAGGCGCCCTTTGTGGCAAAAAAAGCATTGCCCGGGCAATTTATTATTCTCCGTGCAGCGGAGGACGGGGAACGGATTCCCCTGACGGTGGCCGGATACGACCGTGAGGCCGGAACGGTGTCCATCATTTTCCAGATCGTCGGTGCGACCACCGCACGCTTGAATCAGCTGTCGGCGGGAGATGAGATCCCCGACTTCGTGGGCCCTCTTGGCGTGGCTTCCAAGCTGGACGGTCTTAAAAAAGTATGCATTGTCGGTGGAGGCGTTGGCTGTGCCATTGCCCTGCCCTTGGCCGAGGCGCTCCACGATATGGGCTGTGAGGTTCATTCCATCATTGGATTCCGCAGTCGTGAGCTGGTGATCCTGGAGGATGAATTCCGTGCCGCAAGCAAGACACTTACCGTTATGACCGATGACGGCTCCTACGGACGGCAGGGTGTAGTAACCGCTCCCCTCGCCGAGGCCTTGGCAGCCGGCGAAGGGTACGACGAGGTCTTTGCCATTGGCCCCCTTGTAATGATGAAATTCGTGGTAGCCACCACCAAGCCCTACGGAATCAAGACCACCGTCTCCATGAATCCCATCATGATCGACGGCACGGGTATGTGCGGCGGTTGCCGGCTGACCGTGGGCGGCGAGACCAAGTTTGCCTGTGTGGACGGTCCGGACTTTGACGGCTTTGCCGTTGATTTTGACGAGGCCATGGAGCGCGGCTCCATGTACCGGGACTTTGAGCGGCATGCTTATGAAGCAACCTGCAATCTGTTTAAGAAAGAAGGCGCAGAAAATGCCTAACATGAGTTTAAAAAAGAATCCCATGCCCGTGCAGGAGCCTGCCGTTCGGGCACGGAATTTTTCTGAGGTGGCCACCGGATACACGGAGGAAATGGCGATTTCCGAGGCTATGCGTTGCCTTGGCTGTAAGACGATGCCCTGCGTGTCCGGCTGTCCTGTCAAGATCCATATTCCCGAGTTTATCGGACGGATCAAGGAGGGCGACTTTGAGGGCGCGTATGAGATCATTTCCAAGTCCTCCAGCCTGCCCGCCGTTTGCGGACGGGTATGCCCCCAGGAGACCCAGTGCGAGAGCAAATGCGTGCGCGGTCTGAAGGGTGAGCCCGTGGGAATCGGCTATCTTGAGCGGTTTGTGGCGGACTGGCACAACGCCCATGCGGATGTGACGGCTTCCCTGCCTGCGTCAAACGGCCACAAGGTGGCGGTCATCGGCTCCGGCCCCTCCGGTCTGACCTGTGCCGGCGATCTGGCGAAAAAGGGCTACAAGGTAACGGTATTTGAGGCACTCCACGTAGCGGGCGGTGTTCTCGTATACGGCATCCCCGAGTTCCGTCTTCCCAAAGCCATTGTGGAAAAGGAAGTAAACACCCTGAAGCAGCTGGGGGTTGACATTGAGACCAACATGGTCATTGGAAAAACCTTGACCATTGACGAGATCTTTGCGATGGGCTATGAGGCTGTTTTCGTTGGAAGCGGCGCGGGACTTCCCCGGTTTATGGGCATTCCCGGCGAGTCGCTGAAGGGCGTTTACTCCGCCAACGAATTCTTGACCCGAAGCAATCTGATGAAGGCGTATCGTACGGACAGCACTACACCCATTCTGCGCGCCAAGCGCGTAGCGGTGGTTGGCGGCGGCAACGTGGCGATGGATGCCGCACGCACCGCGCTCCGCCTCGGTGCGGAGGAGGTACATATTGTGTACCGCCGTTCCATGGAGGAGCTTCCCGCCAGACGGGAGGAGGTTGAGCACGCCGAGGAGGAAGGAATCCGCTTTGACCTGCTTTGCAATCCCACGGAAATTCTTGGCTATCGGAATCCCGACGACAAGCGGGATCCGATGAACGGCTGTGTAACGGGAATCCGTTGCATCCGCATGGAGCTGGGCGAGCCCGATGCCTCCGGCAGACGCCGTCCTGTAGAAATCTCCGGCTCGGAATTCGTAATCGACGTGGACTGTGTGATCATGTCCATCGGAACAAGCCCCAATCCCTTAATCAAGTCCACCACGGAGGGACTTGCGGTAAACCGTCACGGCGGTATTATCGTGGAGGAGGACACGGGTGCCACCAACCTGCCCGGTGTATACGCCGGCGGTGACGCCGTAACCGGTGCGGCAACCGTAATTCTCGCCATGGGTGCGGGCAAGACGGCCGCGGAGGCAATGGATAGGCTGATTCAGGCGAAAAACTAAACAATCTTCCCGCAGGCGGTCGGTCTGCGGGAATTTTTTTTAATTACCGTAAGATTTGCCCTACAACGTTGACCTTATAGGTGAGGACGCGCGCGGTCACTCACGGAAAGGAGCAATATGGATGATAAACAACTGGTAGACGCCCTGTATGCGGGCGAGGAAGCGGCGCTTGACCGGGTGGCGGAGCGGTATGCACGGTTATACCGTTCCATCCTGCGGCAAACGCTGAACAACGAAAGCGACGTGGAGGAGTGTGCAAACGACTGCCTTTTGGCGGTATGGAACAGCATTCCCCCCAACCGTCCCGAGGATCTTTGCGCCTACGTATGCAAGATCGCTCGGCGAATCGGAATCAACCGATACCGACACAACACACGGCAAAAGCGTGGGGAGGGCTATACCTTACTCCTGTCGGAGCTGGAGGATGCCATTCCGGACGGGAGCGATCCCTTTGCCTCCGTCGAGGATGGGGAGCTCAGCCGACGTCTTTCTGATTTTGTGCGGAGCTTGGATCCGGAGACGGAAAGTATGTTTGTACGGCGATATTTTTATATGGAAACGGTGAGTGAGCTGGCGGCGGCGTTTGCCATGACGGAAAATGCGGTATCCGCACGGCTTTGGCGCGTACGGAGAAAGCTGAAGCGCTTTCTCGGAAAGGAGACCTGAATGAACAAGCAGATTTATGCATCCCGTCTGGCGGAGGCCTTGGGCGGGTTAGACGACGAAATTTTACGCAAGGCGCGGGACTACCGCCCCGTCGCAAAGAAAAAGGCACGCTGGCAGGTGGCGGTGGCGGCCTGCCTTGTGCTCGCACTTTGCCTTGGTGCGGTGCTTCCCTTCCTCGGAAGCGACCCAATGCGGGGCATGGGGGATCGGGACATCCCTGCCTGGATGATGGCGGAATACGGTCAGACGGCGGAGATCGATTCTTTACACAAGATCAACTACTACGGCGCCTTGTTGGCGGCCGATCGGGACACGGTAACCGACCGGCGCACGTTGCGCGGAGCGTTGGGCTATGCGCGGCTCTTTTCCGGAATGGCCGGGCGAGCCGACACCGACGGGGAGCGGATCGATTACTTCCCCATCGATCCCGACGAGGTGTTTACGGTAACGGAGGTGATCGCCTTTCAGATTCAGCTGGATGCGCCGGAAAACGGAACCGGTTTTTTGGCCTCCAGGCTTGGGGTGGGTGTCACCGACGTGGTCGTGACGGAGAACAATCTGGAAACCATAATCACCTTCCGGCAGGGAGACCGTTATTTTTCCTGTCTTTTAAACGGAATTTCCGTGGATAAGGGCGGTTACTCGGCGGTGGATGGACAATGGGTGGATCGGAAGACGGTTCAGTACCATTTTTCCACCCACAAGTACATTGACGGGCTCTACCTTGTGAAAAACCGGGAGCAGATCAATTACAGCTTTTATTTCAAGATCGATGCGGAAACGGGTGACGTAGTGGAATTCCGCTGTGGATACGCCTCCGACGGAATCATACCGGGTGGAAGCACCACGGTGCCCGACGTGGCAACGGTCATTGCCGGGTCGGAATTTTTTGCCCAAACGGAGGCAACCTTTACCATTGGCGAGCTGCAGGAGCAGTTCCGATAACAAAATGAGAGAGCTTGGCGGCTATCCGGTTCCGCCCGGCTCTCTCGTCTGTTTTTTCTGCCTTTCGTGGGGATTTTGCTTGCAAGTCCGCCGCCTTTGTGATAAAATAGGGAGCACGGCGACTGCTTGTCCTTCGGCTTTGCGCGCCGGCTTACAAAATGGAGGTCACACAATGAACAACAGAGAAATATCGGAAATTCGCCGCCAATTCCGCGCGGATAAAAGCGGAATCAGCCACGTAAGAGGCTGCTGTGTCAACAGAAATCATGAGATCATCTCCGAGTTTGATCAATCCCTTGGACTGATGACGGAGGATGAGACGGAGGAAATTCTGGCGCTGTTGCGCAAGACCCTGTCCGGTTCGTCGGGCGCCAATCTGACAAACGTTACCTTCTCCACCCAGCAGGTGCAGGAGTCGGAGGAGCATAAGCTGCTGACGGCCTTGCGAACCTCGGCGCTAAAGGACGAGGAGGCGGTGCACGCCTTTTACGAAAAGGTAGCAAAGACGCTTTCCTTTGACGCCAACTTCCTGATCTTTTTGGCCTATGACAGCTACGATATGTATTCCCGCTCCAAGGATGGCGAAAAGGGCGAATCCACGGAGACCTTCTCCTACATTCTTTGCAGTATCTGCCCCCTGAAGCCGGCCAAGTCCGCGCTTGGGTACATTTACCACGAGGGGAAGCTAGGCAACATCTTCTCCGACTCCGTGCTTGCCGCACCGGAGCTGGGCTTTATGTTCCCTTCCTTTGACGACCGCATGGCCAACATTTACAGCGCACTGTACTACACGAGAAGCAAGGCGGACAACCACGAGGCCTTTGCGGATGCGGTGTTCCACGCGCCCCTGCCCATGCCCGTAACGGCACAGAGCGAGACCTTTAAATCCGTATTGGCGGAGACCCTGGCGGAGGACTGCAGCTACGATGCGGTGCAGTCCGTTTACGGTCAACTCCGTGAAATGGTAGACAACCACAAGGCCAGCAAGGATCCCGATCCCCTGACGGTGACCAAGCAAACCGTTTCTGCCGTGCTGAAGAGCTGTGGGGTGCCGGAGGAACGAGTGAGCACCTTTGAGGAGAAGTACGATGAGGGCTTTGGTGTGGGAGTTGAGCTTTCCCCGGCCAACGTGATCGGATCGGCGAAATTTGAGGTGAAGACTCCGGACGTGACCATCCGTGTCAATCCTGAGCGGACGGATCTGGTGGAAACACGGGTTATTGACGGCATCAAGTACGTGCTCGTCCGTGCCGATAGCGGCGTGGAGGTAAACGGCATCGCCGTAACCATCAACCAAGAATAAAAGAATCCCGACGGAGCATCCGTCGGGATTCCTTTTTATTTCTTGTTACGGCTCAGATGTCTTGATATTGCCTTCGATCCGCTCGCATTCCAGCGTTTCACAGCTTACGTCTCCCTTGACGGTGCCGGCATGGATGCTATGAGCGCTGATGCCGCGCGCCGCCGAAACCGAGCCGTGAATATCGGCACCTGCCACGTCGCGGCCCGCCGATACGCCACCGCTCAGATCGCCGCCCACGTCCAGATCACGTCCACAGCTTGCGCCGCCGGATAGGCAGGTTCCTACGCTCATGTCACGGCCGGAGGATGCGCCGCCGGCGACGCTGCCGCCGATATGCATATCCCGGTGTGCCTTAGCGGAGCCGCCCACGTTGCCGGTGATCTCAAGATCCCACTCTGACCATACGTCTCTGGCGTCTCCTTCCATAGAAAATACCACGCGGTCTTCGCCGGCAAGATCCGAGGTGTGAACCAGCCGTCTACCCTCAAAGACCACGCCGCGGAGCACGCCGTCGTCCTCCCAGGGGAGATCGTAATTTTTGATCATCTCCGTTTTATTCGCTAAGCCATACAGCTCCTCCAAGGTAACCTCAAGGATCCGGACGATGTCCGGCAGGAGCATAATATCCGGCATGGTGGTTTCCGTCTCACATAGTTAAAGATATTTCTTGTATATGAGTGCCTATTTTGTTATTTATAGACACTCATATTCCATTTTTCAATCAATTTTGCCGATAAAGCGGTAGTAGATTTCAATCGGCTGTACTTTCATACCGTTTTGACTATCCTTGCCCTCGTGTATCACGATCTTCTCAATCAGAGAATTAAGCAAGTCGGCGGTAAGCTCGGTGGGGCGAGCGCATTTCTTAATGCTCGCTATCCACTTTTCAGCATCGATTACGCTTTGTTGTTCAGCAGATAGTTCCGCTGTCAGTTTGTCTATCTTCACAAGCAATTCCTCCTGCTCGGTCTGATACTTCTTTGACAGCGTATTGAAATTGTACTCCGTGATACGTTCCGATGCCCAATCTTCGTATAGCTTGGAAAACAGACGGTCAAGTTCTTCCTTGCGCTTCTCGGCTCTTGTGAGCGAAGCGGTACGGGCTTTTGTTTGCGCGTCATTCTCCTTGTCGCCTGCTTTTAGGATTCTCTCGGTCAACTTTGCTTCATCCGCTTGCGCTTGCTGCCACCAATACATCAGCCTTGCGTGAACGTAGGTGTAAAGCGTATCGTAGCGGATATAGTGTGCGGTACAAGTGGCGTGTTTCTTGCCGAACTGACGGTAAGAGGTACAGTTGAAGTAGCTGTACGGCTTGCTGTTCTGCTTGTTTGTTCCGAAACTCATAGCCCATCCGCAATCGGCGCATTTGAGCAGTCCTGCGAATATCTGCGTTGTTCCGTCCTGTTGCTGTCTGCGGCGACTTGCGATCTGCTTCTGTACTTGATCGAATACGTCCCGTGAAATGATGGCGGGGTGGGTATTTTCCACTCTGAACCATTCCTCTTGGGGCTTGCGTATCTTCTTTTTATTCTTGTAGGAGATATTCGTCTGCTTGCCGTGAACGGAATTGCCGATGTAGATTTCATCTTTGAGAATACACTTGACCTGTGAGATCGTCCATGCGTAGCGTTTTTCTTCGGGTGCTTCTGCATAGATGTGAGCGAATTTTCCGTATCGCGTGTAGTTGAGC
>JAGARU010000126.1 GCA_017622085.1 Clostridia bacterium | reverse complement strand
CAGAGCCCGAAGCAGGTAGATACAGAATGAAAAACTAAGAAAAGGCGCGCAACTCATCTGAGCTGCGCGCCTATCTGTTTTATTGAAAAGAAAAAAACAACATATGCCGAGGTGTTCGACATATGTTGGCAAAGGTGAGCCGTTCCCAACCTATATTGAACCGAAAACCACCGTTTGATGCCAGTATTATACCATAGAACAGTCCGATTGTCAATCATTATCC
This sequence comes from Clostridia bacterium, assembly GCA_017622085.1. Classification (GTDB taxonomy): domain Bacteria; phylum Bacillota; class Clostridia; order Oscillospirales; family CAG-272; genus RGIG8715. Next base: position 10,358 of record JAGARU010000126.1, on the reverse strand, counting down.
CGCCAACATTTCAATTTTGATGATATCCGCTTCACATTCATCCTTATGTAGTGTAGCTCGCGGGAGGTATCCAACTCCAACAAAAAAGGAACAGCCCCGATCATCGTCGGGGCCGTTCCGTATGCTTTCAGTATGGTTATCAATTTTTCGGCAATATCGGTATACTCTTCTCCCCGAACGTCACAGCTGACCGCCTCATACTTCAGCATCATACCGAGGTTGACGATATGGGTATCGAAGGTCCAACGGTTGAGGGGAGTCTTCCACAGCTCGGTCATGGCGGCGTAGTCCGCGCCTTGCTCTTTGATGATCTTGGCGAGATCTGCCACCCAGTCCTCGCGGTAGTGTTCCCAAATAAAATTGATAGCGATGAAGCTCTCAAACCAGCGGTATTTGCCCCAGCCGAACAGGGAAATGGTCTTGCTCTCCAGTAGCTCGTAGTAGTTTTTCAGCACTCGATAGAGCGCCTCGGGGATACGCTCGTCTCCCGAGCATTCGTAGTAGACCACCAACACCTTGGAGATGAGCTGTACCGCCCAGCTGTCGTATCCGGGGATCTTATCCTCATCGCAGGGGCAGATCCAGCCGCTGGGCTTTTGCTGAGCGAAGATGGCATCCACATATGTTTGGGCTCGTGCAATCATGTCCTTGTTATCCAGCAGATAAGCGAGGGGAATGAAGCCGTCCAGCCAGTAGGGAACCCGCTCCCAGCCCTCGGCAGTCCCGCCGATCCACGCGCTGTCCCTTACGTCTCGCCAGACCTTGTCCAGATTTCCGCTCAGCTCCTCCGCCTGGATCTCCAGCTGACGCCGTACCCAGCCCTCCGGGTGAAGCTCCTTTGCGGCATAGAAATTCCATGTACGCATGATACGCCTCCTCATATTTTTTATATCACATCAAAAACCAAATGTTTATTGTTAGATACGCATGGAATATTGACAAAAGCACACATTTCGGCTATAATGGAAGTGTACGATTATTTGAAAAGGAGTTTCCTATGTGATGAAAAAATGGATGATACCCATACCTGCCGATACTCCATCCAAATACGCAGAAAGGATCCACGTTCATGAAAAAAGTACGCATCGGAGTTCTGGGCGCCTACCGCGGCACCAGCATGATCAACTACTGTAAGCGAGCCGACCACGCCGAGGTGGTGGCCATCTGTGACAAGAGCCCCGAGGCGCTGAACGCCCAAAGAGAGGCTACCGCAGGGCTGAATATCACCTTCTACGATCATTTTGACCAGTTCATTCAGCACGACATGGACGCCGAAGCGGGCAGTTCGGTATTGAGATGGTCACGCTGGAAAACGGCGGCATCGTCAAGTCGGTCCACGGCAACCTGTACAAGAACTCCATCTGGTACACCATGTACGGCTCCAAGGGGCGCATGGAGTGCGGCCGTGAGGATGCCATGGATATGTTCCTGCCCGGTATGTTCGCCTACCGCTCCATCCTTGCAGGCGGCGTGCCCATGCAGATCCCCAACCCACCGACAAACCCAAATTTGAACCACTTGAATTTTCACCAACACGTTCATCTCTCCTATATCACACCATGATCCACTGTTCAGAAAGGAGCTTACCATGTCACTCTACACCGTTCGAACCGCTCCCGCCGAGGGGAGAGCTGCCCTCACCGTCTTTACCCAATGGGATGAAGCCGTAGCCTTTGCCGACGAAAATGCCCTGTACGGCGGCGCCGTCTACGACGCCAAGGGCATGCTCCGCTACGCCGCGGGCGGGGAAGTATCCGCCACTCTGATGTATCACGCCAAGTGCATCTGCGATACCATCCGTGACGAGGAATTCGTCTACGGACACGCCCCCATCAACCCCGCCTTCAACCACGACGCCCGCATCATCAGCTGTGACCGTCTGGTCGACTGGATCCTCTACCGCGCGGGTTTTACGGATCAGCCCTACATCCACGGCAAGTGCGTCAGCGGCCCTTGGCTGACGGATTGGTGTCTGGAGCAGGGCTTTACCCGCATCGATAGAGTGGAGGAGCTTCTCCCCGGCGACGTGGTTTTCGTCCGTCCCAACCAAAACGGCGATCCCCTGCACACCTTCATCTACGCGGGCAAGGGAGAGGAAGAGGGGATGCACTACCGCTACGACGCGGGCAAAAACGAGCGCATCCGCAGTACCCAGCCCTCCTGCGAGCCGCTGAACGACTTCATCTGCGCCTGCCGCGCCCCCTCGGTGCGCCCCATCGCAGTGCCCGCCCTCTCCTTTACCTACGGCGGAACTCCCTTCGATCAGCTGGAGGTCACGGTGAGATGCGAGGCCGACCGCGTGATCTACACCCTCCCGGACGGGGTGGAGCTGACGGTGGTAACCGAGTTTTTACAGGACTTTGGCGTGACCCGCTGGACCAACTACTGGCGCAATCCCACGGAGCATCGGAGCGAGCTGATCGGGGATCTCTGCGACTGCGATCTGACCATCCCCATGGCTCCCGACCCCGCCCGCACCCGCCGCAACAAGCAGTACACCTGGGAGCCCAAAACACTCCGCCTCTTCATCTCCGACGGCGCCAACATCAACGATCATGACCACACCGTCACCCCCCACCGTATGTGGGCGGGGGATCACAAGGAGGTCTGCAACCAGGCGGGACGGAGCGGCATGGGTACCGCCCCCTTCTTTGAGGTCAACGAGGGCGGCGACCACCAAAACGGTATGCTGACCGCCCTGGGCTGGACGGGTCAATGGAAGGCTTACTTTGACCGCGGCGAGGCGGATTTCCGCATCCGTCACAGCCTCCCCGAGGTCTCCCTCCGCATGGCTCCCGGCGAGTCCTTCCGCACCGCCTCCGCCACCGTCATGCCCTACCGCGAGGGGCAGGTCAACGCCCACAACCTCTGGCGACGGTTCATCCGCGAGGCCGTGTCCCCCATGGGCCGCTTCAAGGGAGCGAGGGGCACCCAATGTCCCTTCTCCGCCATCTTCTGGGGCGGTATCCCCTCCGAAGAGCTGAAGGAGCGCTGGGAGGGTATCCTGTCCCACGGGCTGGATGCCTTCGATTACTGCTGGGTGGACGCGGGCTGGTACGAGCCTCTCCGCTCCACCACCACCGCCAACCAGTCTGCCGACTGGGGCAACGTGGGCACGTGGGAGGTCAGTCAATACTATCACCCCAAGGGCTACCGTGACGTGACGGATTTCCTCCATAAGCGGGGCATCAAGTTCCAGCTCTGGTTCGAGCCTGAGCGGATGCGGCGGTCGGTCTGTGAGTGGACGGACTACCTCTGGACGGGCAGCCCCGAGGACAACGACGTGCTGATCGACATCGGCAAGGACGAGGTTTGCGATCAGCTCATCGAGCGCATCTCCAAGGTGATTTCCGAGGTGGGGGTGGACTGCTACCGTCAGGACTTCAACTTCAACCCGCTGGCTACCTGGAACCGCGCGGATCGGGATGCCGATCCCAACGGTGAGCGTAAGGGAGCCACCGAGATCCATCACATCAACAACCTCTGGCGGTTCTGGGATGCTCTGCTGGAGCGTTTCCCCCACCTGCTCATCGACGACTGCGCGGGGGGCGGCCACCGCATCGACATTGAGATGCTGTCCCGCTCGGTACCCCTGTGGCGAAGCGACTACCAATGCACCTGGGATTGCTGTCCCGAGGTCAATCAGAACAGCAATATGCGGGCGGCCTGGTGGTATCCCTACTCAGGCATCGGCTACGGCCCCACCCTGGGAGACACCTACAGCTTCCGCAGCGCCTACACGAACGGCATGACGGTACGCACCTGGGAGCATGCCGACCCCGAATGGCGGGTAGGGGGCATGAACGAGCCCTTCGACTGGGCGAAGAAGTTTTTCGGCGAGTACGCCCGCCTGCGCCACTACTTCGCCGAGGACTTCTTCCCCCTCATCCCCCCCTCGGACATCAATACCACCTGGGTGGCCTCCCAGTACCACGACCGCGCCCATGACAGCGGCCTCATCCTGGCCTTCCGCCGCGCCATGTGCCCCTACGAGCAGGCACACGTGGAGCTTGGGGGTATCGACCGCAGACGGAATTACGTCTTCACCAACGAGGACACGGGGGAGAGCTTCACCGTGGCGGGTACCACCCTTCTGGCCGAGGGTCTGACCCTGACCATCCCCGAGAAGCGGCAGTCCCTGCTTCTGACCTACGAAACAGTCTGAGGGATACCTCTTGACGCGCCTTGAAGGGAGGAATGACTATGCGCTTGAATAGCGACAATCAGAGCATTACATTTGAAACAGTACAGCTCCAAGGCGGCTTTGCCTGTTACGTCAGCGGTAGGGGAGACCGACTCGCCTATCGGGCAGACGTTCCCGATACGGCGGATTATCTGGCCATTGAGAACCACTCCCCCTTCTGGTGCCGTCCCTTCTGGGGTCAGTCTCTGACCCGGCTGCCCCAAAGGGTGCAGGCCCTCCTGATCCGACGGGGGAACACCTACACCTACTGGCTCCCCGTCTGCGACGAAACCTACAAGACCTTGATCTGCGGCGCGGAGGAGGGCGTGGGTTTCTGCACCTATTCCAATTGCCATACCGTCACCGCGTGCGACCGCCAGCTTGCCTTTCTTTGCCTGGAGGGGGCAGATCCCTTGGCACTCATGAAGGAGGCCGCAAGGGAGGTCTGCCGCCTGCTGGATAACGGTCTGCGCCTCCGCGAGGAAAAGACGGTTCCCGAGGTGTTCAACTATCTCGGCTGGTGCTCGTGGGACTCCATGCAGATCCGCGTCAACCACGCAGGGCTGGTGGAAAAGGCCGTGGAATTCCGAAACAAGGGCGTGCCCGTCCGCTTTGCCATCATAGACGATATGTGGGCGGACGTGCCCCATCTCAACGAGATCCCCGCGGATACCGAGTTCGGGAAAATGGTCAGCATGATGCACGTCAGTACCATGCGCACCTTCGCGGGGGATCCCAAGCGGTTTCCCGCAGGCATGAAGGCGGCCATCGAGGACGTGAAACGGGAGGGGATCCCCACCGTCGGTGTGTGGTTCCCCACAACGGGCTACTGGTCGGGGCTTGACCCCGCGGGAAGCGAGGCGGAGCGGCAGAGAGAGAACACCGTCACCCTTCCGAACGGGCAGATCATCGTTTCTCCCGACGGGGAGAAGGCTACCCGCTACTTCGACGATCTCTGCAGCCGCATCAAGGCATGGGGCGGTGATTTCGTCAAGATCGACAACCAGGGCTTCCATACGCGATTCGAGAACGTGGCGCCCATCGGCGCGAGCGCGAGAGCCATCCAGAGAGGGATCGACCAAGCGGCAGGCAAGCACTTTGACGGCGCCCTCATCAACTGCATGGGAATGCCCTCCGAGTGTATGTTCAACCGCGTCAGCGCGGTGTGCCGTTGCTCCGACGACTTCATGCCCGAAAGCCGCGAGTGGTTCGCCAAGAACATTCTGCAATGCGCCTACAACGGCCTTTTGCAGGGGCAGTTCTACGTCAATGACTGGGATATGTGGTGGACGGACGACGAGCAGGCCGTCAAGAACAGTCTGTGCCGCGCCATCAGCGGCGGGCCCATCTACGTGTCCGACAAGATCGGGCGGACGGATCCCGCGATCCTGAAGCCTCTTTGCACCGAGGACGGCAGGATCATTCGCCCCGATGAGAGCGCGACCCCCACCGCCGATTGCCTCACGGAAAACCCCACCCTGACCGACAGGATCTTCAAGATCCGCAACCGCTTTGGTCAGCGCGGCGTATGCGCCGTGTTCAACATTCATGCGGGAAATCAGTCGGTGAGCGGCACCCTGTCCCCCTGCGAGACGGGGATCGGGGACGGTGACTATACGTACTATGAGCATTTCACCAAGGAAACAGGTGTTTTGCGCGCGGGTGAATGCCTGCAGATCACCCTGCAGGACAACGACGATTTCCGACTGTATTCCTTTGTCCCCACCGGTGAATGCGGGGACACCTATCCCGGACGCACCGACCTGTTCATGGGGGTAGGGATCCGCGAGACGAAGCGAGAGTCGGATTGAGGATCCGATGAATAAAAGGTCACCTTTAAAAACTCTCTTGACGGAAAATCCATGGTGATTTTTCCGTCACATTTCACAGATTTTTCTTCGCGTAGCTCCACTACGCGCGCAAAAAATTGTATCATTTGACGAAAAACTCCCTCATGGCTTTCTCGCCAATAGAGTTTTTAGAGGTTCCCAAAAGACAAAGATACAACAGGGCGCCATCCGATGCGGATGGCGCCCTGTATTGATGCTAAAGCAAAAAATATATATGTTTTAGTTGACTTGTTTAATAAAGAAACCGCACAGATTGAAATCATTGATGATGGGTGAGGGATGACATATGACGATTAGTGCAACAAATACACCATCATTAGGCGCAATAAAAGATTAGATAATCCTGATGATATTGTGCCTTAAATCATAAAAATTTATTTATTGAATGTAATACTTGTTATGAGGCACCTTTACACAGGATATTTCCTGAGGATATTGTCTACGTAGAAGAAGTGTTGGACGGTGCAAAAGTGTCATATCAACGAGTAGATCTAATCTGTAAATAAGATCAATAAAAAGGCGCGCAACTCATTACTAGCTGCGCGCCTATTATTATTGCAAAGAAAAAACCAACATATGCCGAGGTGTTCGACATATGTTGGTAATGGTGAGCAATTACCAACCTATATTGAACCGAAAACCAGCGTTTGATGGAGGTATAATACTGCAGAACAGTCTGATTTTCAAGTCTTATCCTGCCAACATTTCAATTTTGATGATATCCGACTCCAGCAAAAAAGGAACAGCCCCCGATCATCGTTGGGGCCGTTCCGTAGTGGCGTATTAAAGTGGATTTCAATTTTGTCGTTGTAGAGTACGATCTTGCGGATGAACAGGGAAATACACAGATACTCTTTCTGTTCCGCATTCAGGGTTTGGAGATTGACTTCTCCGCTAACCAAGGTTTCATGCTCTCATGTGGTCATTCTTCTCCTTTCTTTTGAGCATAGAAAAAAGGCATAGTACGGCTGATGGATTCGTACTACGCCTTTGGTGCAACCTCTGTCCCTATGCGGAAATCGCGGCTTGTCACTGCTATACGATTTTCTATGTGCCCCTATTATAGCAGATCGTAAAATGAAATGTAAGAAAGTTTTCCCCAACACTTTCAGAAACTTTTAGTATAAAGTGAAACTTAATCCCAACCATTTCCAAAAAATCTTGTATAAGGCAAAACTTTAGCCCAAATTGTCCAAACATTTTCTTTTCATTCTCTATTTACACCAACATACCATCAGAACCCACCGAAGCCGTCAAGGGAAAAGGAAAAAGTATTGCAGTCATGTCATGAAAAAAGAGCCGATTTGAAAGACAGTTTTTCTGTCAACCAAATCGGCTCTATGAATTTTCAGCGATACTTTTTCCCCCTTGACGGGGGCGGATTTTTCTGATACAATCCACTTAAAAAAGATAAAATTTCAAAGAAATATAAAACTTTTCTTTCTTTTTTTTAGAACTAGCATTAGGTATAAGATTTAACCCTAAAAAAATTCATTCCCAATCCTGCGGTGGTACGCCGGTAACTTTTTTAAACACGCGGGAGAAATATAGGCTGTCCTGAAAGCCTGAAAGCCATGAGATTTCTTGAATGGACATGCCTGACCGATGTTTAAGGCGCAGAAGACGTTTGGCATGAGAAATTCGGATTTGTGTGAGGTATTTTAAGGGGGATATCCCCATTTCTTTCTTGAACAGCTTACGGAAATAATCGGGGTTCATATGAATGTGAGTCATTATTTGACTCAAGTCGTAAAAAGGGTCTGAGAAGTTTGTAACGATTTGGTTGATGGCTGTTTCTACACAAGGATGATGGGGAGCCTGATCAGAAAATGCTATGAGATAGTGTAACAGCACGTCGTGCAAACTGTCCACGATCTCGGCGTAATTCTTGCGCTTCAGCTGGTATTCGTTGTAGAGCCTGGTGATCACCGACAGGAAATCCCCTGAGTCGGTGTCTCGAATCTTGATCCACGTGTGGTAAGGGAAGGAGACGTCCTCAAATTCGTAGTGAATATTCTTGAAGCCGTCGTCGGCGTGGTCGGAATGAATGCTGCCGGGCGGAAGGAAAAAAATATCGCCCGTTTCAAAGCTGACAATATTTCCGTCGATCTCCACCGTGCCTATGCCCTGGGTATAGCACACCACCTCCCAATAGGGGTGAGAATGCAAATGATAGATTTGAATCGGTGTGTGAATACGTCCCGCGAACTTGACCTTGGACACAGCGTCACCTCCCTTTTTTTGGATGAATGCACATAATTAGGTCATTTTAATTGTAGCACATCTATTAAAAAAAAGCAAGAACAAACGGGAAGATTATCCGTTTTGTCCATGCGATTGACAGATTTTGTCCTTTCCTTGACGGAGAATTCGCCGTATAATGTTTATAGCAAAGCTCCAAAACCCGTGAAAAAATCGTTGGATATTCGTCACAATCGACAAACGACGGGTGGGATGTGTGTGGTTCCGTCAAAAACGAATATCCCAAACCGTTCCGCGCTTGGAGCTTTACGAAAATAAAAAGCAAGGAGAAAAGACATGAGACCATTATTCAACAGGTACCTGCTGCTTTGTCTGGCAGCTCTTTTGCTCGTGACCGCTTTTGTTGCTTGCCGTCAGACGCCGGGCGGAACGGATGGTACGGAGGGATCCGATGACGTCACATCCGACGTGGTAGAAGAACCCACCGCTCCTGTGACCGATCCCGACGTAGAGTCTGAGGAATCCGATACCGCCACTGAAACGAGCGGGGAGACCGACGAAGAAACCGACAACGGCGATGAGACCGACGAAGAAACCGACAACGGCGATGAGACCCCCGGAGAGATCCTTTGGAAGCCTGATGTGCTGGCGTGGTACGACGTGGATCACGGTTCTTCTGTCAACAGCCGACCCGATCACGGTTGGGATCCTCTGTATCAGCAGTCCCCCGGTCTGGTGACGCAGGGCGGCATTTTCCGCTCGGCTACCCCTCTTCTGGGCACCTACGATCAGATCGACCCTACGGTGGCCAAGCAGCACCTGTACTGGCTGGGAGCTGCCGGCTTTGATGCCGTGGTGGTGGATATCACCAATTACAACGCGCGGGAGACAGGCGAGGATTTCCAACGTTACATGAGAGGTCTTATCAACAATACCAAGGTTCTCTTGCAGGCCGCCAAGGATATGACCGCCGAGGGGTATCCCAATGTCCCGCAGGTGGTGATCGCCCCCAGACTCTTCGGAACCGATTTCGAGGCACTGGAGGAGATCCTGGAAAAGATCTACCAGCTTCAGAGCGAGTATCCCGAGCAGGTCTACCGCATGGCGGAGGAGAGCAAGCCTCTGGTTTTGGTTTTCTGTGATTGGGCCGTATTCGACGATTGGGGTAACCGTCCTCCCGAGGACGTGGATGACCGCATGGATATCCGCTTCTGCAACGGATACCTGGACAGATACGGCGTTTTCGATAAGGAAACAGGCGGCTGGGCCATTTCCGACAAGCGCAATATGTTCCTGTTCGTGGAGAACAAGAAGGGGGAGACCGAGGGCAGCTATGCGCCCATCTATACTGTCGGCAAGGACGGTAAGCCCGAAGTTATGTGCTCCTCTGTCTCGGTTCACGGCGGTTGGAACTCCGACGGATCGAACTGGGATGCTATGAACAATCTGATCGGCGGCAAGACCCCCTTGGAGCGTACCCTGGAGCCCGTGTACGCCATCCGTCCCGATGTGGTGATCGTGAACCGCTTCAATTATCCCCTCGCGTGGATGGAGCAGCCCCAAGAGGGTCTGGGTCTGTATCACAGCGGTCACTTTGAGCCCTGTGAGGAGCTGGGCTTTGAGATGTACGACCACGTGCAAAAGCAGATATATGCTCTCAAGAGCCTGAAGGGTACCGCGCCCGCTAAGCCCGCGGTGGTCTCCGACACGAGCAACCGCCTGCTGCTCGCACTGGACGGTAACCCAATGGAGTACCGCATTTCCGAAAGCGAGAGCTTTGAAGGGGCCGAGTGGCTCTACTACCATATTTCCGAGGGCGTGGATTACTCTTATCTGGCCTCTCTGGATCAGATCTGGGTACAGACCCGCAACAGCTTTGGTGAGAGCGAGGCAGTTTTGGTGGACGTAAACGGTGAGTTTACTGGAGATGCGGGAAGCTATACCGTGGAGTTCAATCAGGTATCCTTCTCTCCCGCCCCCGCATGGCAGGAGAATCCCTTCTCCCACACCGCTCTGCCCGCTGAGGTCACCAACGGCACGGCCGCCTACCTCATGATGCCCAAGGGCAGCAGCGCGGGATTTACGGTGCGGATCGGCGCCGCCGGTACCTACCGATTGATCCT
>JAGARU010000125.1 GCA_017622085.1 Clostridia bacterium | reverse complement strand
GTGCAGAGAATGATCTCCTCATCCACCACTACCGTGGTCCCCCTTCTCCGCTGGGGAAGGCTTGATGGAGCGCTCCCTTCAGCGGTAGCCGTGGCGGATGTACTATTTGTTAGACGCTTTTTTCTTTGAGACCGTAGGCACAAAGAAAAAAGCTTTGCAAAAAAGAAATGCCGTGTAAGGGGCTTTCGCTCGCTGCGGCGAGCGAGGAGCCTCCGCGGCTCCAGCGCGCAAGCTTTTTAAAAAAAAGCTTGACCAAAAATTAAACTTGGGTGCCGTCACCCTCGGGGGAGCGTGTGCGCTGACGTGTGGACAAGTGGCGAACTTGCTTGCAGGCGCCTTCCCGGCATCTTTTCAAAATTTTAAGACAGGAGGCTTTTATGGCTTTTGAACCGACGGCGGCGCAGAAGGCCGCAATTGAACTGGATCATTGCAATTTGCTGGTATCGGCGGCGGCCGGATCGGGCAAAACTGCGACGCTGATTGAGCGCATTATGAGGCGCATCACCGACCCCGTGAATCCCTGCTCCGTAACAGATCTTCTGGTGGTGACCTTCACCAAGGATTCCGCCTCGGATCTGGTATCCAAGCTGTCGGAAAAGCTTTCGGCGCGTCTGGCCGAGGAGCCGAACAACCGCCATCTGGCCGCCCAGCTTTTGAAGGTGCGCTCGGCAGACGTTTCCACTATCCACAGCTTTTGTATGCGGGTGCTGAAGCCCAATTTCCAAGCGCTGGGACTGCCCTCCGATTTCCGTGTGGGCGACGAGGGCGAGATCCGCATGCTTCGTCAGCAACAGATGCGCCGCACCTTAGAGGACTTTTACGAGGCTGACCCCGACACGCTGGACTTTTCCTTTGCCGCCGTGGCAGACTGCCTCTCCCAGATCAAGAACGAGGATGCCTTCTCGGACGTGCTTTTGCGCCTTTATGACGAAATGCTGGCCTATCCCGACGGGGTGGAGCACATTTTGCGCCAGAGTGACGCCTTGGAGGAGGCGGACTTCCTCCGCACAGCCCACGGGCAGGTGCTTGCCCGCACGGTACGCCGCTTTGCGGCCTACTACCGACGGGTATTTTCCGATGCGGCGGACTATTTTGCCGGGCACGAGCCCTTTGACCGCAAGTATCGGCCGGCCTTCTTAGACGACCTGCGCTGCCTTGCAACCCTTGAGGCATCGGAGGACTATGCGTCCTTGGCGGAGGCCATCAACAACGTGAAATTTACCTCCCTTGGCACCGTCGCCGCCGCTGAAAAGACCGATCGGTCGGACTTTTTCGTGGCGCAACGGAACAAGTACAAGGATTTTATAAAAAAACTGCAAAAGGACTACACCGCCGCGACTCCTGCGGCCATCCGCTCGGCGGCTCGGCGCATGGCGGAGCTGAATTTGGGCATTTACCGCATTTTATCCGCCTTTGACCGGGATTTCGGCAGCTGGAAGCGGAGCATGGGTGTGTGCGACTACAGCGATCTGGAGCGGTACACCTACCGCCTTTTGGTGGGTGCGGACGGTAAGCCCACGCCCCTCGCTCGTGAGGTGGGCGCCCGCTACCGGGAGATCTACGTGGACGAGTATCAGGACACAAACGAGCTGCAGGACGCCATCTTTTGCGCCATCGGCAACGGGCACAACCGATTTATGGTGGGCGACATCAAGCAGAGCATCTACCGCTTCCGCGGCGCGGACTCGGCGGTGTTTGCCGCGTACCGTGCCCGATTCCCCAACTACGAGGAGGGTATGGATCCCACCCGTTACCCGGGGCTTTGCGTGTTTATGTCCGATAACTTCCGCTGTGACCGATCGGTGATTGATTTTTCCAATGCCATTTCCCGATTCCTGTTCGGCAGTACCGGCGGCGTGCCCTTTGAGGCGGCGGACGAGCTGAAGTTCTCAAAGGTGGGCGGCACGGATCAATTGCCCGTGGACGTATGTCTCTTCGAGAAGCGGGAAGACGAAGATGAGGACGCCGAATGCGCGGAGGAGGCGCGGTTTATTTCCGCGGAGATCCGACGCATGATGGATGAGGAGAAAAAGCCCGACGGCACACCCTACCGTCCCCGGGATTTCGCGGTGCTTTGCCGCTCGCCCAAGCATCTGGCGCCGGAGCTGATCCGGCTTCTTGGGGAGGAGGGCATTCCCGTTCGGTCGGAGGAGAGCGAGCCGTTCTTTGAGCAGCCGGAGATCCTTTTGGTTCTGTGCTTACTGAACGCAATTGACAACCCCTTGCGGGATACGTATTTGGCCGGTGCGCTTTGCTCGCCGATTTTCGGCTTTTCCATGGACGAGCTGATCCGCATTCGCCGCGCCGCATCGGGGGCGTACTCGCTGTACGACGCCCTGTGCGCCTGCGAGGGTGAGCTTGAGGGAAAGGTGCAGGCCTTTCTTTCTCGGCTGGCCCGTTATCGGGAGCTGGCACGGGGTGAGAGCTCCGAGCGGCTGATCCGCTATCTCTACGAGGATACGGGGCTTTTGCCCGACGCCGGACGGACGGAGCGGCGCAATCTGCTCCGTTTGTACCACTATGCCCGGGTCTTTGAGAGCAGTTCCTACAAGGGACTTTACCGTTTTCTTGAGTACGTGGACTCCATTCGGGATCAGGAGGTGCAAAGCGCCTCCTCCGAGGGCGCGGACTCGGTTACGGTTACCACTATACACAAATCCAAGGGCATGGAGTTTACGGTATGCTTCCTGTCCGACACCGCCCGCGCCTTTAACGAGACAGTGGTGCGGGAGCCCGTGGTTTACGACCCGGAGCTGGGCTTGACGGCTAAGCTTTTGGGTGCGGAGGGTGTGGCGCGGGTCAACACCGTGCACCGTATGTGCGCCATCCGGAGCACCTTGGATGCAGAGCGCTTGGAGAATATGCGGGTGCTCTACGTGGCCATGACCCGCGCCCGTGCCAAGCTGATCGTGACGGCCACCTCCGACAAGCCGGCGGAGCTTTTGGACGCCTGCCGCGCGGAGACGGGTTATGCAAACGAGCACTGGTTCTTTGACCGGCCGGGCAGCTTTATCCGCTGGATCTTAGGCGGAATCTTCCGCGAGGATGCGCCGGCCACCCGGGTTCTTTTGGGGAACGGCGAGGGACGGATCACTGCAGTTGCCTATACAGCGGCTGACGCGGTCGCGCCCTCCGCCGCCCCG
>JAGARU010000124.1 GCA_017622085.1 Clostridia bacterium | reverse complement strand
TGTACTATAAAGACGGAAAATCTGCAAATGTGCAAAAAAGAAAAATACGAGAAACACCGAAATGTTCTCGTATCTTTCTTCGCCTTCGCAATGCTCGTAGTTCTTAATTCTCAGAAACTGTCCTTAAGAAGCCACGGCATTTGCTCGGCAGTTTTTTATTTACGGATTCAGTTGTTCGGAAAGCCGACGGAACACGTCCACGTTGGTCCGCTCCACGGTGAGGGGAGAAATGGAGATGTGGCCGTGAAGAACGGCATCGGTATCCAAGGAATAATCGTTTTTATCGTTGAACACCATTTTTCCGCACTGCTTATAAAGATCTCCGCCCTGGTTGACAAAATCGTCCAGGTAGTATGCCCCGCCCTGCCGGGTGATGTAGATCTGCTCCGACTCGGGAGAGATATTCACGTTATACAGAGGGTTATAGGAAAAGAGATCGTTTTTCAGGATGAAATCGTATACGCGATCCATCTGCTCGATGGCTTGGTCCAGATTGGAGGGGCAGGTGGAGACCGCAATGGCGCGCTTGGCGCCGAGGCTACAGGCCTCGAAAATAGCGCCCACGGTACCGGAGTACACGATGTCGCGACCCATATTGTAGCCGTTGTTGATGCCGGAGAGAACCAGATCGTACTCCTGCTTGAGGCCCAGAATGCCGAAACGGCTGCAATCGGAGGGACTGGAGTCCACGCGGTAGGCCTTGACGCCAGGCAGGAAATCCACCGTTTTGATCTCAAAGGAATCCACAATGTTGATGCTGTGGCTCTTGCCGCTCTGCTCCCGCTTTGGGGCAATCACGGTAACGTCACCAAGCTTTTGAGCCCATTTGGTCAAGTACATAATACCGGGCGCGTGGATACCGTCGTCGTTTACGATTAAAATTTTCATAGCCAGTCCTCGTGGGTTTCCTTGTATTCCTTCAGGATAGCATCCGCTTCCTTGATCAAGGCGTTTGCCTCCTTGCGGTTATAAACGGTAGCACCGCTGGCACAGTCGTGACCGCCGCCGCGGTACTTTTCTGCCAGCTTATTGATGGTAACAAAGCGGGAACGGAGGCGTACGCGGGTGCTTCCGTCACCATTTTCGATAAAGGCGATCCAGATCAGGCTTCCCTTAATAGAATCCAGATAGGAAACCGCCGCCGACGCTTGCTCGCTTGTAAGGTTAAGCTTTTTCTGCATTGCCTCCGTTACGTAGAAATAAGCAACGCCGTTTTCCGTGATCTTCATCTTTTTATAGACCTCCGCCTTGAACTTAAGGTCGGAGAAGTCCTGCAGATAGAGGTGCGCATAAAGAATGTCGGTATCAATTCCCACGTCCAAAAGGGCGCCGGCACAGCGCATGGTATCTCCGCTGACCGAACGGAAGCGGAAGCGGCCGGAATCAGTAACCATGCCGGTATAAAGGTAGGTTGCCGCCGCAGAATTGATCTTCAGGCGGTCGCGGAAGGCAAGATAGAACTCCACCACCATTTCACAGGTGGAGGACTTCTCTTCCTCGACCCAGGCATAATTGCCGTAGGCATTGACGTTGATGTGATGGTCGAACTTGATCAGCTCCCGGCAAAGAGCAAACTTCTTGTTTGAGATCCGGTCGGGGGTTGCAGTATCCAGCACGATGCCAAGTGCATCGGCGTAGGCCTCGTCCGGGATGGGCTCGTCCTCGCCGCCGAGGAACTGCAGATAATCGGACTGGTCATCGTTGATCAGAAGGATCTCCTTCTCGGGATACGTCAAGCGAAGAATCTCCCGAAGACCCTTGGTGGAGCCTACGGCGTCACCGTCCGGACGGAAGTGGCGGAAGAGGATGATGCGGTTATATTCCTCGATTTTATCAAGGATAATTTTCATTTCGTCTTTCATTGGTCGGCCTCCTTAACCATGTTCTGAAGATCGGCAAGCATCTGCATGGCAGTCTCTTTATCCTTTACCGTTGCACCGCTGGCCTTAGCGTGTCCACCGCCACCGTATTTTACGGCGATGGGATTGATGTTGAAGCGGGAGGAGCGCAATTCGCACAAAACGCCCTCCTCGGTTTCAGTAAAGTTGACCCAAATATCCACGCCTCGAAGATCGGACATGGTGCCTACCATGCCACGGGAAATAGCAAAGATATCCGCGCCGGATTCCTCAACCTCTTCCTTTGTGGTATAGATGTATGCTACGCGGTGCTCGGCCAGCTGGATCTTCAGGATGAAGCGGGCACGGAGACGCACGTTTTCAAAATCGTCGGCGTACAGATTGCGATAGATATCGGTAGTATCGAAGGAATGCTCCATCAGATAGGAAGCCACCGTAAAGGTGTGAGAGGAGGTGGAATCGTAACGGAAGCGTCCGGAGTCAGTAACCATGCCGGTGTACAGCGCTTTGGCGGCGGCTGAGGTCAAGCGCAGGCCGCTTTCCCGTGCGAAGTCGGCAACCAGGCCGCAGCAGCTCTCATAGGCGGTTTCAATAATCTCCGTATCGGCAATCTTCTCACAAAAAATGTGATGATCCATCCGTGCGGTGCGGGCGGCCAGACGATAACGACCGTCGCTGATCAGCGCCGCGGCACCCGTGTCCAGAATAATGGCCAACGCGCCCTCGTACTGCTCGTCCGTAACGGTGTCCGGAGTGGAGCCCTCAACGAAGGCATACCGTCCGGCGGGATCACCCACGGCATAGACCTCTTTCTCCGGGAAATTTTCTTTAATGATTGCCTTCAATCCCACCTGAGAGCCGATAGCGTCTCCGTCGGGCTTGCTATGGCGGTGAATAATGATGCGGTCATAGCTTTGAATGTCCCGCAAAACAGCTTCAAACATAACGTTCCTCTTTTCTTATATGGTATCCCACGTATGGGTAAGTATACGGGTTAAAAACGGCGAAGACCGATGCCGTACAGCACCTGACCGGTGGTAAGGCCGTTTGGGTGATAGAGCAGCGCCTCTAGCGGCATGGGGAGGGCGGCGTGAGCATCCAGCCGAATCATTTTTTCGTTCAGACGGAGTCGATCGCCGGACTCAAGCAGAGATGCGCGGATCGACGGCTTTTCAATGGCTTCCGCCGAGGCAAGCACGTTTTCCAGCGTGCCAAAGCGGTTGATCAGCGCGGCGGCCGTCTTAGGGCCGATTCCCTTGGCGCCCTTGATGTTATCGGCGGAATCGCCGGTGAGCGACTTGTAATCTGCATAGCGGCAAGGCTCGATGCCCAGCTTGTTCCGTATGTAATCCGGAGTGCACAAAACCGTGTTGTCACCACGGTAGCGAAGGATGGACACGCGGTCGGTGATCAGCTGGAAAAAGTCGCTGTCAAAGGAGGAAATTACCACCTCATGCTCCGTGCTGTACTGAAGGGCATAGGCGGCCATCCAGTCGTCGGTCTCACAATCGCAGGTTTCCGCGTAGGCAATTCCCATGTAGCTCAAGGCCGCGTAAATATCGGGAAGCTGGGAGAAGGGATTCTCCTCCTCCGGCACTTGACTGTAGTCGGGGCGGTTGGCCTTGTATGCAGCATCCAGCTCCTTGCGCTCGTTTTTGCACTCCCCGTCAAAGAAAACCGCCACGTGGGTGGGGCGCGTCATGTGGATGATTTTAAGCAGGGCACCCACAAATCCAAGCGTCCCCCGGATGTCCTTGCCATCCTCGTTTAAAATACGGTTCGGCATACCGAAAAACATCTGAAACAGGAGATTATGCCCGTCCACCAAGAGCAGTTTATTCATGCAAAATCCCCCTTTCCGATAGCAAAGCCCTAGTTGATTATTATACCACAAAACCCACGAAAGGTAAAGGGAATTTTTCCTTTTTGGCACATAAAACAAATATTCCGCGCCAATTTGCACGGAATGGACAAAAATAGATTACGTTTCTTAAATCACCCGTTTTGCCTTGCAAAGGGTAAACGGCACCCGCACCGAAACTGAGATCTACGCAGACCTCTATCAGGGTCTTTACGTCACCGCTGTGGGTGCAAAGGCGTTCGAAAGTAGCTCTAATATTACCAACGTCGTTCTTAGTCCATGTGTGATGCAATTGGATCTCGTGTCTTCTACTCTTGTAAGAATTTGACAATCCTTGTAATTCCTGACTCTGTTACTACAATTGGAGGTCGCGCATTCTATGGTTGCTCCGGATTGACCGACGTGTATTATGGCGGAACCGAGGAGTAGTGGAACAAAATTGCAATTGATGTCGACAACTCCCACCTCATCAATGCAACGATTCACTATAACCACGGCAAATCAGAATAAGCAACAAAAAAAGCGAAAGATTTCTCTCGCTTTCTTTTGTTGTCTTGGATAGCTGAAAAGCGCCACCAAAAACTAAACTGTTTTTTGATTTCTTTCTTTGGGGGTGCAGGGGGTCTTTCTTTTGGCAAAGAAAGGCCCCCTGCTTTTATTTAGAAGTCGTAGAAGTAGGCGCGTTCGTCGTTGGCGGTGTTGGGGCTATGGAGGGCGATTTTGCGGTTACCGGAAAGGTCCGTGAAGAGCATGGCGTGGCCGCCGGAGAAGTCGTAGCGACTACCGAGATGGGTCCATTTGCCATGGATGGAGTCGCTTTCTGCCGTTAAGACCAAATACTGCTCGCCGGCAAAGCTGGACCAGAGCATTTTCAGCTTACCGTCCTCCCGATACATGAAGGGGCCATCGGTAATATAGGCGCCTTCAATGCCTCCAAAGGGCTTGACGTCCGGGTTCTCCGAGGCACTGAACAGCTTAAAGGGCGCGCCGACGGGGTGTGTCAGGTCCTGACTGAGGGGCATGGCCCACATTTCGCCGTCCTTGACCTGAATCCATTCCCGGGAAAATACCATATAGGGGATGCCATCCTCCTCATAAAAGGTGCCGTCCAGGCAGACCCAATCGGTGGGGGTTCTTGCCTCGTCGGACAGGGGGACAAATTCTCCGTCGGGGGTATCGCAAACAAAAATCTGGGTGGCGCGGCACTTGCCTTCGGCATTCACGCTGCCGAACAGGTAGTATTTTCCGTTGTATTGATGCACCTCAGGGGCCCAATAGTCGTGAGTACCCCAGAAGCCAAGCTTTTCTCCATCTACGACCACCTTAGGCTCCTCAAAGGTTTCGAGGTCGGTGCTTTTATACACCGAGAAGGTACGGCGTGCGGCGAGAGAGCCGGTCTCCAGATCGGTAGTTCCGTACATATAATAGCATCCCTGCTCCTTGTCAGTCAGGATGAAGGGATCTCGGATGCGGATTTCGCTTCTGTTTTTCATAGAATGCCTCCGTTATGTTTTTTCTTTTATTATACCTGCTTTGTACCGTTAAGTCAAGATATTGCAATTTTTCCGTGCAAACGGTGTTTCCCGGCTATTTCTTCAGGGGGTGGTGGCCTTTTTCGTCAATATGCTGAAAGGCTCTTTTTTGGGATATTTTCTCTATAAAGAGTAGACAAATGAACGGAAATAATGTATAATGATTGATAGTGATATTTTTCGGACAGGCTGTTTTTGCCGTCCGGGTAAAGGATAGAGTTATGAAAAAAATTGACCGTACGGTGATAAAAGAAACCGTATATATCGTCTCGTGGTTACTGATTTTCAGCGCTTGGATGCAGGCTGTCTTTTTAGTGATCGGGCGGTGGGACTACAAGGTTCTGACCGGAAATTTGCTAGGCGCTTCGGCGGCCGGATTCAACTTCTTCTGGATGGGAATTTCCGTTCAGCGGGCGCTGGAAAAGGACGAGGCGAAGGATGCAAAGCAGGTGCTCAGCCACTCCCGGACGCTTCGGATGCTGTTTTTGTTTGTGGTGGCGGTAATCGGTGTTACGGTTCCCTGCTTTAACTATCTTACCACGCTGATTCCCCTGCTGTTCCCTCGGATCGCCATTGCGTTCCGTCCTTGGTTTGACAAAAAAATGAATGAAAAGGAGGAGTCCGATCATGAAGGATGATTCTCGCCGCTTTCGGGTGGTGGATATTCTCTATCTCTGTCTTATCATTCTTCCCTTTGTTGCGGGGCTTGTACTGAAGATCCTGTTCTCACCGCCGTCGGAGGGCATCTCCATTACCGGTGCGCTGATCTACTTTACGATCCCTATGCCCCTTCAGGATTGGCCCATTACGGAAGCACAGGTCAACTCGCTGTTTGTGGTAATTGCCGTCCTTGGCTTATGTCTGTATATGACCCACGGCATTCGTGCCGGAGTGCCCACCAAGCGCCAGCTTCTGGCGGAATGGGTGGTAGAAAAGCTGGATAGCATGACCCGGGAGAGCATGGGCGAGTTCTTTGCCGGATTTGCTCCCTTTATTACGGCGATTTTAGCCATCTCCGCGCTTTCCAGCCTTAGCTCCCTGCTGGGTCTGTTCCCGCCCACCTCGGACGTGAATATCATTGCCGGTTGGGCGATTCTGGTCTTTGCTCTGATCACCTACTTCAAGCTGAAGGGCGGTCTTGGCAACTATCTGAAGGGCTTCCTTGAGCCCATTCCCGTTATGCTCCCCCTGAACATTCTCGGTGAGGTTGCCACGCCCGTTTCCATGACCTTCCGTCATTACGGAAACGTGCTCTCCGGCTCGGTTATTGCCGTGCTGATCGCATCGGCCTTGGGCGGGCTGTCCTCTCTGCTTCTTGGATGGCTTCCCGGCTTCCTTGGGGATATTCCCCTGCTTCGCGTCGGTATTCCCGCCATTCTTTCCCTGTACTTCGACATCTTCAGCGGATGCATGCAGGCGTACATTTTCGCGATGCTGACCATGCTGAACATTTCCGGCGGTTTCCCGCAGGATCTGTACGAGGAGAGAAAGCGGAAAAAGGCAGATAAAAAGTTAGCGCAAATTAAAAATTAAAATAAACATTCTATTTTGGAGGTATTTATTATGGAACTCGCAATTGGTATTATTCTTGGTTGTTGTGCTCTTGGCGCAGGTATTTGTATGGGTATCGGTGCAATCGGCCCCGGTATTGGTGAAGGTAATGCCGTTTCCAAGGCTTGTGAAGCCATCGGCCGTCAGCCCGAGAGCAAGGGTGCTGTTACTTCCACGATGATCATGGGTTGTGCGATCTCGGAGACCACCGGTATTTACTCGCTGGTTATTGCCATCCTCTTGATCTTTGTTGCCCCCAACACTATGGTAAACATTCTTAAGAACGCCATCGGCCTTATGTAAGACCAATCCCTGGTTGGAGATAAGCTTATGCAAACGTTAGAAATTATTGGAGGTAACCTTTGGAATATCCTGATTTCTCTCGCTAACCTGGTTCTGATCTACCTTATCGTTAAAAAGTTTCTGTTTGGCCCTGTTAAAAAGCTGATCGCTGAACGGCAGGCTACCATTGACGCCCAGTACGCGGCGGCCGCCGAGGCCGAGCGTGCCGCCCTTGACAGCCGTGCCGAATGGGAGGAAAAGCGTGCCGGTGCCAAGGCAGAGGCGGACGCGATCGTAAAGAACGCAACCGAATTGGCCGAGCGCCGTGCCGCACAGATCGTGGAAAGCGCCGACCAGAAGGCAGCCGGCATTCTGCGCCGCGCGGAATCCGAGGCAGAGCTGGAACGCAAAAAGGCCACCGAGGGAATCAAGCGGGAGATCGTGGACGTATCGGCGGCTTTGGCAGAAAAAATGCTGGAGCGCGAGATCAACGAAGACGATCACCGTGTACTGATCGACTCCTTTATTGAAAAGATAGGTGACGAATATGGCGGAGATCAGTAAGGAATACGGAACCGCGCTTTTTATGCTGGCCTGCGAAAAGGACACCAAGCATGAAATAAACGGTGCACTTGATACCGTTGCGGCCGTTTTTGATGAAAATCCGGAATACATTGAATTTCTCTCCTCCCCCAGCGTTTCCATCGACGAGCGTTTGAGCGCCATTGAGCAGGCGTTTTCTTCCCTTCCCGAGGACGTGATTTCCTACCTTCAGCTCCTGACGGAGCGTGGACGGATCGGCGGATTCCGGGAATCGGTGGAGGAATACCGTCAGCTTTTGGCCGCATCCGAGCACGTTGCTCACGCAAAGGTAACCACCACGGTTCCCTTGACCGAGAACGAGAAAACGGCTCTTGGCAAAAAGCTGGAGGGTCTGTGCCGCAGCTCCGTTGCCATGGAATTCTCCCTTGATCCCGCCTTGCTTGGCGGTGTGATCGTGGAGGTGGATGGACGGATTCTGGACGGCAGTGTGCGCCACCATTTGAATGAAGTAAAGGATGTGATCAGCCGATGATCGGAAGACCCGAAGAAATCAGTAACATCATAAAAGAACAAATTAAGACCTACAAATCCCGCATTGAGATGCGGGAGACCGGAACGGTTATTCTGGTAGGTGACGGCATTGCCCGTGTGTACGGCTTGCGTGCCTGCATGGCAAACGAGCTCCTTGAGTTTGAGGACGGCTCCTTTGGTATGGCCCAGAATCTGGAAAGTGAAACCGTTTCCGTTGCCCTGCTCTCAGATAGCAACGGCATCCGCGAGGGATCTACGGTAAAGAGAACCGGACGGGTTCTTTCCGTGCCCGTTGGTGAGGCGCTTCTCGGTCGCGTTGTGGATGCGCTGGGTCAGCCCATTGACGGCAAAGGTCCCATTGAAACCACGGCGACTCGCCCCATTGAATCCGAGGCGCCCGGCATCATTGAGAGAAAGAGCGTTTCCGTTCCTCTGCAGACCGGTATCAAGGCCATTGACAGTATGATTCCCATCGGTCGCGGTCAGCGTGAGCTGATCATCGGTGACCGTCAGACCGGTAAAACAGAGATTGCCATTGACACTATCATTAACCAGAAGAACTCGGACGTTATTTGTATTTACGTTGCCATCGGACAGAAAAATACGTCCGTGGTACAGCTGGCAAACGAGCTGACCAAATCCGGAGCGATGGATTACACCATCATCGTTTCTGCATCGGCGTCCGAATCGGCTCCCCTTCAGTACGTAGCCCCCTATTCCGGCTGTGCCATGGCGGAGTATTTCCGCGAGCAGGGTAAGGACGTGCTGATCATCTACGATGACCTTTCCAAGCACGCGGTCGCTTACCGTGCGCTGTCCCTTCTGATTCGCCGCCCTCCGGGACGCGAGGCTTACCCCGGCGACGTATTCTACCTCCACTCCCGTCTTTTGGAGCGCGCCGCTTGCGTGGCGCCCGAGTACGGCGGAGGCTCGATTACGGCCCTTCCCATTATTGAAACGCAGGCGGGTGACGTATCTGCCTACATTCCCACCAACGTAATTTCCATTACCGACGGTCAGATCTTCCTTGAAACGGAGCTGTTCCACGCCGGTATTATGCCCGCCATTAACCCCGGTATCTCCGTTAGCCGTGTAGGCGGCTCGGCTCAGCTGAAGGCCATGAAGAAGGTTTCCGGTGAGCTGAAGCTTCTCTACTCCCAGTACCGCGAGCTCCAGTCCTTTGCCCAGTTCGGAAGCGATCTGGATGCGGACACCAAGGCTCGTCTGGCCCTCGGCGAACGTATCGTTGAGGTTTTGAAGCAGGGACGGAACTCTCCCATTCGTGTAGGATGTCAGGTTGCCATCGTTTATGCCGTAATCAACGGCTATCTGAACGACGTAGCCGTTAAGGACATCAAGCGGTACGAGGCAGATCTTTACGAATTGCTTGAGAACAAGTATAACGACTTCCTTTGCCGGATCGAGGGCGGCTCCTGGACCGACGAAGATATTGAGGAATTGAAGCAAGCTCTTGCTGAGATGAAGAGGTGATCCCATGGGTGCGGATATCAAGCAGTTACGCACGCGCATTAAGAGCGTGGACTCTACCCTGCACCTGACCAAGGCCATGGGGCTGGTTGCCTCCTCCAAGATCCGCCGTGCGACGGACGCGATGATGAAGGGCCGGGAGTACGTGAGTGCCATGGCAAACGCCGTGCACCAGCTGGTAAGCTCCTCCGAATGTGCCGGAAGCCCTTATCTGTCCGTGCGGGAATCGGGACGTACCCGTCTTGTGGTGATTGCCGGCGACCGCGGTCTGGCCGGTGGCTACAACGCAAACATTTTCCGTCTGATGCGTGATTACGCCGATGCGGAGGTGATGCCCATCGGAAAACGCGCCTGCGACCGTTTTGGCGGTGAGTTATATTACGCCGAGGATTTCACCTACGAGGCAGCGAAAGAAATGGCTGTGGCCTTTTGCGCGGACTTTGTGGCGGGCAAGTATGACCGTCTTGGCATTGTTTACACCAAATACGTATCCATGATGTCTCAGGTGCCTGAGATTGAATGGATCCTTCCCCTCTCCCGTCCTGAGAAGGCGGCGCAGAGCAGTATCATTTTTGAGCCGGATGAAATTACGGTTCTTAACACGGTGATCCCGGAATACGTGGCCGGCATGACGGTGGCTCTTGTAAAGGAAAGCTTTGCAAGTGAAGTTGCCGCACGACGCGTGGCCATGGATTCCGCCGGAAAGAACGCCCAGGAGATGATCGACGAGCTGGGACTTGCCTACAACCGGGCAAGACAGGGCGCCATCACTCAGGAGATCACCGAAATCGTCGCCGGAAGCGGCGTTTAAGGAGGTTTGGCTATGGAAAATAAGGCAAAGGGTATCGTCGAACAGGTCATGGGACCGGTTGTTGACGTATACTTTGCGGAGGGAAATCTGCCCTCCATCTATAACGCGCTGACCATGCAGAACGGCAAAAAGCAATTGACCGTTGAGGTGGCACAGCACATCGGTGACAACGTGGTGCGATGCATTGCGATGTCCTCCACCGACGGCCTCAGCCGCGGAACACCCGTCACCGACACCGGAAAGAGCATTTCCGTGCCCGTTGGACGGGATACGCTGGGACGTATCTTTAACGTGCTTGGCGACACGGTGGACAATATGCCCTTTGAATCCGAGGCGGAGCGGTGGAATATTCACCGTCCGGCCCCCGGCTATAGTGAGCTTTCCACCTCCACCGAGATTCTTGAGACCGGTATTAAGGTTATCGACTTGATCTGCCCTTACTCCAAGGGTGGTAAGATCGGTCTGTTTGGTGGTGCGGGCGTTGGTAAAACGGTTCTTATTATGGAGCTGATCAACAACGTCGCAAAGCAGCACGGCGGTCTTTCCGTATTTACAGGCGTTGGTGAGCGTACCCGTGAGGGTAACGACCTTTACAACGAAATGAAGGAGTCCGGCGTTCTTGCCAACACCACTCTGGTGTACGGTCAGATGAACGAGCCGCCGGGGGCGCGTATGCGCGTGGCCCTCTCCGGCCTTACTATGGCGGAATATTTCCGCGATGAAGAGCATCAGGACGTGCTTCTCTTTATTGACAACATCTTCCGCTTTACTCAGGCGGGCTCGGAGGTTTCTGCGCTCCTTGGACGTATGCCCTCCGCCGTTGGTTACCAGCCCACGCTGGCAACGGAAATGGGTGATTTGCAAGAGCGTATTACCTCCACTAAGAAGGGCTCCATCACCTCCATCCAGGCCGTTTACGTGCCTGCGGACGACTTGACGGACCCGGCGCCGGCCACAACCTTTGCCCATTTGGATGCGACTACGGTTCTTTCCCGTGGAATTGCCTCTCAGGGTATTTACCCGGCCGTAGATCCTCTGGAATCCACCAGCCGTATTCTCTCCCCCGATATTCTTGGTGAGGAGCACTATGCGGTGGCCCGTGAGGTACAGCGAATCCTGCAGAGATATCAGGAATTGATGGATATTATCGCCATTATGGGTATGGATGAGCTTTCCGACGAGGATAAGCTGTTGGTACAGAGAGCGCGTAAGATTCAGCGCTTCCTTTCCCAGCCCTTCGACGTATCGGAAAAGTTTACCGGTATCCCCGGCACGTACGTTCCCCTTGCCGAGACCATCCGCGGCTTCCGCGAGATCATTGAGGGCAAGCACGACGATCTGCCGGAGTCGGCATTCCTGTTCGTTGGCACCATTGACGAGGCTGTTGAAAAGGCGAAGAAGGTGACACGATGAGCACCTTCCCTCTGATCGTTTCTACCCCCGGGGGAAACGCCTATCAAGGTGAGGCCGCCGTCCTTTCCGTACGCGGTGTCGAGGGCGAGCTCGCCGTTATGGCGCACCACGTTCCCTTTGTGACGGCCACCAAGCCCGGTGTTTGCAAGATCGAGCTGGAGGACGGCTCGGTTCGCCTTGGACGCACGGACGGAGGAATTCTGACTGTGGCAAAGGATAAGGTTACCCTGCTGGCCGGATGCTTCACTTGGGTAGATACCGAGTAATAGAAAAGCAGAGGCAAGCACTTGTCTCTGCTTTTTCAAGGAGAATTTATGGATAATATTAAATGGTTTAAAGAAGCAAAATACGGCCTGATGATTCATTTTGGCCTTTATTCCATGCTGGGTGGCACCTATCACGGCCGCCCATCCAGCCACTATGCGGAGTGGATCCAATCCCATCAGCAGATTCCCAATGCGGAAATGGAGCGGATGGCTCACGCCTTTAACCCCATCTATTTTGATGCGGAGGAGTGGGTACGCTTTGCGGCGGAATGCGGCATGAAGTATTTCGTCATCACCTCCAAGCATCACGACGGCTTTGCGCTGTTCAAATCCGAGGCCGATCCCTTTAATATCTGCGATGCAACGCCCTTCGGCCGGGATATCATTGGCGAGCTGGCGGCGGCCTGCAAAAAGTACGGGCTCAAGCTGGGTCTTTATTACTCCCAGGATCTGGACTGGCACGAGGAGCACGGCGGCGGCTATTTGTCCGATCCCCGCGGCTGTGCCGGCGCCTCATGGGATAATTCCTGGGATTTTCCCGATGCATCGAAAAAGCACTACGACATTGTTTTTGAAAAGAAGATCCTGCCCCAGATCAAGGAGATCATGACCAAGTATGGGGAGATCTGTCTGGTTTGGTTTGACGTGCCCATGACGGTATCGGCGGAGCAGAGCCGCAAGATCTATGAGGTCGTAAAGGAGGCTCAGCCCGACTGCCTTGTGAACTCCCGTCTTGGCAACGGCGCCTACGACTACGTTTCCCTCGGCGACAACGAAATTCCCCGGGAAATGCCCGAAACGGTCAGCGGCGACGTAGATTATAACGACATTTGCGGCTTCAAGCCCTCGCCCTACGGGCTTTACGAGTCCGCCTGCACCTTGAACGACTCTTGGGGCTACGCTTCCCTTGATAACAATTGGAAGAGCCCTGAGGTGATCTACGAAAACAAGAAGCGGCTGAACGCTATGGGCATCAACTATCTCATCAACATCGGCCCGGATCATCTGGGCCGCTTCCCCCTGCAGGCTATCCGGATCCTCCGCCGTGTGAAGGAGCTGGAGGATGCTGAAACAAAGTAAGAAGCGAGGTTACAATATGTTACAAGGTACCAATCCCGTTTTGCCCGGCTTCCATCCCGACCCCTCCATTTTGCGGGTAGGTGAGGACTACTATCTGGCCACCTCCACCTTCCAGTGGTTTGGCGGCGTACAGCTGTATCACTCCCGTGATCTGGTTCATTGGGAGGAGCTTCCCTCTCCGCTGAGTCGCTTTTCTCAGCTGGATATGAAGGGTGCGCCCAATTCCGGCGGTATCTGGGCGCCCTGCCTGTCGTACTGCGACGGGACCTTCTATCTGATCTACACCAACGTGAAAAACTTCCACGGTGTGTTTAAGGACACGCCCAACTATCTGGTAACGGCCACCGATATTTGCGGCCCTTGGTCGGAGCCCATTTATCTTAATTCCAGCGGATTTGACCCTTCCCTGTTCCACGATGACGACGGGAAGAAATATCTGGTGAATATGCGCTGGGATCACCGCATGGAGCGCCACGACTTTGAGGGCATTCTGATTCAGGAATACTCTGAGGCGGAGCAAAAGCTGGTCGGCAAGCCCATGAATATTTACAAGGGCACCGAGGTCGGCGGCACGGAAGCGCCCCACCTTTATAAAAAGGACGGCTATTACTACCTGATGGTAGCGGAGGGCGGTACGATGTACAATCACGGCGTACGGATTGCCCGTTCCCGCTCAATTTTCGGTCCCTATGAGTCCGATCCCCAGCCGCTCCTGACTGTTCGGAACGATCCCGAATCGTATCTGCAGAGAACGGGACACGCCTCCTACATTGACACGCCCCACGGCGCTTGCTACGTGGCGTACCTGTGCGGACGGCCCATCACGGAGAAAAAGCGGTGCATTCTTGGCCGCGAGTGCTGTATCGCCGAGGTGGTTTGGAACGAGGAAGGCTGGCTTCGGTTGAAGAACGGCGGAACAACGCCGCCCATCACCTATGAGGTGGATCTGCCCGAGGTGTGCTACCCCGCTCTGCCCGAAACGGACACCTTTGCACCGGGCGTTCTGCCGCCCCATTTCAAGACCTTGCGTCTGCCCCTTGACTGGATGGGATCTCTTACCGATCGCCCCGGATTCTTGCGCCTGTACGGCCATGAGGCCATTACCTCATGGAACAACCAGTCACTGGTGGCTCGTCGGTTGGATGCGCATCGGGCGGAGGCTACGGTCAAGCTGGAGTTCCATCCCGAGGACTTCCAGCAGATGGCAGGCCTCACCGTTTTCTATGACACCTACAACTTCTTCTACCTGTATCTGTCGGCGGATGAGAACGGAAATCGGGAGCTTCGCATCTTGGTGCGGGACAACCTGAAATTCTACGATCCCTTGATGCACGGCGTACCGGTAGACGGGGCTTCCGTCGTATGGCTGAGAGTGAAAATTGAGGAGCTGACTCTGTGCTTCTCCTACTCCCTTGACGGCGAGTCCTTTACGGAAATTGGCGGTTCGCTTGATTGCTCCGATCTGTCCGACGAGGCCTACGGCGCAATCGGCCACGAGGGCCACACCGGAACCTTTATCGGAATGGCATGCCAAGATCTGACCGGACGAGAGCTCTGCGCCGATTTTGAGAGCTTTACTTATAGGAGGCTGAACAATGAATAACGTCAAAACGGTTACCGATGCGGGACTATGCGTAGGGTGTGGAGACTGCAAAGGCTGTGTGCACATCACATTCCAGAGAAATGCATTGGGCTTTCCCGCCCCCGTAGTAGACGAAGGCTGTACCCATTGCGGAGAGTGCTTGAAAAAATGCATCTATTGGGATGACGGTAACGACTGATTCCCCCCGCCTTCAGGCAAATGGCTGAGTCTACAAAAAACAAGTGATTCATACCCAACAAAGCACCGCGAGTTGACAATTCGCGGTGCTTTTGCTATAATGTAACTACCAATAAAGTGATAAGGAGTTGATCATTATGTCTGCAACCTGTATTTTTAAAAGAACAACCGAATTTTTACAATTAAATAGGAGACAGAATGATCGAACTGAAAGGAAAACGAAATTCTGCAATTGTATTTGCAGATACCATCGATAAGCAAACCAAAACACAGCTGGCTTCCCTTTTGCGAGAGGAGGCCTACGCCGAAAGCAAAATACGAATTATGCCCGACACTCATGCGGGTAAGAACGTTGCCGTAGGAACAACCATGACTCTGAACGGGCGCGTCAATCCGGCGCTGGTTGGAGTAGACATTGGGTGCGGCATGGAGGTTGTGATTCTGAAGGAGAGGGACGTGGATCTTCCATCTCTCGACCAAGCGGTTCATGCCCTGGTGCCATGCGGCGCCAAGCTGCAGGACGTGCCGCAAGCGTTCTTTGATCTGTCCGCGATGATCGCTCGGGATTACGTGGACGAGGGGCGCGCCATGCGAAGTCTGGGCACCCTCGGCGGCGGTAATCATTTTATTGAATTGGATCGCGCCGGAGATGGAACACTCGTGCTGATCATCCATTCCGGATCCCGACAGCTTGGCAGTGACGTGGCCACCTACTACCAGGAGCTGGCCTACCGCCAACAGTGCAAAAAGCTACGCAAGCAGACCAAGCACATCCAACGCGAAGACAAAGACGAGACGTACGGCTACCAAATCAAAGCACGGTCTTCCGGCATAAAGCTACGACGCGAAGAGGCGATCCTTGAGGGCGTGCCCTTTGATGAATACGTACACGATATGCAGTTAGTAACCGCCTTTGCCGATGCGAACCGGAAAACGATTGCCGCACGGATCTGCGAAGCAATGGGATTTACGGTGAAGGATCGATTCTCCTGTGTGCACAATTATATTGACCCGGAGCACAGGATTCTGCGCAAGGGTGCTATTTCCGCGCGAATGGGAGAACCAATCATCATTCCCCTCAACATGAGGGACGGCGCGATCCTTGGCGTCGGCTTGGGTAACCCGGAGTGGAACTTTTCCGCTCCTCACGGGGCAGGTCGCATATGCAGTCGCAGCGATGCCAGGCATGCGTACACAGTGGAGGAATTCCAGCGGGAGATGGCGGGTATTTATACCACCACGGCCCAAATCGGTTCCCTTGACGAATGCCCCATGGCGTACAAGCCGCCGGAGAAGATCCTTAGTCAAATTGGCGACACGGTCCATGTAGAGGAAACGCTTCGCCCGGTGTATAATTTCAAAGCCTGTTAGAGCCCATAAAACAAAGTCCCAAGTGCATAACACTTGGGACCTTTCTTATGCTTCTTTCTTTTTGAGGCTGCGGCGGACGAGGGCAAAGATCAGGATGCCGACGATCGGGAAAAGACTTCCTACCAGCATACCTGCCTTCATGCCCAGCTGCTCGGTGGTCATGCTCAAACGGAACGCCAGATCAGCGGCCGTGGGGTTGGCAATGACAGCATCGGTAATTACGCCCACAAGCTGGGGGCCAACCGATGCGCCAAGGTCACCGCCGGCGGCCATCATAGCGAAAATAAACACGCCGCCATCGGGCAATTTTTCCTCCGCCACCACAAGGGAGCCCGGCCACATCATAGAGGCGCAGAAACCGGTGAAGGCGCAAGCAAACAGACCGATTACGGGGATGGGGCAAAGGGCGGAAATCAGATAACAAAGGGTGGAACCGATGGCACCCCAGAAGAGTACCTTGCCGATGTTTTTACCGATTTTTGCGTAGAGAGAACGGCCAATGCCAAGCATAACGCCAAAGAGCGCCACGCCGAAGATATCACCCCAAAGCTTGGGAATCTGAATGGCCTTTTCGAGATAACCGGAGCACCACTGTGCCATGGTACATTCCGTTGCGCCGCCAAGGAAGATGGCAAACACACAAAGCCAAAGAACCGGGCGCTTAAGATAGGTGAGCACACCGCCGGTCTTTTCCGGGGTGGACATGGTGGGAACGGTGCATCCGGCAAAAAGCAGGAAGGCCGCAATGGGAATCAGCGCAAAGAAGGCGGCCAGGAACTGCCAATAGGAATGTCCCACAAAGTAAAGGAACACGGTACTGATCACGATGACGCCCACTACGCCCCACGCGTAGATGGAGTGAAGCTTGCTCATTTCGCGGTCGGGGTCCTTCGAGGGGATGGCCGCGATGGTGGGTGAAATCAGAACCTCGGCGAAGCCGCTGGCGGAAGAAAAGACGATAGTTGAAATCACAAGACCTGCGTAAATGGCATTTGGGAACAGGAACGGCACAAGAGCGTACAGAACCAAGCCAATAGCGGCCAACACCGGCGTTATTTTAACAGCCATGGGAATATTAAATTTGTGGGAGAAGAAGGAGAAGATCAAGTCTACGGTCAGCTGTGTTACGAAGTTGACCAGAACCAAAAGCCCCAAAAGCGAGTAGGAGATGCCGTACAGGTCGCGGAAGGTCATAAACAGTACGGGGGAAAGATTGCCGACCACGGACATGGTTACGTTGGTCATATAGCAGGCCGCCTTCAGGCGGCCGGTGTTTTTCAGATTCATTGTAATGCCATCCTTTCTTGTTGCTATGGGGGATTATAGCACATTCTGCGAGGGAAGTCCACCCATTCAGAGAATATTCCGCAGAATTCCCCACGCGAGAACAAGAACCAAAACGCAAACGTCAAAGGCCACGGCGGGAGGGCGATAGGAGACGCCGTTTCCCTTGAGGTAGCTCCTTACGGTGAAGAAAAGAACCCAAGCGATATAGAAGAACTCCAAGGGTGCCATAAGGTTATACGAAAGCGCGGCGGAAAAGTCCAGCCGGAGAAAGGCTCGGGCGGCGCGGGTGTTTCCGCATCCCGGGCACAGAAGTCCCGTTAGCGCGTTGAAAACACAGGGGATGGCGATGCCGTAGGAGGACAGGGCGGCGTAGGCAATTCCGACAGCCAAAACCGATAGTGCCACCAGAAAAACGTTGCGCCAGCGACGGCGTACGGTTGTATTCACGACGGAATCCCTCCTCTTCACACTTTATGGATTTATTTTAGTACAATTGCGACAAAATAGCAAGAGTTGCGATCTTTTTGCAAAAAAATATTGCATCCGCCTTTGGAATATGATACAATGAGAAAAAAATAACAGGAGGTTTCCTATGACCATCAAGCAAAGAAACATCGTTACCGCGATCATCCTTTCCATCGTCACCTGCGGTATCTACATGATCTACTGGGCAATCTGCATTACCCGCGACGCCATATCCGTAAAGGATCCCGCCGACAACGGTACGCTTGAGATCGTTTTGATGATCTTCCTTCCCTTCCTTGGCTTCTTTCTCGCCGAGCAGAAGTTCTCTGAGGGTTGCAAGAATCAGGGCATTCCCCACAGCGACAATGCCGTGCTGTATCTGATCCTCGGTCTCCTTGGCCTTACCATCGTCAACTTCTGTATGATGCAGAATGATTTGAACAAGATCGCCAACGCGTAATGCGATGAAAAAGAAAGCCGGTCGGCTTTCTTTTTTTTGTTGGTAAATTTTCTGCAAAGATGAAAAAAGTTGTTGCATATTTTCTTCCGATGTGGTATGATAAATAGGCGAGGCTCTTTGAGCCAGCTAATACGGAAGCGTATCGAAGTGGTCATAACGGCCCTGACTCGAAATCAGGTAGTCCTCACGGGCTCGTGGGTTCGAATCCCACCGCTTCCGCCAGAAAAGCACACATTGTCTACCAAGGCCATGTGTGCTTTTTCAATAATCGAAAGAATCCCGGCAAGCGTCCAGACGCTTGCCGGGATTTTATTATTGGGAATCGTTGATCCACTGATTCCAGAATTTGTCCTCCAAGGATATGTCGTCATTTAAAAATGGGAGAAAGACCGCGTCAAAGCAGGATAAGCCGTCAGCCCTGTGCGGGGCTAAGCTGTAATAATCGGAAAGACGGTTCATGTCCTCCCAATCATGCCCCGTGACTGCGTGGTGGTTGACGGAAAAACGGTACATGGCGCTCGCGACCTCTGCACGGGTCATTTCCCCTGCACCGTAGGCCTGCTTTAAGAAAAGGCGCAAGGATTCGTGCACCGCCCATTCATCAACCGAACCGGATTGACAATAGCTATGCAGGGCAGAGACGATTTGGTTTTGGTCGCCGCCACATTCAGAGAGGCGGAGAACTACGTCGCTCAGGGGGTCTTCCTCGATCAAAAGGCTGTCCAACCACGCATCGTAAAAATCGGCAAAGCCGGACATCAGCAAAATCTGACGGTAGTAAGCTTCCTCACGGGTCATGGTGGCATCTCCTTTCAAGAATTACAGTTTTACCGGGACGGGTGCATCAAGGATGGCGCTATCCGGGGTGACGGCAGAATCGTAGGCCAAAACATGAACGCCTGCCTCGGCGGCATCCCTCAGCGCTGTTGCAAAGGCGGCGTGGGTGGCGGCATTCGGACGAAATAGACAAATGTCTTTCATCTGGATCACAAATAGCACGTAGGCCTCGTATCCGGCTTGCTTTGCGGCTATCAGTTCCTTGAGATGTTTGATTCCCCGCTCGGTGGGGGCATCCGGGAACATGGCTACGCCATCCAGCTCCAGAGTAACGCCCTTGACCTCCACAAAGCATTTTCGGCATCCGTCTTCTACGTATAGATCAAATCGGGAATTGCCATATTTGACCTCCCGCCGAACCTTTGCGTCAGAAGAAAACAAGCCAGAGTGCAGAATCCACTCCGTGGCCATTTTGTTGGGGGCTTGGGAATCCATATGGATCAAACGGGTACGGCCATCCGCGCAAGGCTTTTTCACCGCGATCAAATCGTATTTCGTTTTTCGAGCCGGGTTATCTGACACCGACAGATACACAGTACATCCGGGAACCAAAAGCTCCCGACAGCGGCCGGTATTTTTTACGTGGGCAACCGCGGCTTCACCGTCAATCTCTACGTTTGCAATAAAGCGGTTGGGACGGGACAGAAAAACCGCAGGGATGACATGGGCATATTTCATATTTTATACAACTGCCTTTTTACGATTTTCTTTGGCGGCCTGCGCATAAACAACACATCCAACCACTATGTCGGCCAAAAGTCCAATGGCACAAAACGCCATCAATGCATTAACAAGATTATCGGCCGCCTCATAATGCTCGGCGGTGTAAACGGTAATGGGAAATAGATCGTTGCCGCTGAACTTCATAAGCCGGATGAAATTGAAATAGCTCACGTACTCGCAAACATAGTTTCCATATCCGTCAACCAACGTTTCTACATCGTAGAAGCCGGCACTATCGTGATCCGGATCTTCTGTCGGCACGTCTACGTTCTCACTCTCGGAGTCGAAAATGACCACCGGTGTAGTGATAACCGCCACGGTACCGTAGCGCTCCTCCGTCCAACGCTTGCCTTCCGTCGCCACGTAGGCTTGGAAGCTTTCGATATCCTCGAAAACCTCGCCGCGGGCGATCCGGGAGAGAGGTGTGTTTGCTAACACAAAAAATGCAACCAGCAGAACTGCGCCGATCGGAGCAAAAACGGCAAGTGTCTTTTTTGCGGATTTGCGATTGGCACGGCGAAGAGCACGGTCAGCGTCCGTTTGGGCAATCCCCTCATATTTTTCTAAATAAGAACTACCAAACAGCGAACGAACGATCATCACAGCCGGCAAGGCAATTGCCAAACAGAGCAGTTCAATTCCGATCCACGTGGTAAAATCAATACCGGCAAAGGCACTAAACTCATACGTAATAAAGGGAAAAACGGCAACGACAGCAAGATAGGCCATGAACATCCGCGTCCACTTATAGCGAACAACGGCACGGTTATGAGTCTCAATTTCCTTCTGATAAGCCTCGTCCTCCTCTTCCAACGTAAGGCGCGCAGAAGAAGAGAAGCAGATCTCCGTGATCACGCCGGCAGCAATGAAGGCAAGGCCAAGGAAAAAGGCAAGGCGGCCGCGGAAGAAGGCAAAATTACAAATAAACGCGGCAAGCACGCCGGCAGCCAGAAGGCCAAACGAAATCATGGACAAATTTTTGTAGCGGGTCATGCGGTTGCGAAGCATGGTACGGAACTGCTTTTCACTTTTGACACGGAGGCGCTTGCTATTGTCTTCCCCTCCGACATCGGTAGCTTCTGCAGTTCTCCGTTCTCCGCGGAGCAGCTCGTCGGTGGTGATACCGAAAATCTCCGCAATGACCGGTATTAAGGAAAGCTCCGGCGTGCATTCATCACACTCCCAACGGCTAACCGTTTTATCGGACACGTAAAGACGATCTGCCAGCTCTCTCTGGGTCATGCCCTGCGCACGGCGGAGGGCTTGAATAAATTTTCCAATTGTTTTCTTTTCCACTGATATGTATCCTCCTTCGGTGGTTTGTGGCCCAATTCTATCATTCCGACAGAAATTTTACCACCCTCAGGCCGAGGAATCTCTCTCGCAACGCGAGAATTCAGCCAAAACCGGCTTAGTCCGAGGATTTCTGGTCATCCAAGCAGGCATCAATGACCAACACAGCCGCCAAAGCGGTTACCTCATCAACGCCAGGCGCAATATCGATCTCATAGGCGTCGCCCAGAGTAAACCACTGCTTGGATACGGTTACCACAGTCTGCCCGCCGGAGACCATTTCGTAATCGTGGTCGAAGAAATCACCCTCTATCTCCCAGCCGAGACCGTTAATTTCATATTTCGGATAGAAGAAGGTGAATTTTTTGACCACCTCGGCAATTTCCACGCCTTCCTTTTCTATATAATAACGGGGCAGAAAGGCCATGACCTTCTGACGAATGAAGGCGACCTCCCGCTCGTTGCAGTCGTACACGTGGAGTTTTTTGCCAAAGGAAAACAGCTGGCCCTCTACGCGGTAGCGCTCCTCGCCGTTTGCGTCATACACGAAAAACTTATCACCGATGGAGAAAATTTTCTGCTTTAAGTATAGTTTCATTTTTCACCTCTTGATTTATCCTAAAAGAACGTCTGAAGCCAACATTAGGCAAAAGCCAAATAACAGAGCAAAGGTGGCTCCTCGCTCGCTTCCGTGGGCGTGAGTCTCCGGAATCATTTCATCGCTGATCACGTAGAGCATGGTTCCGCCGGCGAAGGCAAGAGCAAACGGAAGGATGGCCGATGCAATGCGTACAGCAAAATATCCAATGAAGGTTCCAATCACCTCAACCACGCCGGTCAACGCTGCATAGACAAATGTCTTTTTCGGTTTGATTCCCGCGGCGAGCATGGGGCCGATGATAACCATGCCCTCCGGAATGTTCTGAAGCGCGATGCCTCCGGCAATGAGCAGGGCTTCCGTTGCGTTATCCGAACCAAAGCCAACGCCTGCGGCAATTCCCTCCGGGAGATTATGAATGGCGATTGCCATGACAAAGAGGAAGATCTTGTTAACATTGACATTTGTCGAATGTTCTTCAATATCCCGGTCGGCCAGCTTATGTAGGTGGGGCACCAGCCGGTCAACCAAGACCAGGCAGAGCGCGCCCACAAAGATACCAACCACAGTAATCAGAATGCCGTACGTCCCCCCGTATTCCACCGAAGGAATAATCAGACCAAGGACGGCCGCCGCCAGCATAACACCGGCTGCGAAGGCTAAAACAATATCACTGAATTTATGAGAAATTCCCTTGAACAAAAATCCGATCAGTGCGCCAATCACCGTAGCGCCGCCGACCCCAAGGGCGGTGAGTAGAACAAGTTCCATAGTATACCTCCGATGTTTTTTCTCATTATAGCATATGCAGTAGATTTTTGCAAGACTTATCCCTCGAGGACGCTCTCCCAGACATCGGAAGTTACACAGAGGGGCGAGGTCAACAGGCGATCACTCTCCATGATAGCACCGCTCATACGAACGGCAGTTATGCGGCGGTTTTCTGCTGTTGTATAAGTATAGATCTGCGCTTGCGGATCCATACAGCAAGAGTAGGTGGTATAGTGTGGCATCCCGTTTTCCGCGAGCACACTTCCCTTCGGCGGAGCGACGGAATCCAAAATACGGTACATATCGTGGAGCGAGGTCGCACCGGAGGACAGAGCGCATCTTCGCAGAAAGCAGGCACGAGCAAAACGGGAAGCGGAGGAGTAATCGCCCGGCAAGCCCACCGCCCCCAAGCCAAGACTGACAAAGGGATCGGTCGGCCGATAGGCGGGAGTAAGCGCCTCATAGGCACGAATACCGGCCAACTGACGATCGAAGGGCGGATTGTTTGCGAGGACACCTTCGGGGTCATCGTACAGAAACAGCCCCTCTGAGGTCGACTCAATGACAAGGCTCCCCGTTTTATCCGCCACGATCCAATGAAGGGGCGTCAGAGGGACATCCTGGCGAAAAGGAACATTTACAAGTTGCAAGGTGTTCAAAGCCCGCCGAGCCGCCGCAAGATCCGTGCAGGTCGAAAGAAGCCACGGGATCAGCTCGAAGGGAGAAATGCGCCACCCATCCACCTCGCGATCCGGTGGATAATACGCATTTCCCACAAAATTCAGTCCGGCCATGCAGAGACCGCGCTCGTTCATAGCATCGGCATACAGGGGAAAGCCATCCATAATAGCGGCCATTCCCAAAATCGCATAGTGCGTTTTTATTTTAGGCGCTCGCCTTAAATCCAGCGCAAAATGGCGAGGGGTGAACACCACCGCCTCGCCAAACGAGCCTTCTATATCCATATTTCTACCAAAATAAAAGCGATCACCAGTAAGAGAAACAACCGTGCACATATCGAGCTCCTTTGGGTTTGTTTCTCGTAGCTTGCCCAAAATAGGTGCTTTTTATGCATCAAGCAGAGCAATCAGGCGGTCGGTGTTTTCCGGTGAGTACTCGATCTCGGCGGAGACGAGGCGAACCGTATCTGCCATGTCCTCCAAGGTCAAAGCTCCATTTTGTATTTTATGCAAATGCAAAATTGCGCAGATCAAGCGAACGCACAAGAAGCAAAAGGACATAACAGATGTCAACGTCTCTCCGTCAAGAACCTTAGTCAAATGTCGATAGGCAAAGGTAACGGCAAGATTCTCGAGAGCGATTTCTTCAAAGCCGTCTTCCCAGCTCCAAGCCTCCTCGGACAGGGCGGACAATATTTTTTGCCACGCAGAATCCATGCATTCGAGAGAAAGGAGCTCCGTTTTCCATTCCTCCAAGGATCGGTCAACGACCTCCGGCGCGAGCGCTTGTTTCAGCTCATCCATACGAAGGCGAAGTGGCTTTTGGCGGTTTTGCAGATGGGTAAGGATTTGCCGACGAATCCGGAAAAACTCAAGCTCTTCCTCATCTCCAACGTCAGCGGGAAAGTCTCCCTGCTCCGTTACAAGGGTAATAGGGCTTGTCTGTGACAGGAGGATGCGAGCCACCTCCTCGCAGCAGAGGCCTAACCCCCACTCCTCACGTTCTGTATAAAAATTCCGGTAGCGGGGATGCAGATGACAGATCTCGCAAAGAGATTCTTCTCCCAGAGCAAGAATCAGGTCACACAGGTTGTCCTTGTTCAAAAACGGGCATCGGTCCTCAGCCTTCAGACGAAAAAAAGAAACACCGTCCGCTTCCCCTATATTTTCTTTTAGGCGTTCGCCGATATCTCCGGTCTGCTGTTTATAACGAACAGCGGTTTCCGGATCAATGTCAATTTCCCAGCCGATACAGCAATTATGCTTGCAGCGGTCGGCGATGCAGCGAAACTCTTGATAATAATTCGGGTATACGTGCATGGAATCTCACTCCTCGACATAAGTAAAGCGCCGGAAGGTCTTTCCCTCCCGTTCCACAGTCTCGTTCCACATAACAGCAGGGCGCACCCACAGCTCTCCGTCCCCGTAAAGCGCGCGATAGACCACCATGGGCTCCATGGTTTCGGAATGATGAGCGATACCAACCACCTCATACTCGTTCCCTTTAAAATGACGGTAACGACCCAGTTTGATTTCTTCCATGGCCTCTCCTTATAAAACAGTTGACAAATATTCAATGGACTCCTCGGTGGTAGCCCAGCTGGTAGCAAAGCGCGCCACGATATGATCCGCGTCCAAGCGTTCCCAATAGCTGTAGGCCACTTTATCCCGAAGTGCCTCCTCCTGCTCCGCGGAAAGAACAACAAAAAGCTGATTGGTGGGCGAATCAAGAGAAAAACGGTAGCCCTTTTCCACAAATACGGCACGTAGCTTTTCCGCCATGGCGATGGCGTGCGCGCTGAGTTTGAGATACAGCTGATCGGTGAAAAGAACGTCAAATTGGATGCCAAGAAGCCGCCCCTTGGCCATGAGCGCACCGTGTTGTTTGACAATTGTAGTAAAATAGGGCGGCATATTGCCATGAGTGAACACAACCGCTTCGCCGCAAAGCGCACCGACCTTGGTGCCGCCAATGTAGAGCACGTCCACCAAGGCGGCCAATTCCGGCAACGTCAGGTCGCACGCCGGGGAGGCCAAGCCATAGCCAAGACGCGCGCCGTCCAGATAAAGCGGGATATTATAGGTGCGACAGATTTGAGAAAGGTGGGTCAGCTCATCCTTTGTATAGAGCGTGCCGTACTCCGTCGGATAGGAAATGTAAACCATGCCTGGGAAAACCATATGCTCATAATTGGCATCTGCATAAAATTCTCGCAGATACTGCTCCACCTCGGAGGGGCACAGCTTGCCTGCATGCTCCGGCAAGGATAACACCTTATGGCCGGAATATTCAATTGCGCCGGCCTCATGACCGCCAATGTGGCCGCTGGAGGCCGAAATAACGCCTTCATAGGACTTTAAAAGCGAAGAAATGACGATCTGGTTGGTTTGTGTGCCACCTACGGTGAGCCAAACCTGTCCTTCCGGCGTGGCGCAGGCCGCTTTTATCTTTCCACGGGCACGCTCGGAATAAACATCCGTGCCGTAACCGCTCAACTGCTCGCGGTTGGTTTCCATCAAACGCTGAAGGACGGCTTCATGAGCGCCCTCCACGTAATCGCTGGCAAAAGAGATCATAGATTGCTCCTTTTACATTTGCAGAAAATCAAAGAAGTGCCTCGTCGTAAACGGCGCGACAGCCGCCAATGAATTTGGCTCTGGTACGTGCCGCCGTGAGGTGGGCGTGACCAACGGTCTTCACGGAAAGCCGCAGAGGCACAGCAACGTCCTTTAAATGCATACCGATCAGAGTGTCACCAATATCAAGTCCGGCATCGGCGCGAACGTGCTCCAGCACCACGGGGTCGGCAAAGCGACGGTAGCATTCCGTGGCAAAGGATCCGCCCGCCTTGGGTTGAGGAACCACGTTTACATACTCTGCCCCGGGCACGGCCGCGCGCTCAATTACGAGGGCACGGTTCAAGTGCTCACAGCATTGCGCCGCAAGATATACGCCATATTCGGCAAACGCAGAAAACAGTCCGTCGCACAATGCGGCAGCAATCTCGGGACTGGAGGCCGTGCCAATTTGTCCGCCTCCCACCTCGCTGCTGGAGCATCCCACCACAACGATCTGCCCTTTTTTCAGTTTTGCCAGCCGGCAAAGCTCGCCAGCGGCTTTTTTTGTTTCTTCTCTTATTGTATCAAGCATATTGATATCCTCTTCCACTGTATTTTTCAGAATGTGCACCAAATTTATTTAAATACAAGCTCTATGTCTCTCATTGTACCATAAAGCAAGCAAAAAGTAAATCGGTGTCCGTATAATTCTCTCCGGCTGACAGATAATAACAACGTACCCAAAAATACAAAGGAGATTTTTATATATGAAAGCAACCGGAATTGTGAGAAGGATCGACGACCTCGGGCGTGTGGTCATCCCCAAGGAGATCAGACGCACCATGCGCATCAGAGAGGGGGATCCATTGGAAATTTACACCGACCGAGAAGGCGAGGTCATTTTTAAGAAATATTCGCCCATTGGAGAGCTGGCGGGATTTGCCGCTCAGTATGCGGAGACGTTACACAAGATTTGCTCCATTGCCGTGGTAGTGACCGACCGGGACGCGGTGATTGCTTGCGCCGGTATTTCCAAGAAAGAATACACCGACCGCAAGGTGTCCCCGCTGATTGAGGAGATCATGGAAAAACGATCAATGTTTACGGCAAAAATCGGAGACGTGTATCCGCTAACGGAAGGCGGGGCAGCGCGCATTCGATGTGCAATGCCGATTTTGGCAAACGGCGATATTGCCGGATGTGTGGCTTCCCTGTCGAGCGGCGAGCTGGGGTCCGATTTGCCGACCGAAACGGAGGCAAAACTAATCCAGACGGCAGCCAGCTTTCTCGGCAAACAGTTAGAGGAATAAAGACAAATGCAAAACACGGCCGCGCTGCGGCCGTGTTTTGCATTTAATCCTCGGACTGGAAATGAAGATATTCGCTGACGGTGTACTCTTTTTTGCCTAAAATGTACGCCGCGGCTAAAATCATGTGAGCCGCAATACCGCAATGAGAGCTGAGGCGATAGCCCACCTTGTGGGATATTTGCGAATTGGATACAAACTCGATCACTTGATTTTCTGAGAACAGGAGTAGGAGCTCATTCAAGCGTGGCAGCGGGAGCTTTGTTTTTTCGATCAGCTCATCCTTGGTATGCACGCGGCCGTTATCACCAAGGGTGAAGATCAGCGATTGCCCATCGCGGGCAGCAAGCGCCGAAAGCACCTCCATAAC
This sequence comes from Clostridia bacterium, assembly GCA_017622085.1. GTDB lineage: Bacteria > Bacillota > Clostridia > Oscillospirales > CAG-272 > RGIG8715. The sequence continues at coordinate 85,579 of JAGARU010000124.1, read as the reverse complement.
GTGACAGTCCGGCGGAAGCATATTTTTTACAAGCGTCGATTTTACAACACACGCAAGCCCGGCATCATCCCATAGCTTGAGGCCAAAATCGCCGCCAATTCTCAAATTGCCTTGCATTTTACTCTCCTTTTGCAGCTTTTTGTCGCCCACTTCCACAAAATAGATGGCTTTCCACATTTGCCAAAGTTCGTCACCCAGCTGTTTTCTTAAAGATTTTCCCTCGCACTCATCCGCGTGCGCCCACACGTATTCTGTGGCCAACTGTTCAATCTTGGAAACCACCGTTTCAAGGCTATCGGCTTGTGTGTCCAAAAGCACGTCCACCGAGACGTTATAGACCTCGCTGACGGCCTTCAAATTATAGCAATCGGGCAGGCAATCCCCTGCCTCCCACTTGGATACGGCTTGGGGAGATACGCCCATTCGTTCGGCCACGTCCTCTTGCGTCAGGCCGAGGCTCTTCCTGTGATTTCGGAGCTTTTCTCCAAAAATCTTTTGATCCAGCATGATTGGATCCTCCTTATGCTTATTTGCGGTGGCCACCGTTGCTTATATTATACGGCAGAGAAATTCAACTTACAAGGGTATGGTTTTTGAGTTCCACGGCTTACTCTCTACCTGAGGTAGAATTCTTGTAAGAAAAGCAGCGCCCCGACGGGGCGCTGCTTGATTTTTTAATTACGTGCCTCGAGGAGCCCGGTGATCTCGCAATACATATAAAGCGAACCGAGGCAGATGAGGGGAGTATTGGTGCTTTGAGCAAAGGCCATGGCGTGAGCAAAGGCTTCCTCTACTGTAGAGAACGGAATTGCCGCCATGCCGCACTCTGCCAAAACCTCGGCATATTCGTTTGCCGGAAGTGCCCGCGGATTATCCGGGGTAATAACGAAAGCGTGGTGGGCAATCTCAGAGAGCTTCGATGCGATATATCGGTAATCCTTATCTCGCATGACACCGGTCAAAACGCATATTTTACAGTTGCCAAAATACTGTTTTACGCTATTCACCGCGGCCTCAATCCCCTCCGGATTATGGGCGCCGTCAAAGAGAAGTAAGGGGGCGTTTGAGAGGATCTCAAAGCGAGCCGGCCAACGGGCGGCAAGCAAACCCTCGCGCACGGCGGAATCCGGAATATACACACCCTTTTCCCTCAAAACATCCACGGCACAAAGCACGTTTGCGGCATTTTGGGGCTGATAGAGCCCTAAAAGAGCGATGCGAAGCGAACGGTACGAGCCGAAATCAAAGGTACATCCGTCCAAATTGGAATCCGTAATACACAAGGAAGATTTATCGGCAAACCGATAGGCTGCACCCACCTCTTTTGCTCGATTTTCGACAACTGCCTCAACCGATTCCGAGTTACCGCAGAAGAGTACGGTTCCGCCAGGCTTGATGATGCCGGCCTTCTCTGCCGCGATCTTCTCCACCGTATCACCAAGATAAGCCGTGTGGTCAAGGGAGATACCGGTAATAACGGAGAGTAAGGAGGAATCGATAATGTTTGTAGAGTCCAAGCGACCGCCCATGCCGGCCTCCAGAATTACAAAATCGCATTGCTCACGTTTGAAATATTCAAAGCCAATGGCGGTGATCAGCTCAAATTCCGTGGGCTTATCCTCCATCGAGTCCGCAATGGGACGAATGGCCTCCGTAATTGCGGCCAGCGTTTGGTCGGGAATGTTCTCCCCATTTACGCGCATACGCTCGTTGAAAACTTTTACATAAGGAGAGGTGAAAAGCCCCGTTTTATAGCCTGCGGCGCGGAGGACGGAATCCAGCATAGAGCAGAAGGAGCCCTTGCCGTTTGTGCCGGCCACGTGGATGAATTTCAAGGATTTTTGCGGATTTCCCAGCTTTTCGCAAAGCTCAGAAATGCGGGAAAGGCCGGGCTTTGTGAAGGTCCAGCAAACCGAATGGATATAATCAAGCGCTTCCGTATACGTCATTTTATTCACCGATGCATTCTAAAAATTTTATCAAAGGCGCGGTGCTTTTGCAGGATGCACAAAAGCAGGGTTTCAAGGGTGGCGATCACCGCGTAGGTTGGGATCCGCCAAAGGATCAACCAGCCGTAATAGGGGAAGACACCAATGGATTTCACCAACAGAGAGCCAACAAGATGCGCACAAAAGACAGCGAAAACAGTGCGGACAACGGCCGAACGTTTCTCCGTCCAGCGGAACGCAAGACCGCTGACAAGCCCCACCAAGGCCGCCCCAAGCGTGACCAAGGGGGAGATTACAAAGCTCTGGGTGGAGAGGAAAAAGCTGAGGATATCCGACACGGCGCCGACGGCCGCGCCAACGGCGGGACCCAATAGGACGCCGGACAGGATGATTGGAAAATTCTCAAAGGTAATACGAAATAGACCGTTGCCGAAATTGAGAAAATTCTTGCAAAAAATACCGATTACTACGCTAAGTGCCGTCAGCATGGCGGCTAAGGTCAGTGCGCGGATGTTTTTTAATCCGCTGTTTTTATTTGGCATAAAAAAATTCCCCCTTTCACAAACAGTTACCCTGTGCGTCGGGAGAAAAATACACCAATGCAACAGCGGGATGCGGATCTTATACCGTATATTCGTCCACCCGGCAACTCCCCGTCCCGGCGGCACTCCGAGGCTTTCGCCTCACGCATAAGAGCCTACTCTGTTATGATTCTCCTGTATTGTAGCACGGGGACGGTAGGTTTGCAATAGGATTTTGCGGATTTTTTCCACTTCATATGAAAAAAGTGCATTTTTCGCTTGACAGCAGAGGCACTTACGAGTACAATATGAAATTGATTTTCATTTTCATTTTTACGGAGATGCTATGAAGCAAAAAGTATTAGCCATACTACTCTCCTTTTCCCTGCTCTTTGCGCTGTGTGTCTCCTTGGTGGGCTGCGGCGAGCCAGAGCGTTGGGAGGAGGATGGACGCATCCGCGTGCTTTCCACAGTGTTCCCCTCCTACGACTTTGCACGGGCCATTGGAGGCGAGGCGGTAGACGCCCGTATGCTGGTGCGTCCGGGAAGCAACACCCACTCTTATGAGCCTACGGCCAACGACGTGATTCTGATCCGGGAATGTGACGTATTTATCTACGTGGGCGGCGAAAACGATGCATGGGTCCATGACCTGCTGTCTGCCATGGATACCGAGGGAATGGTGATCCTTTCCCTTTACGACATCGCCGAAACCCTGCACGAGGAAGAGCATAAAGACGGCATGGAAAGCGACCACGTACACACCGACGAGTGCGAGGATGAGCACGGGCACAAACACGACCACGAGGCCGCTTACGACGAACATGTGTGGACCTCCTTTGAAAATGCCGGCGCCATCTTAAAAGCAATCCGAGATGCCTTGATTCGGCAGGCGCCGGAGCTATATTCTACATTTGACGAAAACGCAAACGCTTACCTAAATGCGCTGACCGACATAGAGTCGGAGTACCGCGAAGCGGTGGCTTTGGCTCAAGCCAATACCCTTTTATTCGGTGACCGGTTTCCTTTTTTGTACCTGACAAAGGAGTTGGGCCTTGACTACTTGGCCGCGTTCAGTGGATGCTCCTCTGTGACAGAACCCACGGTATCCAACCTGATTTATCTAATTGAACAGGCGGAGAAGGCACAGATCCCTATTATTCTTTACGTAGAAACCTCTGAGCATTCCCACAAAACGGCGGATTTGATCGCCGCTGAGGTGGGAGCGGAGACAAGAATGCTCCACTCCGGCCATACGGTGAGCCGGGAGGACTACGAGACAGGGATAACCTACCTTGATCTGCTCCGGCAAAATCTTACTGTCATTCGGGAGGCACTTAACCCATGAGCTTGATTACCTGCAACCATCTTTCCCTGTCCTATGAGTCCTTGCCCGTGATTCAGGATCTGAGCTTTTCCGTTGAGCGCGGGAGCTTACTTTATATCATCGGAGAAAACGGATCCGGAAAATCCACACTCGTAAAAGCAATCCTCGGCCTGCATCCCATCGAGCGGGGCGAGATCATTTTCGACAGTTGTATTACAAAAACAGACATCGGCTATATGCCTCAGAAAACAAGAGCGCAGCGCAATTTTCCCGCTTCCGTCTGGGAGGTGGTAATGTCCGGTTTTTGCGGTAAAATGCGGCATTTTCCCTTTTACACAAAGAAAGAAAAGACAATTGCCGAAAACAATTTGCGTCTCCTCAACGCGCTGGATCTGAAAAAACGGTGCTACCGGGAGCTTTCCGGCGGCCAGCAGCAGAGGGTTCTTTTAGCACGAGCCCTTTGCGCCACGGAAAAGCTTCTCATTTTAGACGAACCTACCGCCGCACTGGACCCCCACGCGACGGCAGAATTTCACAATCTGGTGCGCCAGTTGAACCGAGAAAACGGGATCACTGTCCTTATTATTTCCCACGACTTTGAGGCCGCCAAAAAATACGCCTCACACGTACTGCTGTTGGACCACCACGGCAACTTTTTCGGCACGATTTCCGACTTTTTAACAAGCGAAGAGGGCCAGAATTTCGGGAGGGATCATACCGATGCAAATATTTCATGAGATTGCTTATTATTTTTCCTATTCCTTTATTCTGCGGGGCTTCCTCGTTGGACTGATCGTGGCTCTCTGTGCCGGACTTTTGGGCGTAAATCTGGTTTTAAAACGCTGTTCCATGATCGGTGACGGGCTCTCCCATGTGGGATTTGGCTCTCTCGCGGTAGCCGCCGCCATGGGCGCCGCGCCGCTTTCCGTGGCAATTCCGGCGGTTATTGTAGCGGCTCTGCTGATGACCCGGATCGCCGGCAGCAAAAAGATGGACGGAGATGCGGCAATTGCCGTCATTTCTACCTCTGCCCTGGCCATCGGAACTCTGATCCTCTCGGTATCGGAGGGGATGAATACCGACCTTGAAAGCTACATGTTCGGTAGTCTTCTGGCGGCGGGCAAGGAGGATCTGGTCCTTTGCCTGATCCTTGGCGGTGCAGTGGTACTCTCCTTTGTCCTTATATATCCCACGCTTTTTGCCGTGACCTTCGACGGCAGCTTTGCACGCTCGGCCGGAATCCGAGTGGAGCTGGTGCAGACGGGCATCTCCGTTTTGGCGGCCATCACGGTGGTTTTGGGCATGCGGTTGCTGGGCGCTTTGCTGATCTCCGCCCTGATCCTCTTCCCTTGCCTCACAGCCATGCGGATCTTCTCCACCTTCCGTTCTGTGGTGGTGTGCTCAGCAGTGCTCTCTCTCTTCTGTTTTTCCGTCGGTTTTGTTGCTTCTTGCCTCCTCGATGCGCCTCCCGGCGCGACGGTTGTGGTAACGGAGCTGGCCGCCTTTCTTGCGTTCACGGCAATTGCTGCCATTAAAAGGAAGATTTCATCAAGAGCTTCTACAAAATAATCCATCGGGCAGACGGGCCAGAACGTCTGCCTTCCTTATTATATTGGGCATTATCATCATTCCCGCAAAACCTTTTTGTGCAAGTTTCCCAAGCCTGCGAATTTTCCTTGCGAAAACAACCACAAAATGCAAACAAACTATTGACAAATTCGCTTTTTTCCGCTACAATTAGTGTTAGTTTCAGGCATGAAACCATTTATGAATTTCTTTAAGGAGGAAAACACATGAAACTCACAAAGGTTCTGTCCCTCGTTCTCGTTGTAGTGATGCTCGCTTCCATGCTCATCGCTTGCGGCGAAGATCCTGTGACCACCACCCCTGTAGTGACCACCCCCGCACCCACTACTCCCGCACCTACCACTCCCGCACCTACCACTCCCGCACCTACCACTCCCGCACCTACCACTCCCGCACCCACCACTCCTGCACCCACCACTCCCGCGCCCACCACTCCTGCTCCCCAGGAAGGTCTTGAGGTTATCGACTGGAATGGCAAGACTGTGAACGTGTTCGCTAACCAGTGGTACTCCGCTTCCGGTGCTTGGGCTCCCGTTGAGCTCTGGATCACCGAGTACGGTCAGAGTGCTCTTAACGATGCAATCCTCAACAGAGGCGCTTACATCAACGAGACCTACAACGTTGAGATGAAGTGGTCCGCTCTTAACGCAACTAAGATGGACGCTATCGCTTCCGCTCTTGACGCTGGTACCAAGGACTATGACCTTTGGGTTAACAAGATCCTCATCTGCCAGGCTATCGTAGCTAACGGTTACGTTTACGACCTTGCTGACTCCGAGTACATCGACTTCTCCAAGTCCTACTACTCTCAGCTTGGTAAGAACGCCTTCACCATTTCCGACCACACCTTCTTCGCTACTGGTGACTTCAACTACATCGCTTACGAAGTAACTTACTTCTGGGCTGTAAACGACACCTTTGCAGCTGATATCGAAGGTTTCCCGGAAGATATCTACGAGACCGTTCGTAACGGCGAGTGGACTCTCGACCTTGCATTCTCCCTTGCTGCTCTCGCTGCTGCTGACAACGGCGACGGTATCATGGACAAGGATGACACCTACGGCTTCTGCACCAACTCTCTTGGTAACTGGTACAACTACTGCGGTATCGCAACCGTAGTTGCAAACGATGGCAAGTACGAGATCGGTCTTGACGACCAGGCTAAGGTACAGAAGGCTATCGGTTACGCTCTTCAGATGGTTAACTCCGACTGGTTCTGCAACCTTACTTGGCAGGACGGCGCTGCGATCTTCAACGAAGGCCGCTGCCTCTTCTTCCAGGAAGTTGTAAACGGTATGTCCGGTTACCTCTCTGCTAACCCCACCCTTTACATCGTTCCCAACCCCAAGATGGATGCTGATGATCCCACCTACTACACCACCGGTGCTTACAGCCAGGCTAACTCCATCTGTATCCCCAAGTGTACTTCTGACAGAGCTATGTCCGAGTACTTCTTCGAGGTTCTCTTCGCAACCGCTTCTGAGCAGATCATGCCCGCATACCTTGAAGAGCGTCTGATCAATGCTGATCCCGACAGCTTCGAGGATGTTTCCGACATGCTTCTCAACTACATCTTCCCCGGTGCTCTCTACGACGTAGGATCTCAGACCAATGAGTGGTCCTCCGTATGTGGCAACATCACTTCCCCCTCCATCAACAACAAGGTTAACACCTTCGTTGCTGACTACGAGGCTAACATCGACGCAGCTCAGGCTACCGTTGATCAGTGGAATGCTAACTGGGCAGCTTACTCCGAGGAATAATTTCTAAGAGTAAGGTACTTACTTAAAGTGCAAAACTGGACACCTGCGAAAGCAGGTGTCCTTTTTTGTTCCCTCCCCCGGAAAGCGTGGAAATATATTGAATTTTCCAAAGAATCGCGGTATAATATAAGTGTAATACTTACCGAGCGGAGGTTCCCTTTTATGGAAGACGTGAAAGAAAAAATACAACACTTGAGAAAGGTGATCGCGTACCACGCCAAGCGGTACTACGAAAACGACGCGCCGGAAATCTCCGACTTTGAGTACGACCGTATGTTCGAGGAGCTAAAGCAGTTAGAGGCGGCGCATCCGGAATATGACAGCCCGTCCTCTCCCACCAAACGGGTAGGCGGCGCACCTCAAAGCAAGTTTGAAAAGGTAACCCACGCAGTAAAAATGGGCAGCTTAACGGACGTATTCAGCTTTGATGAGCTGACGGACTTTATCCAGCGCGTGCAAGCAGAATTGGCGAGCCCCATCGCCTTTTCCGTGGAGCCCAAGATCGACGGTCTCAGCGTGGCTTTGGTTTATGAAAACGGAATCTTTGTGCGCGGTGCCACCCGAGGAAACGGAACGGTGGGCGAGGACGTTACAGAAAACCTTCGTACCATTCACGCCATTCCCCTGGAACTGACCGAGCCCTTGAGCCTTACGGTACGAGGCGAGGTTTATATGCCTCGGCAATCTTTTGAAGAACTGAACCGCAAAAAAGAAGAGCTGGGCGAGAATCTTTGGGCCAACCCACGCAATGCCGCCGCCGGATCCCTTCGCTGTCTGGATCCCAAGCAAACGGCGCAGCGCGGCCTCAGTATTTTTATATTTAACCTGCAGGAAGGCAATTTATATCTTGACGGGCACCAGCCGGAAACCCACGAGGAAACCATCCTGCGCCTGAAAGAGCTGGGCTTTAACACCATTGACATTGCCGCCATTGCAACAAGCGGCGAGGAAGCCGTACGGGCAGTAGAGGCCATCGGCGCATCGCGCACCTCGCTTCCCTACGATATTGACGGGGCGGTAATCAAGGCCAACCTTCTCTCGGACCGAGTGGCTTTGGGCGAGGGTGCCAGCACCCCCAAGTGGGCCGTTGCCTACAAGTATCCGCCGGAGCAAAAGGCCACCAAGCTTCTCGACATTGTGATTCAAGTAGGGCGGACGGGCATTCTGACCCCGAACGCGGTGCTTGAGCCCATCCGTCTGGCCGGCACCTCCGTTTCCCGAGCGACGCTCCACAACATTGATATTATACGGGAGCGGGATATCCGTATCGGTGATACGGTCATTGTACAGAAGGCCGGTGACATTATTCCCGAGGTAGTGTGCAGTCTCAAGGAAGCACGAACCGGGGGCGAGGTTCCTTTTGAAATGCCTAAATTCTGCCCCTCCTGCGGTGCACCTACCGTAATGGACGACTATGAGGATGAAGACGCGCTGAGCGCGCTGGAGGACGAGGACTTTTCCCTCGGCGCGGTGCGGTGCATCAACCCCTCCTGCCCCGCTCAGTTGGCACGGAATCTCTCTTATTTTGCTTCCAAGCCCGCCATGAACATTGACGGATTGGGACCGAAGATCGTAATTCAGCTTTTGGAAAATAAAAAGATCCGCGATGCGGCGGATCTGTATTCTCTGACCGAGGATGAGCTGATCTCTCTTGACCGCATGGGCGAAAAATCGGCGAAAAAGCTGGTTTCCGCCATTGCCGCTTCTAAAGAGGCCGGATTGGCGCGCCTGCTGAACGCCTTTGGCATTCGACACTCCGGCGAGGTGGCTTCTGCCGCCATTGCCGCCCACTTTGGCTCCATGGATGCAGTGATGAATGCCACGGTGGAGGCGTTGACCGAGGTTGAGGACATTGGAGAGATTACGGCTAAAAGCATTGTGGAATACTTCAGCCGCCCCTCAAGCCGTGACATGATCGAACGGCTTCGGGCTGCCGGGGTGAAAATGGAAGATGCTTCAGCCGCCGCCAAGGTTGGCAACGGATTTGAAGGCTTGACCTTCGTGCTGACGGGAGTCCTTCCCTCCATGACCCGGGACGAAGCCAGTGCGATGATTAAGGCGCGGGGAGGCAAGGTTTCTTCCTCCGTCTCCAAAAAGACCGATTACGTTCTGGCCGGAGAGGCCGCCGGCTCCAAGCTGACCAAGGCAGAGGCGCTGGGCGTAAAGATCATTGATGAGGAAGCATTCCTTAAACTGTGTGAAAACTAAAAAAATCCCTTGCAAGCAAGCTTGCAAGGGATTTTTTGTACTTATTTCACTTTAAGCGTTACAATTTCGAAGGGATTTACGGGAACGGTTACGGTGCGACCGCGAACGGGAAGCTTTTGAAGCTCATTTTCAGAAAGGTCGCAAAGAGCAACCTCGCTTACGTCAAAGCCGAAGGTAAAGGTGGCCTTGGTGCGGGTGTTCTTGGTCTCGTAAGCACGAACGATCACGGAATCATCCTTTTCTGCTTCCTTGACCGTTTCAACGATCACATGATCCTTATCGCAACGGACAAGAGAATACTCGTTCGGCAGAGTGCCGTCTCCGGCGATGCCCTGCTCCGCTACCAGAGGAAGGTTCAGATCGTAGGCCAGCTTGACGGTATCGCAATGGTTCAGATCGCCAGCGTGAGGACAGATGGAATAGGTGAAGATATGCTCGCCCTGGTCGTTCTTATCCTCAGGGTTGTTGCTGGGGTTCATGCCGGACTTGATCAGCGTGAGACGCATATCGGAATCGTGAATGTCATAGCCGTACTTACAATCGTTGACAAGGCTGACGCCGTAGTCGCCCTCGGACAGGTCGGCGTACTTATGTCCGCAAACCTCATACTTGGCCTTATCCCAAGAGGTGTTGGTGTGGGTAGGACGCTCGATGGTACCAAACTGAATCTCATAGGTGGCGCGATCGGAGTTTACATCTACGGGGAAGGACACCTTGAGCACCTGGTGTATCTGATGCCAGTCTACGTTGGTATCAAAGTCGATCTTCTTAATATCGGAATAGAACCAAATGGTCTGGGAGATCAAGCTATCCATGTGGCGGCGAACGATGCGGATACCGGTCTTGGCGCCGCAGTTCACAAGAGTTGCAGACTGAACGTCATCAATGGGGTAATCCTTATCGTTAGAGCCCTGCTGGAACTCCCAAGCATCATAGCAATCGGGGTAATCCTGAAGAGCCACCATTCGGTTGCCCAGCGCGCCCTTCTTCAACACCTCGCGGCGGCACTTCTTGTCGTACAGGCGGGAAATGTTGAAGTTCTTATCCAGCTTTACACGGAAGAAGGGGGTCTCGATGGAATGGAGATCCTCCGACACGGTTACGCGACTCTCGCAAACGGGAGCATCCACGACCTTATAGCCCTTAGCAGGAACGTTTTCTACGTAAACAGCCTCACCGTTGATGATGACACAGGAGCTTACGGGGAAGGAATTGCCGTTGAACACTACGTATTTGCCCTCTGCCGCAATGTGCGCGAGGAGCTGGCGACGGATATCAGAGCGGACGCCGTCGGCAAAGGCAAAGAGCTTTTTGTAATCGCGGTCGGTATCCTCGTAAACCTGGGGAATGGAGGAGCCGGGGATGATATCGTGGAACTGGTCGGTGAGGATGATTTCCCAGCCCTCATGCAGCTCGGCCTTGGGGTAGGCCTTTCCCAACAGCTTGTTGGCCATTACAGACTGCATTTCGGTATCGAGGAACGCAAACTCACTCTTGCGGTTATTGCGCTTATTGCGTCCAATAGAAGTAAGGGTTCCGCGGTGGAACTCAAGGTAGAGCTCGCCCTGCCATCTGGGCAGATAGGGGTTGTTCTGGATTTTCTTTTCCAGCTTGGCAAGAAAATCACCGGCAAAACGGATTTCGCTATGATTGGTGCCGGGGATACCGTACTCGGCGCGGCGAAGGATTTCCAGCTGGTCCGCGGTAGGTCCGCCGCCGCCGTCACCGAAGCCGAAGGTCACAATGGCCTCGTTGGTCAAATTCTTCTGCTGAAGGCGCTCATAAGCACCGGCAAGGGTTGCGGGGAGAGTGTTCGGGATATAAGTTGTTTCCCGGGCAGGCTTCTGACCGCGAATCTTGGGTTGAGCAGTAAGGAAATAGGAGTTGATTTCCGTGCCGTCAATTCCTCGCCAGGAGAAAATATCGTAAGGCATCTTGTTAGTGTCGTTCCAGCCGATCTTGGAGGTAACAAACCAATCGACACCGCTCTTGCGAAGAATCTGCGGTAAGGCGGCCGAGTAGCCAAACACGTCCGGCAGCCAGAGAACGTGGCTGTCCACGTCAAACTCATCCTTGAAGAACTGCTTTCCGTACATAACCTGGCGCACAAGGCTCTCACCGGAGGAAAGGTTGCAGTCTGCCTCAACCCACATGGCGCCTTCCACTTCCCAGCGGCCGGCCTTGATCATGGCTTTGATCTCCTCGTAAAGCTCGGGAGTCTCTTCCTTAACCGCCTTATAGAGGTACGCCTGAGAGGACATAAACTTGTACTCGGGATAGCGCTTCATCAAGTTGATTACGGTGGAGAAAGAACGCTGTGCCTTTTCACGGGTCTGGGCAATGGTCCAAAGCCATGCAATATCGATATGAGTGTGGCCGATACAAATGGCGGCGGTGTCGTTTTTGCGGCAGAACTTGCCATAGAACTCCTTCCGGATGTAGGTTTCTGCATCTTTTACAGTTGCAAAAAACTCATCCGAGGGGAGAACCAGCATATTCAGCCGAGTAACGGCACGGTCAAGGTATGTAAGGATCTGGGCGTACTCGTAGCTGTCATCTTCCAGATAATCGAAGAGGCGCAGGGGCACTTCCAGATCATAATACAATTGTCTAACATCTGTGCGGATCACAGAAATGTCTGCAAAGAAGCGAAGATGGTGGGTCTGTGGGCCAGAATAACCGTACAGATAGATTACATAGTGATCGGCGCCCGTCAGGGGAACAGTGGTGTGGTTGGTATCCATTCCCTGGGTCATTTTGCCGTTTACGTAAGCAATAAACTGAGGGTTAACTGCATCCCAGCCGTCCAGCTCCGTACGAACGGAAAGCTCGATCTCCTTGCCGCGGCAATCCTCAGGCACGTCCACCTCCAGGCGGAACCAGCAATGGGAATCGCGCTCGGCGCCCCAGGTGTCGTTGGGGGCGAAGGGGGTCATATCCTCCTTGGCAGGAAGCGTATTGTCCGTCTTATAACCGCAGGGACAAGAAAGAATCGAGCCGATCTCGATGTTCTTTTCCACAATGCAGGAGCGGAGCTTTTCTACCAAGGTATTTACCTTGCGAAATGTGTCTCTCATATCTTACCTCCAAATAAAGATAAATTAGTTCTCATTTTGCGGGGCGGCCAGGTCCTTTATGACCTCACCTGCCAGAATCAAACCCATAACACCGGGGACGAAGGACGTACTGGCCGGAGGATGGCGGCCGTTTGAGGGCTCACTCTCCGACAGGTCGATCCGTTTTCCTTCCTCGGTGGAATATACCACCTTCAATCGGCGGACGCCACGAGCCTTCAGCTCCCGGCGCATCACGCGTGCCAAAGGGCAGACGGTGGTTTTATAAATATCCGCCACGGTAAAGGCGGTTGGATCCAGCTTGTTTCCCGCGCCCATAGCGCTGATAATGGGCACGTTATATTCCTTGGCACGCATGACAAGGGCGATTTTTGCAGCGACCGTATCTACGGCGTCAATCACGTAGTCGTAGACAGAAAAGTCAAAATCCGATGCCGTATCGGGTGTAAAGAACACGTTATGGGTATGGACAATAATCTCGGGATTGATATCCCGCGCACGGGCGGCGGCAACCTCCGTTTTGTACTGCCCTACCGTAGAATGAAGGGCAATGATCTGGCGGTTGATGTTGGTGACGGAAACGGTATCGCTATCGATCAGAGACAGTGCTCCCACACCGCCACGGGCCAGCGCCTCCACGGCGTATCCGCCCACGCCGCCAATGCCAAACACGGCTACGTGGGAATGCTTCAGCTTTTCCATTGCCTCCGTGCCGAAGATGGCCTCGGAGCGGGCAAATTGCTCGTTCATGTTACCTCACTTTCCGCGCGGCGGGACAGAAGCATCCGCATCGAACACGCGTGGACGGTGTATTCCCCGGTTACGGGATCGGGGTTACGGTAATCCGCCCAAAGAACCGTATCCCCGTCCCGAAGGGCGGCAAGGGTACGGCGAATACCCGGCAGCTCCCGCGTGGAGGGATCCGCGTTCAGGCACAGGCGGATTTGTTTTAGTCGTTTGTCAAAATTCCGGATTCCATCCGGGATCACGCCGGATGAATTGGTGGCCATGCGGTCATAGACCATAAAGTCAAGAAGGCGAGGGGCTTCCACCCCTGACAGTGCGGAGGCATAGGTCGCAAAGGCATTTGTATACGGATCCAGCGCCTTTGCCGTCCCGTGCTCTCTGACGTAAACCGCGAAGCCGTAAAATAGCTCGTAGGGGCGGAGACCGCAGGTGTCGATCAAATAGCCAAGCGTTCGCGAAAAGCGACCGCTGTTGCCGAGCCGTTCCAAAGCATCTTCCGCAAGTCGGAGCTTGTCCAGCTCAGCGGCTGAAATCGCGTCGGTTTCGATCACCTCATAGGGAGGTTCGGGAGAATACGCGCATGGGTACTGCACCTCCCCTTCCTCAGTCATGGGTGCACCGGGCAGAAGCTTTAAGAAACCAAGCTGCAGCATATTGGCACCCAAGGAATAGGCGCGGTCAAATCCACGGGTAAAGGTGGCATAATTCTCATACGGCAAGCCGGCAATAAGGTCAATGTGGGTATGGATATTTTTTAGCGCCGTCAAACGGCGGATATTTTCCTCCAATCGGCCGGTATCCGGGTTGCGGCGGATGGCACGCAACGTGGGCGGATGGAAGCTTTGAAGCCCTACCTCCAGCTGGATCGCGCCAACGGGCATCGCGGACAAAATGGAAAACGAAGCATCACTCAAGCACTCGCCGGAGATCTCAAAATGAACACGCGTCCCCTTCGGTATAGCACGGCCGTATTCGGTGGCAATCCATTGCCAGAATGCGTGCGCATAGCTCCGGTCGGCATTGAAGGTGCGGTCCACAAATTTAATGATCCGGACACCGTTTTCAGCCAAGTGGAGCAGATCGGATTTGACCCGTTCCATATCAAAATAGCGGACAGTACCGCATCGGCCGGACAGACAGAAGGTACAGCGGTACGGACAGCCACGGCTACTCTCCAAATAAGCGATTCGCCCCTGCAGGCCGGACACGTCCATTCCGCGATAGGGAGAGCCGGGATCCTGAGAGCTTATATGGGGTACGCCCACAGCAACAGCACCATCCTCTCGGCGGTAGGAAAGCGCAGACACCTCATCAAAAGAACGCTCACTTAGCAGCACGCGAATAAGCGCCGGAAGAGGCTCTTCCCCTTCGCCGGAGAGCACGTAGTCAACGGCCGGGTGAGAGGCGAGAATTTCTGCCGGGCGATAAGAAACCTCCGGACCGCCGAGGACAATGTGCACTTCGGGGTGTAAGGCTTTATAGTCATTTGCCAAAGATAGCATTTCCTTGACGTTCCAAATGTAACAGGACAGGCCCAAAAGCGTTGGACGTTCAGCTTCGAGGCGGGACAGAACGGCATCCTGTGATTCGTTGACGGTGCCCTCCACCACGGTACAGGTCACCAAGGCACGATCAAAGGTCCGGTCAATCGCCGCCCTCAGGCATCGGACAGACAAGGATGTGTGGGAATAGCGGGAGTTCAACGCACAAAGCGTGACCTTATAGGGGCGCATCAGAACAGAATGATCTCCATATCGGTGCTATAGGTCTCACCGGGCAACAAGCGAAGCATACCGCGCTTGGTGGAGAAATCGTCAATGACACCGTCGTCGGAGGGAACTCCGTACCAAGGCTCAATACATACGTAGGGCGCATCGGTTTTAGGCTTATGCCAAACACCCACGTGGGTCATGTCGGGATAAGCTACGTGCACCCCATGGGTGGATCGGTCGCTTTTCAGCGTTACACCCTTGGCCGTATCCTTAAGGAAAATTGCATCGTTATCAAACAAGTCGTGACGCAGGGGCATGACACAGTCATCCTTCAGCGCGTAGGGCGCGTAGCCATCACAAAGGCACGCGGCGCTGAATACGATATATTCCGGCTTGCAAGGGGCGTCAAACTCCAGATACCAATCCTCAAAGGGCACGTCGTCGCCCAGCGGAAGATTGAATCCGGGATGACCGCCCAAGGTGAAGAGGAGCTCATCATCACCCGTGTTTTTCACCGTAAAGCGATGGATCAATTTATTTTCCACAAGTGTATAAGTCACATCGAAGACAAAGGAGAAGGGGTACTGTGCCATCGTTTCCGCCGAATCGGTCAGGCGGAAGGTCATGGAGCGTTCCGTTTGCTCCACCAACGTCATTTGGCTGTTGCGGACGAAGCCGTGGGAGCCCATTTCATAGGTCTGGCCGCGATAGGTATACTTCCCTTCCGTCAAGCGACCGCAGATGGGAAAGAGATTATAGGCACGGCCGGTCCAATAAGCGGCATCGCCCTGCCAGAGATATTCGATTCCCGTGTCCTTGCGCTTAACCGAGGCAAGCTCGCCGCCCTTTGTGTCGGCGCTGACGGATAAAATTTCATTTTCAATACTGTAGATCATACCGATATCCCCCATAATTTAATCTAACTAATATTGTACCATAAAACCCCTGCCATTGTCAACAAAATGCGATACTCCTTTTATTTTGCCGCCGCAAGAAAAATAGGAGGGCTTATTTTGCTTCTTCCGTTCTTTATTTTCACCTCCGGTCATGATATACTGATCTTGACACCGGCACACAAGCATCGCTTGTCCGTTTCTTGTGGATGTCTTTATTGACAGAAAGTGGGCGGCGGTGCTATAATAAACAAAAGTACTATTTTCCGGAGGTAGCCCATGTTTCCGTCACTGTTATGGTTTCGGGAGGAACGCCCGAGCGAGGACAGAATAGCCGCACAGGTATTTGATGACGTCAATCTGGACCGACTTTTGCCCGCACCCACTGTCAAAAAAATGCAGGATCCCTGCTCGCCCGAGGAAATCGTGGCACGGCAGGCGATTTTCCGCAAGCTGTCGGATGAGGCAACCTCCGCGCCCTACGAGGCGCTGGAGCTGGCTTTAGCCGCCTACAGCCGCACCCAGGATGCCACGCGGCAGGCAAAAACCGAATACGAAACGCTGGTTCTTTTTGCAGAAAATGCAAAAAAATACCGCAACGTTTTATTGGCGCTCCGCGATCTGCCAAAGGACGTTCCCTTCTCCCGCGGGCTTCTGGATTTTGCAAACGGGGAGGAAAGCTTAAAATTCCTTGCGGATTTTGACCAGGCGATCGGCAATATCGACGCTTGTCTAAAACCTATTTGCACGCTGAACTCAGACATCGTGCTCTCCGAGGTTACCCTTCGTGCAGAGGAGCAGAGCCCCGCAGAGATCGAGCGCTCTGCCTGCGAGACAATTTCCGAGCTGGCGGCGGCGCTGGGTATTCACGTAGTCCCCAGCGGACGGCAGAAGTCGCTCTTCCCCGACGGCGCGCTCTCGGACGGGCTGGCTCAGCTTTATCCTGAGGAGTTTGCTGTTTTGCGGAAATTCCGTGCGGATATGAAGCCGCAGATGAAAAGCGAGGTTCTCCTTTTAAGAGAGGAGCTGCAGTTCTACACCTCAGTTTGTGATTTGATCAAAAAAGCGCAAAACCTGGACATCCCAGTCTGTTTCCCCGCCATCGCAAAAGACCGCAAATATCGCGCCACACGCGCTCACGACATCTCCCTCACCTTGAAGGGAGAGGTGCGCATCGTTCCAAACGACATTGACTTTTCCGAGCGGGATCGGGTGTGCTTCCTGACCGGCGCCAACGGCGGTGGCAAAACCACGTACATTCGCACCATTGCCATTAACCTGATTTTATTCCTGACGGGATGTCCGATCTTTGCGGACGACGCAGAGATCTATCCCTTCCGCCAGGTATTTACCCACTTTACCACCGACGAACGCTTCGACAGCAGCGGACGCTTATTTGACGAGCAGAAGCGTGTGGATCAAATTTTGGCAATTGCAAAAAACGATGCGTTCCTGCTACTCAACGAAACCTTTTCCGGCACGGACGACAAGAAGGGTCGTGAGCTGACCTTGGCTTATTCCGCCAAGTTCAAGGAGCTGGGTTGCTTCTCCCTGTTCGTGACCCACTTCCACGAAGTGAACGATCATGGATATACGGTGTTTAATACGGTTATTGACGTATCCGATGACAACCGACGCACCTTCCGCATTGTGAAGAGCGACTCTCTCCGCTCCTCCTATGCCGCTGATATTTTGAAAAAATACGCCCTGACACGGGATGATCTTGCAAGGAGGCTGGGCAAGCGATGAAATTATCTCTGCTTTATAAAACCGAAGAGCCCACAGCCGTCCTTGATAAGAACTTACTGTACGATCTTTCCCTTGACCGCTCCGTATCCGCCTTTTGTGTGGACACCAAGCGGCAGAAATTCGTACTGGAGCTGCTTGCAAAGCCCTTGCTCTGCCGGGAGGATATTCTTTACCGCCAGGACGTATTAAAGGACTTTTTGGCAGATGCCAATTTTATGCTCCGCCTGCGGGATGCACTGGAGCATCTGGCCACCATCGGCGGTGAGCATCGGCGCAACCGCATGCAGGCCATGGCGGTGATCCATTCGGGTGATGCGGGACACGAGTACAGCAACACCGTTTCCCTGCTTCACTTGGCCATTCAGGCCATCGCCTCTTATTTCAATGGCTTTGAAACCACCTATGCGCTGTTTGAGAAAGCCAACGTTTCCTCCGAGGGCTTGACCCGTCTGCGGGATCGGCTGGCCGAGCTGACCTCGCCTGCCTCCAAGGATTTCTTACAGTATATTTTGCGCTTTTCCGATATTACCCTGAGCGATTGTAATTCCATTCGCCTTCAGGTAAGCGAGATGGCAAAAATCACCGATTGCGAGCTGCTTCGGGTCTCTCAGAAGACCGGAGGTAACACGGTAACCACTGGATTTTTCAAGCGGCTGTTTGAAAAGAAGGATAAAACCGTCGAGGAGGACGTTACCCCTCAGGTTACTCTTTCCAACGTGTCGGATCCCTTGCGGGAAGCCATCCTCGGCGCGGCCTTTGCGGAGGTAAACGAGATCCTGACCGCTATTGTCCGCGCGCTGGAGGAAGAATTTTCCACTCTTGGCGAGGAAATGCGGTTCTATCAGTTCGGCAACGCCTTCCATCGGGGCATGGAAAAGATGAATTTGCCCGTTTGCTTCCCCGAGATCTCCGATACGACTGCCATAGAATGTACTGAGTTGCGGGACGTATTCCTGTGTGCCACCACGGTTACACCCGATAAGATCGTGGCCAACGACGTACATTTTGCCGAGAACGTGCGCGGCATCCTGATCCGCGGTGAGAACAACAGTGGAAAAACCGTTTATTTGCGTTCCATTTGCTGTGCTCAGCTGATGGCACAGAGCGGTCTGCCCGTGTGCGCCGCTACAGCAAAGGTGGGACTGCGCCGCTCCCTTTACACCCAGTTCGCCTCCGGAGAGAAGGAGTTCTCCGCCGGCAACGATGCCGGTCGATTTGAGCAGGAGGTGCGCGAGGTCGTGAAGATCATCGATGCGCTTCTTCCCGGATCGCTGGTAATTTTGAACGAGACCTTCCAGACCACGGCTTATTCCGAGGGCGCGGAGGGACTTTACCCCATTCTGAATTACATCAACCAAATGGGCGGCGGATGGATCTTGGTAACCCATCTTCACGACCTGTTTGACCGATTCTCCGACGAGGGCATTGTAAAAATGCAGACCATGCATGGGGCCCAGCAATACAAGTTGGAAAAACTGCCTTCGTAACTCATAACATAATATGAGGTGACAATATGAGATTTCTTCAATGGCTGGCGCCCATTTTCCAGCTGACGGTGGGTCTTGCCGCTGTGATTAGCTACATCGTGCTTCCCGGCGCAGGAGAGCCCATGGGAAAATGGACGGTTACGTTATTTTTGGCAATTGCCTTTATTGCGTTGGGCCTATGGGAGCTTATCTCCCTGCTCCGCCGAAAAAAGTGAGGTCAGCTATGACAAGACGAAAAAAGCTCCTCCTCTATGGCGCGCTCCTGCTGGTCGGATTGGCAATTTTCATCCTTGAGATTTTTGTGTTCCAAAAGCCGGATGGCACGCTTGGGCTGATCCTTTGCTTGATCAGCGTTGCCATGATTCTCGGCGGGCTGATACGGCTGTGCCAGCTGAGTGATACGTTCGAAAACGTCTTTTGGGCCATACTGGATCTGCTCACCTGACAAAATATTCAGCACCGCGGCACGTCCGCGGTGCTTTTTCTCGGGAAAAATGTTGACATTTCAACTTCTTTGTGATATACTGGCGAAAGTTGAAATGTCAACTTTTTTTGATCAGTGAAAGGAGATACCCATGACGGTTGACCGATTTGAGCATTTTTCTTATGCAATTTCTGAAATTTCCCGTTGCTGGCGCAAGCTTGCCACGGAGGAGATGGCCAAATACGGGCTCAGAAGCCCGCACGCAACCTATCTCACCACCATGTATCGGCATCCCGAGGGAATTACCGTGCCCCAGCTTTGCGAGCTGAGCGGCAAGGACAAGTCCGATGCTTCCCGCATGATCGCTATCCTTGAGGAGAAGGGATTGGTTGCCAAGCAGGTTTCCGGCGGAAGTCTGTATCGCGGCCTGTTGCTCTTGACCGAGGAAGGCAGGATTGCCGCCGAGCACGTCTGCGTATTGGCCGGACGGGCTGTGGAGATCGCGGGCAAGGATCTGACAGAGGAAACCCGTGCAATTTTTTATCAGGCGCTGGATTCCATCACCTCCAATCTGGTCAAGCTTTGCCGTGAAGGAATTCCCAAATAAGCGGCACATATCTAACCACAAAGGAGAATACCATGAGTGTAACCATTATTATTGATTCAACCGCCGATCTGACCCCGGAGATAAAACAGCGAATGAAGGTCGTTCCCTTGACCGTTTGCTTCGGCGACGAGGAATACGTGGACGGAGTGACGATTACCCATCGGCAGTTTTACGAAAAGCTGATCGAGACCGATACGCTTCCCCACACAAGCCAAGCAACGCCCAACGACTTTGACAAGGTGTTCAAGGAGGTGACCGAAGCGGGTGACAGTGCCGTGGTGCTGATGCTTTCCTCTACCCTGTCCGGCACGTACCAAAGCGCGCGGCTGGCGGCGGCTGAATATGAAAACATTTACGTAGTCGACACCCAAACGGCGGCCATAGGCGGAGGAATCTTAGCAGAGCTGGCCATTCAAATGGCGGATGGGGGGCTTGACGCCAAAAGCATCGCCGAGCGCATCGAAGAGGAGAAGAAAAACATCTGCCTTATTGCCATGGTGGGAACGCTGGAATACCTGAAGCGGGGCGGACGCATTTCCAAGACGGTGGCCTTTGCCGGAGAGCTGTTGAACATCAAGCCGGTTATTTCCTTGAAGGACGGTGAGATTGTGATTCTCGGAAAGGCGCGCGGCTCCAAGCACGGAAGCAACCTGCTGGTAACCGAGATCGAAAAGGCGGGCGGCGTAGACTTTGAAAAGCCGATTTTGCTGGGATACACCGGGCTCAGCGACATTATGCTCCAAAAATACATCGTTGACAGCGCGCGGCTTTGGGAGAACGGTACTGACGAATTAAGAACAACACCCATCGGCAGTGTGATCGGCACCCACGCCGGTCCCGGTGCCATTGCGGTAGCATTCTTTAAAAAGTAATTTTCCTCTCCGGTTTCATGCCACAAAAAAACTCCGCAGACCTGGTCTGCGGAGTTTTTATCAGAAGAACAAACAGAAAAGCATGGGCAAGAAAATAGCGGGAAGGAAGTTTGCCACCTTCAGCTTGGTAATGCCCAAAAGATTGAGGCCAAGTCCGATAATGAGGAGTGAGCCCACACAGGTCATGTGCGCCACGGTGGCCTCGGTCAAAATCGGTGCCAAGGCGGATGCGGCCAAGGTAATGGAGCCTTGATAAACCAGCACAAAGACGGCGGATAAGAGCACGCCGACGCCCATGGACATGGAGAAAATAGTGGATGAAATCAAGTCAAGGATGGATTTTGTGTAGAGCGTTTGGTGGTTGCCGCTGAGGCCGCTTTCAAGAGAGCCGACCACCGTCATTGCACCCACGCAGAACAGGAGGCTGGCGGCTACAAAGCCCTCCGCAATGGAGGTTTTTCCGTCCGCCCGCTTGAATTTGCCTTGGATCCAATTGCCAAAGCGATCCAACCACTTCTGAATATTGATCAGCTCACCGATCACGGTTCCAACAGCCATGGAAAGAATGACCACAAGGGCATTGATTCCGTTGCTGATCTGACCGTCTGCCACGGAGTAGGAGAACAGACCGGAGATACCGATCATAAGAGTGCAGAGACCCACCGCCTTCATAACGGCGTCGGATACGCGCTCGCCCACGGGTTTAGTATCCACAAGCTCGCGCTTAGGGCTACGGGATAAGATAAAGCGCAACGTCAGGCCCACCAAGGATCCAACGATGACGGTAAGGACGTTAAAGAGTGTGCCTGCCAAAATCATTTCTTTCTTTCCTCATAAAAGGCATTCGCCAAATTGCAGAATTCCTCCGTACTTAGGCGTTCGCCGCGAACACCAATATCCATCCCAAGCTCTACAAGGATTTCACCAATTCGATCCTTTCCGATATCCGAAAAGGAGGCCATAAGGGCGTTTACCAAGGTTTTTCGGCGCATGCCAAAGGCAGCGGCGATGACGCGACGGAGAGTTTCTACGTCAACACAATGGTACGGGGGCTCCTCGTACAGCTCGATTCGGATCACGGCGGAGGTAACCTTGGGTGCGGGCAGGAAGTTGCCGGGTGCTACCTTGAAGAGTTTTCGACAATTGCCGTAATAGTGAACCGAAGCCGTTACCGAGCCGTAATCCGCATCACCGGGAGCAGCGCACAGGCGGGTAGCCACCTCATCCTGTACCATGATGGTGATGGAGTCAAAGCGGCCCTCCCCTTCCTCGATCAGCTTCATAAGAATCGGGGTAGTAATATAATACGGAAGGTTCGCACAAACGGAGATCTTGCCCTCCGGAAAGTGTTCGGAGAGGAAGGCGGGAAGATCCAGCTTCATAAAGTCAGTATTGATAACTTGGGTGTTGGGGTAATCGGCAAGCGTTTCTCCAAGCAACGGAATCAGCCCACGGTCGATCTCCACAGCGCGGACTCTCTCATAACGCTCCGCCAGCTCGCAAGTCAAGCACCCGATGCCGGGGCCGATTTCCAGAACTGAGCCAGATTTTCCGCCGCTTGGGCCCATATGATAGCTATAGCTCTCCTCCGCGATGTCCGCCGGAACAGAGGGATTGATCAAGAAATTCTGTCCGTAGCCCTTTTTGGCCGCGATACCGTATTTCTCCATTAGTTTTCTGACTGTAGCAATATTACAAAGGTCCACGGCGTTACGTCCTTTCAAAATTTGTTGGTTTACTCTTGACAAAGAGAGGAAGTTATAGTATAATGTGTGAGTACGCAAGTCCATTTGCTGGTGTGGCTCAGTGGTAGAGCAGTTGATTCGTAATCAACAGGTCGCGAGTTCAATCCTCGCCACCAGCTCCATTTCGGTAACGCGATCGGGTTTTCCGTGAGTGTTACCGATTTTGTTTTTACCGGACTATTATACACCAAGCGGCTGGAAAAATCAAGGGCGGTAGGGAAATTCAACCTTTCTCTGCCGCTCATTTTTTGTGCCTGTCACGAATAGGATAGCATAGGAAGTCAAGGGGGTGCGGTATGAGACGGGTGAAACGCTATTTTTTAAATGCCCTTCTGTTATCGGGTGTATCCATTTTAATGCAGACGGTATCGGTCAGCTTTAACGTCTACGTTTCCGGGCGGGTGGGAGCGGAGGGAATGGGACTTTTGACTCTGATCTTTACGGTAACCGGTTTTGCCACCACATTGGCCGCCTCTGGCGTACAATTGGCAGTTGTCAAAATGACGGCCGAGGTGATTCCCTACGAGGAGGCGCGAATTAATGCGACGGTCAGTGGGCGTGTACGCAACGTGATGCGGGCGTCTCTCCTCTACTCTACCTTCTTCGGGGTGCTGGCGGCGGTGTTGTTATTTTCTCTCGCCCGGGTACTGGCAATCCACGCCTTAGGAGACGTGCGCGCCCTTCCTTCCCTGCGGCTGTATGCGGTCAGCCTTCCGTTTATTGCGGTGGCATCGGCGTTGAACGGATATTTCTCCGGCGTCAGGCGCGTTCATAAGAACGTGGCGGCTCGGCTGGGGGAACAAGGAGTAAAGGTATATCTGACTTCCCTACTGCTGGCATCCTTGGCGCCATCCGGGGTAACTTACGCCTGCGCGGCCGTGGTAGGCGGCGGTGCGGTTTCCGAGATGATCTCACTGGGGATCAGCGCCCTGCTTTACATACGGGATCGCCGCAAGTTTTTTGTGTCGGCTCGAGAGTCTGAAAAAGACTCCGCGCTGAAGCCGCTGATCTCCATTGCCTTTCCCGTGGCGCTCAGCACTTACGCGCGGTCGGCGCTTTTAACGGTAGAGCATCTGGCCATTCCATGGGGGCTTAAGCAATACGGAGTTTCCTCCTCGGCGGCGTTGGCCTCCTACGGAATTCTCCACGGAATGGTTTTTCCCCTATTGCTCTTCCCGTCCGCCGTGCTTTCCTCCTTTGCCGGACTTTTGATCCCCGAAATGGCGGAATGCCACGCAAGCGGGCAAAAGAGGAGGATCGAATATATCACGGCACGTATGTTTCAGGTCTCCCTTATTTTTTCCATTGGCGTGGCGGGAATCTTTGTTTGCTTTTCCCATGAGATCGGCACCGTTATCTATGGGAGCACCGAGGCGGCGGAGCACATCCGCGTGCTGGCACCTTTGATTCCGCTGATGTATCTGGACGGAGCGGTAGACAGTATTTTGAAAGGGCTGGGGCAACAGCTTTACAGCATGAAGGTGAACATTACCGACTCCTTAACCGGAATTCTGATGGTGGTGATCCTTTTGCCCCACATGGGAATCCGTGGGTATCGGCTGGTGATTTTTGTGTGCGAGGCGCTGAATGCTTCGCTGAGTATTTTGAAGCTCTTGGAGGTAACCGGGCTTCGGGCCAATCCCCTTCGGTGGATCTTCAAGCCGCTTTTGGCGGTAGTTGGGGCTACGCTTCTTTGGCGGCCGCTGGTGGATCATGGCATTTTGCTTTCTCTGCTGGCAGACGGAAGGAGCCAGTTGATTGGCGGAATAATCGGTGCGGCCTTGGTTTATCTGATCTTTATTCTTCTGCTTGGCAGTATTTCGCGGGAGGATATCGGCTGGGCACGGGGCATTTTGCGTGCGGAAAAACGGACAACGTAAAAAACGGAGGCGAGCCATCGCCTCCGTTTTACTTTATTTGCGGTTCTTTTTGTAGCAACTTAAAAACGCTTTGGTGTTCTCGTGGATGACCTCGCGGGAGGAGGGGTCCAAGGTGAGATAGGCACGCAGAAGCTTCAGCCCAGAACGACTGAGATCGGACAGATTCTTTGCCTCGGTGGAGGCTAACATGGCGTAAACGGTATTGACGTACGCCTCTCGGTCCTCCTTCTTCATGGAGGAAACCCATTCCTTCATGATCCGGTCGATGCGCTTGGTGTCAGGCTCGATATCGGCGGCACGGACAAAGGAGCCGCCCATGATCTCCCACGACATACCGTCGTGTTGCATGATCTTATTTCCACGGCTTTCCACCACCGTATGCTCCTCCAAACGCTCAAAGAGCATACCCACCACCGAATAGGCGGGAATGTAGGTGCGGATGCGAGGACTCAGCTCCCGATAGCCCTCCTCAAACATGGCCTCCCGGTCAAATCCCGGGCCGTCGTTATTATAGACGGCAAGGATGCGATCCTTGACCTCCCTCAGGCAATGGACGCCTGCGTATACGGCCAAATTACCGCCCTTGGAGTGACCGCCCACGTACAAAGGTCCGGGATGAGCACGTCCTGCGCGGTTCAAGTAGGCCGTCGCCTCCAGCTGAGAGGGGATGGGCGAGCGATAGCTCATGTTGAAGTCTTCCTTCCAGCCGACAATGGTAGCGTCCGTTCCGCGGAAGGCAACGTAGGCAGAGCCATCGGAGAGGCAGGCGGTCAGTGCGGAAAACTGCTTTTGCTCCACGTCATCCAGCCGATCCACGTAACCAAGCAAGCGCACGTTGCCAAACCGCGGTGTTTTTGCGGCGGCTTGAAGCAGGCGAAGAATGGTTTGACTGATGCTGCGATTGGGAACAAGCTCGTCTACTTCCCCACCCTGTGGCTTGTAGGCCTCGGCAGCCTCGGCCAGAGATACGGTAGCTTTGCTCTCAAAAGTGGGGATAAGGCTCCCGAACTTTACGTAGGAGAGCATTGTAAAAATCAGGTTGTCGGCCTCGGTAAGAGGCACTTGCTCAAAAGAAAGATCTCCGCGCCAAGAGAGGTATTCAAACAGATCGGGCACAGAAACACCTCCTTTTCTCGGTGCTCGGTTAGTTCAGATCGCTGAAATGCTTCACGTCTACGGTAGGATAGTAGGCCGCCAGCATTTGCTCGTATGTATAACTCAAATCGCCCATGTCCTTTAAACCCCATTGGCTCATACCGACGCCGTGACCCCAGCCCTTGCCAACGAAAACGAAGTTGTTTTCGTCCGACGCGTAATAGATCTCGTAGTCCGTATCACTCTCGGGGACGTTGCCTGTATATTTAGCCACATTATGGGCAGTAATGACGGATGCGGCGCGATCCGGTAGGGTGACGTATCCCTGCCCGCTGATGACGTTAAGACCCTTCACAAAGCGGGCCAAGAGCGTGCCCCAGGCGGTTTTGACCGAAAACTTAGGCTCGGCGTCCAGGCCGGCCTCCGGATTTTCCACCACGGAATCGTCCACGTTTGTGGTATAGAGAACGCTTCCCCGGCCTACCACAAAGTTGGCACTCTTCGGGTACGTGTCTAAATCACGGAAGGCCAAGCGGACGTTTTCACACCGTTCGATCACAACGGTATTTCCGTGAATATCCGTTACCTCCATCTTATAAACATAGGTAGAATTCTCAGCAAACTGCAGGATGCGGATCTCCTCGACAGCATCCTTGATTTTAGTATAGCCACGGCTCCGCAGAGCGGTAGCAAGCTGTTCCGGCGTTGCCTCTAAGCGCCAGAAGCCTCCCGAATGGGTGGTGTATTTTTCCCATGGGGTTTCCACGGCCACAAGGTACGGCTTAGCGGCTGAGGGGCCAAAGGCTTCCTCAGCGCTTACGGTAATGCCGCCGGTGCTGGAGGAATAATAGATGGATGCCACGTGTCCCTCATAGGTGAGGACCTGTCCGGCCGTTTCCATAGCCGCCCGGTGCGAGCGGTCGTACAACGAGGTGGCGTCGTAGGCCTGACAATCCGTGCTTGCGCAAAGGTCAAAGCCGTAGCGGGAATGCTTATTCAGATTAGCCAGCGTATACGTACGGACCGCAACGGCAAAGGCCTTTTGCGTCTCCAAGGGCCAGCTGGCGTAGATTTCCGACACGATGACACGCTCAACGTAGGGCTCAAGATCCATTACGTTGGTCAGCCGCAGCTTGATCGCTCCGTTATGAGTGGCGCATTTATAAACCAAGGTACCATCGTACCAGGTATTTACCGTAGAGATGGTATTCGTCTCAGACAAAGGACGGAGTCCAAGGCAAACGGAGGAATGGTCGCCATAGGCGAAGATGATCTTTCCGGTTCCGGGGTCGATCAGATAAACGGAGGTGCCGGGCTCAATGATGCTGACGGCATCGCCGATCTTAGAGCGCACCGTCTCCGAGGCCGATTGCGCGGCATCGGACGAGGTATAATCGCCGATCCGAATGCGGAAACGAGAGGTGCTGCCCTCATAGGCCACGTAAATATTGTATCCGCTCAGCTTGGAGGCATACTTATCCTTAATATACTTCTCGGCGGCGCTATAGGTGGAAAACTGGCGGTTGGACTGAAGCGAATAACCGCCGATATCAGCCGAGGTGGAGGACGTGCCGTAATAGGTGCTTCCTGTTTTCACCAGATTTTTTGCGGCCGCTATAATGACCTTGGTAAGCGAGGTCTGGAACATCTCCTCATAGGGCATGGTACGATCGGACACGTTCTGATTGACAACGGAAAAGCCGGAAGCGGAGGTAGCCGTATAGGTCTCCGCCATAGAGGAGCCGTATTTAAGGCCAATATGCACCCGGAGTTCCTCCGGATAGTCCGCCGCGTGCACGTGATCGATGAACAGATACGCAAAGGAAGCAAGACCACCCAAGGCCAGCATCGCGGCTAAAACACCGCAAAAAATGCGGAGGATCAATTTTTTTCGATTGGCTAAACGCTTATTTTTCGACAATGCTGTACGCTCCTTTGATCATGACAGATGCGGATTCCGAGGTGACGGTGATTCCGCGGCCGTCGGCACCGATGGGAATCAGAATAAAGTGGTTCTGGGGCACGGAGGCGCCGGCAATGAGGGCGATGCCATCGGTGCAATCCAGCAAAATGCGCTCAACCGAGGACGAGGTAACCGTGGCACTGCCAAGACGAAGCACCAGCTCGCAATCCCCCTCAGCCAGCAGGATATCACCCTGCTTCAAGGTGAGAACCGTATAGGTTTGGGTATCCGGATCCGACGTATCCGGGGTAACGGTGGGAGCAGAGGTCGTGCTGTCAGTTACCTTTTCCAGCTTTTCGGTAAGGAGAGCCAATCTGTTTGTAAGGAAGGCCACCTGACTGGTCAGCGAGTCGATTTGCGCCTGGAGCATCAGCTCCACGTTATCGCTGGAGATACGGATCTCCTCCTGAAGCTCCGGCTTGAAGATCTCGGTCAAAAAGCTGAGGGAGACCAAGGGGTCGGATTCCGAATCGTAGGTGGCACCGGCCGCAAAGATAACGGCAGTGGTAGAAAGTGCCAGAATCACAAAGAAAGCAAGGAAAAGCTTGATTTTTTTACTCATGGGTAATCCTTTCAAAATCGCGCGCCTATGGCACACGGTTATTTTTGCGCTCCGATCAAAGCTTGTCGGAGAGAGACGCCTTGTCCTCGGCCGTCATATTGACGCCGGCGGCGGGTACCTTGATTTTGCGGTACTTGGAGGGATCGGCAATAAGGCCATCCTCGGAGGTATAGGCGCCTACGATTTTTTGCCCCTTCTTCAAATTGAGATTAAACACGGTGGCACCGGAGGCGGTTCGGGTAGATTTTTGTACGATAAGAGAAGACTTGATGGTGATGGCCTTGGAGTCGCTGCTGACGATAACGATTTCCTTGATCTTATCCTCATGGAAGGCGGCCACAATGGGGGAGGCATCGGAATAGGCATTGGTCAGCTTTTTCCGCACGCTCTTGGTCTCATAGGCGGACAGCGGTATACGAACGGCTTTACCGTTTTCAAAAATAAAGATGAAATTGCTATTCGGATCTACGTTTTTTGCCACCTTCATCAGGATCGTACGCTCGTCCTGCTCGAAGCCCAGCTTGGAGGCCACGTATTCGCCCATCTCCGAGGCCTTGGAATCGTCAAAGTCGGAGAGCTTGGTGCGGAACAGGTGGCAACGGTTGGTAAGGAAGGTGATCTCGTCCCGGTTTTCCGCATCCTCGCTTGAGAGAATATAGTCGCCGTCCTTCAGACGGTGCTCGGAATTGCCCTGAAGCGAGCGGTACGTGATCTTCTTTAAGTATCCGCCCTTGGTGAACACGACCTTGACGCCGTAGTTCTCGATCAGATGCTCCTGCTTGATCACAACCACCTCGGAGGCGTCGATCAGCTGGGTCTTTCTCGGCTTGCCGTACTTCTTTTTGATCTCCATCAGCTCTTTTACAATGTATGCCTTGATCTTCAGATCGTCGGCGATCAGAGCCTCCAGATCGGCAATCTCCTTCTGGAGCTGAGAGGTTTCAGCGAGGCGGTTCAAGATGTACTCTCGGTTCAGATGGCGGAGCTTAATCTCCGCAATATACTCAGCCTGGAGCTCGTCAATAGAGAAGCCCTCCATCAAGCGCGGTACAACATCGGCTTCCCTCTCCGTCTCGCGGACAATGCGGATGGCCTTATCGATGTCCAACAGGATTTTACCGAGACCTAAGAGCAGGTGAAGCTTTTCCTTCTTCTTGCCAAGGTCATAGGTGAACTCCCGACGGAGACAACCGATGCGGAAGCGGATCCATTCGGAGAGGAGCTCGATGACGCCCATCTGACGGGGAGAACCGTCGATAAGCACGTTGAAGTTACATCCGAAGGAGGACTCCAAGGGTGTAAGCTTATAGAGCTTGGCCATCAGGGCGTCCGGATCGATGCCGGGGCGAAGATCCAAGGTAAGCTTAAAGCCGTTCAGGTCGATTTCATCGCGGAAATCGCTGACCTCCTTTAGCTTGCCCTCCTTGTATAGATCCGTCAAGGCCTTCTGGATCTGCTCAATAGAGGTGGAATAGGGGATCTGCAATATATCGATGCATCTCTGCTTTTTGTCGTAGGAATAGCGGGAGCGGATGCGGATGGAGCCGGAGCCGGTCTCATAGATCTTGGTCATCTGCTCTCGGTCGTAAATAATGGTACCACCGCCGGGGAAGTCCGGAGCGACCATCAGGTCAAGGATCTTATCGGTTTTGACCTTAGGATTTTTCAAGATCGCAATGGTGGCATCGCACACCTCGCTCAAATTGAAGGAGCAGATGTTGGAGGCCATACCAACGGCGATACCCATGTTGGCGGACACCAGAATGTTCGGGAAGGAGGTGGGCAAGAGCACCGGCTCCTTCATGGTGTTATCGTAATTGGGGATCATCTCCACGGCGTTCTTGTCAATACCGTCGAAGATGGTCTCGCAGAATTTATCCAGCTTGACCTCCGTATAACGGGAGGCGGCGTAGGCCATGTCTCGGCTATACTGCTTGCCAAAGGAGCCCTTGGAATCCACAAAGGGATGAAGCAGGGCCTCATGGCCACGGGTGAGACGAACCATCGTCTCGTAAATGGCGGCGTCGCCGTGAGGATTGAGGCGCATGGTCTGGCCGACCACGTTTGCGCTCTTGGTACGGGCGCCGGTCATCAGTCCCATTTTATACATGGTATAAAGGAGCTTACGGTGAGCGGGCTTGAAGCCGTCGATCTCCGGGATGGCACGGGAGACGATGACGCTCATAACGTAGGGCATGTAGTTCTTTTCAATGGTTTCGGTGATGAGCTGGGGACGGATCTCCGCCTCGGGCGCGCTCTGGATTTCGTTTTTCTTTGATCTCGCCATTGGTTAATCCTCAACCTTCTTTCCGATTTTCTCTATATGATGTGCCGCGGCACGGATCATGCGATTGTAAAGGGCCAATCCCCCGCCCTCCATGGTGGGGAGATGGGCATATATGTAGTCCGCACCCAAGGCGTCCGCCTCTCTCAGCTGGCGGAACAAGCGGTGGGTCTGTGCACCGATATCCGACCGATAGCCAACGGACAGGTGCGGAACCGCGGTCAGCGCCTCCGTCTCCTCCTCGTAGCAAAGTGCCACGCAGAAGCCGGTAGCGGCCTGCTCCTTAACGTAGGCGACAAAGGCCTCCGAGGGACCGTCCAGAAGAATCAGCGATGCGGTGGGGGCATAGTGCTTGTATTTCATTCCGGGCGACAGGGGCTTTTCTCCCACGCCCAGCTCCTCCGTTACAGCCGAGGAGATGCGAACGTCCTCCACGATCTCACGGAGCATTTCCGGTGTGACCGCGCCCGGTCGGAGAAGGATCACTCCCTCTCCGTCCAGCTTGATCACGGTAGATTCCACGCCCACGTCGCTCTCGCCGCCGTCGAGGATCATGGGGATGATGCCGTCCATATCCTCAAACACGTGCGCGGCCGTGGTGGGCGAAGGCTTTCCCGACCGGTTGGCCGAGGGCGCGGCAATGGGCAGGCCGCTGACCTCGATCAGCGCGTGGGCCACGGGGTCGGAGGGACAGCGAATGGCTACGCTGTCAAGACCGCCGGTGACTGCGTCGGGAATGATCGGTTTTTTCTGTAAAATTACCGTCAAGGGACCGGGCATAAAGGCCTCGGCCAGGCGGTAATAGAGGGGGGTGGTATGGGCAAAGGCTTCTGCATCCTCGGGGCGCGCCACATGGACGATCAGCGGGTTATCCGCCGGGCGACCCTTGGCGGCAAAGACGGACAGAGCCGCCTCTGCACTCAGCGCATTAGCGCCGAGGCCGTAGACGGTTTCCGTCGGAAAAGCCACAAGGCCGCCGTCTCTCAGGATAGCAGAGGCTTCCTTTAAGACGTCGGTGGAGGCGCCGATATTGGTTCGATCGATTTTGCAGAGCTTCGTTTGCATGTTTTCACCCTTACGTTATACGGTTTCCGTGTTATTTTTCAGCTTTTCCGCCGCATCGGCGGCCGCTAAGGCATCGGTGATCTCCGTGATGCTTCCGTTCAAGAAGGCGTCAAGAGAATAGATCGTTTTTCCGATGCGGTGGTCGGTTACCCGGCCCTGGGGGTAGTTATACGTGCGTATGCGCTCACTGCGGTCGCCCGTACCTACCTGACTCTTTCGCTCGCCGGCAATGCGGTCGCTTTGCTCCTTCTGCTTCATATCGTACAGCTTGGCGCGAAGCACGCGAAAGGCCTTGTCCTTATTTTTATACTGGCTACGCTCGTCCTGGCACTCCACCACGATTCCGGTGGGCTTATGGATCAAGCGGATGGCCGATTCCGTTTTGTTGACGTGCTGGCCACCGGCGCCGCTACTTTTGCAGGTTTCGATCTCCACGTCGGTCATGGGGATGTCCACCTCCACCTCCTCCGCCTCCGGCAAAACGGCCACGGTGGCGGTTGAGGTATGAATGCGACCCTGGGTTTCCGTTTCCGGCACGCGCTGGACACGGTGCACACCGCTTTCAAACTTGAATTTGGAGTAAGCGCCGTCGCCGCTGACCATGAAGGTAACTTCCTTAAAGCCGCCCAGCTCCGTTTCGTTACAGCCCAGCAGCTCCGTGCGGAAGCCGGCATCGGCGGCATACATGGTATACATACGGTAAAGGACGTAGGCGAACAGCGCCGCCTCTTCCCCGCCCGCGCCGCCTCGGAT
Source organism: Clostridia bacterium (assembly GCA_017622085.1). Classification (GTDB taxonomy): domain Bacteria; phylum Bacillota; class Clostridia; order Oscillospirales; family CAG-272; genus RGIG8715. Next base: position 53,312 of record JAGARU010000124.1, on the reverse strand, counting down.
CTCCACGACTACGTTTTTGTCGTCGTTGGGATCCCGGGGGATCAGAAGGAATTTCAGCTCCTCCTCAAGGGTCGCCAGCTTGTCCCGACAGAGCTTCCACTCCTCGGCGGCCATGGCGCGCAGCTCCCGGTCGGATTCCTCCTCCATCATAGCTGCGGCATCCTCCGCCTCGGTTTTCACCTGTCGGTACTCGCGGAATTTTTCCACAAGCGGTGTCAAATTTTTATATTCCAGCATCAGCTTGCGGTATTTGTCCCCGTCGGAGAGGACGGACGGCTCGGACAGCTCGGCCTCGATCCGCTCGTACCTCTCCTCAGAGTGCGCCAATTTTTCGAACATTATTTCTGTACAAGGTGGATGGCAAAGCCGGCAAACTCATCGGCAAAGTAGATCGCCTTCAGATTGCCCTTTGCATCGGTCTTGCGGCTCTCCTCGTTGAAGGCGATGCCCATGCGCTTGAAGTAAGCAACGGCACGCTCAATGAAGTTGGTTGCAATGGCGATATGGCCGTTTGCGCCAAGATAGGGCTCGTGCATCATCTCGAAGGCCTTGCCAACGAAGGTGGAGGAATTGCCGGTCTTAACTTCCATACCGAAGAGGGTGGAAATCAGAGTAGCGGTCTTGATGGCGACGTCCTTGTCGGCGCAGTTTACACCAACGTGAGCCAGCTCGAAGCCCAGCATCTTGTTCACAGCCGCGCGGGTAAGAGCGGTGATCTGGTCGAACTTGCCCTCGTTAATGAGAGAATCCTTTACCATGAAGCTACCGCCGCAGGCAACGATCTTATTGAAGTTGAGGTAAGAGAGAAGGTTCTCCTCGTTGATACCGCCGGTGGGCATGAACTTAACGCCGCCGTAGGGAGCGCTCATAGCCTTGATCATAGGAAGGCCGCCGGCTGCCTCTGCGGGGAAGAACTTAACAACGGACAGGCCAAGCTCAAGAGCCTGCTCGATCTCGGAGGGGGTAGCACAGCCGGGAAGGATCGGCACGCCGATGGACTGGCAATGCTTAACAACAGCAGGATTAAGGCCGGGGCTTACGATGAACTTAGCACCTGCGGCAACGGCACGGTCTGCCTGCTCGGGGGTGAGAACGGTTCCGGCACCAACCAGCATATTGGGGAGCTCCTTGGTGATGGCAGCAATAGCCTCAGCGGCGCAATCGGTGCGGAAGGTGATCTCTGCCGCGGGGAGTCCGCCGGCACAAAGTGCCTTGGCCAGAGGAACTGCAGTTTCAACGTCGGAGATCTTAATAACGGGAATCAAGCCATACTCATAAAGGTCAGTATAAATGTTGCTCATTTTTCTTCATCCTTTCGGGAAACATTCCTATGTATTTTTTTTATTTGCAGAAAGCGCAGAAGGCTTTATGGGTCTCGTAAAGGTCGGCCTTGGAGATAACCTCCATGGGAGCGTGCATGGAAAGAACCGGTACGCCAAGATCCACGGTATCAATGTTGTGGTTGGCTACGTCAGCGGCAACGGTTCCACCGCCACCGGCGTCTACCTTACCCAGCTCAGCGGTCTGCCAGATTACGTCGTTCGCCTCAAAGATGGCACGAACCTTGGCGACGTACTCGGCGGATGCGTCATTGGAGCCGCTCTTTCCGCGTGCGCCGGTATACTTGCTCATAACCACGCCGCAGGAAAGGAGGGCGGAGTTTCTCTTTTCGAATACCTCGGGATAGAGGGGATCGAAGCCGGCAGAAACGTCAGCGGAGAGGCACATGGAGTTGGCGCGGATCACGTTTGCATTGGTGCCGGTCTCACGGGCGATCTCATCGATCAGGTCTGCCAAGAGGCGGCAACGCATACCGGTTGCACCGCAGGAGCCGATTTCCTCCTTATCGGCAAGAACGCCGATAAGGGTATGCTCGGTTCCCTCATCCTCAAGGATGGAGGTGATTACGGGATAAGCGCAAACACGGTCGTCGTGGCCGTAGCCGGCGATCAGCGCGCGGTCAAGGCCAAGGTCTCTTGCATTCATGGCGGGAGTTACGGTCAGCTCTGCGCTGATGAAGTCGGACTCAACGATGCCGTACTTCTCGTTCAGGATCGCCATCATGTTCAGCTTGATCTTCTGGTCGATCTCGTCGTCGCGGTAGGGACGGCAACCGATCATCAGATTGAGGCCCTCACCCTCAAAGGCAGTGCCCAAAGGCTTCTGGGACTGATTGGAGGCCAGGTGGGGGAGAAGGTCGGTGATGCAGAAGATGGGATCGTTCGCATCCTCACCAATCACAATGTCCACGGTCTCGCCGTTCATCTTGGTTACCACGCCGTGGAGAGCCAGCGGAATGGTGGTCCACTGATACTTGCGGATACCGCCGTAGTAGTGGGTCTTAAGATATGCGAAGCCGTTATCCTCATAGAGGGGATGCTGCTTCAGATCAAGACGGGGAGAGTCGATGTGGGCGGCATTGATGCGCACGCCGCACTCAGGGCTCTCGGTACCCATTTTTACAAGGAAGAGGCTCTTGCCGCGGTTGTTCAGATAGTACTTTCCGCCGGCCTTCAGCTCGTCCCCGAGGGTGTACTCCACGTAGCCGGCTTCCTTTGCCAGCTGGATGGCGGCATTTACGGCTTCGCGCTCGGTCTTTGCGTTATCAAGGTACTTCTTGTAGCCCTCGGCGTACGCATAGGCGCGGTCGATCTCCTCTTCACTTCTTTCCTCGAACACGTTTTTCTTTTTGTAGAAGAGCTTGTCCTTAAGCTCCTGTGCCTTGGTTTTTTCGCTCATGATTTATTGTCTCCTTAGAAAATATAATTTTTCGTATTTTTGAATGGCGGCCTCTACGCGGACGAGATACTCTCTGGTTTCCGGATAGGGGATCACCTCCGAGGAGCCGTACTCCTCGATCCACCCGGCCACCCGATTGGGGCCTGCGTTATAGGCAGCGAAGGCGGTGGGCCAGTCGCCAAACCGTCCGTAAAGATAGGACAGGTAATATACGCCGTATTGAATGTTGGTATCCGGCGCAAACACGTGGTCGCCGTCCTGACCGATCCTTGAGCGGATCCACTCAAAGGTGATATCCGTCAACTGCATCAAGCCCTTGGCACCGGCCGGGGACACGGCGGCAGGATCGAAGCGGCTTTCCACCCGGATCACTGCGTAGACGATGGGCTCGGGTACACCGTAGGCCTCTGCCCAGCGGGTCACTTCCCTCTCATAACAAAGGGGGTACGCGCGCATTTCGTGATACCGAAGCGCCGAATGCAGAAGAACAAGGGTAACGGTGCAAAGCACCATGGCGGCCAAAAAGCGTTGTATGCGCAAGAATCCATCACTCCGTAATATCAGAAATTATTGCTTCGACCTGACGCTCCACGTCCTCGCCACCGTTGAAGATGCAGTAGTGGCATCGGGCTTGGAGCTCTGCATCGGGAATTTGCTTAGCCAGCCTTGCCTCCGCCCGTTCCCGGGTGATGCCATCCCGGCGCAGGATGCGCTCGATCCGTTTTTCACGGGGGGCGAACACACCGATCACGCGGTCGCACATACGGTCAAAGCCACTCTCAAACAGAGCCGGGGCATCGACGATCACCGCAGGAGCACCAGCCTGTCGGTGGCGTTCGATTTCCTTTTCCGCCTCGGTCTTTATGTATTTATGAGTGATCTCATTCAATTTTTTTAGTTTTTCCCCGCCGTCGGGAGCAAAGACGATGGCGGCCAGGGCGGTACGGTTCAGCGAGCCGTCTCCGTGCAGGACGGATGGACCAAAGTAAGCCTCCAGCTCCGCCGTACAGGGAGAGGAGCGATCCGTCAGGCTATGATAGACGGCATCCGTGTCGATGGAGGGGATTCCGTGAGCGGCAAAGCACTGGCAGACGTAGCCCTTGCCGGCGCCGGAGCCGCCGCACATTCCAAGCACCTTCATATCAGACGTCCAATCTCTTGCCCAGCCGGTCAGACTCGTAGGCACGCTCCATAACGCGCTGAATGTGAGCCGCGTCCTCAAAGCTGGGAGCCGTTGCGCCCTTATCCTCGCAAGCCACCAAGAACTGGCGGTAGCTTTCCATATGACCGCGAAGCCAGCCGATGGGCGCCTTGAAGGACGGGAAGATGCCGCCGGGAGCAGGATAACGGCCGACACACTCGATTTTTGTAAAACCACGGTCACCGCCGTAGCTTCCATCGGAGGCGGTGCCATCGTAGAACCACAGGAAGTTGGGTTCCATCAGGTCAAATTTCAGACTGCCCTTGGTACCACGGATCTCAAAGGACAAATCATCGTTTGAGCCCACGGCAATTTTACTGGCCTCCACCGTTCCGACGGCGCCGCATTCCATTTCGGCGCAGACGTAAAAGGCTTCATCCGCGTTGGTCTGCCACTCCTCCCCATTCATACCGAGGCGGGTGGGATAGGCGATCTGAGACTTGCCGTAAACGCTCTTATAGGGGCCGCAAAGATAATACATCAGGTCAAGAATATGGGAGCCCAGATCAAAGAGCACGCCACCTCCGCAGATGTCACGGTTTTGCTTCCAGCCCGCCTTTTTATCGGGGTCGGCACAGCTAGCGTGAAGGTACGTGCCGCGGAAGCTGAGGATGCGTCCAAGGCGGCCCTCCTCGATCAGCTCCTTGGCCCGGAGGGGTCCGGTCATAAAGCGGTTGTTAAACACGATCTGTGCGGTGACTCCCTGCTCCTTGGCCAGTCGGGCGACCTCCTCGGCCTGCGCCGCCGTCACACAGAGGGGCTTTTCACAGTATACGTTTTTTCCCGCCAAAATAATCTTTTTTAAGGTTTCATAGTGGAAGCAGTTGGGGGTACACACGTCCACCGTATCGATCTCGTTTGAGTAAATGATCTCATCCTCGGTCTTAGCCGCAAAGCGGAAGCCATACGCCTCTTTCGCCGCCAGAGCCTTTTCGTAGTGAGCGGCGCACACGCCGACCAGCTCGATTTCCGGATAAGAGGAATAGAAGAACGGGATATTTTTTAAGCACCAGGTATGGGTCTTGCCCATGGAACCGAAGCCAAGCATTCCGATTTTCATAGTCGTTTTCCTTTCCTTGGAGCGCTTTCTTCTGTCGGGCAGTTAAGCAAAATCACTCCATTTTTATTATAACACAATGCGCCCTGCTTTTGCAAGAATTTAACGAAAGAATCGTCGAAAAATCGGTATTTTCCCTGCATTTTTACCCATACGCCGCCGCCCGGGCAAAAGAATCAGGCCGAGCGCGGGATCCCACCGGTGAAGAAAGCGGCAAACCGTTCTTCCTGCGGCTACGTACTCGCCCTGCACCTCTACCGCGTCCTCCCGACAAGTCACCGCGATCCGGCACCGACAGAGTGCCGGAGAAAAGCGGAATTTTTTCCGCGGATTTTCGTCTGCCTCATACTGCGCGGACACCTGCTCCGTTACTCTGTGCTCCGCGTGATGCTCGGCGGACGTGCAAAAGCGTTCGTATAAGGCGTCGGCGCGCGGAATACCGGTGATCTGACGTTCGGACACAAAAATACAGAGCGCACGACCGTCCCGGCGAAAGCGTCTTTCCTTGCGTTCCATTGATACCCCTCCCTTCACAAATACATATGCGAAAAGGGGCGCTCTTAATGCAGAAAAAAACAGCAAGGGCCGAAGCTCTTGCTGTTTTACACTTGACTAAAATCGCGCTTCTGATCAAAGAGCGGCAATTGCCTCTTCAATACCGGCCTTGGTGCTCTTGTACTTTTCCAGCTTGGCACGCTCGCCCTCAACAACGGCGGCGGGAGCCTTGGCTACAAAGCCCTCGTTTGCCAGCTTTTTAACCAGACGGAGGATCTCTTCCTCGGTCTTGGCCAGCTCAGCCATCAGACGTGCGCGCTCTTTTTCCGTATCTACCATGTCGGACATGGGGATATAGATGGTTGCGCTGGGGGTAATGATCTGAACGGCCTTCTCACCCTCAAAGCTATCCACACGGGTAGCGGCGGAGGCAGAAGCAAGCTTGGAGAAGAAGGGGAAGGTGCTTTCGTTGTATACATCGGCACGGGAGGAAACAATATAGACATTTGCCTTTCTTGACGGAGGAACGTTCATTTCGGCACGGCGTGCACGGATTGCGGTGATGGCTTCAATTACGTTTTCCATAATTTCGGCATCTGCCGCGAATTCGAGTGCTTCGTCTACCGCAGGGTAATCGGCGATCATAATGCTCTCCGAATTCTTGGTGTGAGGAACAGACTGATAGATCTCCTCGGTGATGAAGGGCATGAAGGGATGCAGGAGCTTGAGGATGTTTTCAAGAACGTAAGCAATTACGTTCTGAGAAACCAGATTGGCCTCAGAGCCCTTGTCGGACAAGGTGGTCTTGGAAAGCTCAATGTACCAGTCGCAGAAGATATCCCAAACGAAGTCGTAGATGGCGGAGAGAGCAATACCGATTTCATACTTATCGAGAGCGGCACGAACCTCGGCGATCTTGGCGTTCAGCTTGGTGAGAATCCACTTATCCTGGGGTGCCAGCTTATCAGCGGCGGGCATTTCGATGGTTTCGATATCCAGGTTCATGAGTACGAAGCGAGCGGCATTCCAGAGCTTATTGGCAAAGTTTCTGGCAGCCTCGATCTTCTCGTCGGAGAAGCGCATATCATTTCCGGGGGAGTTACCCGTGGCAAGGGCAAAGCGAAGGGCGTCAGCGCCGTACTTTTCAATTACCAGGAGGGGATCAATACCGTTGCCGAGGGACTTGGACATCTTTCTGCCCTGGGCATCACGAACCAAGCCGTGGATCAGAACGGTATCAAAGGGTGCCTTGCCGGTATATTCCAGGCCGGAGAAGATCATACGGGATACCCAGAAGGTAATGATATCGTAGCCGGTAACCAAGGTGTTGGTAGGATAGAAGTAATCCAGATCCTCGGTCTGATGGGGCCATCCCATGGTGGAGAAGGGCCAAAGAGCGGAGGAGAACCAGGTATCCAGCGTATCGGGATCCTGACGCATTTCCTTACCGCACTTGGGACAGGTCGCGTGGTCTTCCTTGGTAATTACAGTTTCGCCGCAGTCGTCGCAATAGAAGGCGGGAATGCGGTGACCCCACCAAAGCTGACGGGAGATACACCAGTCGCGGATGTTTTCCATCCAGTGGAAGTAATTCTTATCAAAACGTTCGGGAACGAAGCGGATGTCGCCGGAGCGAACGGCATCGATGGCGGGCTTGGCAAGAGGTTCCATCTTTACGAACCACTGAAGAGATACGCGAGGTTCAACGGTGGTACCGCAACGGTAGCAGGTGCCTACGTTGTGGGTGTAGTCCTCAACGCGAACCAGATATCCACCGGCCTCCAGATCTTTTACAATTGCCTTTCTTGCCTCATAGCGATCCATGCCGGCATAAGCGGGATAATCCTCGGTGATCTTAGCATCATCCGTCATAACGTTGATGATGGGAAGATCGTGACGGCGGCCAACCTCAAAGTCGTTGGGGTCGTGCGCGGGGGTAATCTTAACAACGCCGGTACCGAAGTCCATCTCTACGTACTCGTCGGCAACCACGGGAATTTCGCGACCAACCAGCGGAATTACAAGAGTCTTACCGATCACGTCCTTATAGCGCTCGTCGTTGGGGTTTACGGCAACGGCGGTATCGCCAAGCATGGTCTCGGGACGGGTCGTTGCAAATTCCATATAGCCGCTTCCGTCCTTGAAGGGATAGCGGATGTGCCAGAAGTGACCGGCCTGATCCTCGTACTCAACCTCGGCATCGGAAATGGAGGTAAGGCAATGGGGGCACCAGTTGATGATGCGCTCGCCACGGTAGATGAGGCCCTTTTCATAAAGGCGAACGAAGACCTCCTTTACGGCCTCGGAGCAACCGTCGTCAAGGGTAAAGCGCTCGCGGCTCCAGTCGCAGGAGGAGCCAAGCTTCTTCAGCTGGGAGATGATTCTTCCGCCGTACTGTTCCTTCCACGCCCATGCACGGCGAAGGAAGCCGTCGCGACCCAGATCCTCTTTGGTAATGCCCTCTTTGCGCATAGCCTCTACGATCTTTGCCTCCGTAGCAATGGAAGCATGGTCGGTACCGGGAAGCCAAAGAGTGCAGTAGCCGGACATTCTCTTATAACGGATCAGGATATCCTGAAGCGTATTGTCCAGCGCGTGACCCATGTGGAGCTGGCCGGTAATATTGGGCGGAGGGATTACGATACTGAAGGAAGGCTTGCTCTTATCGATGATGGGGGTAAAATACTTTTTGTCGCACCATTCGTTGTAGATGCGGGACTCAAACTCCGAAGGAGAATAAGTCTTTGGAAGTTCTTTTCTCATAAAAGGTTCCTTTCTATATAATTCCATAATGATTTTCAAAACAAAAAGTCCCAATGCCGAAGCATCAGGACGTTTTAAGCGCGGTACCACCTGAATTCGTGCAAAAAGCACGCTCTCTTGAGGCCCCGGTAACGTAGGGCGGACGGAAACGGCTGGGGCAACTTCCCTTCACCGCCTCTGCTCGGGGACGACTTCGCAAAATTCCGTTTACGGCGCTCTCACCTACCGCCGCTCTCTTGGAAACGAAAACGAATGCTACTACTTCCCGTCAGTGCATTTTATATCCATATTATAGTACCACAAATTTTGGGTGATGTCAACCGCTTTTTTCGCGCTTATGCGCCAAAAACAACGGAATCTACAGTTTTCTTGATCCAATCGGCCTGTTCCTCGCTGACACCCTCAGGCACAAAGGCAGAGGTGAGGGCGGACTTGCCGGTCAGGGTGGCGAACCAAGTCAAGCCTGCGGCGTAGCGTCCCTGAGGGATGCTCAAATGGAAGCCATCCCGACAGAGAGAGAGGCCACCGTTTGCATAATCAAATGCGGGAGTGGTGCGGAGGGTCTGGATCACGGTGCCGACAGGAATGATCGTTGCGTTCAAGCGTTCTGCCGCCTTATCGTAAGCGGCCACCAGACAGTTATACATCTTACCCTGGTCGCGATCGTAGTTTGCAAAGCCGCCATGCTGAGAGTCAATCTCGTACGCCCAGGTCTGGTGGATCACCAGCTTAGCGCCGGGACACTTGGCACGAACAAAATCAGCAACCTCGTCAAGGTAGGGCAAATAGGTTTCATACAGACCGGAATCGTGGCTTACCTGCTGGAGAGACACAACATCCCAATCGCATTCCGCCAGGGCGTCTGCAACAGAAATGCTACGGAAGTCCGACTCGTCACCGTTCTTCTGATAAAGGTAAGCATCTGCACCAGTTTTAATATTCTCCGCGTGGCGCGACAGGGGGCATCCGCCGATGTACAGACCAAGGCAGGTCAAATCCATGCCGGCGCCTTCTGCGATCTTATGCAGGTAGAAAAAGGCATCCTGAGAAAAGCTGTTACCAATTGCCAAAACTTTCATGATTTCCTCCTTAGAAACGAGAGCGGAGTCGATCACGACTCCGCTCCAAATAATTATTCCGTGATCGTAACGATAAAGCCGTTTGTGCCGTCGCCGGTAATGGCGATCGCGGCATCCTCAGTCTCTGCGTATACGGGGATGTTGGTGTTATCACCGTCTGCGGCAGACACGTAGTAGATGAGGTAGGACTCAAGCTCGCCGGTATCTACATTTTCGTAGGCAACCTGATAGGGGTTCTCTACGGTGTAGGTGGTCTTAAGCGCGGCAAGGTATTCCTCGTAGCACATTTCAAGGTTGTGCATCGCGGTTGCGTGAGGAACGCCAACGTAACGGAAGATGCCGTCATTGTACTGCTCACCAGTAATCTCTTCCTTGCCTTCGGGATAGCGAAGAACAAAGCCGTATTCGTGGGCATGCTCATAGAGCCATTCGTAGCCGTCAGCCTCAGAAAGGGTTAAGGTGGTAGGGTCATTCCAAACCTTGAAATGAACAACGGTGCCGAGTGCGAATTCGCTTGTCGGATCAGAAATATCAATCGTCTTAAACAATAACGGCTGACCCACACGAACAGCAGTATCGGCTTTAAAACCACCGGTTGCTACAATAAAGTCACTAAGCATGGCATCCAGCGCACCGTGAGTTGTACGTTCAATCATTATAGACGAATCGCGAAGCGCAGCTACACGCTTGTCGTCCACTTTAGAGAGCTTGCCATACAGAAGGCAATACCGCTCCGGATCCAGCTCCTCCATCGTAGCAGGAACACTTACGGGATTGGATGCGTTGATCATCGCCAAAAGGCCGGTCTTAAGAGAGCTGTTGGGATAAACCACGTCGCGAAGGGCGGGTGCCGGAGGCGTTACAGGCTCGGTACCGGCAGGAGTGGTTTCTGCAGGGGTCGTATCTACGGGAGTCGTATCCGCGGGAGTGGTATCACCGGGAACCGTATCCGCAGGCGTTGTAGTCGCAGGAGTTGTCGTTGCCGGAGTGGTGGTTGCGGGAGTTGTATTCGCGGGAGTGGTAGGTGCGGGAGTGGTGGGTGCGGGAGTAGTAGGTGCCGGAGTCGTGGGCGCGGGAGTTGTGGTCACAGGAGTGGTTCCCGAGGGAGTGGTGTCTACGGAATCGGGCAGGCTTCTTATAATGAAGATGACGGAAATAACCACCACAAGAAAGATGGTTACGGCCGCAATGATAAAGCTGGGCTTAATGGGGGGCTTGGTCATGCCCACGGAAACAGCAGAAGAACTGTGCTGTGCGGAACGGGTCTCGTTCTTTTGCATCTGCTGGTTCTTTCTGTAGCGGTTTGCCTCGCGAGAGGTGGTCGAAGAGGAACGGTTCTCACGCTCGAAGTCGAACTCGCGGGAATTGTTGTTGTTGTTTTCGTAGCTCATTTTATCCTCCTTATTTATTTTCCTTAGCGTTTCGGGGGATTAGTGAAGGGCGTCCTTGCGGGAAAGGTTCATTCTTCCCTTCTCGTCGGTGCCGAGGTACTTAACCAGCATCTCGTCGCCTACCTGGCAAACGTCCTCTACCTTCTCTACTCTCTTCTTATCGAGCTTGGAGATGTGTACAAGACCTTCACGGCCGGGAGCGAACTCAACGAATGCGCCGATGGGGATGATTCTGGTAACCTTTGCGTTATAGATAGCACCAACCTCGGGCTCGAATACGATGTTAGCAATGATCTGGCGAGCAGCCTCGATGCTGTTCTTGTCAACAGCGGAGATGAATACGGAGCCGTCGTCCTCAATGTCGATCTTAGCGCCGGTGTCGGCAACAATCTTCTGAATCACCTTTCCGCCGGAGCCGATAACCTCACGGATCTTGTCGGGGTTGATCTTCATGGAGATCATCTTGGGAGCGTACTCGGAAACCTCTGCGCGAGGTGCGGGAATTGCGGCGAGAATTACCTTATCGATGATCTCATCGCGACCCTTGTGGGTGCTCTCAAGAGCGGCCTTGATGATCTCGGGGGTAAGACCGTCGATCTTAAGGTCCATCTGGATGGAGGTGATACCCTTATGAGTACCGGCAACCTTGAAGTCCATGTCGCCGTAGAAGTCCTCAAGGCCCTGAATGTCGATCATGGTGGTCCAGGTTCCGTTCTCAGCGGTAATAAGACCGCAGGAGATACCGGCAACGGGAGCCTTGATCGGAACACCGGCGTCCATAAGTGCGAGGGTGGAGCCGCAAACGGAGGCCTGAGAGGTCGAACCGTTGGAGCTGATTACCTCGGACACAAGACGGAGGGCATAGGGGAACTCCTCGACGGAGGGAAGAACGGGGATAAGGGAACGCTCAGCCAGCGCACCGTGGCCGATCTCACGGCGTCCGGGGCTACGGGAAGCCTTTGCTTCACCGGTGGAGTAGCCGGGCATATTGTAGTGGTGCATGTATCTCTTGGAGGTCTCCTCATCGATACCGTCAAGCATCTGGCAATCGCTGATGGGGCCAAGGGTTGCAATGGTCATAACCTGAGTCTGTCCACGGGTGAACATACCGCTACCGTGCACGCGGTTGATCAGACCAACCTCGGCAGTCAGGGGACGGATCTGATCCATACGGCGACCGTCTACGCGCTTGCCATCCTCAAGGAGCCAGCGGCGAACGATCTTCTTCTGGATCTTGTAGATGAGCTCGGGCAGGATCACGTCAAGGTCGGGATACTTCTCGGTGAAGGTCTCGGCAATGCGATCGGTAATGGGCTGGAGTCTTGCGTCTCTTACGGTCTTGTCGTCGGTGTCCAGTGCGAACATAACGTCCTTCTCGCAGAAGGCGAAGATCTCGTCGAACATATCGTGGTCAAGCTCGCAGGAGGGGTATGCAAACTTGGGCTTACCAACCTCGGCGATGATGGTGTTGATGAAGACAAGAAGCTTCTTGATCTCCTCGTGAGCCAGCATGATTGCGTCGTACATATCCTCGTCGGATACTTCCTTTGCACCGGCCTCGATCATAACGACCTTCTTCTCAGAAGCGGCTACGGTAAGCTCAAGGGTGCTGACTGCGCGCTCAGCGGCGGTAGGGTTCACAACGAACTTGCCGTTTACCTGACCGATGAACAAGCCACCGATGGGGCCGTTCCACGGAATGTCGGAGATGGAAAGGGCTACGGATGCACCGATCATAGCGGTGATCTCGGGAGAGCAGTCGTGGTCAACGGAAAGAACAGTCAGAGAAAGGTTTACGTCGTTGCGAAGATCCTTGGGGAACAGGGGACGAACGGGACGGTCGATTACACGGGAGGTGAGGATCGCCTTCTCGGAAGGTCTGCCCTCTCTCTTCAGGTAGCCGCCGGGGATTCTGCCAACCGCGTACATTCTTTCTTCATAGTCAACCGAGAGGGGAAGGAAATCAATTCCGTCGCGGGGCTTTGCGGATGCGGTAGCGCAGGCAAGGATGGCGGTATCGCCGTAACGAACCAATGCACTGCCGTTTGCGAGGCCGGCCATCTTACCGGTCTCAATTACAAGGGGACGGCCAGCCAGCTCATAGGTGTAGGTCTTGTAGCCGTCAAAGGTTTTCATTTCGAACATTTTTTCAGACATGTTAATCCTCCGTATTATTTGTTTGTCTCGCACGTCCGAGGATATAGCACTTAAATAAAAGTCCGAGGAAGCTCGGGCACTTATTTAACTGCTAATTCCTCTTGGTGCGCGGGTTTTAGGGTAGAAACCGATTTGCACACGCCGTATGCTATGCGACGTGTGCAAATCATTTCCGTTGATCTTACTTACGAAGACCGAGCTTCTCTACGATTGCACGGTAGCGCTCAATGTCAATCTTTGCAAGATAGTTAAGAAGGTTGCGTCTGTGACCAACCATTTTGAAGAGGCCGCGACGGCTGTGGTTGTCGTGGGGGTTAGACTTCAAGTGCTCGGTAAGAGACTTGATGCGGCTGGAAAGGATCGCGATCTGAACCTCGGGAGAACCGGTGTCGCCTTCGTGGGTCTTGTACTGGTCAATAATGGACTGCTTTTCTTCTTTCAACATGATTTTCACCTCATAATAAAATATTTTTAAGAGGCCCGTACCAAGCAATCGGTGGGTGAACTGCCGCACAGCGGCCTTGCTCCGAAAACCGGGTGTCGGGTACTCTTCTTCGGAATTATAACATATAATAATAATTTTGTAAATAGGTTTTTCTAAGAAATTTTAGAAGTTTTTCGCCATGAATCGGTGGAGTTTTCCGTCATTTTTCCCTTTTCTGCCTGTTTTTCCCCGCTTTCCCAAAAAAGGCACCCCAAAGACCGGCAAGACCGCACAGGCAAAGGAGTGCGCCGAAGAGGGCACGGAGAGTGTGGGCGGGGATGCGACCAGCCACGCCGGAGGTGAGCCAGGAGGCAAGACAACCGGGGATCGCTCCCCACAGAAGATGCCACCGGATCCTCCGGCGACGCAAATGAATAAGCATGGAGGCGGAGGCGCAGGCTACGAAAAAGAACAGATTGATACCCTGTGCCGTCAGCTGCTCCACCCCTTGCAACATCACCAGATAAATAACGAGGAGGCCTCCTCCGCCCACGCCCATTCCCATAAGAACGGCAATTGCAAAAATTAAGATGCGGTGCATGATCCCTCCGTTTTCGACAAATGTAAACAATTCGGTTTTAGCCTTTTGCAAAAATCATTCGTGCCCCCGAATAAACCACCAAAACCCCGAAGATAATTTTGAGAAAACGGGGGTTGATACGGTCTGTCAGCCAGGCACCGAGAACGCCTCCCAGCGCGGCTGGAAGCAAGTACGGAAGGAGCTGTGAGAGAGAAAAGCTCTCCGCCTGCAGATAAGAAAAGCCGCTGACCAGCGACATGGGAATCACCGTCAGAAGAGACTGAGCAAAGGCATCTTTGGCATCTGCCTTTATTACTTTTGTGAACAGCCACACCAACAAAATTCCGCCGCCCGTGCCAAGCAATCCGTTCACCCCTCCGGCCAAGGCGCACCCCAGCATGGCAAACATAAAGCGGGCTCGGTTACCCAATCCTTCCCCCGGCATCTTCTCATCTCCCTTCCGTTCCGTCTTTTTTTCTTCCTTCCGCAAGAAATCTATTGTTTTTTTGGTAGAAATCTGTTATTATATATTTATAGTGTATCTTTATGCGCGCATGTGCCCGTGGATCCACGCCGGATCCGAGGGCTTTCCACAGGATATCAATTTCGCAAAGTCAAGGAGGACGCCCGATGCCGGCAAAGAAGAACAACCGTCGCATTGAATTTGAAGACGATCTCGTAGAGGACATCCCTCTCGAAAACGATACACCCAAAAAGTCTACCAAAAAGAAAACCAGCTCCAGTCAAAAATCGACAAAAGCCGAAAATGCGCCTCCACCCAAACAGGAGAGCGAGCCGGAGATCCAGTTCAAGGTGGTTCCGGAGGTGAAGGAAAACAAGGAAAGCTTCCGTTACCAGATTGTTCCCTACGTATTCACCTTCCTGTCACTGTTCCTGTTCCTTTGCCTGATTTTAGAGGACAAAGTTGGTGTGGTTGGCAGCTTTACCCACCGGGTACTGCTGGGCTTGTTCTCCGGCGGTGCTTATACCATTCCCTTTTTCGTTGTATACCATGCATTTATGTGGCACGCCGACCGCAAGAAAAAGGTGGCGCGCCGAAAGATCATCTGCTCGGCCATCACTGTCTCTTTAGTGTCCGTTGTCATTGACGTCCTGTCGGGACGGGCGATCCGCTTCAGCCTTCCCACCCTCTTTGCCGAGGGCGCAGATTCCATTGGCGGCGGCGTGATCGGCGGCATTCTCGGCTCCGTGCTCCGCACCTGCTTCGGTTCGGCCGGTACGCTGATCATTATTTTTGCCGTTCTTTTGGCCATGTTCCTGCAGATGTTTGACGTAACGCCCCGTTCCCTGTATATTTCTGCCGCTTACGGGCTGAAAATGCGCAAGGAGCGCAAGGCTGCTGAAAAGGCAGAGGCCGCCGAGGCGGCACGCCGTTCCAAGGCTAACGTAAACGTCTACCGCATCAGCAAAAACAGCAACAAGAAGCTTTTGCCCGGCGCGCCGGAGGATCTGACCGATCCCCAGGCCACCGGAAATGCCCCCGCCCCCTCCGGCAACCGGAAGAATCCCTTGAACCACAAGCTCAAGGAAACCGAGACCGCAGAAAAGCGGGTGGATACGAAAAAGAGAGATCCCTTGGATTCCTCTCTTGATTTCCGCACCGAGGAGGAAAAGCGCAGAGCCGAGGTGGAGGACTCCATCGACTTCTCCTTCCTTGACAAGATCGACAACGATTTTCTTTCCAAAAAGCCCTTGGCAGACAAAAAGAAAACCGCACCTGCCCCCGAGCCTGTGAAGCGTCCGGAGCCCACGTCTGTGAAGGCACCCGAGCCCGTGGCCGAACAGGCGATCCCCATGCCGGAGGCACCCGTCTCCCGCCCGGTGGCCGACAAGGCGCCCGAGGTGAGCGCTGAGCCTGAGCCCATCGTTACGCCTCCGCCCGCAAAGCACGAGGCACCCGCCCAGCAAACTGCAACCAAGCCCGTATTTGACGAGGACATTCCTCCCTTCGATATGGATGAGCCCGTAAAGCCGGCCGAAGCAAAGCCCGCTCCCGTCGAGACGAAAGCGGCGCCCAAAAAGACCGTAGAAGCGCCCGCTATGCCCCGAGGAAAGATCGACGTGGCACAGCCGGAGGGTGAGATCGATCTGCGCAACCTGTTTGAAAACCCGGATAATGCGGATCTGATCGACAAGATCTCCAAAAACGAAATCCAGCACACCGGAGAAGACAGTCTGAAGCTGGGTCTGGAATCGGAGGGTGAGGAGATGAGCGATCTCAGTGACCTGAAGCCAAAAAAGGCTGTGAAAAAGGCCGATCCGCCCCCGTATCTCTTCCCGCCCATCGACCTGCTCCCCTACCCCGCCTCCGAAAAGGATGCGGAAACGGTAAAGGCCGAGCTGCAGGACAATGCGCTGAAGCTGGTTGAGACCTTGAAGAGCTTCAACGTAAAAACCAAAATCATTGACGTATCCCGCGGTCCTACCATTACTCGCTACGAGCTTGCCCCCGAGGCGGGCACGCGCGTGCGCTCCATCGCTAATCTGGTGGATGACATCGCACTGAATCTGGCCACCAGCGGCATCCGTATTGAATCCCCCATTCCCGGCAAGGCCGCCGTGGGTATTGAGGTACCCAACAAGGCCACCGAAACCGTATACATCCGCGGTCTTTTGGAGGGTGATTCCTTTACCAAAGCAAAGAGCAAGGTGACCGTCGCCCTCGGTATGGACGTTGCCGGTGCTCCTATCTACTTTGACATCGCCAAGATGCCCCACCTGCTCATCGCCGGTGCTACCGGTATGGGTAAGTCCGTGTGCATCAACAGCTTGATCGTCAGCATCCTTTACAAAGCGCGCCCCGACGAGGTCAAGCTGATCCTGATCGACCCGAAGAAGGTTGAGCTTAACGTATACAATGGCATTCCTCATCTTCTGATCCCCGTGGTCAGCGATGCAAAGAAGGCCGCCGGCGCCCTTCACTGGGCGGTAACGGAGATGGATCGCCGCTTCAGCCTCATTGAGAGCGTGGGCGTGCGTAACATCCAGGGCTTTAACGAGATTGCCGCCACCGATCCGGAGCTGGAGCCCCTGCCCCAGATCGTCATTATCATCGACGAGTTTGCGGATCTGATGATGACCGCACCCGACGCGGTGGAGGAATCCGTTTGCCGTCTAGCCCAGCTGGCCCGTGCCGCAGGTATGCACCTGATCATCGGCACACAGCGTCCCTCGGTAAACGTTATTACCGGTCTGATCAAGAGTAACATTCCCTCCCGAATTGCGTTTACCACTGCTTCCCAGATCGACTCCCGTACCATCATCGACATTGCCGGTGCGGAAAAGCTGATCGGACGAGGCGATATGCTTTACGCCCCCGTTGGCTCCGGCAAGCCCATTCGTGTACAGGGCGCCTTCATCAGCGAGGCTGAGGTTGAGTCCATCACCAGCTTCCTGAAGGCCGGCGGCGTTCAGCCCGAATACAGCGACGAGGTCATGGCGCAGATCGAGCGCGAGGCCGAGCGCTGTGTACCCGACAACAAGAAGGAATCGAAAAACAGCGACAATGACTCGCAGGGTGACGAGGCCTTTGACCCCATGTTCCGCCCGGCCCTTGAGCTGGCTGTGAACAGCGGTAAGATCTCTACCTCCCTGATCCAGCGAAAACTGGAGCTGGGCTACGGCCGCGCGGCCAAGCTGATCGACCGTATGGAATCCATGGGCTACGTCAGCGCCGCCAACGGTGCAAAGCCTCGCGAGGTTCTGATTACCCGTCAGCAATATCAGGAAATGGTTCTTCGGGACGACGATTCCGTCTCCTGATGATACCGAAAGGACATTGTATGAGCAAATTTATTACCATTGACGGCCTGGACGGCTCCGGCAAGGGCACCCAATCCCAGCTTTTGTGCGATGCACTCCGTTCCATGGGCAAAAAGGTCCGGATGATCGATTTTCCCTGCTATGACAGCGAAAGCTCCACTCTTGTAAAAATGTATCTGGACGGAAAGCTGGGTGATTCTCCCTCTGCTACCAATGCTTATGCGGCCTCCATGTTTTATGCCGCCGACCGCTACGTCAGCTACGTGACCGACTGGAAAAAGGACTATCTGGACGAGGACACGTACTTGATCGCTAATCGGTACACCACAGCCAATGCGGTGCATCAGATATCCAAGCTCCCAAAGGAGGAGTGGGAGGACTTTCTTGCCTGGCTCTGGGATTTTGAGCTGGGAAAGCTGGGCTTGCCCACCCCCGACCTAATCCTCTATCTGGAGGTTGCGCCCCGGATCTCCCTGCAACTGGTCAAGCAACGCAGTGAAGCCACGGGGCAGAAAATGGATATCCACGAAAAAGACCCCCAGTACATGGACCGCTGCTATGAGGCGGCTCTGTACGTATCGGAGCGGCTTGGCTGGGAGCGGATCTGCTGTTATGACGAAAACAGCATTCTCCCCCGCGAGGCCATTCACCAAACGATCCTCGAAAAGGCACTTGCCCTTTAAATAATAAACGGAGGTTACTATGGTTTACGTATTTTTAGCAGAAGGCTTTGAGGAAGGCGAGGCTATTGTGCCTATCGACCTTCTGATCCGTGCCGGAATTTCCGTCCGCACCGTGGGTGTCGGCGGCCGCACGGTTACCGGCGCACACGGAATTCCCGTGATAGTCGACCTTTCCTCGGAGGAGCTCTCTTCCCTGCCCGAGGATGCCGAGCTGATCTTTTTGCCGGGCGGAATGCCCGGAACCAAAAACCTGGACGCCTCCCCCTTTGTGCAGACCTGCATCCGGCAGGCAGTGGAGCGGAGTCTTCCCTTGACGGCCATTTGCGCCGCCCCCTCGATTTACGGCAAGCTGGGCTTGCTGAGGGGCAAAAAAGCAACCTGCTTTCCCGGCTTTGAGGATGCACTCCTCGGTGCAGAGGTGACCCACGGCGGTGTGGCGGTGGACGGAAACGTCATCACCGCAAAGGCCTTGGGCGCAGCGCAGGACTTTGCCTTTGCCGTAATCCGCCTGCTGAAGAGTGCGGAGGCGGCGGAAAAGGTGCGGAGCAGCATATTTTTCGAGCGATAAAATTTTATGAGGAAGGATAAGCCATGAATCCGATTAGAGAAGAAAAAGACCGAATTCGCGACTCATACCTTGAAAAAAGAAAGGCCATGACGGAGGACGAGCGTCTCCGCCGTGACAAGAAAATCTGTGACATCATGCAGGGGCTGGTCAGCTTCCGCCATGCGGAGATCGTGCTCTTCTATGCCGCCACAGAGTATGAAATTGACATTATGCCTCTGGCGGAGGTTGCTCTTACCCGCGGAAAGCAGATCGCCTTCCCCCGGTGCGACACGGAGAGTCACTCCATGGAGTACCATTTTGTGACCGATCTTTCCCAGCTATCCCCCGACGCTTACGGAATCCGTGAGCCGGATCCCACCCTGCCCATCTACGACCGCGAAAACGACACCCGCACGGCCATTTGCTTTGTGCCAGGCGCCGTTTACGACAAGGGTGGCTACCGCATCGGTTACGGAAAGGGCTACTACGACCGCTATCTGAACCGTTTTTCCGGCTGTACCATCGGCGTGGTTTACAGCGACTTTATCATTCCTCGCGTACCGCGCGGTCGGTATGACATTGCCACCGATATTCTTTTGACCGAAAAGGGAGTCAAGCCTACCAGTGAACATTAAAAACTCGCACGCCGCTCCGTTCCTCATGATCGCGGAGCTGGCTTTGCTGATCCTGTTGCGGCTGACAGATCTGTCCTTCACCTCCGGTGGGGAGAATCCGTATTTGTCTGTAATCGTGCTTCAGCTCGTTATATTCATCATCCCCTGCATGCTCTTTTACCGCATACGCCGCACCCCGGCCTACACCAAGCGGATGCGGTTGCGCCCTTTTGCTCCCCGGCAGATCGGCTTTGTGGTGGTTGCTCTGGTTGCCGTTACCTTTGGCAGCACCGCGCTCAGCGCCATTATTGGGCTGGCCTTTCCCGGGGCAGGACAAGTAGAAAACTCGTACATCGGGCCGGCGCCGGATAGCTTGATCAGCCTGCAATCCATTGTGGCCTACGCGCTGGTTCCGGCTGTTTCCGAGGAATTCCTTTGCCGCTCCGTGCTCTTTTCAGAGTATGAGGAAATTGGCACTCTGCAGGCCGTGGTTATGACCTCCGTCATGTTCGCCATGCTCCACCTGAATCTGTATCTGTTTCCCGTTTACTTCTTCTGCGGAGTGATCCTTGCCTTTGTGCTGTACGTCACCAACTCGGTGCTGGCAGTAATTTTGGTTCATTTCATGAACAACATCTTTTTCCTCTATTATGAGGTGTACTTAACGGAGGCGATCCAATCCTCGGCTTATTCCTCCATGATCATGTTCCTCTTGATCAGCATATTTTTGCTGAGCATGATTCTGTTGTTTGCCTACGCCGAGAAGATTTTCATCCGCTACGGTAAGCAAGGTAAGGTTCCGGAGCCCAAGGAGAAGGTGACGGAAAAATGGAGAAAATGCCTCCTTTCCGCACCACTCCTGGCACTTGTTCTTTTCTACGTAATTGCCTCGGCGGCTTCCGTATAAAAGAGCCTCCAACGGGAACACTACCTGTGGTGGTGATGAAATGAAAAACAAAAAGAAAACGCACACCGGCCGCGGTGTGCGTTTTTATTATTTAGCGGTTGCTCTGTGCTCTCTCGTGCTTGGAATCTATCTGGTATCCGTCGCAAACGACGCTTTGGCATTTGTAAAAAATGACGTTACCGTAACCTACACCGTGCCGGAGGGAGCGTCCTCCTTTGCGATCGGCCGGCAGCTCCGACAAGCAGAAATCATCCGACACGGGGAGGCTTTCGGCTTATACGCCCGGAAGGCCGCGCCTATTCCGGGGGAATACGTGCTATCCGCCCTTATGGATTACGAGGACATACTGGAGGTGCTGACAACACCGGCAGAATGAGAGCGATTCTTTGTTTTATGCAATCGCCTAACAATCATTTTTCGCAAAAGATCCGCCGGTATTACCGTGGCGGCGAGGCAAATGCTATAAAGCAGATCCGGCAACCTAAGTGGGACGGCGCGGAAGGCGTCTCCGCCAAAGTAAATGAAGAGCAGCTGAAGACCTGAGATCAGCAGCATAATCAGGATGAAGGGACGGTTGCCTGCCAGATGTGCTAATAAATTGATGCGCGGAGTGCGGGAATTAAAGCTGATGAAGATACCGCAAAAAATGAACATGGCAAAGAAGGCGCTTAACCGATAAGCCTCGCCGGGAAGACTGAGGGCATACCCCACCGTCGGACTTTTCAAAAACCAAATGCAGAGGCCGATGGTAAAAAGGCCGGAGAGCAGGATCTGGTTTAAAATTTTGCCGGTGATCAGCTTTTCGTCTCTTGATTTAGGCGGTTGTCTCATATACTCTCTGAGGGGTGGTTCGCCGGAAAAGGCCAGGCCGCCCAGAGTGTCCATGATCATGTTGACCCACAGCATCTGGGTGACGGTAACCGGCTCCTCAATGCCGATAAAGGGGCCAATGAGGCAAATGCCTACAGCACTCAGATTCATGGTCAGCTGGAACAGAATAAACTTACGGATGGAGTCGAAAATGGTTCGACCGTAGAGAATGGCCCGTGAGATGGAGGCAAAGTTGTTGTCGGAAATGACGATGTCACCGGCCTCCCGGGCGACCTCCGTGCCGCTTCCCATGGAGAAGCCCACGTCAGCACACTTCAGTGCCGGGGCGTCGTTTACCCCATCTCCAGTCATGCCGGCTACCAAGCCCAGCTCTTGGGAGAGGCGAACCAACCGTGTTTTATCCGTGGGAACAGCGCGGGCTACCACGGATAGATGGGGAATTTTCGTCTTCACCTCCTCATCGCTCATGGCGCGGAGCTCTGCGCCTGTAATGACCTCCCGCCAACTTCCGGTGCGGATACCGCACTCCTCAGCCACCGCCTGCGCGGTGGCCGGATTATCTCCGGTGATCATAACCACCTGCACGCCGGCATTGTGCACCTCGGCAATGGCCGAGGCCGCCTCACGCCGAACCCGATCCCGCAGGCAGAGAAAGCCAAGAAACACAAGGTTATCCGTGAGGGACGGGGCGTTTGAATTTTCTTTTAAGACAAACGCCAAAATTCGATAGGCTTTTGTCGCAAGTTCATGTTGGCGGGCGCGCACCTCAGCAAAAAAGCGGGTGTCTGCCGGATGAGTATTTCCATCCCGATCCATATAGGCTGTCACGTGTGGCAGAAGATATTCGGGTGCTCCCTTGATCAGGACAGTCGACTCCCCTGTTCGCAGGCCGGAGACAGTGACGGCAGAGTGTTTTGTGGCGCTGTCGAAGGGAATTCGCTCCTTTACCGCAGGGAGATTCTCGCGTGGTAGCTGCCTTGCCCAGTCAAGAATTGCGCGGTCGGTTGCATTGGTGCCAATGGGCTCACCTGCAGGAGAAAGGGTGGCAGAATTATTCAGTATCGCGGCGGCGGCAATTACATTCTTGATTTTCGACATTCGCCTTATATCACTTGCCGTGCATCGGTCACCGGTGCCGAAGATCCATTCCTTCGCCTTCATACGACCTTCGGTGAGCGTTCCCGTTTTATCGGTAAACAGAATGTTCAGGCTTCCCGCCGTTTCAATACCAACCAGCTTACGAACGATCACATGATCCCGAAGCATCCTCTTGGTGTTGGAGGACAGAACCACGGTGATCATCATCGGCAGACCCTCAGGCACGGCTACCACCAAAATGGAGACGGCCATGGTCAGAGCATGAAGCAGCTCCGAGAGCACAAAACGGAGATCGGTAAAGCGGGCGCGGATCTCAACGGGGTTCATGCCTGCCTCGATGAAGAAGGCGTAAAAAAGATAGGCAAACGCCACCATACCTGCGGCCACGTAACCGATAAAGCTGATGCTGGAGGCCAGCATGGAAAGGCGGTGTTTTAACGGGCTGGGGCGCGTTTCGCTCTGCAGCTCCGAGGCCGCGCGCCCGTAGTAGGTCGCGTCTCCTACGGCGGTCACGCGCATCTCAGCAGCTCCGGCGGTCACTAAGCTTCCCCGCCCTACGGTATTTTCCCGCTCCAAAACGCTTTTCCCGTCGGAGGAAGGCTGCCCAGAGGCGCGCTTTTTTACCTCGGCGCTCTCGCCATTGAGGGCAGACTGGTCCACCGTTACCTCGCCGCTAACCAGCATCCCGTCGGCCGGGGTCCGGTCTCCGGATTCCAACAGAACGATATCCCCAACCACCAGCTCCTGGACAGGAATTTCTACAATCTGCCCGGAGCGGCGCGCACGGCACAACTCCTCGGATGCGTGCGCGGTCAATCGGCGGAAGGCCGCCTCACTTCCGCTTTCGGACAGGGTGCTGACCAACGTGGAAAACAGAACGGCACAAACAATGCCTCCGATCTCGAACCAATTGACGTTGCGGTAGGAGATCGCTAGATTCAGAATCAATGCGCCTACTAAAATTTTGACGATGGGATCGGAGAACGCCTCCAAGTATCGCTTAAGAAATCCTTTGCGCTTCTTTTCCGTCAGCGCGTTTGTGCCATGCTTTGTACGGGATTCAATCACTTCCCTCTCTGTGAGCCCTGTTTGTATCACGCTTTTTCCACCGCCTTCTTTCCAAATTCCGTCAAAGAAACTATTTCATGTATATTCCCGGAGATGGCATCTATGCGGCCCAAAAAACTTTAAAAAATTTTTAACTTTTTTTCAAAAAGGTATTGCATTTTAAAAAAGGCCGTGGTATAATACTTAAGCAATCGACGAACGGCCTGTTGGTCAAGCGGTTAAGACGTCGCCCTCTCACGGCGAAAACATGGGTTCGATTCCCGTACGGGTCACCAAAAACAAAAAGGACACTCAATGAGTGTCCTTTTTGTTTTTTTTATTTACGGTGACCCGTACGGGAATCGAAGGACGCGCGGTAGTGAATGATGTGCCGGGGGCACATCAGAGCCGCGCGTGACCGAGGAGCGTAGCAAAGCCGAAATCCCCTCGGCTTTGCGGTGTCGCGACGAGACCGATTCCCCGTGCGGGAACTTTATGATAAGGACACTCATTGAGTGTCCTTTTTTGCTTTATTGCTTTACGCCCCACAGGCAAAGGGGGGTCTTTTCCGCAGGGACGGTCAATTTGTTTTCTCGGATCAGCGCTTCCATTAAGAAGGCGGCAACGTCCAGACGGTGATGGATCTTTGCAACATCACCGCACTGCCCTTTCAGGGCGGCGGGGGCGTGCTCGGCGAGGATCCGCTCTGCCTGATCTGAGATGTGGATCATACAATCGGCAACCTCCTCAAAGATGGGGGCAAGAATCGAGCGAAGCTGCTCATACACGTCGCGGTCGAACACGAGGAAGTTGGCGGACAGCTTATTTCCATCGCAAAGAATAAAGTTGTTTTCGATTAACGATGGGAGGGTGGGGTTGGCTTTGTTTGCATCCTTCTGCAGGATCGCGTCGCAAATAGCTTCGGTCTTATTCAGAAAATCGTAGTGCTCGTACATCTGAGCCTGTCGGATCACACGGTAGTTTTCGGCGGAAAACCATGCGGTTCTGTCCTTGTTCCACGTTTCCATTGTAACGCCGCAGAAATGATGATTTGCATAATCGTTATCGTAGCCGAAGATCCAGCCGTAGCCGCCAAGAGCAAGCTTGTTCGGACGTCCCAAGGGAGAGCGCGCCTCAGCTATGCTGTAACCATTAACAAAGGCAAGATTGAGAATGCCGAACAGTAGGCGGTTATCATCATAGTCGTTGCCGTGAAAATCAAGCTTACGGATCTGCGGCAAGAGCGCGATCGCTTTCTCCATTACGGACTTGGCAACGGCTTCATAAACGGAAGAGGTATTCTTTACAAACTCTCTTTCGTATGCGTCGGTCAGGATAACCAGATTGCTTTGATACTTTTCGCCCGTCTTTTGTAATACGCCGGCTGCTTCCAGAATTGCGAGCTCCTCCTCAAGATAGGGCATGGCAACGCCAAGCTCCATCGAAAGTGCCTCCACCGTCATAGCTTCATAGTAGGCCGCCAAGACGATGGATCCGGGCAATTTCCGCTTAAACAGGTCACCGTAATGATTCCAATCTCCCCAGAAATCCAGGCGAAACGTTCCGGGGTTATAGCTTTTTTCTCCAAGTGTTCTCGTCATACCGATACCTTCCTTCAATAGCTTGCGTGTTTTGAACAGATGGTATTTTACCATCTCCACGCTGATGTTTTGTTCCTTTGCTATTTGAGAACAACTTTTGTTATCGACGTAATAGGCAACGCAGACCTCCCGGTGAGTTTTCTTCAAAAGAGACAGCTCTCGCCGAAGAAGATAGATCTCCTCACGCTCCGTCTCCTTTTGTATATACTCCTGCTCCGGGGTAAGGTCGTACACGCCGATGTTTTCCTCGGTCAGCTCCACGCTCTGCGCCATATACTCGTTTTTGCGGATAAAGCGGCGGAACGTATTCTCCGCAATTTTCCACGCAAAGCCCCAAAAGGCGTCCTCGCTGCGCAACGTATGCGCGGATGCGATGATCTCACACACGATCTCTGAGGTGAGGTCATCCACTTGATCCTTATTGTAGAGCTTTGAAAAAGCATAGCCATAAATGGCTGTGAGATTTTCGGCCAAGAGCTCAGATGCTCGTTTGTCTGTCATGGTTGTTCTCCTGTGATTTGAAAGCTTTCACTTATATAGTGTCAGCGGAAGGGCGTCGGTTAACGGGGTGCAAATTTTTTTATTATTATATCATAAATTTTTTTGTTTGTCCATAAAAGCCGCCGAGAGCGACCAAACGGTTGCTCTCGGCAGTAAAATTATTTATGGGTTGATGCTTTTTCCTTCGACGCAGAACACTCCGTTCGTCAAAGGCTTTTCAAAATCTGGTTTATCCAACAGACCTCTACGAATCAATTCATCGGTAACATATCCGATAATCTGATACAGATAACAATTTACCCATTGATTGATTTGATCGTGCAGATGCTTTGGCACAAAGCTTTCAAAATTCTTGCGCACTGCCATAATCCATTCAGCAAGAAGATCGTTTATTTTTTCATCGGTCATATCAAACAGCGAAACAAATTTTGCGAACTGTTCCTCCGTGAAATAAGGGATATTAAGATAATGATTGCCAGCAGAAAGCTTGATCAAATTGTTTTCAAGGAAGTGCGCAGCATCTTCGTCAGTAAGGACATCTTTAGATATCATTCCGTTTTCAATGTTTTGAGCTGCCCCTGTTTTACACATCCATCGAGTCCCGTTGTTATGATAAACATTATAGTCAAAATATTTGCTGATCCAGTAATAGTAGATTTGCGGCGATGGATTGTTTTCATCAATTGCTACGTTACAACCGGAATTGTATTCAGCGCAGTTTTCAGTTTCATCTATGGTTTCTTCAACGATAAACCAACCATAGCCGCCATCCTTTCTCGGAGGATACGGACCGTTTTCAAGCTTTAAGCGATTATTCTTTACATTGCGAATTTTTCGTCTAAGCAGATATGGAACAATGATATAACCAAGCCTACCAATACCAAAATTGTTACCGTAAAAATCAATTGTGCTGATTTTAGCATCCGTTTCTTTTAAAATCGCTTCGAGTTTATCTGCAAGAATATTGACCACCGAAGCGGAAACATCCTCGGTCTGCTTTCTGTCTTTCAAGCGGAAAATAATGAAATTAGTTGCGTATTTGTTGCCAATCTTGCAGATAGCATCACCGTATTCCAAGCGGGGGAGCTCGTCCTCAAGGTACATGGTGGGAATTCCCGTTTTGAGACTGATCTCCTCTACGGTGAGGGGCGCCTCATAGGTTGCCAGGCAGATGGCGCGGGCGATCTGGGTGTGAAGATACCGGTCGGGATCCATGCTGCCATTGCAGACTGTCGTGTTCCAATTGATTCTCTGATATACCTTATCCATTTTGTTTTCTCCTATCCGATCTCTGATTTTTTGGCGGCCCACATTCAGGCGCCATTTGACTGTGCTCTCAGGGAGGGAATATTTTTCCGCAAGACGTTTTATGGGCAACTCCCCAAGGTAGTAGTCAACGAAAAGATTCTTGTACTCGGAGGACAGGGTGTGCAAGTAACGAAAAACGGTCTCAAATTGCTCTTCGTCGGTGTCCTCGTCCCCGTAGGAACCGTCGGCTACGTCAAAAAGCACGTCTTCGCCGGTGAGCACGATGAGGCTTTTATTCCGGCGGTCGATCCACCGCGCATAACGGTTGTGAGCAATGCGCCAGACCCAAGCCTCAAGGGAATGGATCGGGTATTTACTCATGCCGATCAGGACGTGGTAAATAATTTCGCCGGCCAGATCCTCCGCATCGTGACGATTGGACAGACGCTTGTAGCAGAAGCGGAAAATCGGCTCTACGTACGGGATGATCTCGTTTTTGTCCATGCTCTTCCCTCCTCTTGTTCGGGCTGTAATCATGATTACACCCTTACAGTGCTTGAAAATCGGTTTGGATAGGTTCTTTGTTTGAATTATAGCACAACTTTTTGAGATGGGAACCGTTGACCTTGAAAACGGGCTGTGATATAATGAAATTGAATACTCAAAGGGAGGAGTTTTTTATGAAACCCATGCGTTTTGTTCAACTTTTGGCTGTTGTTTTGGCCATGCTTCTGCTGGTATCCTGTGGAAATTCCATCCCCGACACCCAGCATTCGACATCCAGCACACCGACAATAGATTCAACCCCGGCGATAACCTCTTGCTCCCATCATTTTGTTTCAGTACCGGAGCAGGCACCTACCTGTACGACGGATGGATTCACGGCCCACGAGGTATGTACACTTTGTTATGAAACAACAGAATATTCCATCCTCCCGGGCGGCCACGACTACGTAACCGTGCCCGGAAAGCCAGCTACGGAAATGACGGCAGGATATACCGAGTACCGCGAGTGCTCCCGCTGTCACGAAACGGTCGGATATACGGTTCTGGCCGCAACCCACAAGCATTCCCTGACCGAGCATGCGGAGGGAGAAACCAATCCGCTGTTTTTCCACTGCCCGTGCGGCTTCTCCGTAGTATCCGAGCTTCGGAGCCGCCCGCTGATCGATCAGCTAACGGATACCCAGTATGAAAACTTTCTGCTCCTTTATAATATGTTCAAAAATCGTGAGCAATCCTGCACTTTCACGACAAGTCTTACGCAAGCAGAGCTAACCACCTTCTACTATTTGCTTCAAAGCCAATGCCCTGAGTTGTTTCTGATCGAATACGAAAACTCCTCCTTTGCCCTCGGCTCCTACGGGGCGGTCTGGAATCCCGATTGCATATCGGATGCCCGATATGAGGAAGTTTGCCAGATCATGATCCAAACAATGATCGAATGGGATTCTTGCTGTGCAGGGCTGAATGAAATTGAAACTATGCAGTACATTATCCGATGGCTCAACGAAAACACCACATACTCAAGCATCGGTACGCGCGTGCGATCTCTGTATGGGGGTATTATTGACCGTGAAATCGCCTGCGTTGGCTACTCCCAGATCTTTGCATGGGCGATGGCTCATTTTGAGATCCCTTGTATGTCCGTCAACGGCTACGTGCCCTCAAGAAACGACGGACATATGTGGAACCTTGTAAAGCTGGACGGCAACTGGTATCAAGTGGATCCCGGTTGGGGACGGGTCGATTTCAACGGTACTCACTACACGCACTATGCTTACCTTAACGTAACCGACACGGAGCTTGGCGTGGGAAGCGGAAGAGTATACGACAGCTGTTACGCCGAGTGCGGTTTGAAGATCCCCGCCTGTACCTCCTCCGATAAAAACTTCGCCCGGATGGACGGCTCTTACTTATCCAGCGCTTCGGGAGCTGCTTCTCTCTTTGAGGCAAAGCTCAAGAACGCGATCGATAAGAAAGAGGACGTTTTTACCATTGTCTGCAGCAATGCATCCGTCATGAATGCGCTGTATTCCTATGCCCAAAATGCCGGGGACGTGGTAAACAAGCACGGCATTGAGCTTTGCTGGATCGTTCCCAATCACAACGATACCACGCAACTCTATTTCGTAAGCTTTCTGCTTGCCCGACCGAATGGTACGGAGCTGAGCCTTGAAGCTCCCGAGCTTACCGAGGGTGTAGGCTATAAGTTGGCGCTCCGTCAGAACAAAAATGGTCAAACTATTTTCTTCAGCGGCAACGTAACGGGAAAATATCTTTCCACCGTGGCAGATCCCAGCCGTGCAACCGACGTCTTTTACAAGCAGGTGGAGGGCGGCTTCCGCCTCTGGTTCATGGACGGATATATGAAAAAGTACGTGGACGTTTTTGTAAATGATGACGGCACCGTACAAGCTGGCATATCTCTTTTTCCCACTGCCGTTTTCAACATTGACCAAGCAACGGGCGCGATTATTGCAACGCTCAACGGAAGCACCTATTGGCTTGGCACTTACAACAACTATTCAACCATCGGAGCAAGCTCTGTAAACTACATTACGGGTTCCAATGCGAGCAACCTTCACGTATCACAATTTCCTGCACAGCTCGTGACGTTGGGCGGCGTTGAGCCGGTAAAAATGAATGAACCTCCCATCCCTGTAGGCACAGGCACCGCATACAAGCTTGTGATGGATCAAAACAATCTTGGAAAAAAGCTGTACTTTGAGGGATGGCGAACCAGAAACTTCCCTGCCTCAACCACTATTAGAGAAAAATCCCCCAATATTTACCTGGAAGCATCCGGGGATGGATATCAGCTTTATTATCTTTGGGGCGACAACAAGATGTATATCAATGTTCAAGGCTTCGGTGCCTCCGGAGTGAGCATCCAGCTTCAGCCCACACCCGGTGCTCCCTTCCGATACAACGAAGAGCTGGGGATTTATACGGTTGAGATGTACGGAGAGGAATATTATATCGGATGCTACGGCCAATACGATACGTTCTCCATCAGCCACATCCGATACATTACGGGAACAAACGCCGAAAAAGTCGGTGTTACACAATTCCCGGCTTATCTGGAGCCCGTCGATTAAAGAATCGCGTTTTTCCTCGGCACACCGTGTCGGCTTGGGCTTAAGAGCACAGTTCGGTTGGAGACCGTGCAACGCTCCAGATTGGGCCCTGTTTGGGGGATGTAGTCTACTACTGGGATAAGGCTACGAAACACGTTCAATGGTGGCGCACCGCCACGCATAAATACACTTTAGATGGAGCAGGCTACGTCAGCTCCACAAATCAGGAGGTTTGAAATGATCAACGAAAAGGTAATTGATTCCCATTTGCACATCGAAGGATTTGAGAATGAGGAAAGCGATTTTGTCAACTGCTTTGAGCAATATCGGGAGGGAAATGGACTGGCATCCCTTAACATTTGCGTAGTGCCCACCAAGCAGAGAAACGTATGCAACAACATGATGGCTGCGCTGTATAAGCTGGCTCATCCGAACACCTATGCTCACGGCGGCATTGACCACATCCATTGGCCCATCACCACAGATATGCCGGAGGGAATGGACCACGTGACCCAGTACCGTGAGCTGATGGAAATGGGCTTTGACGGCATCAAAATGCTGGAGGCCAAGCCCTCCCACCACAAGAGAAACGGTCTGGATCTCTCCACCCCTGCCCTTGAAGCGGTGTTCACCGAGATCGAAAAGGACGGCACGCATCTGGTGCTCCACTCCAATGACCCCAAGGAATTCTGGGATCGCTCCAAGGTGAGCGAGGATCATATTGCCCGTGGATGGTTCTACGGAGACGGTACCTATGCCACCCATGAGGAGATCTACCGCCAGACAAACGAGGTTCTCGCCCGTCATCCCAAGATGAAGGTAACCCTCGCCCACTTCTACTTCTGCGGCGAGCACCCCGAGACCTTGGTTGAGCTTTTTGAAAAATATCCCAACCTTTGCGTAGACATTACTCCCGGTGGGGAAATGTATTGGGCGTTTGAAGCCAATCCGGTGTACTACCGTGAGTTCTTTGAGAAATACTCCAATCGCATTCTGATCGGCACGGACGCGACCTACCCCTGGCCCACGGACAGCTACGATTGGCTGATAGATCGCACCTACCGCTTCCTTGCCACAAGCGACACCATGAAGGCCTTTGAAGACCGCCCCCTGACAGGAATCAACCTGCCGAAGGAGGCAAGAGAAAACATTCTCTGGCGAAACTTCGAGCGACGGGTTGGAGAGGCGCCCCGCCCTATCGATAAAGCCGCGCTGAAACGATACATCGAGAAATACAAGGGTCTCTTGAGCGAGGAAGAATGGAAGTATATTGAGCCCCATTATCTCGCCCTTTAACAAAAAAGAGCAAGCATACAAGATCTTACGTCTTGTACGCTTGCTCTTTTTTAAATCTCAGAACTCAGAATGAAAGCTCAGTCAAGTCGCTCACCGTACATATAGTATACAACGGTGCGAACGTCCTCCTCGGTGAGATATCCGTACAGAAAAGCCTCGTTGAGGTCATACTCCTCGCCGTTTCGGAAGACGTAAACGTCATGTACTGCGGCCACGTATATGGGGAGTCCTTGGGAGACAAGGCCGGAACCAAAAGAATTTCGGGTGGCAAATACGATACAACCGTGGTACGTGCCTAAATAGGTTGCTTCCCTATCACCCTCACAGGGGTTCTACGCCCTCCATATCCGGGAATTTGGGAGGATAGTCGACATCCGGCGAGACCGCTGTGGGAATTTTTGTGGAGCCGCAGGCGACAAAAGTGATAAACAACAAAGCACAAAGCATCAAAATACCGACTGTTTTTTTCACCCATGCATTCCTCCTTTACTTGGTCTGCAGAGGCTTATCTCCCCTCTACCAAATGCCAAACCTGCATTTCGCTGATGCCGCGGTTGGCAAAGGCATAATAGGGGATCAGATGCGCGGTGATCGCTTCCCGCTCGTCGGAGATGGGAGCGTAAAGATCCTTGGATGCCTTGCGGCGGAAGGCGGCCACAGACAGGATGGGCAGGCCGTAGGTCTCGCTCCATGCTTCCTCAAAGGCGGCACCTCGGCAAAGGCGGATATCCCGCAGGTTGGCACCGTTATCCACGGCCTCCATGCAGTAGACCACGGGGCCGCGCTCGACAGCGCAACGACCGGCGTCAAAGAACACGTTTGGATTGGCCTCGGTGAGGCGAGGTGTCAGATCAAAGGTTAAGGTGATCTCGTCGCCATCCATCAGATGGAAGGTAGCGTATCCATTTTCCAGCTTGCCCTCATAGGTGGCGCGGGCATAGGCGGGAATGCGGACGCGGAGGGTCGCAGCTCCTCCCGTTACGCCGATGGATACGCGGCCGTCGGTGGGATAGTTGGTTTTCTGCTCCACGGTGACGGATTGGCCGCCGATGGACAGGGTGGCACGGCTCTCCATAAATTGGTGAACGTAAAGAGACGTTTCATCCTGGGTGTAGATCAGCCCGGACAGGGACGGAACGAAGCGGACGATGTTGGGAGGACAGCAGGAGCATTCGAACACCTCCTGCCGCTGCATCTGGGGGAGGGTCAGGCTCTTTTGCTTGGCGCTACGGTCACGGGTATGCAGGGCGGGAATGATCTCCAGGGGGTTACAATAGAAGAACGCCTTGCCATCTAAGGAGAGGGCGGACAGGAAGCCGTTATAGAGGATGCGCTCGATAACGTCCGCATACTTGGCGTCATTAGTAAGGAGCAACATACGTTGAGCAAAGAACACAAGGCCAATGGCCGCACAGCTTTCCGTATAGGAGATCAGATTGGGCAAATCGTAGGGCATGGTAAAGGCCTCGCCAACGAAGGAAGAGCCCACGCCGCCGGTTACGTACATTTTATGGCGGATAATATCCTCAAAGAGGCGCTCGCAAGCGGTTTTCAAGGCCTCATCCTGCAGGCGGAGTGCCAGATCTGCCATGGCGGAGTAGAAGTACACCGCACGGACGGCATGTCCCTCGGCGGTAAACTGCTCCCTTGCGGGAAGGTGGGATTGATGGTACCGGGACTCGGACCAGTCTGTCAGGCCCTCAGCACGGGTACCGCGCTCATCCACGAAGAAGCGGGACAGCTCCAAATAGCGGCGCTCGCCTGTTGCCTCATAAAGGCGCACCAGCGCCAGTTCGATCTCCTCGTGTCCGGGGGTCACAAAGGCGGTATCACGGTCGATTTTAAAGCGCCTTTCAATGTAATCGGCATACTTGCACATCAAGTCAAGGAACCGTCTTTTTCCGGTGGCCTCGTAATAGGCCACGGCGGCCTCCATCAGGTGGCCGGCACAGTAAAGCTCGTGGCAATCCCGGTTGGTATAGCGTCCCTCCGGTTCTACCACCGTATAATAGAGGTTAAAATAACCGTCCTCGCCCTGATTTTCCTCAATGCAGTCGATCAGTGCCTCTACCGTTGCTTGGAGCGCATCATCCGGCTGCTCACGGAGCAGATAGGCCACACCCTCCATCCACTTGGCTACGTCACTGTCCCAGAAAATATGGGGCTTGATCTCTGAATTTATATCGCATCGGAACGCATCGATACGACCGGTATCCTTGAAGCGGTCGTATACGGCCTGCACGGTCACATCCCGCACCAGATCCTGCTTTTGGCGCCAGAATCCACCCGTAATGCTTACCTTGCTATAGTCTACACGCTGTATCATCCTGTTACCTCCTTTGGGTTTTTATTCATTATATCACAGCCCAGAAGTCCTTTCAAGGCAGATTTTAATTTCAAGAAAAACATTTACAACCACCCCCACTTGTGTTACAATGTAGTGAAAATCCATCTGTGTGGAGGGATCGCCATGAAGCAAAGCAATTTATATTCCTACAGCATTATGCCCTTGGATATGGATCACTTAGAGGAGATCTGCCAAGACATCAAGCGACAGTATGAGGAGGGTGTTGCCTCCTGCGCGCTCTTTAGCATGACACTGGTGCCGGAGGGAAATCCGCCGGCGGATAAGGTGACCGTGCTTTGTAAGCGGTACGCCAAGTTCCGGGATCGACTGAGAGAGATGGGACTCACCTGCGGTGTGCTGGTACAGGCTACTGTGGGGCACGGATGGGTGCTGGGGGAAATGTTCCCCTATGGGACTCACGTAAACTTTACAGACGGGGTAGCTACCCGTGTGGTTTGTCCCTGCGACGAGGGCTTTAAGGACTATATCCGCAACGTAATGACCACCATTGCCTCCTATGAGCCGGAATGCATCATGATAGACGACGATTTTCGCACCATTTGGTACAAGGGCGAGGGCTGTGCCTGCCCCATGCACATGGAGCGGTTTAACCGTCGGGCAGGAACCAATCTGACCCGAGAGGAGCTTTGGGAGGCTGTGCACGCTCCCACCGAGGAAGCTAAGCGGCTGACTGACGCCTTTATTGAGGTACAAAAGGAATCTTTAATGGAGACCGCTCGCGTTATGCGCGAGGGCGTTGACTTCATTAACCCTTCCCTGCCCATGTCCTACTGCTGCTGTGGCAATAACGCGGAGTTTGCAGCAGATCTGGCCGCTATTCTGGCAGGTAAGGGCAATCCTACCGTGGTACGGATCAACAACGGCAACTACACTCCCGCCGGACCTCGGCACTTCAGCCGGGTCTTTCATCGGGCAGCCACCCAGATCGCCAAACTGCGTGGACGGGTTGACGTACTCTTGGCAGAGACGGACACCTGCCCGCAAAACCGATACAGCACGGGAGCTACGTTTTTACATACCCATTATACCGGCACGATTCTGGAAGGAGCAAAGGGCGCCAAGCACTGGATTACCCGGCTGATCTCCTATGAGCCGGAAAGCGGACGGGCATACCGTCGGGTGCTCTCGAAATACTGCGGCTTTTACAACCGTCTGGCGGAGCTTGAGCCCACCTTGAAATGGCGCGGATGCCGCATTTTTACTCCTGCCACCCCCGATTTTACTTACGGACGGGTGAAGGAGGAATGGGATGGCTGGAGCTACTGCGTGCTGGAGCGGATGGGCTTGCCCATGTACTTCTCCCCCCATCACGGCGGCGTGATTTGCCTGGAGGGCGACGTGGATTCCCGTCTGAGCGACGGGGAGATACGCGAAATTCTCAGCGGGCCCGTTTTCTTAGCCTCGGACACGGCGCTCAATTTGATCCGTCGGGGCTTTGGTCCGCTCCTCGGTGTAGACGTACGGGAGTGGACGGGCAAGATTCCCGTACGAGAAATCCTGAACGTAAACGGATGCTTCACCAAGGTGCAAATGAAGGCCAAGGAGCTAATCCCCCTCTCGGATGAGACAGTAGCGGATTCCTGGGTATGCAATACGGTGGGTAATGAAATTTATGAGCGACTGTTCCCCGGAACGACCGTTTATCAAAACAAGCTGGGCGGCACGGTGTTTACCTTCTGCGGCTCGCCTGTGGCAGAATTCAATCTGGTAGAGGCCTTTTCCTTTCTTACTTATTCCCGCAAGGAGCAACTGATCCGTATGCTGAAGCGCACGGGAGAGATGCCCGTGTACTTCCCCGGCGACGAGGAGGTCTATCTGAAGGCCGCCGATATGCCCGACGGTCGGCTCTTCTGCGCGGTGTTCAACATCGGAATGGACCCGATCGAGGAGCTTGCGCTGGTATGCGATCGTGAGGTAAAGAAGATCACCTGTCTCACCCCTGATGGCGAGGAAGCGCCCGTTTCCTACCACAAGGAGGGAGATTCGTATGTGACGGAGCTTCCCTGCCTTCCCTTGCAGCCAATAATTTTGTTTATTTCATAATCAAAAAAGGCGGAGAACAATTCCGCCTTTTTTCGCGCCTATTTCTTTGCTTCAGAGTCCACAAATTCCGTTAACATCAAGTACCGAATTTCCTTTTCGCACCTTTGGGCATATTTTATGGTATTCCAAGTTCCGCCTTTCCTGCTTCCACTCCAAATAGCGTAAACCATATTCGCTTGATCTACCATGAAACGATTACGTTGATCCATACAGCCTCTGTAATAATGATCTGAAATTAAATGGATTCGATCGCATCTTTCCAAAATCGATCCCCTCTGCCGATCGTAAGGGGAGCTCTTCTTTGGATGATAAATCGGACACGGAAGCGCCGCTTCAAGCCTAATGTGTTCATAACTCTTTTTTAAATAGAGCACCGTTAATGCAAAATCAATGTCAGCACCTTCGGCCATTCCGGTAATGAAAGTGTCATAGCCAAAATGAATCAGCTCATTTACATTCGTTAAAAGCTTTCGCCGATAAGTCAAAAAAAGCGGTTCTTCCTCTCCGCAAGGAAAAGGAAAGCTCGAAGGACGGTGCCCCGTAACACAACAAATCATATATACCTCTCTGTTTTGACCAGTATTGCGGTCAATCTTTATGCACATTATAGCATAAAATAAATTTAGTTGCAACCAATAGTGGTCAAAAATCTGTTCAGAGGTAAACATGGAACAAAAGCTACGAAGAGACCGATGCATGGGAGACAATCTCCGTATTCTTCGGGAAAAACATGGATTTTCCCAAGAAAAGCTGTGCGCTGAACTTCAAAGAAGGGGCTGCGATATCGGTAGAAGCACCTATGCAAAGTATGAGGCCGGTGAATTAAATATCAAAATTAGTGTTGTGATAGAGCTTCGTAAAATCTATGGTTGCACATACGAGAGCTTTTTCGAAGGACTTGACATCAATCAATAAGTGAATATGAGCCACCCGCATGCGGGTGGCTCTTTTTTCTACCATCGGTTTAATGATTAGAAAGTTATCAAATCAGTGTTGACAAAAAGTGATTCGATGGCTATAATATAAGTGTAGCTACGACAGAAGCAACCAAGCCGAGACGAAAGGAGAAAACAAATGACTTATCTCGAAATTGACAAAGCCTTGATTGAGATTCTTGGCGAAAAGAAGCGGGCGTGTGAGGCGCGGTTGGCGGCTACGCCCAAGGAAAACAAAACCGAAAAGAAAGCGGTGCATCTGGAGCTTGGCATGTATACGCTGTGTCAGAACGCCGGCTTTCTTATCAACACCACCGGAGGGCGCGAGGGCGTTATACGTACAAGAAGAACCGTAATTTCCCGTATTCTTGAAAAGCATTCCGACTGGAAGGCGACCTTTGAAGCGTTGAGCGCGGAGGAGCAGGCCGAATGGATTGCCGCGTGGCAAGCCGAGCTGTTCCTGCGGGATCAGTTCTTGCCCCAGTACCGCGGCGAGCTCGAGTCCGCCACGGAGGCCGGCGACGCAGACGGCATTTTGGAAATGCGCATCAAGATCGGCACCTTAGAAAACGTTTTTGGCGCGTGGGAAGCATGGAGACGGAAAAACAACGTGTTCCCCGGCCTGCTTGAGGAGAAGGCATGATGGAATCTGTATTTTTTGAGACGGCTGCCCGTGCAATGCGGGAGGAAAATCGCCGTTTGCTCGCCTATACGGATGCACTGGATCAGGATCCTGCGGCAAAAAGAGAACAAATGGCCGAATACAAGTGCGCCAAATATCGGTATGCGGCCATCAGCAACGTACACGCAAGATTTCTTCAGAGCAACCGCTTGAAGGCAACGCTTGTCGATACGCATTACGTGCTTGCACCAATCGAGGAGGCACTCCTTCTTCGCCCCGAGCTTTTAGCGGAATATGAATCGGCAGAGGATCAGCCGAGTGCCGGCTTATATCTTGGCTTTATGGCCTTTACCGACCAAGCCATTGCAAGCTGTGAGGATCGCCTGATGGGCGCATCCGATTGGGAGGCCGTAGAGCTGAAAGCCCGGCTGGAGGGCTATCGATTTGCCAAGGAATGTCTGTACGACGCATGGAAGGAGGCTGCAAAATGAAGGAAAAGCTGGCGCTTTTAAAGCTGATCGCGGATGAAACGCGACTGGAAATTCTGAACCTCCTGATGCGG
Organism: Clostridia bacterium; assembly: GCA_017622085.1. Lineage (GTDB taxonomy): Bacteria > Bacillota > Clostridia > Oscillospirales > CAG-272 > RGIG8715. The sequence continues at coordinate 15,660 of JAGARU010000124.1, read as the reverse complement.
GAGGATTCGTACGTGGAAAAGCTGGCTTGCGAGCTTTCCCTGACGCCTGCCACCATTTGCTATCATCTGAAAAAAATGGAGGCGGCGGGAGTGGTAAACTGTGCGCGGTCGCAGTTCTACATGATCTATTCTCTGAATCGGGATATTTTCGATCGCCCCTTGATGGAGCTGATCCGCAAGGAGCAGCCGGTAGTGGACGAGGAGGAAAAGTACCGCAAGGAGGTGCTGGCACACTTCTTTAAGTACGGACGGCTAACCCAGATTCCCACCCAGCGCAAGAAGCGGGAGATCGTGCTCTCCGAGATTGCCCGTGCCTTTGAGGCGGGACGGGATTACAGCGAAAAGGAAGTGAACGAGATCATTCATCGGTTCCATGAGGACCACTGCTTTATCCGGCGGGAAATGATCGCGTTTGGTATGATGACGCGGGATAACGACGTCTATCGGGTAACGTGAAATGAGTAAAGTAATTATTGCCGAGAGGATCAAGTGCTTTCGGCGGGAGCACAAGCTGACACAGGAGGAATTTGGAGAGCGGCTTGGGGTAACGCCCCAGGCGGTCTCCAAGTGGGAGCGGGTAGAATGCTACCCAGATATTACCTTTCTGCCGGACATTGCCGCGCTGATCGGATGTGTGGTGGGGGATTTCTTTGCATGAAAATTCCCTCCCAAATCCGTGTATCCACAAAAAAAGTCATGATAAAGCGGCCGCTTTATCATGACTTTTTCTTATGCTTTATATCTTGTCGCGAAGCCACGTGAGCTGCTCCATGACAGGAGCGGAAATATGTCCCTCCTGATAGGGAGCGGTATTATAGGCGAACACGCCGCCGTTTTCCTTGATCTTGCGCACGTAGGCAAGAACGGTCTCGTTATCGTAGCGAGGGGTAGGCGTTCCCGGCTTTTCGTGGACCCAATAGTCGTCCATCCAACAAAGGCCAAACCACTGGGTCTTGCTCTCACCGTTAAAGCGGTGGGTGGGCAGAACGTCCAGCCCGTTTTCCTCTCCGGCCTGGTAGTCCTCAATATCAACGCCCCAGTCACAGCCCCAAGGCTCCGTGCCGCGGAAATTAAAGGCCACAATGGACTCCGGATTTCCGGCGCGAAGGCAAGCGGCGTAGCGCGCATAATCGTAGCGAGTGCCCCGCCCGCCGCAAATGGGCGGTTCATAGCAGCAATCAATCCACCAACCGTGGATCTTTTGGCCGTACTTGCGGGAAATGGCCTCAGTTACCCGATAGCAATACTCGGCGTGGCCCTCAGGATCGGTTTTAAAGCCGGTGGCCTCCTGCCAGGCGGGATCGGTGGAGCCCTCTCCGTTAAAGTAGAGCATCAGGCGGATGCCATGGGGCGCCAATCGGTCAGAAAGCTCGCCGATCAGATCCCGCTTGGCGGTATGGTCGGGTACGATGGCATCCAGCTCCGGCAGGGGGAACGGAAGCTTCATATCCGCATGGGAGGTGGTAATAAACAGGAATTTAGCGCCGGAGGCAACCACCTGCGACACAAAGGTGTCTAAATCGAAATCCTCAACAGCCTTGAAATAGTCCTTTTTCTCGCCGTTCTCCGGCAAGGAGAAGGTGGTCCAGTGAATGAAAAGGCCAAAGCCGGCCTCGTGAAACCAATCGGTTCTGTGTGTCATAGTACCTCCTTAAAGTATCTTGGCGGCCAAGCGCTCGATTTCCTGACAAGCACCGGACGGAAAGACGGTGATGTTATACGAACGAAGGCTCATGACCTCCTTAGATTCCTCAAGGCCGTGCAGGAAATGCTCCCCGGTCTTGGGGTCGTTCCAGTTGTACATGTGGAGGTGGCTATCCACGCCAAGCTCGGCAAAATACGTTTTCCAGTCCATTGTGTTGCCTCCAGTTGGTAGATTCGTTCTCATTTTACCACATCCGGGCAAGGGATGCAAGGGAATGGGGAATTTAATTTTTGGGTTGCTTTTGGTTTCTTCATTTGCTATAATGCATATATGCATCACAAAACGAGGTTACTGCTATGAATTTACATACACGTGAGGACTACCGTGCCCTGATTGAGACCCTGATAGAACCGGCCAGACGGTTCTATTCTCCCAAGGGCGCTCGGCTGAAGCTATGCGGCGCGGGAGCTCATTACAATACAGACTGTCAGGAAAAAGAAGGCGCACTCCGCATTCTTTGGGCGCTGATCCCCCTGTGGGCGGGCGACCCCAAGGAGAAACTGTTCCGTGACGTTTACAAAAACGCCTTTCGGGCAGGTACCGATCCTGCCTCCGACGAATTCTGGGGCATGCCCGACAGGCTGGGCGACCAGAGATTTGTAGAATTTGCGCCCATGGCCCTGGGCCTGTTCCTTTGCCCGGAGCTTGTGCTTGGAGGCATGAGCGAGGAAGAAAAGGCACATTTTATTGCTTACACCGACTCCATCAATCAGGTAGATATGCCCATTAACAACTGGCTGTTTTTCCGTATTCTGATGAATGCGGCCAAGAAGAAGCTGGGCTTGCCCTACTCCGAGGAGAATCTCGAAAAGGATCTCCGCGAGGTAGAGGGCATTTACATTCGTGACGGCTGGTACGGAGACGGACATTACCACCGTCGGGATTACTACGTGGCCTTTGCCATCCATTTCTACGCCTTAATCTACGCAAAGGAAATGAACGCCCTTGACCCGGAGCGGTGTGCCCGGTACCGGGAACGGGCGGCGGCCTTTGCACTGGAGTTCATCCACTTCTTTGATAAAGCGGGTGAAGGCGTTCCCTTTGGTCGCTCTATGATCTACCGCTTTGCGCAGGTGGCCTTCTTCTCTGCCCTTGCTTATGCGGAGGTAGATGCGTTGCCCTTGGGTGTCATTAAGGGTGTGATCAACCGCAATTTGCGTTTCTTCCTTGAAAAGCCCATTTTTGATAACGCCGGCATTCTCAGCGTGGGCTACGGATATCCCAATCTGAACATCAGCGAGGAATACAACGGCTTTGGCGCGCCCTATTGGGCCATGAAGGCCTTTTTGTTCCTTGCGCTTCCGGCGGAGCATCCCTTCTACGCGGCAGAGGAGCTGCCCTATCCCGTGGGGGAAGGCGTCAAGGCTCTGCCCATTCCCTTTATGCTGATCCAGAAAACACCCACAGATACGGTAATTTTGGGCGGCAACCAGGCGGATATGTGGGGTGTGCATTACCCCCAGAAGTACATGAAGTTTGCCTATTCCACCCTGTTCTCCTTCTCCTGCCCCCGCACCGACTACAGCTTATCCAAGCAGGCGCCGGACTCCATGCTGGCCTTTGAGTACACGGGACGCATTTTCGTACGGCAGGAAAATCGGGACTTCAAGATGGAGGACGGCATGCTTTACGCAGAGTGGTCGCCCTTTGAGGGCGTGGTGGTACGCACCAAGCTGATTCCCAAGGACAATGGCCACGTGCGGAAGCACACGGTCATCAGCGAGGTGGAATGCAAATGCTACGACTGTGGCTTTGCCGTACCCTTTGACGACCCCAAGGACGTACAGACCGAGGGTGGGGACACCGGAATTACCCTTACCTCCCACGGCCTGCGGTGCCGGGTAGAGGGTCTTGCCGGAGGCGGACGTCCCGGCTACGTGGAATGCACGCCCAACAGCAATTTGCTTTATCCCCACACGGTGTTGCCCTACGTGAAGCACCGGATTCCCGTGGGTGAGACCAAGTTCTCCACCTTTGTTCTGGGTGAGAAAATCAAATAAGAAAAAAGCACTTATGACGCATCATAAGTGCTTTTTTGCATTCTTTTGCCGTTTAATCCTCAACAGTAGGAGCGAGGAATTTGCCGGCGCGGCGGCTGGGATTTTCGTTTTTCACCTCATCCGCCTTCATTTCGGTTCTTGCGCGGTTGGGAACGGAAGGATCCAAGGTTTCGGTTTCCGTCAGATGCTTTCCGTCGCCCTCCTTGCAGTATTTTTTACTTTCCATGCTTCATCACCTCGGTATTAGTATGCCGGGTTTTGGGTGATCTATTCTGCAAATTCGATTTTTGTCAGCTCCGGCCAAAGCGCTTCTGCCTTGGCGCGAAGGATGCTCTGTTCGGTGGCAGAAAGCGCTCGGAATGGCTCCATGCGAAGCTTTTTGTCCTTCTTTTTGTAGCGCGCCACAACTTGCCCGTCAAGCAGGATGGCAGGCATAACGATGCCGGCCAAATTAAAAATCGCGCGGAGATTTTCTCCGGCAAGGTACAGGCTTTCCTTCTTTTCGTAGCCCAGCATCAGCGGGTCAAAGCCGGCCAAGAACAGGCATTTTGGCAAATTCTGATCGTAATTTTTGTCAGTTTTGATGAAATAATAGGTCTTTCCCCCACATTCAAAGGATGTGACGGGAAGGTTGGAAAGCCAGGCTTTAACCTTGGCGGCGGTGGCGTGGAAATAATACATTGCGTCGTGAACGGTGGCAGGCCCGTAGCACGTAAAATAGCGGCGCGCCATCTCCCGCTCGGCCGCCTCCTCAGTCATGGGCGTATAGGAAGGCAGGAGGCAAAAGCGCTTTTCCTCCTCCACCGTATAAGAGAGAAAACCACGCTCGCACAGCTCGCGGATGCCGCCGCCCCACGGGTCAAACATACTGTCCTCCTCCGGGGTGGTCATTCCTTCATCGCGGCACAGGAGCTTCAGCTCCTCGCGGGTTCGGGAACCGCTCTGCAAGGCGGAAAGGATGATCTCGGAAAAATAGCGTTGCCGATCCGGCGTGAGGGCCCATTGATCCCGGGCGTTCCAGAACCGGCGGCCGTTCCACTGATTTTTGCGGTAGTCCTGCCCGCCGTTTGCGCGAATGAACAGGGGAAGATCCTCCCGGGCAAACACGTGCACGGTACCGCGCACCGTCCAGCTCTTGACCAGATTCTCCTCCACGGCTAAGTCCTCATAATCGGTACAGCGAATCCGCAAGGCGTGCATGGCGTTTGACATAAACTGCGCCTGTACACCCATCAGATCCTGCACGACGGTCTTTTTGTCCGTCGGGGTGACCAGGTGCTGATTGACCAAGCGGCAAAGCTTGATTTCATCGATCGTCATATCATCCCTCCCCTTGTACTTTCTTTTATTTTAGCAAATCCTGCCGGCTCGGTCAAGAGAAAATAACGCCCGCCGATAAGCAAAAGAACAGAGAACGTAAAACGGTCTCTGTCCTTCTGATAGGTAACGTATTCTATGAAAAATTAAAAGCTATCCTTCCGCGGATCGCACGCACGTTTCATTCCGTGGCGGGGATTCCTTCGGTGTGGAAGGTATTGACGGTATCCAGCTCCAAGGTAAAGGAAACGCTGCCCGACTGAACACGGCCCTTGATTGTGATGGAGCTCTCCAGCTTTTCTACCTTGCCGTCCTTGATTGTAACAAGGATGATTTGCGAGCTATCGTCGCAAAAGCCTCCGCCCAAACTTTGGAGCACGGAATCGCGGAGCATCGGCTCCACGGTGCAGTTTAAGGCATAAACGCCATCACTCACCTTCGTCATTTCGTAAACCAACAGCTCATTATATCCGGCGGTGTGGATCAGGCTGTCCACCGTAGCCTTTGCATCAGCGGAGGTAGCGTATTCGCTATACGTCTCCCCATCGATTACCACGGTTTGAAGATTGTTGCTGAACTGAAGCGACATCGTACCGTCCGAGGTCACAACACCGATATCATAAAAGTATGCGCCGTTCTTCTTTCCGTAAGAAACCGTATCGGTCTCCGTATAGGTGTGGGTGCTGCCCAGAGCCTTGGTGGTCTGCTTGATCTCCAGCGTAAAGGCGCCTTGGTCGGCGTTTGAATATTCCGTCAGACTGTCGGTGATCCAGCTGAGGATACGAATGTCCGGGATCTCCATGTAGGTGGCAGGGTCAAAAGCCCCCTCAACCGGAGTGGCCGTATTATAATTTGAGTAGGTTGCGGTCATTTGAACAACCGGTGAGGCGGTTGCTTGCTCGGCAAACACAAAGGAATACTCCAGCCTTTGAACGCGATATTCCGCATCGGCCGTTATGGTGATCTCCATATCCACAATGGGTGCGCCCATGGTGTCGGCCACAAGACCCAAGGATTCGGTCAGGGTGTTGATGGTACGGCTGGTGTAGCCCGAATAGACAAGCGTCCAGGTGCCATCCTCATTCTTTCGGAAGCTGGCATTTACGCAATCGCTGAAATTGATCTCCTCACCATTCTTTTCCGCAAGATAGGCCGCAAAATTCTCCGGCAGAATGCGGGAAACAAACCGTTGCTTCTCTACCCCGTTTTCCGTATAGGAGTGGAACATTTTATTGTTCTCATAGCCCATCAGATTGACGGTCGTCTGATCCACCAACATTTCCTCCGATTTGGCGGTGGTGGTGATCATCTGGTAATAGTAAAAATCGTTTTCCCGCGCAATCTCCACGGTGCGTCCGGTGGACGTACCGACAATTTTATAGCCCTCCACGTACATCGTCATATCCATGGACATTTCAGACTCATAGGAGGTAAGGGCGTCCATGGCCTGCTCGATCTGTGTCCAAAGGGCGGCGGCCGAATTCGGCTCGGTAACCGCAGGGGTGGTGTCAGCCGGAGTGGTCGTGTCGGGGGTGGTTACGGCAGGCTCGCCTCCGCAGGAGGCCAAAACCAACACAAGTGTAAGGAAAATACTCAAAAATACGGATAATTTTTTCATCATTTGTTTGATCCTCCTTCTTTGATCTACTTTCATCATAGCAGAAACGGCGAATCTTGTCAATACCAATTCCAATTTTTATTTTATGATGCATCATATAGTAAATAAGGAAGAAACTCCCGCATCAGCGGGAGCTACATTCCTCTCCGTGGGCAAAAATAATTCCCATGGACTGCAAAAAGGAGTAAAGAATGGTGGATCCAACAAAGGTCATCCCCCGCCGCTTCAGGTCGGCGGAGATGGCGTCGGACAGGGGGGAGGTGGTGCGCTCCGCGTAGGGCTCGCGGATCACCCTGCCCTCTGTGAAGGACCAGATATAGCGGTCAAAGGAGCCGTACTCCTTTTGGATTTCAAGAAAAACAGCCGTGTTACGGATGGTTGCCAAAATTTTGCGGCGGTTGCGAACGATTCCGGGGTTGGCCATCAGCTCCTCCACCTTCTCCTCTCCATAGGCAACCACCTTATGGGGATCAAACCCGTCGAACGCGGCGCGGAAGGCCTCCCGCTTATTTAAGATGCATTCCCAGGAAAGACCGGCCTGAAAGCTCTCCAAAATCAATAGCTCGTACAGCCGGCCGTCCTCGTGGAGGGGCTTGCCCCACTCCTCATCGTGATATTTGACGTAGCGCTCGTTCTTCAAATTGACCCATGCGCACCGTTTGTTTTGTTCCATAAATCCCTCTCAGCGCACGTAGTAGGCCTTGACGTCCGTTAGGCAATGCTCGCCCTGCCACTGGGTGATCTCCACCTCCAGCTTGGAGGCGCGAATGGCACCGATGGGACAGATGACCTTGTGGCCGACGGTGCGACCCTCGTACACAAGGATCCTTTTGTGCTTATAGTGGGGCAGATAGGCGTAGATCCGGAAGGCTTCAATGGACTGCCCCTTGATCAGATCCTCCTGCAGAACCACCCGGTTAATGAGGCGGTCGGGCTTCGGGAGGATCCAGTCTCCGTTCTTATGCTCCGCGTGCTCCACGGTATATACGTTGCCGTTTTGCGTGAGGGCGGTATAGTTAGCCGGTGTACCGTAGGCCGCGCGAATGCGCTCGCCCAAGGCGAGAACCTGTTTAACGTCTGCCTCCGGCAGAAGGCCGCGGGAATCCGGGCCGATGTTCAAGAGGAAATTGGAGCCATGACCTACGGACATTTCGTACATGCCAAAAAGCTCATCCACGCTTTTGATGGTTTCCTCGTTGAGGTCGTAGAACCACGTGGCACGGAGCTTGCAGTCGCACTCCGACGGCAGGAAGGCGGCCTCGCTTAAGAGCTGAGCTTCCTTGGCCAGCTCCGAAAAATCGGTGGAGGATACCACTAAGGGGTTGTTGAGCGAGGCGTAGCCGTCTTCATTGCCAACCCAGCGCACGCCGGGAGTCCATTCCGGGTCGCAGAAGGTTAAAATCTCCGGCTGCATCCGATGGATCTCTGCCACAATACGGGCGCGGTCGTACTCATGCCCCTCGGAGCCACAGCCGTCAAACCAAAGGTAGTCGATCTTGCCGTAGCCGGTTAAAAGCTCGCCGATCTGATTAATAAAATAGTCGTCGTAGGCCTTGCCGTTCTCAAAGGGGATGGCATGGCTTCCCCACTGAGCGGGGGAATAATACAGGCCCACTTTCAGGCCGTGCTTGCGGCAGGCATCCGTAAATTCCCGAACCACGTCTCCCTGACCGTCCCGCCAAGGGGAGTTAGCCACGCTGTATCGGGAGTAAGCAGAGGGCCAGAGCGCAAAGCCGTCGTGGTGCTTGCAGGTCAAAATAGCGTAGGTAGCGCCGGCGGCCTTCACGGTTTTGATCCATTGCTCACAGTCCAGCTCCGCCGGATCAAAGCCCTCGGCGGGCATCTCTATGCCGTCCCAGTCCTTATGTCCCGGATAAAAGGAGCGAATGCCAAAGTGGAAAAAGGCACCGAATTCCCAGCTTAAAAAGTCCAATTGCTTGTTTGTACCGATCATCGCACGTCTCCGTTTCAAAAGTTTTCACCACTAAGATAACAAATTTGGGTGGTATTGTCAAGAGATTCAGAGCTACGCGGAAAAAGGTCCGGCGATTTTTTGGTATTACAGGATAAAAGGTCGCGGGGAAGCGGCATATTCATGGCAAATTGCGGTGCGATATGATCCAAGGGGTCATTTTATGGTATACTTTTAGTGAATGAATGTTTCGCACAAAAAAAGCAAGAAGCGTTTGGTCATTTATCCAAAAACAAAAAAGTTTTCCGGTTTTTGTGAAAAAAGCGCCTCGTGTTCTGTTCTGTCTTATGAATGGAAACCGAGTATCCTTTGAGAAAGGAGGATGGACGCCCCCCTGTGGGAGCGGATACCGATTATGAGCAATTCTATGCCCATTTTAGCGGGCAAACCAATTTCCTTTGATGCGATCTACGACCGCTATAAGGAAGCCACCATGCGACGGGCGCTCCGTCTTTTGAATGGAAATTACCACGACGCGGAGGATGCCATGCAGGATGCGTGGGGCTACATAGCCGCCCACGCGGACCGATTGCAGTTTGAGAACGAGGCCATGCTTTCCTCCTACGTTATGCTGACGGTGGAGGGGCGCGCCCGCGCATTGCTTGACAAAAAGCGCCGTCGGGGTACCGTTCCCCTGCCGGAGGATGAGGAAGAAACGGATGGAACGGACATCCACGACCCGGTGCTGTACCAGCTTTGCGCGGAGGAAACGGTAGAGACCATCCGCCGGGCCATTGAGGGGATGAAGCCCATTTATCGCGAGGTGCTGATTCTCGCTTTGCTTTACGATATGCCTACGTTAGAGGTTGCAAAGACTCTGGACATTCGGCAATCCACCGCCAATATGCGACTAAAGCGAGGCAAACAGGCCTTGGCGAATGCACTGAGAAAGGAGAACTCTCATGAATAATCGAAACTGCGGAAAAGACAAGCTCCGTCAGGCGCTGGCGGAATTTGCAAAGGAATATTACACCGAACAGCCGTCGGAGCTCTGCATCCACGTGCCCGCGCTCCGTCCGAAAAAAAAGCGGTGGGAGCTGAGCGACCGGGCCCATTCCGGCCTGCGTCTGATGGGGCGGCAGATCCTGACCTTTGCCTTATCCTTTTTGATGATCGTTACGTTGAAATTCCCCGTAGAGGCTATGGGCATCGGCTTGATGCCGGAGTTTATGTGGCGGGAGGATAAGGACGCCTTTGTGGTATTTTACAACGAATACGATAAAACTCGCATCGACGTGCCGGAGATTGGGTGGGTGGAATCGCCCGGATACATCCCCGACGGGTACGTATTCATTCATCATCACGTACAAGAGCGGCAACACGTGCGATCCTATCGGAATGCATCCGGCACCGTTCTGCAGATCATGCAGAGCACCTTCCGCGAAGAGCTTCTCTTTCCCAAAGGAGAGCTTGAGCCGACCGTGTTTTATCGGAACGGCCAGCAAATTCTGCTTTGCCGGGAGGAAGACCGCACGGTGTGTGTATGGAGCGGACGGGATTCCGTCTTTATGCTCACCGTGTACGGCGAGATCTGCGAGGATGAGGTTTTGCAGATCGTAAATGAATACGAGCACACAAGCACACTCATAGAGCTTTTATTGGGAGGACTCCGTCATGAAAAATAATTCCACGCTGACTAAATTACTGAGCGAAAATAGCGACCGTTTGGCACAAGCCGCAAAGGCTATATGCACCGATGAGGCATTCGTACACGATACCATTTATCTGGCGATCATTAAAACAAAACAGAAATATAAAAAGCTGGCAAACAAGGAGCGGGCGGTTGACGTATGTATTTCTCTCATGAAGCAGCCGAAGAAGCACGTGAAAGAGAGTTTTTCTTCGGTCGAGGACTGCATCGAGAAGGCTCTCTCGGCGAAGGTTGTGCCGTGGAGGTGGATCGTCTCGGCCGTGGCCGTTGTACTGGCGGTGGCAATGATCGTGCCATCGGTGTTACCGGACAAGGTCCGCACGGTGGATGCCTCCGGGTTTGTGATGGAGGGAGCCGTTGCTCTTGAAAATTTAATTGAGGGCAGTAACGTGCAACTAAAGAATCTTCATGAGCCGAAGGATTTCGGCGTTCTGGATTCTGAAACGCTGCCTGATCCTCGACACGAAAAAAGTTTAACACTGAAGGATATTGAACACGTACGATACGAAACGGTTACTACGGCAAACGGTGTAACTCTGTTCTTCATGGTCTACGTCCACAAGGATGAAAAACGCTCGGAGTGCATCGTTTATGAGGCACATGAGGACGGATGGCACGAGGCCGGAAGGTTTGAAACGGCTTATTTTGTGACAAATATGTACTTGGGCCAGCTCTACCATGAGAATGGGAAGGACTATTCCGGACGGCATACCTTTTTCTGGCCCTCTCGTATTACTACCCTTCCCGATGAGGCCGGAAACGTATACATTCTGACCAATTACCGGAACGGCCTCCAAATGCATCGCTACAATGCGGACGGAACGATCGAGGAATTAGACCACATTTGGTTGGATGATGGCAGTCAGCATTTTAACAGGTACGAAGACGTCAGCAACGATTGGACCTCTGACATTTATGCCTTTTGGGACGTGAATACCAACTTCATTGAGATCTACACCCAAACAAGTCATCTTACCATGGATGAAAATCTTAATGAATATCAATTCTTCTTTTTGGGATTTGACGTGATGGAGGAAAAATTCCGAGAGAAAGTTACCGCAGATGAAGATTTTAAGACAGTCACCGACGGGCTCGGCCCCGATCTGATCCTATACGATACAAACGGCGGCTATTATATGGCATCAAACGTGTTTGATGCGGAGGCTGGATTCGATGAGAACGGCGATTATACCCTTCGCTATTCCCTCTCCTACGTAAGGGACGGTAAGATTCTTTGGTCGATTCCCATTGATCAGGGCAAATCCGCGGGGGATCGAATCCGACCTTGTCTGTTAGCAAAGGATGCGGAAGGCATCCATTTGATGTTTAGCTCCAATCGCGGAAACTACTGTATGCTCCTTAATGAAGCGGGAGAGATCGTAAAAAAGTACCGCTTCTACGCGCCCAGCACGGACAGTATTCGTTATCTTCTCTTCTTCCGCCATGAGGGAGAAAACTATTACTTATGTTACATAAACGACACGTATCTGGTGCTGGCGCGGGTTGGCGAGGACGGATACCCCGTGCGAGTCGGTGAATATCTGTACCCGGATGAATTAAAGTACACCTTTGTATTTGGAAGCCGACACAAAACGTCCTTTATTTCCGGCGGCAACGTATTAAATCTAATTGCTCCGGGAACAAAAAACCGCGCGGACGGATCGTATCCCCCCACCTACTTTGTGCAGATCCTATTAGGTGAAGCTGTTGAATCGGAGGAATGATGATGGAATTAAAACAGTTCTTGTTAAGCTATACGGATAAGATCTCAAAATCCGCTGAGGCCATGTGCACGGACAAGTCATTGGTATACGACACCATTTACCTTGCCGTTATCAAGACAAAGCAGAGGTACAAAGGGCTGGCAAACAAGGAACGGGCGGTTGAGATTTGTATTTCCCTCATGAAGCAACCGAAGAAGCACGTGAAAGAGAATTTTTCTTCGGTCGAGGACTGCATTGAGAAGGCACTCGCCGCGAAGGTTGTGCCGTGGCGGTGGATCGTCTCGGCCGTGGCCGTTGTGCTGGCTGTGGCAATGATCGTGCCATCGGTGCTACCGGACAAGGTTCGCACGGTGGATGCCTCCGGGTTTGTGATGGAGGGCACTACTGCTCTTGAAAATCTGGTTAAAGATAGTGACGTGCAGTTAAAAAATCTCCACGTGCCGGAGGAGCTTGGGGCGGCCGATCCGCGGGTGATTGCCGACCACGTTTACGGCGCGCGCGGTAACGTTTTTTGCGAGACGGTGACAACGGCAAACGGGGTGACGCTCTACTTCCTGTCCTACGTAGACACCGAGACGAAGAAGGCGGAATGTATCGTTTACGAAGCTCACACCGACGGGTGGAAAGAAGCCGGACGCTTTGAGGTGAACTTTTACGTTGATCGGTATTGGGCAGAAAAATACGACGAAGAGGAGAAACGGTATTACCACGAATGGGAAACCTACTACTCCGTATCCCGCGTCTATGCCTTGGCCGACGAAAAGGGCGGCGCATTCCTGATAAGCCACTATTCGAACGGCATACAGATCCACTATTACGGAGCAAACGGTGAGGTGACCTATTTAAACCAGCTATGGCTCTCCGAAAAAACCATCATTTCCAGCGATAGCGGAACACACGGTTCAAGTAACGGATGGGGCAATTTGTTCAAGGCCGTATACGACCAAGCCCGATCATCCATTGCTTTATACGCTTCCATTGATAATCATTATATGGATGATGAGTTCAGAAGCTTGGTGTTCTTTACGTTTGATACAAAAAGCAATGCCTTCTCGGAGACTGTCACCGTTCCGGAAAATTCTATCAGTCCATTTCTTATGATTGATAGCGGATGCTACGACGGCAAGGGAGGATGGTACTTTACAGGCGAAGCCTACCTTGGAAATGCGGATAACGGTGCGGACGAGTACGCCGTTTCTCTGATCCACGTTAAGGACGGACAGATTATAAGCACGGTTCCTTTGGGCACCTCAAACGTTTTGAGCAACGACATCGATCTTGGAATGCTGGAAGTAATTGACGGGCAGGTGCATTTGGTATACTACACCAAAAATGCGCGGTATTATATGATCTACAACGAAAGCGGCGAAGTTGTCCAAAAGAGAAAGTTTTACAACGTCAGCAGCGACAAGACCGAGTATCTTGACTTCTTCCTTCATGATGGCGAGCTCTACTTCCTTTGCTTTATCAACGGAACGTACGTTGTGCTTGCCCGTGTGCCGGAGGACGGGTACTCCGTTAAGGTGGGAGAATTCCTATTCCCCGCCAAGATGGATAATACGGGTTCTATGTTCTTTACGGACAAGCATCTGACGCCCTCCGTAACGGGTGGAAATATTGTCAACATGATCATCCCTGCGTCAAAGGACGGGCAATTGGTCGGTGTTGACCCCAATCGCTCCACCTATTTCTTCCAGATCGTGCTGGGTGAAAGCACCGAATCGGAGGAATGACGATGGGATTAAATCAGCTTTTACTGCACGCGGGGCAGATCGAAAAAGCGGCCGGGACTGTATGCACGGACAAGACATTTGTGTATGACACTGTTTATTTGGCGGTGATCAAGACAAAGCAGAAATATAAAAAGCTAATCAATAAAGAACGGGTAGTCGACTTTTGTATCTCGCTTATGAAGCAACCAAAGAAGCACGTGAAAGAAAACTTCTCTTCTGTTGAAGACTGCATTGAGAAGGCAATGACGGCGAAAGTGGTGCCGTGGAAGCCGATCATCTCTGTCATGGCGGCGGTGCTTGCGGTGGCGATCATTCTTCCCTTTTGCTTACCAGAACAGTCTGTGCATACGGACGTAGATGGCTTTATAATGAACAACTCCTTCTCTTTGGCTGATCGCGTGGGTGATACTGGCACGTATATAAAAAATATTCACTCAATTCCCGATTTGGGAGGACCTGACACGATGCTATTAGCCGGTCAAGAGCTACGAAAAGACGGAGTTATATATTACGATCTTTATACGGCTCAAAACGGAGTGACTTATCTTGCGTGCGGATACACCAACGGATATTTGGCAGATAGAGGGAAGGCATCGGCGGAGTTAATCTTATACCGCGCGGAAACAACCGGTTGGATAAAAATTGGTTCCTTTCCCATCGCAAGCTTTTCTCGTACGTTTGAGAATGATATGGGAATCCAATCCAGATTCTCAATCGATCCCATTCGTATCGTATCTGACAAAAATGGAGTTCTGTATATCATCTCTGTATACAAAGAAGGCGTACAAATCCATCAATACAAGGACGCGGATGGACTATCTCTTGTGGATGCCGTAAAAATTTCAGACTACAAAAATTTCCAGCTGATTCCCGGCACTTATACAACGGACTGGTGCACCAATTTCTGTGTTTGCTATAGCGATGCAACCAATTCATTTGAGATCGCTATTGATACAGCAAGTGAAGACGAAAGCTCCGAGATTCCACACTCCGGAAAACTTTGTTTTATATCTTACGATATTGAGAGCAAAAAGTTTAGCGAACCCTTTTACCATAAAGAATCCTCTGTAACAAACATTACCGCCGATGAAAACGGTGGCCTGTATTTCCTATCTTCTGAATATATAAATGATTCGGAAAACCCACTTGACTCCCAAATGAAAAACAGAGGCCATTATTTATACTATCTAAACGACGGTAAGGTTACTTCGCTTGGATTGATTACAGATTCTCGCCTCACCAGTGCTACGCAAGTTCCCTTTTTTGAATATTCCGGTAACAAATTACATATCGTTTACGATTCCGGCCTCAGTAAGAAAAGCTTTTATGTCATCGTCCAAAACGGAGAAATCATTTCCTCATCTTCCATTTCTCCTTCAAGCAGCGGTGCCACCTATTCTTACATAGGGTATTTCCTTAGTAACGATGCGTTATACGTATTGGAACTGATTGATAAAGAGTATTTGGCTTTCTCACGTGTAACAGAATCGAAAAACAAAGCAATTGCAGAATTTGCTTTAGAGCGCGCCTATTATAGCGCCCCCTACATTCAGAACCGGAACGGCGCCTCTTTGATGTCCTATGGAAATGTCATCAATATCCTGATGAACGATGCTGAAAACAATCCGTATTTCTTCCAAATCATTTTAAAATAAGATGCCAAAGGAGAACTTATGTTTTTAAAGACGTTTACAACAACCATGAAGCGGATTTTCCGCTCGCCGGCGATGCTGTTTTCCATTCCGGCAATCCTGATCATGCTTCAGCAAAGAACCCAGGTTATTACCAAAAACTCTTCTCCCGATTTTCTGTTTATTCAAGGCGGATATTTCTATCAGATCTATTCTGCGACACCGCGGGACTACATATATAACCAGATGCTGTTTAATGCCGTTCTGATTCCCATTACCCATTGCTTGCCCATTGTGATCGCGGTGGTG
>JAGARU010000123.1 GCA_017622085.1 Clostridia bacterium | reverse complement strand
GGCATAATGCTCTCCTCATCCGTCGGCTTCGCCGCCACCTTCTCCGCTGGAGAAGGCTTACTGGAGCGCCTCATCCGGCGGTAGCCGGGGCGGTTGAGCGGCCTATTTCACGCTTTTTTCTTTGGAGGCAGAAGGCCCAAAGAAAAAAGCTTTGCAAAAAAGAAAGGCCGCTCCTTCGGGCGCTGCCCGAACCCGCTCGCTTTTTTGGAAAAAAGCGAGGCAAAAAACAAATCTTTGGTGCCGTCACCCTCGTGTGATCGTGCTCGCTTACAAGTGAGCAAACGCCGAAGCTTGGCCGCCGGGCCTTTCCGGCAAAAAAGCTTGATCAAAAATTAACGACGCACGCCGGGCCTTCCCGGCTTCTCCGCAGGCTTGACCAAAAATTATTTTTATCCCAACCACGAATCGCTTAATGAAAAAATATAAAGAGAGGTATTTACCATGTCTGAAATCTTTAAAATCGGCAAGATCGCATACGAAGGTCCTGCTTCCAAGAACCCCTTCGCCTTCCGCCACTACAATCCCGACGAAATCGTAGGCGGCAAGACCATGCGCGAACAGCTTAAGTTCGCCATGTCCTACTGGCATACCCTCTGCGGTGAGGGCGTCGATATGTTCGGCGTTGGCACGGCAGACAAGTCCTTCGGCGGCAAAACTCCTATGGAAGTCGCCAAGAAGAAGGTAGAGGCTGCCTTCGAGCTGATGGACAAGCTGGGCATCGACTACTTCTGCTTCCACGATAAGGACATCGCGCCCGAGGGAGAGTCCCTCAAGGAATTCCAGGCCAACCTGGACGAGATCGTTCCCTTGATCAAGGAAAACATGAAGAAGTACAACAAAAAGCTCCTTTGGGGCACCGCAAATCTCTTCAATAACCCCCGCTTCGTGCACGGCGCCGGCACCGGCTGTAACGCCGACGTTTACGCTTACGCCGCCGCACAGGTAAAGAAGGCTCTGGATATCACCATGGAGCTGGGCGGCATGGGCTACGTGTTCTGGGGCGGACGCGAGGGCTATGAGACTCTCCTGAACACCGATATGGGTCTGGAGCTGGATAACCTGGCTCGCCTCCTCCGCATGGCTGTGGACTACGCACGCGGCAAGGGCTACACCGGCGACTTCTACATCGAGCCCAAGCCCAAGGAACCCACCAAGCACCAGTACGACTTTGATACCGCTACGGTTCTTGCTTTCCTTCGCAAGTATGGCCTTGAAAAGGACTTCAAGATGAACATTGAGGCCAACCACGCCACCTTGGCACAGCATACCTTCCAGCACGAGCTTTGCACCGCCCGCATCAACGGCGCCTTCGGCTCCATCGACGCAAACCAGGGCGATACCCTCCTCGGCTGGGATACCGACCAGTTCCCCACCGACGTGTACAACACCACCTTCTGTATGCTGGAGGTTCTCCGCGCCGGCGGCTTTGTCAACGGCGGCTTGAACTTTGACGCCAAGGCTCGCCGCGCTTCCATGACCGACGAGGATATCTTCCTCTCCTACATCGCCGGTATGGACAGCTTTGCGCTGGGTCTGAAGATCGCACAGAAGATCGTGGACGACGGCCGTATCGACGCCTTCATTGAGAAGAGATACGCCTCCTTCAAGACCGGCATCGGCGCCGACATCGTAAGCGGCAAGGCCACCCTTGAATCCCTCTCCGACTACGCCCTGTCCCTGAACGTAGTTGAGGAAAAGACCAGCGGCGGTCAGGAATACCTTGAGAGCGTGATCAACGACATCATGTTCGGAGGCGCACTGTGAGATATCTGATCGGCGTGGATATCGGCACCTCCGGCACCAAAACCGTCCTCTTTGACGAGTGCGGCCGGGTCGTTGCCGACAAAACCGTGGAATACCCCATGTATCAGCCCCAAAACGGCTGGGCGGAGCAGGACCCCCAGGACTGGTTCGCCGCCGTTCGAGACACGCTCATCGCCGTTTCTGCCGCCCTCCCCGAGGGCGGCGAGGTGGCGGGCATCGGCCTCTCCGGCCAGATGCACGGTCTCGTCATGCTGGATGAGGCGGGGGAGGTCATTCGCCCCTCCATTATCTGGTGCGACCAGAGAACCGGCGCGGAGTGTGAGGAAATCACCGCCCGCGTGGGTGCGGAGCGGCTGATTGAGATCACCGCCAATCCCGCCCTTACCGGCTTTACCGCCTCCAAAATTCTTTGGGTGCGCAACCATGAGCCGGAAAATTACGCAAAATGCAAGCACATCCTCCTGCCCAAGGACTACATCCGCTACCGCCTGACCGGCGAGTTTGCAACGGAGGTGTCTGACGCCGGCGGAATGCAGCTTCTGGACATCGCCAAGAGACAGTGGTCGGCGGAGGTGCTTGAAGCCTTGGACATCGACCCCGCGCTCCTCGCCCCCGTATACGAGAGCCCGGAGATCACCGGCTACGTGAAGGGTCTTGGCGTCCTTGAGGGCGTGCCCGTTGTGGGCGGCGCAGGAGATAACGCGGCGGCCGCCGTGGGATCCGGTGCCGTTGCGGCCGGACGTGCCTTTACTACCATCGGTACCAGCGGCGTGGTCTACGCCCATACCGATAAGCCCGTCATCGACCCCAAGGGTCGGGTGCACACCTTCTGCTGTGCCGTGCCCGGCAAGTGGCACGTTATGGGCGTAACGCAGGGCGCAGGCTTGTCCCTTAAGTGGTTCCGTACCCAGTTTGCTACGGAAATTTCCTACCGCGAGATCGATGAGATCGCCGCAACGGTGCCCGTCGGCGCGGAAAAGCTCCTGTACCTGCCCTACCTCATGGGCGAGCGTACCCCCCACCTTGACCCGAACGCAAGAGGCGTGTTCTTCGGCATGTCCGCCATGCACGAGAAGAAGCACTTCCTCCGCGCGGTGCTGGAAGGCGTGACCTATTCCCTGCGGGATTGCGTTGAGGTTCTTCGGGAGATGGACATTCCCCTGGACGGCATGACCGTGGTGGGCGGCGGCGGAAAGAGCGCCCTTTGGCGCGAAATGATCGCCGGCACGTTCAATCTGCCCGTTAAGACCATTCAGAACGGAGAGGGCGCGGCCCTCGGCGTTGCGATCCTGGCCGGCGTGGGCACGGGCGTTTATGAAAGCGTGGAGGCGGCCTGCGATAAGCTGATCGCCTATAACGAGCCCCAGCTCCCCACCGACACGGACGCCTACGAAGCGTATTATCAGATCTACCGTACCGTATACCCCGCCCTCAAAGCATCCTTTGCTAAGCTCGCCGGGGTGTAACGCGATACAGCTTGCGAAAATTTAATCAGCACCCCCTCATCGGCCTCCGCCGGTGGGGGGGTGTTTTGTTTGGGGAGAGTGTGGAAAGCCCCGGCGGGCAAGATCGGCGCGCGCTCACACGTCAGCGCACAAACTCCCCCGAAGGTGTCGGCAATTTTTGGTCAAGCTTTTTAAAAAAAGCTTGCGCGCTGGAGCCGCGGAGGCTCCTCGCTCGCCGCAGCGAGCGAAAGCTCCTTACACGGCCTTTCTTTTTTGCCGAGCTTTTTTCTTTGGGCCTTCTGCCTCCAAAGAAAAAAGCGTGAAGAAAGAAGTGCAACCGTCCCGGCTATAAGCGAGGGCAGCGCTCCAGTGAGCCTTCCCCAGCGGGGAAGGGGGACCACGGTAGTGGTGGATGAGGAGATCATCCTCT
>JAGARU010000122.1 GCA_017622085.1 Clostridia bacterium | reverse complement strand
GAACAGGTTCCGCAACCACCGGGACAGAAGACTCCACGGCGGGAGCTTCCGCATCACGGTCAATGACAATATCGAATATGGACAACTGACCTTCCATGGTCTTTCTCATTTGACCACCTCATTCCGATCCGGCACGTAACGGCGTCCGCAAATCTCCACGGCACGATACATCTTCCCGTCTACGGTCACGGTGGTTTTCGTGGGTTGTCCCCTCTGCGCTGACTGTATATACAGATACTCGGGATGCTTCTCAGCCCGCTTCATATTGCCATCCAAGAACGTGTCCCCGTTGGCAACTTCCAAGACCTTTATACCCTTGTTCACAAGGTAGGAGCTAAATTGCCAGAGCTTTTCAAAGCGGCCATGAGAGTCCACGATGAAGCAGTAATCTTCCGTGGGATGATATGCGGTGATACGATAGTAATTAGCCATAATCTTAACCTCCTTATGCGGCAATCTGTTTTAAAGTGCGGTTTGCATACGGTAGCCACACCTTGTTGACGTAGTGCAGAACATCCTCTGCGGGCTTTGTGTTATGGTCTGCATAACACTGCAACACCTTCTTTTGGGACAGTGAGTATTCCACCGTGACCAACGGAGTATCCTGCGTGTCTTTGGCTCGGATGAAGAATATGAGGGTTTCTTCGCGGATGAACTTCTGCTCGTAGCCCATCCCGCCGACACAATGATGCAGTATCTCTCCTTCGACTTTCAGATCGGCAGGGCTCCTTGCTATGATCGCCACAAAACTGCTTCGCTTATTGTGCTGCATGGGGAGATACTTTTCAGCCACCGATGCGAACTTCGCGTACAGCTCGGCTCGCTCCTCCTGATCTTTCAATGCCTTGGCGGTCTTGTACTCGTCGATACGGATATCGTGCCAACGCATGAAGTCGTGGGGGTAACGGTTCTTATCCACCGACATATCCAGGCCGAGGAAGGTGCAGGCTTTTAGATAGTCAAGATACACACGGGCGCTAGTCTGTTGCTTTGCCACGTATTCAAAAAAGGGCTTATAATCACCGTCCAGCATTTCGCGGATCGGCTTATAGTCCCGCTCACGGCAAAAGGTCTTCTTGACTTCCTCATACGCCTGCGTTTCAAGCAACGACGTTCCGCAACGATAGGCCGAGAGGATGGTGGATATATAAAAATAGCGCCCTGCAAGCATCTGACGGTTGCTCCAGAGCCACTTGCGGAAGCTTTTATCCTTCGCCGCCTTAGTCAGGATCTGCTTGCTGAACACATACTTTTGAAGTCCCATTTTCATCAGATACTCGGTTTGCGGGTACTTCTCGTAATTGCGGAGGAATTTGATGATATCCGCTTCATCGTACAACTCCCAAGCGGAGTATTGGTATTCCGGGAACTTCGCCAGATATTCCTTGTTGACCACCGGCGCGTAGGGATCGAAACCGGAGTCATAGTACCAGCCCCACTCGTCATCCTCGTACCATTTCTGAGTCCTGTTCAGCCCCTCGGCGTACCAACCGACGCTATAGCCACCGATGTAGGTAAAGCACATATCTTTCACGTAGCAACGGTCAGAGTGGACACCGTGAACGGCAACCTGTTTGTAGTGCCAATTCTTGTAACGGTGACGGACAGCCACCGTAACCTTGACCAGTTCACCGTCATTTTTGGTGAGATAGGAGTAAAACCGCGTATTGCCGTGGGGTTCGGGATAACGGATCGCATCCCGTTTACGGATCTTCTCAATGATGTATTTCGGAATCGGTTTGATCTTTTCCATTTTCATGACGTTTACCTCACTTCACAATTTCAACTTTTTGGTCGAGCAGTAGATATATTTTGTACATCAGCTCGGTATCGGCGTAGGGATCGGGAACTTCGTCCGGCTCTATGACCTCGCCCGTGGTGGTGTCCACCGCCAGGCCTTCAACCGGCTGATATTTCGGCAATACCCGTTTTTCGGTCTCGCTCTCAATCACCACCGTGTCAGTGAATGCCCGTAGCTTCTCCATGTAGGTATTCGCTTTGTGGTACGGGAATCCGATCATAGGCACACGCTCGGAAAGCCCGAAATCTCGGCTCACCACGGTCAGATCCAACGGCGCTGAAGCGGTTTCGGCTGCATCACCGAAAGTCTCGTAAAAGTCACCGACACGTATGACGATAACGGCGTTGGGATGCTCGTGCCGATATCGCTGATAGCGCGTATACAGGGGCGAGATTACGGGCTTTTCAGGTTCCGTAACTACCTCGGCAGGCACTTGCTCCACTACGGGTTCCACGTCTTCTACGGGGCTTTCAGGAGCCTCTACGGCGGGTTCTACAACGGTTTCAGCTTCGTTGTATTTGTCCGTCTCGGTTGTTTCTTCTGCCTCCGTCTTCGGCTCGTCGAACAGGTCAAACATGGACATTTGCCCTGCCTTTGGTTGAGGCTTGGAAGCAGGAACAACGGGGGCTTCTGCCGTTGTAGACGGTTTCGGCGTGACCTTCGGTGTAGGCTTCGCCGGCTTGTATTCCGTCCCGTCCTCGTTATAGAGTGTACCGAGGATGCTGTCTTCCTCGAAGTAGTGGATAGCCCATCCAAACACGACATCGCTGTGCAGACACGCGCTGGTCGCGCCTTTCGCTGCTTGCTTACGTGCTTCTTCGGTAGCGTACTTCATAAAGCTCGCCAGCGTCTTACGGCTCACGAGCTTTTTACCATCCTTTTCGACGGGAACTCCGTTGTTGATCTTATCGGCCAGCACCTCGTCAGCGTTCTGTTCAAGGTATTCCCTCAAAACCTTTTCTTCGGTTGTCGTTGCGGTGAGATTCAACGTCATGTATTTGTCCTCCTTTTCGTGTTTTTATTGTTGTATAAAGAAAAAAGACCCCTTATCAAAAGGGATCCTCATGCCATATGCCGTCCCGCACCTCGGAGTGCTTGATCGGTATTATGACCCACTTGGGGTTCTTCAAGATATGTCCATCCTCCCGAGCGCGGGGAGGGAAGCGGATGTACCCAGCTTTGGCTTTGACAGCCTGTCTGTAGGTATAGGTCTTGAAGTGACTTGTGTAGTCCTTCGCGCCATCCTCCTTGTAGCAGACCTTGTAGCCGTAGGGATTGTTTGCTTCAGCCTTCATGTCACCCCCCCTTATGCTCCAGTAAGAATAGGCATTCAGCCTTTTCGGTCAGTTCGGTCAGAGAGGTGTAGAAGTTGTGACCACCCCGGTAGTCCTTGGCATGAGTGGCTGTACGAATGAGGATGCGGTCGTACCAATGGTTATTACAGCCGCGCACATCGTCAATGGATATGTAGAGATATTTGCCATCGGCGCTTTTGATAAAGGCGGAAAAGTAATAATGACCGCGCCCAATGTTCACCAGCTCCCAGCCGTTTGTCTTGCAAAGGCTTCGGAGATAGTTGATGTATTTGGTCTGGAAGGTCAGATAGTCCTGACCCGTGTACGGGCCGGATGAAAAATCGTAATAAAGATACTTTTTCAACTCGTTCAGATTTGCCATGCTGTTTTACCTCCTCAGTCCTCAAATTCTTCCTGCAAGGCGCCCAGCACCTCGCCCTCAATGTCGATATCGTCCAACTGCTCGTCGATCAGGTCAGCGACAAGGCTCGTTACCAGCGGCTCAATGTCTACGTCACGGATTCGCTGGGTGATCTTCTGTGTGATCAGCTCCTCCAGGTCGATCTCGTCCATGGCATCGCTGATGGCTTCTTCAAAATCGTAATGACGGATAGCACTCTTGATCTGATCTCGGATATCGTTCTTGATGCTCATTTGTTAATCCTCCTTAATGATGCCGTACTTATCGTCGGCGTAGTATGCGTTTGCAAACCAGTTGAAAATGGCGGTGCATTTCACACCTTTGTAGTCTATGATGTAGACCACGTGGTCGGACTCCTGCCGGCTGTCGAGAACGGTGATTTCGTCCATAGCTCCGTCGAGGGAATGGATATGAGCTTGGGTCTTAAAGCTCGTCATGATCGTTCTCCTCCTTGTCGTCACAGTAATCTACCAAATCAAAGGTAAGCGTAAGAGCCGTGGGCGTTTTCAACGTGCCCATGCTGTAGTCGTAATCATAGTAGTCAGCCGGGGAGCTGTGGATTGCTTCAAGGATATGGAGAGCCAAGTACAGGTGATCCTCTTGAATCATGTGGATGGCAAAGTCCTTCAGGCTCTCATAGGTTGTGATGAGATCGGTCTGCTCGGATAGCCGCTCGCAGGCGTCGTTGAAGTTCATGGTGTAGAGTTCTTTTACTTTCATGGTGTATACCTCCTTATAGGTCATTATCGTCTTCATCGGTCAGCGCCTCAATAGCGAGCCGCATACCGAGACGGAAACCGTAAATAAAAGAATCGCGCTCACAAAATCCGGAGATTTCGTCAGCGCAGCTTTGATATTTTTCAAGGAGTTCTTTCTGGTCATCGTTTAAGGTTTTGCTGAGAGCATCGTGATTGCGCTCCAAAAGCTTCAGAAGGTCGGGCACTTGCGGATTGGCTTGCGCTTGTTCCTGCGGGTCGATGTTCCCGTACCAAAGGTCAATGAGCGTTCTTTTCATTTTCTGTATTCCTCCAAGTATTTCTTATATTCGGTATCCTGCTCCAAGACCTGCATGATCTCAGGCATCATTTCTTCTTTCGACCTGCCCACGCAGCAAAGCATGAGCAGGTTGGTGTTGGAGCCAAAGAGCCGACGGAAGGCATAGTCACAAATCTTGGCTATGTCGTCGTCCTTATGCTCGCTCGTTTGGTTGATGCAACAGATAGCCGTCAGGATGGCTTGGACTTCTTTCGTGTTTTTCATGGTATTACCTCCGGATCTCGATCAAGCCCTCGGAGTATTCCTCAATACCGTCGTACTTGAAGGACTCGCCGTAGGCCTCAAAATCAAAAAAGTCCAACAGACTGTCGGGTATCTCGTACCCGCAGTTGTTGAACATCTCACGGCCGTAATCGTCCCAGTCGTAGTTCTTGTAGATGTAGATATCATCGTCCCAGTCAGCACCGTAACGATCCACATGTTCTTCAAACTCACGGAAACCGCGCACTTCCAGGAACGCCATGAGGGTATCATACTTGCCGGAATCGTCCAGCACCTCGGCCTCATGCAGGATCTCAAAGAGCCGCTGCGGGTGCATATAGTCCCAGTTGGTCGCGTCGGAAGGGAAGTTATCAATGTCCTGAATGAACAACTCCTCGTCGATACCGTCAAGCTCAAAGCCCTGATGCTCCAATTCTTCCGCGATCTCGTCCCAGTCTCCATAGTCGGCCAAGTCAAGCCAACGGGATCCCAAAGCTCGCTCATTGCACTCGTTGTAAGAGCCCCAAGAGCCGATGACGATTCTGATTTCATTGCTGTATGTATTAGTCATTGTTATTACCTCCTTCGATGGCGCGTCTTTCGCTGATCATATCTTCGACTTCTTCCCATAGAGCAAGAAGATCGATTACGGGTTTTCGCTCGGTTTCCTGACGGATATCCTTGTTATCGTTTTTCATTCCGATACCTCCTTGAAGTCATCCACGGCCAGCTTGGTGTACTCACAGCCGTATTCAAAATAGTAGCCATTCTCGTCGGAAAGCAGCGGATATGTGACCACGCTGATCTTGCCCTCGCGGGTAATAGCCACGCTGATCTCATTTTTCAGCTCGTTCAGATCGACGATGTTGAAGGTGACGTAGCACTCGCCGTCGTGGTATTGGAATTCCTTCATGTAGAAACGATTTTTCATTTTCAATTCTCCTTTCAATCTACGTATTTGTACCAGATGTTGTAATTGAGCTCGATCTCACGGGTTTCGTAATTATCCTTACCGGTATCAAGCTGAACCTCGCGGATTTCATAGTGCGCACCCTTGTATTCGCCCTGCTTATCGGGGATGGGATGGCAATTTTTGACGCAATCCTCGAACACGCGGATGTACGGCTTGCCTGCTTTGCTCATGCAAGCGATGACGAGATCGGTAT
>JAGARU010000121.1 GCA_017622085.1 Clostridia bacterium | reverse complement strand
TTCTTTTGAAGCAAAAGGCCCAAAAGAAAAGGCTTGGCGAAAAGAAACTGCCGTGTAAGGAGCTTTCGCTCGCTGCGGCGAGCGAGGAGCCTCCGCGGCTCCAGCGCGCGAGCTTTTTAAAAAAAGCTCGACCAAAAATTGCCGACACCTTCGGGGGAGTGTGTGCGCTGACGTGTGAGCAAGCGGCGATCTTGCCAGCGGGGGCTTCCCCGCAAAAAAGCTTGACCAAAAATTATTGACGCCATCGGGTGAGCGTGTGCGCTGACGCGTGAGCAAACGCCGAAGCTTGGCCGCCGGGCCTTCCCGGCTGGTTGCGGGGCCTTCCCCGCTTTTCCCGCAATTTCTCAAATTTTAATATATCGGAGCAAGTATGCCACAAGAATTGATCATTAAAGGGGCGCGCGTTCACAACCTGAAAAACGTGGACGTGACCATTCCCCGCGACAAGCTGGTGATCCTCACCGGCCTTTCCGGCTCGGGAAAGTCTTCCCTTGCCTTTGATACCATCTATGCCGAGGGACACCGCCGCTTTGTGGAGTCCCTGTCCTCCTATGCCCGTATGTTCCTCGGCCAGATCGACAAGCCCGACGTGGATCTGATCGAGGGGCTTTCCCCCGCCATTTCCATCGATCAGAAGACCACCTCCAAAAACCCCCGTTCCACCGTGGGCACGGTCACCGAAATTTACGACTACCTGCGCCTGCTCTACGCCCGCATAGGCGTGCCCCACTGCCCCGTGTGCCACAAGGAGATCCGCCAGCAGACCACTGAGCAGATCATTGACCAGATCATGGCCCTGCCCACAGGCACTCGCTTTATGCTCCTTGCCCCCGTGGTTCGCGCCAAAAAGGGTCGCCACGAGAAGGTGCTCGCCGACGCCCGCAAGAATGGCTTTGTGCGCGTGCGGGTGGACGGCATCGTCTACGACCTGTCCGAGGAGATCTCCCTCGACAAGAACGTCCGCCACACCGTGGAGCTGGTCATTGACCGCCTTGCCATGCGGGATGACATCCGTACCCGCCTCTCCGACTCCGTGGAGACCGCGCTGAAGACCTCCGACGGCAAGCTGACCGTCAGCTTTGTGCCCCGCGAGGGCGAGGACAAGCGGGAGGACATGGAGTTTTCCACCAACTACGCCTGCGAGGAGCACGGCATCAGCTTTGGCGAGTTGGAGCCCCGTATGTTCTCCTTCAACAACCCCTTCGGCGCCTGCCCCCATTGCGCGGGCATCGGCGAGCTGACCCAGATTTCCGATGAAAAGATCCTGCCCGACCGCTCCCTGTCCCTCTCCGAGGGCGCCATTGCGGTAAATGGCTTTAAAACCATCGACACCCAGACCTGGAACGGCCCCCTCATCGCCGCCGTGGGTGAGAAAATGGGCTTTTCCCTTACCACCCCCATCGAGCAGTACACCGAGGAGCAGCTGAGCGCCCTGCTTTACGGCACGGGAGACGAATTTTACACCATCGACCGTTATTTTGGCGGCCAGCACAAGCGCCAGACCGTCCATTTTGAGGGTCTGATCCCCATGATCAACCAGCGCCGCGAGCAGTGGGGCGACGAGTACTACGACCAGTTCGTTATTGAGACCGAGTGCCCCGAGTGCCACGGCCAGCGACTGAACCCCCACGCCTTGGCCGTTACCGTGGGCGGCAAAAACATCGACGAATTCTGCCGGATGTCCGTTAAGGGCGCCCTGGACTTTGTGGAGGGGCTGACTCTGACCGCAACGGAGGCCACCATCGCCCGGGATATTTTGAAGGAGATCCGCTCTCGCCTGGGCTTCCTTGTCAGCGTGGGACTGGACTACCTGACCTTGGCGCGCCGCGCCGGCTCTCTTTCCGGCGGCGAGGCCCAGCGCATC
>JAGARU010000120.1 GCA_017622085.1 Clostridia bacterium | reverse complement strand
CCGTAGGGGAGGCCCTGTGTGGCCTCCCGCCAAAAAGATTGTTGACCCACAAGGGTTTTGTCGATGTCGGGACGACGGGCGACCACATAGGGTCGCCCCTACGGGTTTTCGTTAATTCTCCGCTAAACAACAATTTACAAGACTGACATCTTTTCGGGTGATGCTCTCCGATACGGAGAGTGTCACGCGATATTGGCCGACGCACTGCGGCAAACAACAATTTTTAAAACTAATACGGCTTTCTCAGCCCCTTGGGATAATGATTCTTCACCACCCCGTCGCTGGCCTTGCCCCAGCCCAGGGCAAAGCCGTCCATGGTGACGAGGTACCACCCCTTCTCATCCCGGCAAGGGATCACGTCACCGTGGAGATAGGCCCTGGCAGACGGAAGATCCACGGCAAAGGACTTCTTGGCTTCACGCATATCCAATGCCAAGGCCAGCGCGTGGGATGGCTCGAAACGGTCACTCTTGACCGTCCCCAGATGCAATCCGTGGCGCAGAATGCGAAGTCCCTTGGGCGGGGTGGGAAGCTCACGGGGACACAGATAGAGTTGGTCACCAAAGAGACAGGGAACACCGTCCAAAGCCTCTCGGGTCACCTCCTTGGAGAATGCTTCAAATAGCATGTAAGCCTTGTCCACCGTCATTTGACCGGTCATCTGACCCTTGCCGACATCTTTGTCCTGTCGTTTGGATTTGCCCTTATCTTTGGATTTGATCGCCGCAACAGGCGCATCAGCCGACTTATGCAGCAGCGCGGCGAAGTGTCCCTCGCCGTCGGCGTGATGAGGGAACAGACGAACGGTCTTGCGGAGCGCGTCAGCGTAAGCCTCACCGCCCTCAACCCAATCGGGATTGCCTCGGTCAATGAGCCCGCGCTCGATGCAGGCAAGCACCGCAGGATTCACAGGCTCCACCACTTCAAATTCGGGATGGGCCGTGAGAAAATCCAGGATCACGCCCTCGTTTTCCTCGGGGGCAAAGGTACAGGTGGAATAGGTCAGATAGCCGTCGGGAGCCAGCATCTCGGCGGCAGACGCTAAAATTTCCTTCTGTCGCGCGGCGCATAGATCCACGTTGACCTGACTCCACATGGTCAGCGCCTGCTCCTCTTTGCGGAACATCCCCTCGCCCGAGCAGGGCGCGTCCACCACGATCTTATCAAAGAAGGCAGGGAAGTGACCCACCAGCTCGTGAGGCGCGTGGTTAGTTACCACGGCATTTTTGATGCCCATGCGCTCAATGTTCTGTGACAAAATCGAAGCGCGCTGTGGATGGATCTCGTTGGCCACCAGCAATCCCCGACCGCCCAGAGCGGCGGCCAACTGGGTGGATTTGCCACCGGGCGCGGCGCAGAGATCCAGTACCTTGTCCCCCGGTGCCGGAGGGCAAAGAGACGCAGGGATCATGGCGCTGGCCTCCTGTATGTAGTACACGCCCGCCTCGTGGTAGGGATGCTTACCGGGGCGCAGATCGGCATCGGGATCGTAATAATATCCGTGTGCCGCCCATGGGACAGGCTGACCCAAGCAGGGAAGCAGGGGCTTATCTGTATCGGTAAGTCCAACGGTTTTCATAGGGTTGAGCCGCAGGGCAGGGGTGTTGGGACGATCGTAAGCGGCAAGAAACGCTTCAAAATCGTCACCCAGCATGGTCTTCATGCGCGCGGCAAAGGCTTCGGGTAAGTTCATGCTTCTATCTTTTTGATCTCAATGGCCAAAGTGCCATATTTCTTGATCTCATCCTCCATATAGTATTGGCTCATATCCTTGGGGTCAGCCATCTCGCCTTCGTTGTAGCCCATCGACAATGGATTTTCGACCGCGTACATGGCCTCAAAATCGGGGTACTTGCGAATATCCAATACAGCGGCACGAAGGGTCTCACCCGTCTCGGTTTGGGTAAATACAATGGTATCGCCAATTTTGATCTTCTGCCGCTTGCCGTCGTTGAGGCAAAGCTCGAGGGTCTTATGGCCGCTTTGAATGGCGGCAAAGGGGGAGGGATGTAATTTCATCAAATGTGTATCAGGGATGGCCATAGTAGATGCTCCTTGGAGTTCCGTAAAGTTCTTTTTGATAAATTCGTAAGCCCTCTGGCCGAGGATAAAGGTGATCTCGGGGCAGGCGAGCTTTGCGGCAACGGTTTCCTTGTAGGGGATCATAGTGACAGTCGCTTCATCCTTTGAAAACATATAACATCCAAGATCATTTGCGGGATTAAAGAAGCCGTGAAGCAGATTGGTGGTGATGCGAAGCTCGTCTCCCACAAAAAAGACACAAACGTCGTGTAGATTGAATTTGGCGTCATCCAAGCACTCGTAACACTTGGTCACGAGACAAGGCTCGGTGAGCTTGTAGGCTGTCCGCAGATGCTCGGTGGCCTTGAATCGCAGGATGTCTTTTTGTTCCTTTTGGTGTTTTGTTCCCATATTCCACAAGGGAAGGGCCAACAAAACAGAAAGAATCAGCGAAACGATAAAACAGCAAGCGCGGAACAGAAACTTAATGATCCCGTTCAATATGTAAAAAAAGAAACCGTCGGCAAAGGGTTTGAACAAATTTGAAATCAGTATGGCAATAACTATACAGAGACACGCCGTAATAAAAGCTACAAGCGTCCCGATATACCCGAAAAATTTGGCTTTTTTGTATTGCCGCTTTTCCTTTTTATCCAGAGCTTTATATAAAGCTCTGTGGGCGTTGTAGCCTTCTATGGTGGTGGGGTGTTTATAGTATCTCATGAAAACTCCTATTTGTCAAAGATGGATGTACCTGACATGAACTTATCCATATAGTCAAGCGCATCCTCGGCGTCATAGGGATGCCCGTGGCTGTATCTGTCCTGACCGTCTTTGAAGAAAAATTCTACAGAGAAAACAAACACCGTATCTTCTTCACATTCTTTATACAGGTCAAACCGTCGGTCGGAGCCTATACCGCGGATCACGGGAACGTCAATGGTATAGCCGTCATCCAGCACCGCCGTTGTGGTCAAGGTTAAATCAAATTTTCCCTTCCGTTGCTGGTAGATCCATTCCAGTTCGCTCATAATTATCTTGGTTTATTCGTCCGCAATATTGTCCACAATGGCGGTCAGCTTTTCCGCCACCGCGCCATCCAGCTTCAGCGTTGACAGATCACGAGGCATCTCTCCAAACACAGTCTTGTAGTGGCACAGCGCGGCCACACAGCTCCCCGCATAGGAGGGATGGGACTTGTCGGGATCGTACAGGTTGATCTCGGGAGCGGTCGCCACGGCTTTTGCGAAGCACAGACCCACGGGGGACACCTCGCCGTGGATCAGCTCAGCGGCCTTGCAGTAAGCGTCGTACAAGCCTTTAGTCATGGACTCACGGGTCCAGCCGAAATAGGCAAGATCCTCGCTGCCGTCCATGCGTCCCCAAGTGGCGTACATGACCGTGCGGTCGGCCCCCGCGATGGTGGCAAGACCTTTGGCACCCGCGCAGAACAGATCGGTGTTGTGATAGGGGAGACAGGACTGCTCCTGCAGGATGAGCACATCATATTTTACCTCACCAAGAAGCGCGGCGATGCGGACGGCCAATCCGTCGGTGGGATGGAGCTTCTCATGCGATTCGTCCAGACACTCGTGCAGCTCGCGACCGCCTGCGGTGACGGAATCCACGCGGACGTCGTGACCGTTCTGACGGCAGAGAGCGGCGAAAAGCTCGGGAAGATCATAGAAGTAGGTGTAGCTGTTGCCGATAAACAGGATGTTCATGGTGGAGAGTCCTTTCTTTTTGGACTGAAATTATGTGGTTGCTACAAAATGGGGTTAAGAAAGTTTCAAAACCGGTAGCAGTAAAACATTAGCTTCTTTTATTTAGTGATACTACATTCTCGACATGCCCCGTTCTCGGAAACAGATCCACAGGCTGCACCTCACCTATCACATAACCCTCATCCCGAAAGACCTTACAATCCCTTGCCAGCGTCTCAGGATCGCAGGAGATATACACCACCCGCTCGATCCCGCGCCTGGAGATCTCTTTGATCAGCTCAGGCGTCGTACCTTTTCGAGGCGGGTCGATGATAACAATATCGGGGGCAGGAACATCGCCACGGTCAGCGGGAGCAAAAATGCGAGCGGCCTCGGTTGCATCTTCGCAGAAAAACTGTGCGATCCCTTCGGGGATCAGACCAAGCTCGGCGTTGCGCTTGGCGTTCTCCGTGGCGCAAACCACCGCCTCGGGTACGATCTCAATGCCCACCAAACGGCGCACTCGGTCAGCCATGGACAGCCCAATGGTGCCCACGCCGCAGTAAAGATCCCACAGCACCTCGTCGCCCTTAAAATCCGCCATCTCAGCGGCGGTGTTGTAGAGCATTTCTGCGGCATCGTGATTGACCTGATAGAAGGAGCCGCCGCTGATGCGGAATCGCTTGCCGCACAGCGTATCTTCAAGATAGGACTGCCCCCACAGGGTCACGTACTTGGCACCCAGCACCACGTTGGTGCTTTCGGTGTTGATGTTCAGAAGTATTCCCACGATCCTTGGGAACTTGCCCAACAGGGTATAGATCAAATCGTCCTTGATCCGTTTGCCCCCGGGTAACTCTCGGGCGTTGATGACGAGACATACATATAAAGCCCCGTCCACGGCTGTACGGAGATAGATATGGCGCAGAACGCCCTTGCCTGTGATCTCGTCATAGGCAGGTATGCGGTTTTGGTTGAAAAACTGACAGATACAGGACACGATCTCCCCGAACACCTCTGGCTGTAGTGCACAGGACGTGGCAGGGATGAGCTTATGGGATTTGGCGGCAAAGAAGCCCGCCTCCACGCCGTTCTTGCCCTGACGGACGGGGTACATTCCCTTATTGCGGTAGCCCTGGGTCTTGCCCGTGGACAACACGGGACGCACGACTACGTCGGGGAGCCCCGCCATTTTGAAGGCCTGGGATACGCGGCTGTGCTTGGACATAAGCTCGTCCTCGTATTTGAGGTGACGGTACACGCAACCGCCGCAGGCCTCGGGGGCGGTGCAAAAAGTCTCGGTCTCCCGCATGGGAGAAGCCTTAACAACATCCAAAAGTCTTCCTACCGTGAAAGATGAAGTCATCTTGATAATCTCGGTTTTCACAATATCGCCCGTGACAGCGCCGCGCACGAACACCACCAGCCCTGCGGCGTCCTTGGCCTCTGCGGGGAGTCGTCCCACGCCACAGCCCAGGTTGTTAAGATCGGTGATCTCTACGGTATAAGTACCGAAGGACTTATCCTTGCCTCCCTTACCGTTCTTCTTTCTTTGGTCAGACATAGAATTCCTTTCCGTCCTCCAGGCGCAGACAGCCGAGACGACCGCCGCGACCCAGACCGCAGTCAATAAAAATGCTGCCGTTACCGTAGAAAATGCGATCAGCACCGCCGTTTTCATCGGTCGTGGGGGTATGTCCTACGATGACCGTTTTGTCCTCAAAATACTTTTGGGTAGGATCAAGTGCTTCTGAGAAAAAGTCATCCGGCTCCAACCAGTCCAGTTCTACGTCAGGGGTAAAATCGTAAATACCGCAATGCAACAGGAGATAATTTTCTCCGTTTACGTCGATCTCTTCATAGAACGGCATATCCGATAAATAATCCAGAACGCCCTCACGCGCGTCATCATCGGGAAGCTCGCGGTAGGCTTCTGCGGTTTGTGTGCCGCCTTCATTGACCCACGCGGTAAATTCCTCTATGAAATCGGGGTCGGGAGCTTCTCCGTTTTTTCTCGCCTGCATCATTTTTTCATAGCCCGAGAGCATCTTGGCGGCCTTGAAGTCGTGTTCACCCGCGATGGGATAAACGTTACTTCGTAAGGACAAGTCGTTGACAAGTCCGATGGAATCGGGTCCGAGGTCAACGATATCACCGAGAATATACATGATATCGCGCTTGGAACTGAAATTGATGGTGCTGAGAAGCTGTTTGAATTCTTCCAAATGTCCGTGAATATTGGATACAACGTAGGTCATGGTGTACTTCCTTTCTATATATCGCTTGATGCATGTTTCACGCTTTCATATATGTGCATGATTTTTTCAAGACGGTGATTCAGTCCCGATTTGGTGATGGCGGGATTGTGTAGCTCGGCAAGTTCGGACAGACTCACCTCCGGCCTTGCCAGACGTAGTTTTGCAGTGGCCTGCAGATCGGGTGGAAGAGAGTCTAACAGATGATTTTCTTCCAGATAAGCAATTGCCGCAATGTGCTTGGCCGCGGCAGACATGGAGCGCTGTATATTTCGGGCATCGCAGTTGGTGGCGCGGTTTTCATTGTTTTTGATCTCGCGCTCCACCTGTGTATTAAGAATATCAAATACGCCCGTAGTTGCACCCATGAAATTCAAAAGCTCCACCACTGCGGTGCCGCTTTTCCAGATAAATCCTACGTCTCCGCTCCGGCGCGTACTGCCGGGCATGGAATCTATATTCATAAATAGGGAACAGAGCAGATCTGCGCGCCCGTCTGCATGGGTTTTGATCTCAAGATGATAGGATTTTTGCGGATCATTGACAGTTCCCGAGGACAAAAACACACCTCTGACAAAAGCAGAAGTACATTCGGGACAGCGAAGTCCGAGAATATCAGAAAGTACAGCTTGATTAGCTTCTTTGGCCTCGGATAACGTCATGAGCGTCTTGAATATTTGTTTGTGCTCGGGATAGATATGCAGATAACGGTGTGCTCCGCGCGTCTCTTTGCATATGAAAGGCGCGGAATGATACTGTTGCTCAAACAAGTGCAATATAAATTGCTCGTAATCCATAACCGTACCCGAGGGAACAGGGAAGCGCAGAGACATTTTTATGTCTTTGGTTTTGGGTAAATCCGTGTTATAGAGAAGACCGAACAGAAGTGCGCGCCGACAACAAGTGCTTTTGGGAAGGATGCCGACAAGCTCATCCTTGATCTGTGTGCAATAAGACATATCAATCTCCCTTCTGCGCTTTTATTGATTTGACGGTTCGGAAGAGATCAGCTTGATCTCACATTCTAATGCAATACCGTGATCCTGATAAACGATGTCTCGGATGTGGGAAATCAAGGTGCAAACGTCCTTGTAGGTGGCACCTCCCGTGTTTACAATAAATCCCGCGTGCTTCTCAGAAACCTGTGCACCACCGACGGTATATCCTTTGAGACCGCTTTCTTCGATCAACTTTCCTGCAAAGGTTCCTTCGGGACGCTTGAAAATGCTTCCCGCATTCGGAAGCTCCAACGGTTGCTTCAAACGGCGGGAGGTCATGTTTTTGGACATTTCAGATATGATCACTTCACGGTCATCGGGTTTTAAGCGCAAATATGCCGTCATGACCACGTATTCGGGATGATCACTAAAAAGGCTGTGGCGATAGGAAAAATTCAATTGGTGACGGAAAACACGTTTCACTTCACAGCTCTGTGGGTCAAAATAGTCTACAGCGTAAACAACATCCGACATTTCTCCGCCGTACGCACCGGCGTTCATCACAACGGCTCCGCCGACCGTGCCAGGAATGCCAAATGCAAACGCAAGCCCCGAGAGAGAACGGTTATCGGCAACGCATTGCCTTGCGAGAAGCGTCAGGGAAACGCCGCAATCAGCAGAGACAGTGACGTAGCCGTCCGGCTCGGGCTTGGCATAGGAAACGTTTTGAAGCTCGGTAGTCAGTATCACAAGACCGTCGTATCCTTCGTCCGGGAAAATGGCGTTGCTTCCTTTCCCAATGACGCAGAAGGGAAGGGCGGGGGCAATTTCTTTATGCAGTGTTAAAATGGTTGATAGCTCTTCCAATGTGGACGGTGTTACGGTGATCGCGGCAACCCCACCGATACGGAAGGTATTATGCTGATGCATGGGTTCGTTAAAGGTAAGAGACGGGGAAATGTCCTTTAACGCATCAATCAAGAGTGTATAATCTATCAGGCGCATACAGTCTCCTATTTTATGATAGCAGGATCCTCAAAATTTCATCAAAGCTTGAGGCGGTATATGTGGGCTTGATATCTTCACGGAATGGGAGCCTGTTGGGGTTGAACCAACAGGTGTCCAGATTGGCATTGTTGCCTCCGGAAATATCAGACGTAAGGGAATCGCCGATGACCAAGGTTTCTTTCGGTGAAAAATCGGGGATCATACGGGCAACTGAATTGAAATATTCAACGTGGGGTTTCGCATAGCCGATCTCTTCGGAAATAAAGCAATTTTCAAAGTAAGGCGCGATCGGGCTGGGATTGAAGCGGCCTTTTTGTACCGAGGCGGTGCCGTTCGTAATGATGAACATACGTACATAACCGAAGAGCTGTGCGCAAAAATTTTCTGCACCATCCAGCAGATATGATTTTTCAGCCAACGTGTTCCAGTAATCATCTGCCATGCTTTCAGGGTCATACGTATATCCAAATTCAGAAAACAACTTCTCAAACCTGCTGATTTTCAGATATTCTCTCGTGATTTTGCCGGCTTCCAGTAGCTTCCAGTGCTCGTCATTGATTTTCGAATATCTTTCAATGATCAAAGGTGTCACAGGTATTCCTCGAGAAGCAAGACAATCAGACAGTGCTTCGCGTTCGGATCTTTTAAAATCCAAAAGTGTTTGGTCGGCATCAATCAAAGCAATTTTATAGGGCATATCGTCCTCCGAAAATCTAATGATATAACTATACATTATAATATTATAACAGATAACTCCCGTAATTTCAAGAGGATGTAAAAAGATTCGAAAACAAATCCCAAAATATTGCAAAAATATTTTTAAAAAATTTCATAAAAACTATTGACAAATGATTCTTGATATGCTATAATATGCGAGTGCTCAGGAGAGCACCCTGCGGTGTTAGCTCAGCTGGATAGAGTGCCTGGCTACGAACCAGTAGGTCGGGGGTTCGAGTCCCTTACACCGCGCCATTAAAACCTCGTCTTCGGGCGAGGTTTTTCTTTTGTAAACATCCTTTGCGAAATTTATCCTTGACATAAAAAGGATTGTAGTATATAATAGATGTGTCTTTTGAATTTTGCTGCATGGATTTTGATACATAGATTTTGTCAAAAACGAATGGAGTCCAATATGAAAAAAAAATTGAAAAACGGATTGAAGACGCTTGCGCCTGCTTTCACTTGGGAACGGGTCATTTGTCGTTTGATCGCCGCATGGTGCAGCTTTGCCGCCATCAACCTGATACGGGATGGTAATTTCTTTGACATTTCTTTTGCACAGGATACCTCTTTGGGACGGGTCTTTTTCTTGTCATTGATTATCTTTTTGTTATATGCGACCGTCAATCTTTTGCTGCCGGCATATGAAACGGACACATGGTTTCTCATGCTCTCCTCCACGATCTGCGTGATACGTTGGCTTTCTGCGTACCAAAGTAATTTTTCAAACGGAGAATTTATTTTCACCCTTGCGGTGATCGTAGTATTCAGCCTTTTTGCCGTGTATTTCGTTCAAAAAAATGAGTTTTTGTGGAAAAAATGGAATCCGGGAAAAAGAACGGTTTGGATTGCTTCCATTGTGTGCGGCGTGGCATGCGGTTTCATCATTGCCGCGATTACCTGCTGCCGTTATCTGACCTTCTCCTCTCCCAATTTTGACTTTGGTCTCTTCGTGAATATGTTCCATAATATGAAGGAAACGGGTCTTCCGCTATCCACTGCGGAGCGCGATGTATTGCTTTCGCATTTTGTGGTGCATATCTCCCCCATATATTATCTACTTTTGCCGTTTTATTTTATATTCCCCTCGCCTCTCACGCTACAGATCGGCCAAGCTCTTGTTTTAGCCTCCGGTGTCATTCCCGTGATGCTGCTGTGCCGTCATTTCAAGCTTTCGGGAAAGGTGACCATTCTTGTAACCGCGATCTACGCGCTGTATCCTGCGCTTTCGGCAGGTTGCTTTTATGACATTCACGAAAACTGCTTCCTGACCCCACTCCTTTTGTGGATGTTCTATTTCTTTGAGCGCGAAAAATATCCTTGGATGTACCTCTTTGCTTTCCTGACGCTGATGGTCAAGGAGGACGCTGCGATCTACGTTATTTTGTTTGCGCTGTACGTGCTTCTTTCCAGAAAAAAGTTCCTGCACGGCGGAATTCTTGCGCTCGGTGCCTTGGCATATTTCGGAATCGCCTTGACAATTCTGGAAATGAGCAGCGCACACTATGCCGAGCTCTATGCCAATGCGACGCCCAATCCCCCGATTGCGGGTCCCATGGTCAACCGATTTAATAATATGATTCCCAAGGGCTCTGATGCGGGACTGATGGGTGTTGTCAAGACGGCGCTCGTCAACCCCGGCTTCCTGCTTACACAGCTGTTTGCTACCGAAAAGGGCGGATGGGAAAAGATCATGTATTTGATCCAGCTGTTCTTGCCGCTTGGGCTTTTGCCGTTCTGCTCCAAAAAAGCATCCCGCTGGTTGCTGATCGTCCCGGTTCTCATGAACTTTTTGACAATGTATCAGTATCAGTATGATATTGGCTTCCAGTATCATTTCGGCATCATTGCATTCCTGATCTACGTCTCCATCATCAACCTGCCCGAGATGAAGGCACCCAACCGACAAACGTTGGTCACGATCGGTGCCGTTGCTTGCTGCTGTTTCTACTTGGTTACCGTGATGCCGAAGTACACATCCTATACCGACCGTTGGCAAAGCGGCAAAGCGACGTACCGAAAAATGGAGCAGATTTTGGATACCGTTCCAGAGGATGCATCCGTTTGCTGTTCCTCCTTCCTGCTGGCGCACTTGGCCGATCGTGATGAAGTTTATGAATTGAAATATCACGGAAACGAACCGGATGTTGATTATGTTGTGGTGGATCAGAGAAATTCCGGTGACCAGAAATACGTGAACGCTTATT
The DNA here is from genome assembly GCA_017622085.1 of Clostridia bacterium. Classification (GTDB taxonomy): domain Bacteria; phylum Bacillota; class Clostridia; order Oscillospirales; family CAG-272; genus RGIG8715. Next base: position 12,542 of record JAGARU010000120.1, on the reverse strand, counting down.
TGAATAAAGGCTATATCGTCAAGGAAGATCATGAGAAATTGATTTTGATCCTGCAAAAAGCCGATAACTGAAAAAGATCCCCGATATTTTTCGGGGATCTTTTTGTATCAAGGTTTCTTTTTGATGGATTTCCAGTATGCATCTGCCGCTTGCTCGGTCTTGTTCGTTCCGGGGACGTAATACGTTTTTCCTTTAAGATCGTGAGGCAAATATTGCTGGTCAACGTAATGGTTGGGATAATCGTGCGGATAAACGTAACCCTTGAATAAGGGGCTTTGTAAATGCACGGGAATATCCTGCCCACGTCCCGCCTGTACATCCTCATCAGCCGCTGCCAGAGCAAGATAGGCAGAATTGGACTTGGGGGCTGTTGCCAACAAAAGCGCGGCGTTGATGAGGGGAATTCTCGCCTCCGGCATTCCGAGCTCTCTGGCGGATTCACAACAGGCGCGAACAATGGTAGCGGCTTGCGGATAAGCAAGACCCACGTCCTCGCTGGCAATCACCTGCAGGCGGCGCATAAGAGGAAACATATCCCCGGTGGCCAGCATCTTGGCTACGTAAAAAGCCGTCGCGTCGGGATCAGAGCCCCGAATGGATTTTTGAAGACACCCCAAAAGATCATAGTGCACGTCGTCATTAAAATTGCCCACACCGCTGTCAAAGGCTGATACGCACTCTTTGGTGATGACCGCACCTTCGTCAAATCCTGCGGCAAAATAAGCGTTTTCCAAAAGCCCTATGGCGCGGCGCACATCTCCGCCAACTCCTTCGGCCAAAGCAATACCTACATCCTCGGGAAGAATGGTAGACGTTCCCCCGCGCTCGTTGAGATAATCAAGCGCACGGTTCAGCATTACAAGGCATTCGGAGGCTGCAACGGGCTTAAATTCGAAAAGGGAAGAACGGGAAATGATAGCGTTGTATACGTAAAAATGGGGGTTTTCGGTGGTGGAGGCGATCAGAACGATGCGGCCATCCTCCATATATTCCAAGAGTGATTGCTGTTGCTTGCGATTGAAATATTGGATCTCGTCGAGGTAGAGGAGGATTCCGTTGGAGCCGAACATTCCGTGCGTTTGACTCAAAATGTCTTTTACGTCCTGCAAAGAAGCGGTGGTTGCGTTGAGTTTGTAAAACTCCATGCCCGATGCGGCCGCGATCACCGAAGCGGCGGTGGTCTTGCCCGTTCCGGGAGGGCCGTAGAAGATCATGTTGGAAACGCGTCCCATGCTGACCATGCGGCGCAAAACACCGTTTTGACCAAACAGGTGCTTTTGTCCCACGATCTCGTCCATATTTTGCGGACGAATGGCATCGGCTAATGGCGTCGTTTGCATAATGGCTCCTCCTTATTTCTACGGTTGAATATTCTGACGGTGCTGATAGATCTTATCCGCCAAAGCAACAAATTCCGCAATATCCAATCGCTCGCCCCGAATATCTGCGCGATGGCCGCAGGACTCGATGATAGTGGTCAGGTCTGCTTTGGGAATATCGGGAAAACCTGCCGAGAGTGCGTTGGGCAAGGTCTTTCGTCTTTGCTCAAAAGCGGCTTTGATGGTACGGAACAAGGTAGCCTCGTCCAAAGGACGGTAGGGTTTTTCCTTATACAGATTGATCTTAACAACGGCAGAATCCACTTTGGGTGCGGGCATAAAGTTGCCTGCCGAGACTTTGAAGAGTCTTTCGGCTTCGCCGTAGTAGTTTAAAACGGCCGTAATCGCACCGTAAGCCGAGCTGCCCGCTTTTGCACAAAGTCTGTCCACCACTTCGGATTGGATCATGACGGTGATGCTCTCGAACGGCAGGTGTGATTCCAGAAGTGACATCAGAATAGGGGTTGTAATATAATAGGGAAGATTAGCACATACTGCCACAGGACCCCGATCAAAAGCGGGGGCAAGCAGGGAAGGAAGATCCAACTTCATCACGTCACCGTGTACCACCTCCACAACACCCTCGGGGCAATCCGAAAGGGTATAGCGAAGTGCCGGGATCAAACCGTTGTCGATCTCAATGGCGATCACCTTTTGATATCTGAAAGCCAATTCTTGTGTAAGAACACCGAGACCGGGACCGATCTCTAAAATCGTTGCGTCGGCGGTGCTGCAGCAGGAATCGGCAATATCCTCCACGACACTGCGGTTGGTCAGAAAGTTCTGGCCAAACTCCTTGCGGAAGGTAAGGTTATAAATGGACATAATGTCGCGAATGGTTTTGATATCACAAAGATTCATACGTTGACTCCTTGGAGATGAATAAGAAAAAGCCTAACGGCAAGCGTTAGGCTTTTTGGAGCTGGTGGCGGGACTCGAACCCGCGACCTGCTGATTACGAATCAGCTGCTCTACCAACTGAGCCACACCAGCGTTGTATGCACAACGGATGTATTATACCATAACTTTTAATAAAATGCAAGTGGTTTTTGAAAAATATTTCAATAAAATTTTTGTTTCCGCACGGTATTGCTTTGCGTTGTGTCGTTATGATCTTTGATCGCATATACTGTCAAAAACATAAGGAGGAGCGTATGGCAATCAAAATATACATAGACCAGGGACACAATCCTGTCAATCCCAATGCAGGCGCGGAAGGGAACGGACTCAGGGAGCAGGATCTCGTATATCGCATAGGCATAGAGCTGGCAAATCTATTACGGCAGAATCCCAATTTTGAGGTGCGCCTTTCTCGCCCCACAGCGAGTACCCAGATCGGCACATCCAACAATACGAGCTTGCGTGCACGTGTCAATGATGCAAATGCGTGGGGCGCAGATTATTTTATCAGCCTCCACACAAATGCCTCCGAAAATCCCTCCGCTACGGGGATCGAAGCATTTGCTTATGCGCGCGGAACCCCTGCGTATCGTTTGGGGGAGGATGTACTGGAAGGACTTGCCGCCAGCACCGGTCTCAGAAATCGCGGCATGAAAGTGCGTCCCGGGCTGTACGTTTTGAAAAAAACTGCCATGCCGGCGATTCTTGTGGAGCTTGGTTTCATTACGAATCCACGGGATGCGGCTCTCATGCGTGACAGACCCGATCTGTTTGCAAACGGCATCTATCGCGGCATTCTGAATTACACCGATCTGTAAACAAAGCATCCGATGCGAAAGCGCAAGATCTCGCATCGGATGCTTTTGGATTTTTATGAACTTATGACATTCTCATTCATCAATTTCTCCATCAAACGGAACGTATCGGGAAGCAAGTCTTCCGTGACGCAGAATTCAATATAGAAATAGGTAGAGCTGTTTTTCAAATGACCGTGCATCATGCAATTATAAGCAACCACGGTGTCCTCTTTCAGCTCTTCCTCTTTGGGCGTTTCGGGAAGCGCTTCTGTTACCGATTCGTCGTCTGTCACCGTTATATCGGAAGCATTTTCTTCCACCTTGGTCTCAGACTCCATGAGATCGTAATGTCGTGTCGTTCTTATCCAAATTTTTTCATCCAAGGAAAGCGTATTGTATTCCTCGGCCAAGGTTCGGTAAAGATCGACCAAATTATCCATCTCGCCAACGTGGAGATAATGTGTCATACCGCTTCGATAATAAGCGCCGAACTCCAAGGAATCCACAAGCTTTTGTTCGGGAATGCTCCAGAAAAGCGTTTCATCTACCTCGATCGTCCGTATATACATTTGCTTGACACGTTCGTAATCTTCGCCTCTGAATGCGATCCTGCGTGTAACAGTCTTTCCGTTATCCAAATGAAGCGTGATGGTGATCCAGTTCTGATCCATATAGTAGTATTCAAAATTATCACCTTCAGTCTTATAATCGGCATAGTACTTTTCAAAGTGATTGTCCTTATCGCATTCTTCCGACTGGTTGAGATTCTTCATCACCAGCTCGATCAATTCGGGATCGGAAGAAGAACTCTTTTGAATCAAAGAGGCTTGATAGGTGTCCCATGAATGCAAGGAATTGGTATCGATCTGCACGGAAGTCACTTTTTGGGGATCATTGGGTGTGTTGGCGTAGATTCTTTCGCCCGCAAAGCCTATAAATCCCCAGTACAAAAGACAAGCGACCAGTAATACGGGAAGCCAAGCCGTTGCCGCCACGAGATTTTTGATTCGTTTGGTGGTAATCAGCTCGTATAGATAGAATACAAGTAGCGTAATGACAACGAGCGCGAGAATCAACGAGGGCTCGGCTCCGTCGACCATGGTGACCATGGGGATGAGAAGTGCTATGGGAAGCGCAAAGAGACAACGGAAAATATGCTGGGTCAGACGGTTGGGCGCGGTGTTGCCCGCCATTTCGCTCTTGCGGACAACATATAGTATCCACGCGACCGTAAGCAGAAGAAGCGCGACGACCAAAGAATATATTACCAACCCCGGTGAGTGGAATGGGTCATTGAGCATATTGTGACCGCTGATGAAAAAGCTGAACATAGCAAACGGCAAAAACCAAGTGAAATCCAAAAAGGGGATGCTGTTTCTCGGCAATATCCAGATCTCATTCTGCAAACACTCCGAAGCGTAGAGCATAATGAGGCGTGTCAGAAGCGTAAACAGGAAAAACATCAGTGCCGTTGTCATATCCGTACCCGTGAGGGTAATGGCCAGCATCATGACGGAAGAGAGCATAGCCGCGGCTAACATACACATCAGGGTCAGAGAAATAAGCTCGCTGATACGGAAGACCGCGTAAGGATTGAGTGCCCACAAAGCTCCCGCTGTCAGCGCAGATGCAATCTGAATGACGAAGACAAAGCTCAAGGCGGCGGCCACAAAGCTGATATACACGCAGGTACGGGTATACGGAATCGCATGATAAAAGTCAGATTCCTTACGTTTGTTCAAAAACGAAAAAAGACTCATAAAGAAGAAGGGCGCTATGAATATGGTCGCATAGAGGGGCAGACAAAGGGTCTGATGCTCAATGGTATTGATTTGTGGATCCCAATAGCGGTCTATGTTCATCCATTGAACGACAGGAATCAAGCCTGATATGGTAACCGACAAAATTGCGGTGGCAAGGCCGATGACCTTGAGACGCTTCAAAGCTTCCAAATATAAGCGCAGATTAAAAAACTTTGTACTCAACATGATAACCCCTCCTTTTACATAAGAATTTCTTTAAAGGCATATCCCAGCGCTTCCATTTCATAGATAAATACTTCTTCAAGATTCAGAGGAAGCATATCCAGAAGCAGGGGATTCATGCAGCGGATCTTTTCCTCAACTGCGGTTCGGTCACCGCGCACGATGAAACTGCAAACACTGCCCGTTTGGGTATACGACAGAATATCAATACCGACAGTTTTGAATTTGGATTGGTCAAAGGGGGTGGAAAAGGCAGTCTGCACTTTGAAAAGAGAGGTTTTGAGATTTTGAATATCCGATTCAAACACAATGCCGCCCTTATGTAAAAGCGCGAGCTGATCACAAGTATCCTCCAGTTCCCGCAAAGAATGAGAGGTAATGATGGTAGTCGTGCCTCTTTCCAAAACGTCGTTATAAATCACGCTTTTGACAAGATTACGCATGACAGGGTCAAGACCGTCAAAGGTTTCATCGAAAAAGAGATAGTCAGGCATGGTGGAGAGAGCAAGAATGGTTGCTGCTTGCCGCTTCATGCCTTTGGAGAAGGTGTTTAGGTTGGCGGTTTCATCAAGACCGAAGGTTTGGGTGAGATTGTCATAGCGTTCCCAGTTGAATTTGGTGTAAATGGCTTTATAATAATGTGCCATTTTTTTCATGGTGGACTGTGGTAGAAAATAAAGCTCATCGGGGACGTAAAACAGCTTATCCTTGGCAATGGGGTTTTCCCAGACGGGAAGTCCGTCAATGGTGATATCTCCGCTGTCTGCCTGATATACGCCCGACAGAAGTCTTAAAAACGTAGATTTGCCTGCACCGTTAGATCCGACAAGACCGTAGATACAGCCTCCGGGGATTTGGCAGGAAAGCTCCTTAAGCGCAACATACGGCTCTTTCATACCCGCGCCGGAAAAGCTTTTGGTCACTTTGGTAGCAGTAATCATGCTTGTGTTCCTCCTAAAATAAATTTGTATCCGATGGAGATGATGTTTATTTGTCGTTGTGTACGTAAACGGCGCTGACGGTTGCGAGAATCTCTTCCTTGCTGATACCGGCAAGCTGTAGCTCTTCGGTTATCGTGCGAATCAATTCCAGCTTTTGCAAAGCATTTTGCCGAATCATTTCCTTTGCGTTCGGGGAAACGTAGCAGCCGCTTCCGGGAGACGGCTTGATGATCCCTCTGCGTGTCAACTCCGTATAGCTTTTTTGAATGGTGTTGGGATTGATGCTTAGTGTAACCGAAAGCTCTCGCAGGGAAGGAAGTACACTTTCCGGCGGATAAATACCCAAAAGAATATTCTTTTCGATCTCATCAATGATTTGCTCGTATACGGGTTTTGAGGACAGTTTATCGATCATCAGCATATGGAATCTCCTCCTTTCTCGCTCTGTACTAAGTGCACTATATCGAGTAGTGCACTTGTAGTATAGCACACCAAATCCGGTTTGTCAATAGTCTTTGAAAAATTTTTGATCTGCAAAATGAAGACATAAGCACATCCAATCGCTCATAGGATATGGCGAGAGGTGATGTAGATATGACGAAGCAAAAGAGAAAAGTCCAATTTCTCTGCATATGTATGGCATTCATATTGTTATTGACGTGTGTGACTGCATCGGCAATGGGAAGTTCAAAATCAAAGAAAGCGGATGCCGCCTCGGTGGAAGCCCCGGCATTTTCCTTGGCTTGTAAAAGCGCGGTGCTGATGGAAGCCTCCACAGGTATGGTGTTATACGAGCAAAATCCACACGAAAGTATGCCTCCGGCATCCGTAACGAAAATCATGACGCTGTTGCTTGTTATGGAAGCGATCGATGCCGGGAAGTTGAACATGGAAGACACCGTCACAGCCAGCGCACACGCGGCATCCATGGGAGGCTCCCAGATTTTTTTGAAAGAAGGAGAACAAATGTCGGCGAGAGATATGATCAAAAGCGTCGTCATATCCTCAGCTAATGATGCGGCTGTAGCACTTGCCGAGCATATTGCGGGAAGCGAGGAGGCATTTGTTGCCATGATGAACGAAAAAGCGACCTCATTGGGGATGAAAAACACGAATTTCGAAAATACCAACGGGCTGGATGATACGGCGCAGAATCATGTAACCTCTGCTGCGGATATTGCCATAATGTCAAGAGCACTTATCAGCCACCAAGATATCCTTTCTTTCAGCTCCGTATGGATGGATACGATCCGTAACGGTACCTTCGGCTTGACGAACACCAACCGTTTGGTGCGTTTTTACAAGGGCTGTAACGGTCTCAAAACAGGTTCCACGCAAAAAGCAGGGTTCTGCATTTCGGTCACGGCCGAGCGCGATGGCATGACTTTGATTTGTGTTATCATGGGCGCGGAGAGCCGTGATATACGCAATCAGGCTGCAACACAGCTTCTGGATTGGGGATTTGCCAATTATGGACTTTACGTTTCTGAGGAAGAGAGCTTTGAGGGAATTTCAGTGACCGGAGGAGAGATCATGAAAATCAATGCTCAAGCACCGCGTTTTTCATGTGTCTTGCCCAAAGGGGGAATTGGTTCTGTAGAGAAAAAACTGACACTTCCCGAAAAAATTGCAGCTCCCGTGCGTGCGGGAGAATCAATCGGAGAGATCGTGTATACCTGTGGTGGAAAAGAGATCGGAAGAACTGCCGTGAGCGCTGTTCAAACGTCGGAAAGAATTGGCTTTTGGGGCGTTTTTCAAAGAATTCTCGGCAAATATTTATTGATATAAATGAAAAAATTCCTTCAACATATGATTATGCAATGGATATGCCTGTTACTGACAGGTAGTTTGATCTTGTTTTGTTGTGCCTGCCAGGAACGCTCCATCCCTAACGTTACGTCTGCCGACGTGCTGAAAGCAATGCTTTCGGAAGCGGCGGTGATCGATGGGAAGCTGTATCAGATGACGACAGGAGAAGAACCGGAGAGGATCTCAGAGGAGTTATTCAAAGCACTGTACGGCGAAACAGCTGTCTCCATATGGAAGAGAAGCGACACAACCGTTGAAGACGGTGCGATATATCTCTCGGAAATCATGCATCCGTTTGAATTGGCTGTTTTCCGATGTATAGGCGAAGATGAAATGTGGGGAGACGCGGGGGTTATTGGTATTTGCGCTTCTCGGTTGGAAAGCATAAAAAAAGCGTGGAAGGGAAGCGCCTACGAAAAAATTGCCGATCAAGGAATCGTGACTTATTGCGAGAATTATGTGCTTTTAGTGATTGCTGAGGATGCCGAAAGCATCATCAATGCCGCCAAACGGCGCATCAGAGAAAAATAATAAAGAGGCAAAGTTAATGGTTTGCATTATCTTTGCCTCTTCTTTTATGGAATATTGTTTTATATCTATAGACAAAAATCAATTTATGTGCTATAATATCTTCTAACCGCATATAGCGTCCGGGCATTTGTATAACGCGCGTTATAAAGTGCGAGGTCGGCTGTATACTCCCACTCTCGTGGAATAACAATTGTTATTTATTGTAATGCTTTCTCCAAAAGCGCGTTAATGAGTGATGATAACATAAAATATGACACCTCTGTATGACAGTGAGCCTGTAAAAGTATAAGATCGGCCAAGGACAACATACCATTTCCGTCAAGGTCTGCACCGCTTGTCAATCGATTTTCGGGAGAACAGACTTCAAATAAAACGAGGATGGCAAGCCCTTGCTGAGGAATATTCGACAGCCACGAAGAGCCGATATATACAGATTCTCCCACGACGTCTCGCATGAGGCTTTCATGTTCCGTTTGTCCGTCTTTTACTTCATATGTATGTACATTACAAATGTGCCTTGCGTGGCAGGAAAAATCTGTATATCCTTTGTTTTTCATGCCGATGTCGCACAAAAGGAAACGGTCGTGGCTATAATGCTTTGATTCATTCGAAAGATCCCGCGTTACGTCAACGTGATAAAAGTTGCCGTCTACCTTGACATGATTCCACGCGTGATCCATACTGTCCGAGGTTACAAGATCCACTTCAAGACCAATAGCCTCTCCCAGCAGGATATACATAAGCGAAAAGGCCTGGCATACGCCGTGACCTTCTGCCCAAAGCGAATAAGTATCGTAGTTTTCCTCTCCGGGTGGACTGTATCTGTATTGATCCGCAAGATGATCATGAATCAAAAGTGCTTTATCTCCATCACTCATCCGAGGATACACCGCATTTGCAAAATTTTTCGTGTATTCAAGCAAATGATATCGTGCAGCCTCGGTTTCTTCGGGATCTATCCGATATTGCGGATAGATTTCAGTGACAAGTCCGTTCTCTTCGTAGGCATAGGAAAGTTTGGGAAAAACAAAAAACAGCCCCGGCCGAGTTTCTATCAATTCTTGAAATATATCCATAATCTCTTCCGCGGTCAATTGCCAAGCCCTTGTGTCAATACAAGAGGCGTGCGCTTCCAGATCTTGTAATATGCTCTCTCTCGGATTCAGTTGAACGACGGGAGGCATATCGGAATCTTGACCGGACGGAAAAATGCCCCCTATGCAGAAAAAGAAAGAGCTTATGATAAGAAACACAAAAGGCTTTAGCATCCATCTTGCTATTTTCATGAAGATCACCTCGTATCATCGTATGCTTTCAAGGCATTTTTTATACATCCCTCAGAAAGGAGGATCTCAACGATGCAACCGCATGAACGTCAACTCAAAAAACAAAGTAACCGTATCGGCTGGATTTTGACGGCAATGGTCGGCATTTTGTTTGTATCTTCGTTTTTGATCTACGGTATTTCCAACATACTTTCATTCACAGCAGGGGATAATATGAGGATTTCCGTCAACGCTGTGACAGAAAGTCTTCTCTATATGTGCGCGTTTATCATTCCCGCCGTTCTTTTCTATGTTCTCCCACACCGCGAGGCATATCCCCCCATTGGATTTTCTCTTAGGATCACGCGGTATTTTCCGCTGGTTTTATTTGCTTTTCTCGCAATCAATCTTGGGCTGAGTGTACTCAACGGCCTGTTTTGTCAAGCTGTCGGGATCGTGCAAGAGCCTGAACCCATGAACAAAAATATACAAAATCCCGAGATCATCCTGTTGTATATGACAACGTCCTTGGCTCCCGCGTTTGCGGAGGAAGTTTTGTTCCGTGGTGTTGTTTATACAAATCTAAGACCGTACGGAAAGACCCTGGCTGTTTTGATGAGTTCCGTTTTATTCGGCCTGATGCATATGAACACGGAACAGTTTCTGTATACGACCACCGCAGGTATCCTGCTTGCCATGCTGTATGAAATGACAGGCTCTATCTGGAGCGGCGTGCTCATTCATATGTGTAACAATCTGTATTCCATTTTTCAAACTGTGATCTCCGTTCGGTTTCCGTCAGCGAAAGGCACGGCAATTACCTATATTATACAAGCATCCGTTATATTTTTAGGTGCAATCAGCATCATAGCTCTTGGAAGCATTTACCGCAAAAATGCATCGTTGGAGAGGGAAGTGCGTTCGGATACTGCACCGCAAGGCTTGTTTGGAAAACGTCCTTCGATGTCGCCGTGGCAAACCGTATCGACGAACGGTATATCACTCGGGCGTTCTGTATATGTAGCAATTATGACCCCCGGAATGACCGTTTTTACGGTTTTGGCTTTGCTGATGATGATTACGTAACGAGGAAACAAAATGAATACAGAAATCAGAGAAACAAATGCAACAATGACGGATGAATCGTATATGCTGCAGGCGATTCACCAAGCCCGTGAAGCCGCTCGGCACGGGGATGTTCCGGTGGGAGCGGTTTTGGTCAATCCCACGAGTGGAGAGATTCTGGCTGTCTCTCATAATACACGGGAGCGAGATAAAAATGTAGCCGGTCATGCAGAGCTCAACGTGATTCAGGAGGCAAGTAAAATAGTCAAGGATTGGCGGCTTTCGGATTGCACGCTGTACGTGACCTTGGAGCCGTGTCCCATGTGCGCAGGCGCGATCATGGCTGCGAGAATTCCTCGTGTTGTATGTGCATCAAAAGATCCCGTGGCAGGTGCTATGGGAAGTGTGTGGTCTTTGCATTCACATCCTGTGCACAAGGAAATTCCCGACGTAACGTTCGGATGCTGTGAAAAGGAAGCTACACAAATGTTGAAGGATTTTTTCGCGGATAGGCGGCAGGGATGAATGTAGAGTTGACATCCAAAACAGGGAGCAACATGAAAAATATAGTCCTTAATCCACCCTATAGGAAATTATACAAAATCAAAATTTTGTATAATTAAGGGGAGCGAATCAACGCAACTAACGCAATTTACAGATATTCACTGATATACTCGGCAGGATTCCTTAGCAATATGACCTGTTTTAGTCTTTTGAAATTGTGGAATCCTACAAATCACAATTTGTTTTCAAAATCTCTTTCTTTTTTACAAAAAATATGCTATAATAAATAAAATAGTTCTCACAGATCTATGTTGAGACGTGATATTTAGGAGGATGAAACATCATGGCAATTAAAATGAGAGTTCTTTACGAATCCGGCAAAAAAGGTATGGCTCAGATTGCAACGGCAATCAAGGAAAAATACGAGCTTCCCGTAAACGCCGTTGACAATCAGATCCCCCCCGCATATTCCTGCGATCGTGAAAGAATCGTGATCATTGCTGTCAGCGCTAAGAAAGAAGTCAGCGATGCTGTCCGTCGTTTCTGCGGCGAATTCAAGAAAGAACGCGCAGCAAACGTTGCTGTGCTGGTAGATGGCGATCAGGCTGTTATGGATAAGCTTTCTGAGGTCATTTCCGGCGCAGGCACCAACCTGGTCGGTACCAAGCTCATCAGCCTCGGTGGCTTCGGCCCCTTCGGCGGTGCTGCTTCCGACGAGCTTAAGGCCGAGATTCTTGCATGGGTCGAGGAGCTGGTTGCTAACTGCAAGTAATTGCTGTTTTATTACATCAATAGACATCAGTTAAACATATACGCGGCGCGCAGAGATATCTCTCTTCTGTACGCCGCGTATTTTCGGATGTGACAATTATACAAAATCTTTTTTGCATTTGTTTTCTGCTTTTATTTCTCATAAACCCAAGAAAATTTCGCAAAGCTATTGACAATTCATGGGGATTTGTGGTATACTACTATTTGCGTTACGGTAAAAAACCTCATATGAGGGCCATTAGCTCAGTTGGTCAGAGCTACCGGCTCATAACCGGTTGGTCCAAGGTTCGAGCCCTTGATGGCCCACCATATTTCCCCGGCGATACCCGTCGGGGAAAACTTTTATGTGTCGCCATGCGACTTACAATCAAATAGCACGCCTCCATAGTTAAATGGATATAATAAGCCCCTCCTAAGGGTTAGTTATGGGTTCGATTCCCGTTGGGGGTGCCATCTACAAAAAGGCATCGCTTCTGCGATGCCTTTTTGTAGATCGTATGCTCAAAAATGAATTGAACCCCTCAAAGCGAAGCTTTGAAACATTTGCGCTGTCGGTAACTATAGCTCAAAGGATATTTGGGCGCAAATCGGGGTT
>JAGARU010000119.1 GCA_017622085.1 Clostridia bacterium | reverse complement strand
AAAGAAAAGGCTTGGCGAAAAGAAAATGCCGTGTAAGGAGCTTTCGCTCGCTGCGGCGAGCGAGGAGCCTCCGCGGCTCCAGCGCGCAAGCTTTTTAAAAAAAGCTTGACCAAAAATTGCCGACACCTTCGGGGGAGTTTGTGCGCTGACGTGTGAGCAAGCGGCGATCTTGCCAGCCGGGGCTTCCCAGCAAGCTCGACCAAAAATTGCTGTCACCTTCGGTGCTGACAAAGCACGCCCCCCGCCGGCTTTGCCGGTGGGGGCGACGTTCGTTTTAAATCTGAGTTTTATGCTCCTCGTAGTAGGGCTCGGCGTAGGGGCGGACAAGGACGGTGCGGCGGGTCTGCCACGCTTCGTCGCAAAGGGCGTCAAAGTCGATCTTGCGCTCCTCGGCCAGAACCTTATCCAGCTCGGGGCGCGTACGGGGATGGCGGGGAGTAAAGACGGTACAGCAATCCTCGTAGGGCAGAATCGAGGTATCAAAGGTGCCGATCTTGCGGGCAATGGCGATGATCTCCTCCTTATCCATACCAATCAGGGGACGGTACACGGGCATATCGGCCATAACGTCGGTGACGGCCAGCGCGTCCATGGTCTGGCTGGCCACCTGCGCCAGGCTCTCGCCGGTGATCAGCGCCTTGCAGCCGAAGTTATGTGCTACCCGGAGAGAAAGCGCCATCATATAACGGCGGAGCAGGAGGGTAAAGTAATCCTCGTCGCAATGGTCGCGGATCTCCTCCTGAATATGAGTCAGGGAGATCACGTGAATGCGCATACGGGAGGTATAATCGGTAACGATCTTAGCCAGCTCAAACACCTTTTCTCTGGCACGCTCGGAGGTGTAGGGGAAGCTGTCAAAATGGACGGCCTCGATCTCTACGCCGCGCTTTGCCATCATAAATCCGGCCACAGGAGAGTCGATTCCGCCGGAGAGCAGAAGCAAGCCCTTGCCTGCGGTACGGGAGGGCATGCCTCCGGCGCCCTTTTCCTGTCCGGCGTGAACGTAGGCCTCCCGCTCGCGAACCTCTACCTTAACGATAATATCGGGGTTGCGCACGTCCACACGCAAATGGGGCATACGGGAAAGAATGGCACCGCCCACCTCGCCGGAGATCTCCGGAGACTTGAGGGGGAAGGTCTTGTCGGAGCGTTTGGCCTCCACCTTGAAGGTACGGCAGCCTGCCATCCGTTCGGGCAGATAATCCCGCGCGACAGCCAGAATGGTCTCCATATTCTTCTCGCAGGCGGCGGCGCGGCTGATGCCGGCAAAGCCGAACACGTGCTTGGCCTCCTCGGTCATGCGGTCGATGTTGTCCTGTGCCTCCTCGTCCTCGGGAATCACGAAAACGGTGCTCTGGGCATACTGCACGGTATACTTACCAAGGGGCTTGGCCCGCTGGCGCAGCTCCTTCATCATCTTGGCCTCGAACTCCGAACGGTTGGCGCCCTTCAGGATCAGCTCGCCGTATTTGCACAAAATTACTTCTCTCACAGTAAAAAAGCTCCTCCTCCCACGCCGAAGGTGGGGATGTATTCTCAAAAAAGCGGATTTTTAAGCGGTTTTTGCGATTTTTTTGTTCGTTTTTCCAAAAAAAACGAAAAACCCACTTTCAAAATCCGAAAAAATAGTGTATACTGAATCTGTATAGGTCTATTATACATACTTTTTTCAAGAAATTCAATAGAAAATATACAACGGAGGACGCAAAATGGACGGAAAGTACAGCATTGACATTGCCGGTATCAATCTTACCTTCACCTCGGACGAGAGCGAGGAGCACATCCACAACGTAGGAAAGGTTCTGGACACTCGCATCCGGGAGATGACCAAGGGCAACCGTTGCAATCTCATCGACGCTTCCCTGCTTTGCTCGATGGACTACTGCAGCGAGATGATCCACGCCCAGAAGAAGATCAAGAATCTGGAGGCACAGATCTCTCTTTACGTGGCAAACGTAGCACGCCTCAAGGCTGAGATCGAGGAGCTCAAGGCCAAGGGTAGCGACAATACCGATGCAAACGCGTAATCTTCCGGAGCTGCTTGCCCCGGCAGGATCGGCGTCGGCGCTGGAAGCGGCAATTTGCGGCGGCGCCGACGCCGTTTATTTTGGGGGCAAGGCCTTTAACGCCCGTGCCAACGCCAAGAATTTTGACACCGAGGCCATGAGGGCGGCCTTTCGCCTGTGCCACGCCCACGGCGTCAAGGCCTACGTGACCCTGAACACCCAGATCTACGATCGGGAGCTGAGCGACGTGCTTGCCTACGTTCGGGAGCTTTACGAATTGGGTGCGGATGCGCTGATCGTGGCCGATCTTGGTGTGGCCTCTTTGATCCGCCGCCACTTCCCCGCCCTTCCCATTCACGCAAGCACCCAGTGCACCGCTCACAACCGGGAGGGCGTGGCGTTTTTGGCAGAGCAGGGCTTTTCTCGGGTGGTTTGCGCCCGGGAGCTGTCTGCGGAGCAGATCCGCACCCTGTGCCGCGGCGGCACGGAAATTGAAATGTTCGTTCATGGGGCGCACTGCGTATCCGTTTCGGGGCAGTGCCTTATGAGCTATGCCTTGGGCGGACGGAGCGGCAATCGGGGCGAGTGCGCCCAGCCCTGCCGCCTGCCCTACAAAACCAACAAGGACGGCTATCCCCTCAGTCTGAAGGACATGGCGCTGGCGCGCCATATCCCGGAGATCATCCGCATGGGTGTGGCGTCTCTGAAGATCGAGGGCCGCATGAAGAGCCCGGCCTACGTTTACGGCGTGACCTCCGTTTATCGGCGGTTGCTGGACGAGGATCGGGGTCCTACCCGGGAGGAGGAGGCCTATCTTGAAGGTCTGTTCTCCCGTTGCGGCTTTACGGACGGCTACTACCGCGCCCGTATGGATCGTACCATGCTGGGTGTACGCACGGAGGAGAACAAGCAGAGCGGACGGGAGGCCGAGGAAGCACCCGCCCTTGCCCGCGTGCCCCTGACCGTACGGGCGGTGATCCGACGGGGTGAGCCCGTTTGTCTGACCTTGCAAAGCCCCCACGGAGAGGCCACCGTAACGGGCGAAGAGCCCTTGGTGGCACAGAATGCGCCCATGGCGGCGGCCGATTACGAGAAGAATCTCAGCAAATTCGGCCAGACGCCCTTTGAGGCTACCGAACTCCACGTGGAGTGCGACGAGGGGCTGATGGTACCCGTTTCCCGCCTCAACGCCCTGCGCCGCCAGGCGGTGGAGGCACTGGTTGCCCCCAAGCGTCCGCCGGTGGACGTGCCGGACGCCCCTGTTTTTCCCCGTGCTCAGCGCGGCGAGGTGCGCCGCATGGCCTCCTATCGACGTGCGGAGCAGGTCACTGCGGCGGCAAAGGCGTTCTTTGACGTGATCTTTTTGCCCGCCGACCGCTACGACCCTGTGGCCGGCGGCGTGGAGCTGCCGCCCGTGGTTTACGACAACGAGTGGCCGGAGGTGCGCCGCCAGCTACAGGATGCCCGGGAGGCCGGGGCGGAATACGCCTTGGTATCCAACGTAGGGCAGATCGCCGTGGCGCGGGAGCTGGGCTTCCGCTTGGTGGGCTCTCACCGGTTTAACGTATTCAACGGCGAAAACGCCCGCGTACTGCGAGAATCCATGGACGGGCTGATTCTTTCGGCCGAGCTGACCCTGCGCCAGGCGCAGGATTTTCCCGGCGGCTGTGGCTTGATGGTCTACGGCAAGCTCCCCTTGATGTATATGCACCGCTGTATCATCCGGGACGTGCCGGGCGGGTGCGACAAATGTGCCACCATTCTGACGGATCGGAAGGGAACATCCTTCCCCGTGCTTGGCGGCTTTGGTCATCGGTGCACCATTTATAACAGCGTGCCCACCTACATGGCCGACCGGCCGGCGGAGCTTGCCCGCGCAGCGGATCTTCACTTCTATCTCTTTACCGACGAGACCCCTGCCCTCTGCGATCAGATCCTCGCCGCCCACCGCCGTGCGCTCCCCGCAAAGAGCCCCATCCGGCGAATCCCTTGATCGACCCGTAAGAACGGCACGCAAACAACGAATTCCGACCCGCACCCGGAAAACGGGTGATTCCACAATATAATGAAAGAAAAGACCCACAAAGGAGGCTGTCATGTATAAGCCTGAGCCAATTGATACCGAGGACGTCGTTTTGAGCAACGATATTTTGGAGCTTTCCGAGGCGCTGGCGCGGAACACCCACGAGGTGTGGGCACAGAACCGCATCCGGGACGGATGGACACTGGGCGAGGAGCGCAGCGATACAAAGCGAACGCATCCCTGCCTGATTCCCTACGAGGACTTGCCCGAGGAGGAGAAGGAGTACGACCGCGCAACCTCCCTTGAAACCCTGAAGGTGATCCGCAAGCTCGGATACAAGATCGTAAAGGAGTAACCCCATGGATTATACGTTTATGTGGTGGCTTTCGGTCCTGACCCTGGCCGTGGCCTTTATACTCGGTGTGATCGCCGGCACGCGTCCCTATCGGCGCAGACGGTTTATCACCTTTTCCAAATGCGTTTCCGCCGGAATTTTCCTCTCCGGCTTTGTTCTGATCTTTGCCCTGTACTACGGCGACACCACGCCGGACAGCATCTTTTACGGGGATCTGTGGCGCTCTCTGCTGACGGCGCTCCAGCACACCATGCGTATCTTCGTGCTGGACGGCGGCTACGCGGGGCTGATGGCCCAGGCCGCCCAGTGGGCGCCGGATGTGCGCGCCATGTACGAGGCCTACGGTGCGATCCTGTACGCCTTGGCACCCTTTACTACCTTCGGATTTATCCTTACCTTTGTAAAAAATATGAGCTCCCACCTGCGGTACTGGCTGTGCCGCATATCCTTCTGGAAGCGTACCCACGTGTTCTCGGAGCTGAATGAGCGCACGCTGACCCTGGCGGGCAGTCTTTTGGAGGGGAGCGTCTTCCGCTTCCGCCATCGGGCGATGAATCTGCTCTTTGGCTGGTTTGCCCACCTTGTCACCTGGTTCTTCCGGCCGATCCTCGTGTTCACGGACGTATCCGAGGGCACGGAGGAGGCTCACGTGGATTTGGTGGAGGAGGCGCGGGAAATGGGTGCCATTCTGTTCCGCAAGGATCTGAGCGCCGTATCCCACGGCCGCCTGCCCGTTCGTCGGCTGAGCATTTATCTGATCTCCGAGAACGAGGAGGAAAAGCTCCGCCATGCAGAGGCCATGCTGGCGCGGGACTTTTACCGCTCCCGTCTGTATCTGGTTTCGGACAGCGTGGCCAGCCAATGCTTCTTCCAGTCCTACACCGGAGAGGAGCGGAGCGCCATGCACATGGAGGCCATCCGCATTGACGACATCCGGTTCTTAATCTACCACTCCCTGGACGTAAACGGCGTGCGCCTCTTTGAGAATGCCGTGCAGAGGGGCGATGAAAAGGTGATCTCCGCCGCCATCGTGGGCTTTGGCCGGTACGGTGCATCCATGCTGAAGGCTCTGCTCTGGTACTGCCAGCTGCCCGGATACACGGTCAAGATCCACGTGTTTGACGAGCACGAGGATGCACAGAGCCGCTTTGAGACCATGTGTCCCGATCTGATCGTAGGCCCCCATCGGGAGGTGGACGGTGATATGCACTACTCCATTTCCTTTGACCGTGCGGTGGCCGGCACCCGTGAGTTTGAGAAAAAGATGCGGGAGCTGGGTGACATAACCTATCTGTTTGTGGCACTGGGCACCGATGAGCAGAACGTGGCAACCGCCCTGAGCATTCGCCGCTGGATGAAGGAATGCGGACGCACCCCCGACATTGAGACGGTGGTTTACGACTCCGGCTTGAAGCGGCGCATCAGCGTGGCATGGCCGGGCGACGAGACCGACCGACGGGAGACGGATATGAAGAGCTACGATCTGCACGTGATCGGAGACATGGAAAGCTTCTACTCCGAGAGCACCGTCATCGCCTCCGACCTGATCCGCGCGGGCTTTGAGGTGCATTGCCGCTACGAGAGCTGCACCGGAACCCATGCGCGCAACAATTTCTATATGAACGACTACAATTTCTTCTCCTCCGTTTCCAAAGCGCTCCACGAGCGGATGCGGACGCGGCTGGGACTTACGATCCCCGGCGTGGACAAGCCGTGGGATTCCCGCACGGCGGAGGAAAAGCTGGCCATCGGCCGCGTGGAGCACGTGCGCTGGAACGCCTATATGCGCACCGAGGGCTATCGCTACAGCGGAAGCTTGGAAAAATCCTCCCGCGATAACGTAGCCAAGCTACATAACCGTCTGGTTCCCGTCTCCCTCCTCTCCGACGACGACCTCCGTCTGGACGCGTAAAGGGGCCCGCCTTACGGCAGAATCGCTCTTTGCTTTCTACACAGAAAAAAGCCTTCTCTCACAGGAGAAGGCTTTTTCTATATCTCTCAGAACGATGGTTCCGTGCGGGTGGATCGACGCGCGCCCCCCTCGGGTTTGCTTTTATTCTTCAATGTGAATTCCGTTTTTGTCGTAAACACGGTAGCCGACGGAGTGAGCGTCCCAGTAGCTATTCTTTTCAATGGCGGCCCATTCCTCGGCGGTGCCGTTAAAGTAGATGGCACCCAGCTGAGGGCAGTTCATCAGCGCGCCGTACTCAATTAACGTAAGGGTGGAGGGAAGATAGACGGTTCTCAGCTCCTGGCAACCGCTGAACACCATTTCCTTCAGCACCGTCACACCCTCCGGAACGGTTACGGACAGGAGCATGGAGCAACCCTCAAAGGCACTCCGCTTCACGGTTTGAAGCGTGGACGGCAGGCTGACAAGCCGGAGCATGGAGCTGTGGAAAAAGGCACTGTCTCCAATGCTGACCAGCCCCTCCGGCAGGGTCAGAACACCAAGAGAGGAGCACCAAGTAAAAGCGGAATTGCCAATATGGGTAACCGTTTTGGGCAGGGTCAGCTCCGCAAGTCTCGAACAGCCGTAGAAGGTACTGTCCTCAATACGGGTCACACCCGTAGGGATGTTGACGGTTGTCAAGCTTTTACATTCGGCAAAGGCGGCCAGGCCAATGGATCGCACGCTGTCGGGCAGCTGAACGGAGACCAGCGCCTCGTCCCCGTAGAAGCAATGCATCGCCAAGCCCGCCGTGCCCTCACGCACGGAGACGTTTGCCGCACCGCCCTCGGCGGAGATCAACCAGTTATCGTAGTAAACGAGGCCGTTTTCATCGGGGATCAGCACAACTCCACTGCCTTCAAACACGTCCACGCCAAGGCGCATGAGGCCGTCGGGCAGATCCACCCGGGCAAGGCCGGTGCATCCGTAAAACGCTCGCGATCCAATGCTGGTTACGGTGCGCGGAATGGCGATGGAGGTCAGATTTTCGCATTGCCGGAAGGCGTCATCCCGAATGGCGGTCACCTTGTACCCATCCAAGGAGCGGGGAATGACGATCGCCGCATCCTCCTTGTGGAGGCCGGGGCCCGTCACCATGCAGGACTTGCCGTCCGCGTTGACGGTATAGGCGAGGCCAAAGGAGCCCTCATTACAAGCCCCCAGCGCCAAGACCGAGAGCAGGACCAAGAGCAAAACGATCCATTTTTTCATAAGTTTCCTCCTTGATATGACAAAGTCAGGGGGCGATGGGATTACCGTCCGCCGGCCTGACGGAGGACGGCCTCCGCCTCCTCTGCGGTTTCGGCGCGGCAGAGGGCATCACGCAGGGTGGCCGAGCCGGGAATGCCCTTGAGGTAGCGTCCCAGCAGACTGCGGGACTCGCGGACGCCGGTGTACTCGCCCTTTTCGGCCACCTTCAGACGCAGGTGGCGGCAGGCGGTCTCGATCCGCTCCTCTACCGTGGGCTCCGTGTACGTCCGACCCTCCAGCGCCGCCACGATGGCGCGGAACAGGAAGGGGTTGCCAAGAGCGCCCCGAGCCACCATAATGCCGTCACAGCCGCAGACCTCCTTCATGCGGAGGGCATCTGCGGCGGTAAATACGTCTCCGTTGCCCACCACGGGCACGGAAACCGCCTCTTTGACGGCGCGAATGATGCCGAGATCCACCGTCCCGGGGGTGTATAGCTGTTCTCTTGTGCGGCCGTGTACCGTAATGGCCGAAACGCCGGCCTCCTCCGCCAAGCGGGCGATCGTTACGGCATTTTTTTGGGAATCATCCCATCCGGCACGAATTTTCAGAGTGATGGGCATGCCGTAAGGACGTCCGGCCTCCACGGCGGCGGCAAGAAGCTCTGCAGCCAGCCCGGGGTCACGCATCAGCGCCGAGCCCTCTCCGTTTGTGGTGATCTTTTTTACGGGACAGCCCATGTTAATATCCACGGATGCCGGGCGAAAGCCCTTGGGGGCGTAGGAGCGCACCCCGTCGGAGAGAAGCCGCACCGCCTCCGCCATAATGTCCGGCTCATGGCCGAAGATCTGGATGGAAACGGGGCCTTCCCCCTCCCGGATCTGCGCCAGCGCCCAGGTTTTTCCGTCCCCGTAGTGCATGGCCTTGGCGGAGATCATCTCCGTCACCGTCAGCTCCGCCCCCTGCTCGTGGCAGAGGAGGCGCATGGCGGAATCCGTATCGCCTGCCATGGGAGCAAGCAAAAGTCCGTGCTTTAAGCACGCGTTACCGAATTGCATGGTTTTTTCCTATCATCAAAGATTTTTTCCGTGGTCGCACAGATCCCGAAGGGGGCAGCCCTCACAGCGGGGGCTCTGGGCGGTGCAACGGTCCCGACCGAAGTCCACCAGACGGTGACAGAGGTCGGTCTGCTCGGCGGGCTCCACCAGCCGGCACAGAATTTTTTCCACCTTTTCCGGCACCTTCATTCCCTCCTCGTACATACCGAAGCGACCGCCCAGGCGAATGCAATGGGTGTCCGCCACAATGCCGGGAATGCCGTACAGGTCACCGAGGAGCAAATTGGCGATCTTGCGCCCCACACCGGGCAGGGCCAAGAGAGAATCCATATCCTCCGGCACACGGCCGCCGTACCGGTCGCAGAGAATGGCGCAGGCATCCTTCAGATTCCGCGCCTTGGTGCGGTAGAGGCCACAGCTCTTGACGGCCTCCTCCAATTCTCCAATGTCCGCGTCCGCCATGGCGCGGGGGGTGGGATACTGGGTAAACAGGCTCTCGCACACCCGATTGACCCGCTCGTCGGTGCACTGGGCGGACAGACGACCCATGACCAAAAGCTTCCAGCCCTCCCCCTCATAGCGGAGGGAGCAGGTGGAATCCGGGTAGAGATCCTTCAGCCGCTGAACGATGGCGGCCATGCGGGTCTTTTTTTCAAGAAAGGCGGCGTTATTTTCCACTGACTTCATGCGCCTCCACCACGCTCTGCACGGACTCCGGAGTGATCTGCAAGGAGCCGAACCATCCGGCGCCAATGGCCGTCAGGATCAGAATATAGATAAGGGAAACGCAGGCTACCGCGCCTAAAACCGCCCAAAAGCGGGTCTTGCCGATCCGTTTCATGTCCTTGGTCGTTTCGTGCTTCATACAATCTCCTTAAAACAGGGGGAACCCGGCCTCGGTCAAAAGCTGACCCAGGCGGCACAGGGGAAGCCCCACTACGTTATAATAGTCGCCGTGAATCTGCGAGACGAACAGTCCCGCCGCCTCCTGAATGCCGTACGCGCCGGCCTTGTCAAGGGGCAGATCCCGGTTCACGTAAGCCTCGATCTCCCCGTCGGCAATGGGACGCATGGTAACCTCCGTTACCACCGTGTCGGAATAGCATACCCCGTTTGCCACCACGGCAATGCCGCTGACTACCTGATGGGTGTGGCCGGACAGAGCGCGAAGCATGCGGCAGGCATCCGCCCGATCCTTGGGCTTGCCGAGAAGCGCACCATCGGAGAGAACGACGGTGTCCGCCCCGACCACCACGGCATCCGGATGGGTGGCGGCAACGTCCTCTGCCTTGCACCGAGCCAAAAGCTCCGGCACGCGGATCGCCTCCATGTCGGACGGATAGCTTTCGTCCACCTGCGAGGGGCATACGGTGTAAGAAATCTTTGCCGCGTCCAAAATATCCCGGCGGCGCGGGGAAGCAGAGGCTAATACCAGTTCCATAATTCACCCGAACAAAAATAAATTTCTACTCTATTCTACCATGCCACTGCCCCCCTCGTCAAGACCCAGCGAGCAAGCGCGATCACCCGAGGCAGCGTCAATTTTTGGTCGAGCTTTTTTTAAAAAGCTCGCGCGCTGGAGCCGCGGAGGCTCCTCGCTCGCCGCAGCGAGCGAAAGCTCCTTGCACGGCATTTCTTTTTTGCAAAGCTTTTTTCTTTGTGCCTACGGTGTCAAAGAAAAAAGCGTCAATAAAGTTACACAACCGCCCCGGCTACCGCCAGAGGAGGCGCCCCATTAAGCCTTCTCCAGCGGAGAAGGGGGACCACCGATAGGTGGTGGATGAGGAGATCATTCTCTGCACAGCTAATACTTGATGTGCAATCTCCGTTTTCTTT
>JAGARU010000118.1 GCA_017622085.1 Clostridia bacterium | reverse complement strand
GGTGTCGAAAACAACAATTTTTGGTCGAGCTTTTTTTAAAAAGCTCGCGCGCTGGAGCCGCGGAGGCTCCTCGCTCGCCGCAGCGAGCGAAAGCTCCTTACACGGCATTTCTTTTTTGCAAAGCTTTTTTCTTTGTGCCTTTGGTGTCAAAGAAAAAAGCGTGAAGCAAGCCGCTCAACCGCCACGGCTACCGCCGGAGGATACGTATGGATAGCCTTCTCCAGCGGAGAAGGTGGCGGCGAAGCCGACGGATGAGGAGAGCATTGCGCTGACATATATAAAATGAGAGCATAGACCTTGTTGCCCTTAATAAAAGTAACTTCCCAAAGAAAAATGTAGTATGCACATCAAATATTAACTGTGCAGAGAATGATCTCCTCATCCACCACTACCGTGGTCCCCCTTCTCCGCTGGAGAAGGCTTTCTGGTGCGCCCCCTCCGGCGGTAGCCGTGGGGGTTATGCTGATTGTTCGACGCCTTTTCTTTTGACACAAAAGGCCCAAAAGAAAAGGCTTGGCGAAAAGAAAATGCCGTGTACGTGGGGCACGCGCCCCACACCCCCGCAAGCTTTTTAAAAAAAGCTTGACCAAAAATTATGACGCCAGCGGGGGAGTTTACGCGCTGACGTATGCGCAAGCGGCGATCTTGCCAGCGGGGGCTTCCCCGCCCCGGCCGCATTGCGAAGCAATAAGCGCCCCATCCCAACCGTACGGTTGGGATGGGGCGCTTCACTCTTATAAAAGTTTTTGGAAAGAGGTGTGGAGAAACCCTTTTTACAAAAAGGTTTTCTCCACATCCCTCGTCATCATCAACTCACACCCGGACGTATTTTTCATAAATGAGGGGAATGTCGGATGGATCGCGGGCAATGAGGGTCGCACCAACCTCACGGAGAACGGCAGGCGCACGGTAGCCCCAGCTTACACCGAGGGGAACCATGCCGGCGTTCTTGGCGGTCTTAATGTCCACGTCGGAGTCACCGCAGAAAATGCACTCCTCAGGGAGCACGCCCATGGACTTGGCAATGGCCAAGGCGGCGGTGGGATCGGGCTTGGCGGGATATTCCAGCTGACCGTGAACCTCCTCAAAGAGGTCGGCGGGGAACAGCTTTTTAATAATATTCTTCACAAACTCGTCCTGCTTGTTGGAGAGTACCGCAAGGCGCACGTTGCTGTGCTGAAGGGTGCGGAGCGCCTCCTCTATGCCGGCATAGGCGTGGGTCTTTTCCACGTAGCACTTTGCATAGTGACGGGAGTAGGTCTCAAGGGCGGTGGCCATGATCAGCTCGTCCTCCTGGATCGCCTCGGGCAGAGAATGCTGAACGAATCGATAAGCACCGTTGTTAATAAAGGTCAGCAGCTCCTCCTTTGTGCGGGTGGGGAAGCCCAGCTCCCGGAGCATACCGTTCATAGCGGTCATCAGGTCGCCCATGGTGTCGGCCAAGGTGCCGTCCAGATCAAAAATCGCAACTTTAATCATAAAAACTCCTTTCCTTTACAGGAACAGATATTGACAGGCCACCAGCAAAATGGCCAGAAAACCAAAGCTGAAGAGGGAATAGATGCCAAGATAGTTCAGTCCCTTACCCGGACACCGCGCGGTGTACTCGCGGAAGGTGATCAGGCTGGCAAGGGAGGCAATCAGCGTTCCCGTTCCGCCTACGTTCACGCCCATCAGAAGAGCGGGGTAGTCCTCCGTAAAGCGGGAGAGCAGAATGGCGGAGGGCACGTTGCTGATCAGCTGACAGCTCATCGCGCTGAAGAGCAGGGTGTTTTTTGCCAAAAGGGCTGAGAAAAATTCGTTTACTTGGGGAATTCGCGCCATGTTGCCGGAGAACACAAAGAAGGCCGCAAAGGTGCCAAGCAGTCCGTAATCCACCTGCCCCAGCGCCCGTCGGTCGGCAAACAGCAGGGCTACCGGCGTCAAAACAAGCAAAACCGGGTAGGGAATCAGCCGGAACACCATGAGGATCGCCAAGGCAAACAGCACAAGGTAGTAGGCAGTCCGCAGGGGCGGCAGCTTGGTATCCTCGCCTGCGCCCAAGGAAAGGGGCGTCAGCGGCAGGAACAGACAGCATAAGGTCACAAGCAGAGTAGCCAAAGCAAAGGGACCCACCATAATCTGCAAAAATTCGCCGTTGGGGATGGCAAAATAGCTGTAAAGGTACAAATTCTGAGGGTTGCCAAAGGGGGTAAGCATGCCGCCCAGATTGGCCGCAATGGTCTGCACCGTAAAGAGGAAGGCCATGTACCGCTCGTTGCCCGTGTCGCGCAGGATGTAGTAGCCCAGGGGCAGGAAGGTAAGAAGGGCCATGTCGTTTGCAATGATCATGGAGCCGATAAAGGTGATGTACACCACCGCCAGCACCGCGCCCCGCAGGTTGCCCGTCATGCGCACGATGCGCCGAGCCAGAACGGTAAAGAAGCGAATGTTTTTCAGCGCGCAGATCACCGCCAGCGTCACAAACAGGCAGGTCAGGGTGCGAAAGTCAAAGTAGGAGAGGTATTCTCCGTCGGGAGGCACGAAAAATGCCGTTACGATGGCCGCGAGAATGGCGATACAAAGAACGGTATTCTTTTTTATAAAAGTGATCACGCGATTCATCGAAGAGCCTCGGTATTTTGTAAGATTACCGAATAATCATAACGCAAAAGCGGAGAAAAGTCAAGGGAATCGTTGACTTTCTCCCCATTTTCGTGGTATGATAAGGAGGTAACTACGTATTTCGGAGGGGTAAACCGTGTCCAAACTGATCGGCGATCGCAAATTTTACCGAATGGTGCTGACCGTCACCATTCCCATCGTGATCCAGAACGGCATCACCAACTTTGTAAGCCTTCTTGACAACATTATGGTCGGCACACTCGGTACTGAGCCCATGTCGGGCGTTTCCATCGTCAATCAGCTTTTGTTTGTATTCAACCTGCTGATCTTCGGTGCCATTTCCGCGGCGGGCATCTTCATGTCCCAGTTCCACGGCAAGGGAGACGACGAGGGCGAGATGCACACCTTCCGTTTCAAGGTAATCATTGCGCTTCTGGCCACCTTTGCGGGCTTGGCCGTGTTCCGCTTTGGCGGAACGGCGCTGATCAACCAGTTTCTTCACGACGGCAGTATAGAGGGCGACCTTGCCCTGACGCTTGCCTTGGGTGAGGAATATCTTAAGCTGATGATGCTTGGCTTGATCCCTTATACTGTCGCGCAGATCTACGCCTCCTCACTTCGTGAGACGGGGCAGACGGTGGTTCCCATGCTGGCCAGCCTGGCGGCGGTTCTGGTAAATTGCGGTCTCAATGCGGTGCTTATTTTCGGACTGTTCGGCGCGCCGGCCTTGGGCGTCAAGGGTGCGGCCATTGCAACGGTCACCTCCCGCGTGGTGGAGCTGATCGCAGTGGTGCTCTACACCCATCTCAGCCGCGCCAAGCACGGCTTTATCCGCGGGGCGTACCGCTCGTTCCGGATTCCCCGTGCGTTGGTATCGCAGGTGGTGGCCAAGGGCTTGCCTCTGATGGCAAACGAATTCTTCTGGGCATCCGCCGTTACCATGGTTTCCCGTTGCTACTCTCTGCGCGGGCTGGACGTGGTGGCCGCGTCCAACATTGCATCCACGGTAACCCAGTTCTTTAATATTGTTTATATGTCTTTGGCCACGGCCATTGCCATTGTGGTAGGTAATCTTCTGGGCGCGGGTCATCTGGAGGAGGCGGTGGATACGGACCGCAAGATGATTGCCTTTTCCGTTGCCTGCTCTGTGGGCATCGGCGCATTGCTCCTGGCGCTGTCGCCTCTGTTCCCTCAGATTTATAATACCACCGACGAGGTGCGCTCCTTGGCGGCGTACATGATCGGGGTTTACGGCATTCTGATGCCCTTTGCCTCCTACGCTTGCAGTGCCTACTTTACCCTTCGCTCCGGTGGCCGGGTGCTGATCACCTTTGTTTTTGACAGTATTTTCATGTGGGCGCTCACCGTGCCCCTTGCCTTCCTTCTGACGGGGTACACCTCTCTCAGTATTTACTGGATCTTCCCCATCTGCCAGGGCATGGATGTTGTCAAGTGCATCCTCGGCTATGGCATGCTCCGCCAAAAGACCTGGGTTCGCCGACTGGTTGTCGACGACTCCTCCGTTACCGAAAAAACGTAATAGCGAACGACCCCCCCTCACCGGCATGGCCGGCGAGGGGGGGTCTTATTTGCAAGAGCATCCGGCGGGGAAGTCCGGGAAGGCCCGGCGGCCAAGATTCGGCGTTTGCTCACACGTCAGCGCACAAACTCCCCCGAAGGTGTCGTTAATTTTTGGTCAAGCTTTTTTTAAAAAGCTTGCGCGGGTGTGGGGCGCGGAGCCCCACGTACACGGCCTTTCTTTTTTGCCGAGCTTTTTTCTTTGGGCCTTCTGCCTCCAAAGAAAAAAGCGTGAAACAAGC
>JAGARU010000117.1 GCA_017622085.1 Clostridia bacterium | reverse complement strand
GCACATGCAGAGCGCGAGGGGCTTTTTAAGCGGGAGGAGCAAGCCCCTCCCCTGCCGCAGGATCGTTTCCCACCCCTGCAGACGTGGCAGATGTGCTATTTGTTAGACGCTTTTTTCTTTGAGACCGTAGGCACAAAGAAAAAAGCTTTGCAAAAAAGAAATGCCGCTTCTTCGGGCGCTGCCCGAACCCGCAAGCTTTTTAAAAAAAGCTTGACCAAAAATTGCCGACACCTTCGGGGGAGCGTGTGCACTGACGTGTGAGCAAGCGGCGATCTCGCCAGCGGGTGCTTACAAAGCAATCCCCCTCGTCGGAGGCCGACGAGGGGGATTCGTTTTCACTACTGATTTTCATCCAGCCACGTGCGGATGCGGGTGGCGATGGCGTGCATGGAGGAGGGTGCGTAGGGAAGACTCATTCCGGCGGACTGAACCAGCTCCTCGAAGGTGCGGGTTCCGGCCAGATCCACAAAGGCCAGATAGCGGCGCCAGGCCTCGGCGGGATCCTCCATGGCCAGACACCAGAACTGGAAGGCCATGGCTTGCGCCATGCAGTAATCAATATAATAGAAAGGATAGGTATAAATATGGAGCTGTCTCTGCCAGGTGGCGCCACGGGAGAAGAAGGGCAGATCCTCAAGCTCCAAATACGGGCGATAGATGCTCTCCAGCTCCTGCCACACCTGATGGCGCTGGTCGGGGGTCAGATTCTCGTCTGCGTACACCCGATGCTGGAAGTCGTCCACCATGCATCCGTAGGGAATAAAGGTCAGGGCATTGGCGCAGTGACCCAGCTTATACTTGCCCGTGGCATCCCCAAAGAACTTATCGTGGTAAGCCTCGGTCAGGAACTCCATGGTCATGGAATGTACCTCGCAGGCCTCCATGGTGGGGTTACGGTAGTAGGAGGGCACGTTGTTTGCAAAGGCGCGGTAAGCGGCAAAGGCGTGACCGGCCTCGTGGGTCAGTACGTCCACGTCCCCGGCGGTGCCGTTGAAGTTGGAGAAAATAAAGGGTGCGCGGTAGAGGGGGAACTCCGTGCAGTAGCCGCCGGCGGCCTTGCCCTCCTTGGAGAGCACGTCAAGGAGCTCGTTGTCGTACATAAAGTCAATAAATTCCGCCGTTTCGGGGGCGAGGGCGTGGTACATCTCCTTGCCCGCGGCAAGAATGTCCTCCGCCGAGCCCTTGGGGGTGGCGTTTCCGTCGGGGAACAGCAGGTCGTTGTCGTAGATTTTGATGGAATCCACGCCAATGCGCTTAGCCTGCTCCGCCCGGAGCTGATTTACCACGGGCACGATATCCGTGCGGATCTGCTGGCGGAAGGCGTCCACTTCCTTGGGGCCGTAGCAATTGCGTCCCAGTCGGTCGTAGGCCAGGGGAATGAAGTTTTCGTAGCCCAGCATCCGCGCCTGCTTGTTGCGGCACTTGACCAGCTTATCAAAAATCTCGTCCAGCTCCGCCCGATGCTCGTCGTAGAAGGCGGCCTCCGTCTCAAAGGCCAGACGGCGCACCGCCCGGTCGGGGGAATTCTTATAGGGGCCCAGCATGGGCAGGGGAATGCTCTCGCCCTCCCACGGCACCATGGCGGCGCCACGGAGCTTTTCGTAGGCGGTGCAGAGCTTGTTTTCCTCCTGCATCAGCTCCATCATTTCGGGCACGAAGGAGCGGGCGGAAATTTCCAGATTCGTAAAGAGCAGGCTGCCGAGGGCCGCTTCCAGCTCTGCGCGGTAGGGGGATTCCAGAAGGGCGCGGGTAATGGCTTGCACGCCCTCCTCCACGGAGGGGGAAATCTCGTCAAAAAACTCCTGCTCCTTGTCGTAGAAGGGGTCGCGGGTGTCGATGGTATGGCGCACGCTCACAAGGGAGGCCATGGTGTAAAATTCGTCGGATATGGCGCCAAAGCGGCGATAGGCCTCCACCTGCGCGGCGGCATCGGCGGCCGTGCGGATGGTCTCGGCCAAGGCGTTCAGTTCGCTCAAAAACCCGGTCACGTCCGGGCGGGCGTAGGGCATTTCAGAAAATTTCATGGAGAACTCCTTTCTTAAAGGGCCTTCAGGATCTGCTTGATGAACCGCCACGTGCGCTTAACGGAGGGGATGGACAGGCGCTCGCGGGGGGTGTGGATGTCGTACATTTCGGGTCCGATGGCCACGGCGTCAAGGCCGGGGAGCTTGTCGGAGAACAGACCGCATTCCAGGCCGGCGTGGATCACCTCCACACGGGGGTACTTGCCGTAGAGCTTGTCGTACTCGTCGATCATCTTCTCGCGGAAGGGAGAATTTTCCCGATATTCCCATGCGGGGTAGTCGCCGGAGGCGTCGGAGGTGCCGCCCAGCTCGGCAACAAAGGCCTCAAGGCGGGCACGGAGGTCGGCCTTTTCCCGATTCACGGAGCTACGCACAAGGAAGGTGGCGTGAGCGGACGCGTCCACGTAGGCGATGCCAAGGTTCAGCGAGGTCTGCACCAGTCCCGCAATGGGAGACATGGCCTGCACGCCGTCGGGGGTCTCTGTGAGGAGGCGCAGGGTGGCCTTAGTGGAGGCCTCGTCCAGCGCGTCCCCGCCGTCGATGGGCTCGCAGGTATAGGTCAGATTGGGGTCGGTTTTAGCATGAGCGTCCTTTGCGGCGGCAAATACGGCCTCCATTTTAGGGAAGGAGGCGGGGTCAGCTACAAATTCGGCCACACAATGGGAGGGGATGGCGTTGTCCTTGCCGCCGCCGCTGAGGGTGATCAGTCGGAGGCCGTCGGCCTCCTTCAGGCAATTGGCGGTCAGGCGCACCACGTTTGCAATACCCCGATGGATCTCCGCGCCGGAGTGTCCGCCACTGCCGCCGCTGACGGTCAGACGGTAGGCCTGGCCCTCGCAGGCGCAGCGGTTCACGGGCAGGGAAAGGTGGAGGCGCACACCGCCGGCGCATCCGGCGGTAAAGATGCCCTCCTCCTCGGAGTCCAGATTCAGCATGATGCGACCCTCCAAGGGAGAGGGGTCAAGGGCGGCGGCGCCCAGCATGCCGATCTCCTCGTCGGAGGTCAAAACGATCTCCAGCGGCGGGTGGGGAATGCGCTTGCTCTCAAGGAGCGCCATGGCAAAGGCCACGGCGATGCCGTTATCACCGCCCAGCGTGGTGCCGGTGGCCATCAAGAACTTACCCTCCCGACGGAGCTTCAGACTGTCCTTTTCAAAATCAAATTCCACGTCGGGATCTTTTTCGCACACCATGTCGATGTGACCCTGCAGGATCACCGCAGGATGATCCTCATAGCCGCGGGTCCCGGGCTTTTTGATGATCAGATTGTTGGCGCCGTCGCGAATGCAGGGCAGGCCAAGCCCCTCGGCGAAGGCCGCAATGTGGGCGCTGATGGCGTCGGTGTTGCCCGATCCGTGGGGAATCGCGCAAAGCTCCTCAAAAATCGCCAACACCCGGT
Source organism: Clostridia bacterium (assembly GCA_017622085.1). GTDB lineage: Bacteria > Bacillota > Clostridia > Oscillospirales > CAG-272 > RGIG8715. Next base: position 393 of record JAGARU010000117.1, on the reverse strand, counting down.
TGGCATCTTTGTTGAATAGCATAATTTATCCTCCTGAGAGTAATTTTTTACGTAGTTGGGCGCCGCTTGCTCACACGTCGGCGCACACGATCACGCGAGGGTGGCGGGCGGGGAAGACCCCGCTGGCGTCATAATTTTTGGTCAAGCTTTTTTTAAAAAGCTTGCGGGGGTGTGGGGCGCGTGCCCCACGTACACGGCGTTTTCTTTTCGCCAAGCCTTTTCTTTTGCGCCTGCGGCCACAAAAGAAAAGGCGTCGTACAAGTGGCACAACCGCCCCGGCTACCGCCGGAGGAAGCGCTCAAAAGAGCCTTCCCTAGCAGGGAAGGTGGCATGCGTAGCATGACGGATGAGTAGAACCATCCTCTGCACAGCTAATATTTGATGTGCTATCCT
>JAGARU010000116.1 GCA_017622085.1 Clostridia bacterium | reverse complement strand
TTCGAGTTCTCTTTTTCTTCAAAAGAATTTTCGAGTTCCTTCTTTGTGTGCAAAGCTAATTTCTTAGCTTCGTCGTTGTTCAATTTTCAAAGATCCGTCGCTTCCCTCTCGCGAGGTCAGCCTTGTTAGTATATCACTTCTCGCCCTCTTTGTCAACACCTTTTTTTAAGTTTTTTAAAACTTTTTTGAGGAGGTGTCTCTCGCTCGAGGCCTTTGGTAGTATATCACTCCCCCTCCCTTTTGTCAACACCTTTTTTGCCTTTTTTGTCGAAACGGCACTTTCAACAAACACCCGCGCGGCCTTCCCCGCTCGCCTTCGTCGTTTTGACAAATTGCACAAGTATACATGTTTTGTTTTGTGCAATCAGCGACCAAAGAAGCCGGATCTGACATCAAAAAGCCACCCGAAAGAGCAAACAGCTCTTTGAGTGGCTTTTCTATCCTATTCGTGATCGGTCAAAGCGCCGAAAGCGCTTTACGCACACGCTCGGCAACCTGCTCGGGGGTGAAGGCACAGAGGCGATTCAGATCCGCCAACTCGCCGTGGGGCACAAAGCCCTCCACCGCGTGGGTCACGGCCCCTCCCTTGCCCGAGTGGCGTGCGGCCATTTTTTCCGCAAAGCCACCGGAGGCAATGCCTTCCTCCAAATAATAAACCAGCTTGGCCCGGGGCGTCAGCTTTTCTACTGCCTCATGGGGCGTGGGGAACACCTGCACGGCCTTGATCCAGCCGACGGAGTACTCCTCCGCCAGAAGCGCGGCCGCCCTCTCCGCTACGGCGGCCATACGGCCGTAGGTGACGAGGACAACCTCCGCCTCCTCCACATTTGCGGAATGCTCCAAAAGTGCCTCTGCCTGCCAAAGAGCGCCTTCTCGCTTGGCGGGAGCGTTGCCCTTGGGATAGCGGATCACCGAAAGCTTGTCCTCTGCCAGCGCCAGATCCATAGTCAGCTCCAGCTCCTCATAGGTTTCCGGCGAATACACCGCAACCCCGGGAACGGAGGAGAACAGGGAATAATCGAAAATACCCTGATGGGTCACGCCGTCTCCGGGAACCAGACCGGCGCGGTCCAAAAGCAGAACCATCGGCAGCTTCTGGATGGCAATATCGTGGAGAATCTGATCGTAAACCCGCTGAGCAAAGGTAGAATACAGCGCCACCACCGGCTTTCGGCCGCCGGCGGCCAATCCACCGGCAAAGGTGATGGCATGCTCCTCCGCAATACCTACGTCATAGAACCGCTCCGGGAAGCGGCGGGCAAAAGCGGTCAGTCCCGTGCCGTCGCACATGGCGGCGGTAATGGCGCAGATGCGGTCATCCTTCTCGGCGCACACGCACAGATGCTCGCCCATACGGGCAGAAAAGTCCTCGTTTTTCCGCTCCGCCGCCCCTGACAGCGGGTCAAAGGAGCCGATGGAGTGATAGCGACCGGGCTCTGCCTCCGCAAAGGAGTAGCCCATGCCTTTTTTGGTGATCATGTGCACCACGCAGGGCTGGTGCTTGGTCTTGGCCTCCTCCAGCACCATGGACAGCTTTTTCACGTCGTGGCCGTCCACGGGGCCAAGATAGATGAGACCCAGATCCTCGAAAATGTTATTCTTGACAAACAACCGCTTAAAGCCGTCCTTGACGCGCTTGAGGAACACGGCAAGTCCCCTGCCCACCAACGGAATGGCAGACAAAAACCGCTCAAAGCCACGCTTGAAGGAAAAGTATCCCCGGCTGACGCGGATATGGGACAGATACCGATGCAGACCGCCTACGTTCGGAGAAATGGACATTTCGTTGTCGTTAATCAAAAGAATCAGATTCAGATCCTTGCCGTCGCAGTTGTTCAGTGCCTCGTAGACCATGCCGTTGGTCAGAGAGCCGTCTCCCACCACGGCCACGGCGTAGGCATTCTTGCCTGTCAGGCGGTTGGCCTCCGCTAAGCCGAGGGCGGCAGACAAGGCCGAGCCACTGTGTCCCTCGGTGAGCACGTCGTACTCGCTCTCGCCGCGAGTGGTAAAGCCGGAAAGCCCCCCAAAGGCGCGGAGAGTTGAGAAACGGCCGTACCGTCCCGTCAACAGCTTGTGGGTGTAAGCCTGGTGGCTGACGTCAAAGAGGATGGTGTCCTCCGGGGCACGGAAGGTGCGATGCAGAGCAAGGGTCGCCTCCACCATGCCAAGGTTGGAGGCTAAATGGCCGCCGTTTTTGGCAACTGTATCAAGGATCACCGCGCGAAGCTCGCCGGCCAGGTCATTCAGTTCTTTCTCCGACAGGCCATCGATATCCCGGGGAGAGCGGATCGATTCCAGCATGGCGATCCTCCTTTCTTTCCTTATTGTGTAGAAGCGCTACAAAAGCGCCAGAGAGGCCGAGGTGGCCTCCACAAAAATGCCACCGCAGGCGGCTATAATGACGAAGTAGATGAGGAATGCCACACCCTCCGTCCGCATATCGGCAAAATAATACTTCAAGGCAAAGGGCAAGGACACCGACAGGTTGCCAAAATTATACCACAACCGCGACCGCAGGTCAACGAAAACTTATCGGATCTTACGGCACTCCACGTAGTAGCGCTTATCCTGCGCGTGACCCATGGAGAAGGTCTTGCGCGGCAGGGCGCCGTCGCAGATAACGGTTTTGAACAGCATATTTTTGGCCATGCCGTCAAAGAGAATGGCCACGGTGTTCTCCCGCTCCGCCAGCTGGCAGGCGGTGTCCTCCCCGTGAATGTAGTCCACAGTCACACCCGGATGGGTGGCCACGTAATCGTCAAGAAAGGCCTGCACCGTGCCCACCGCCAGCTGGGAAACCGGCGTCTCCGCCCGCAGATTCCAGCGGGCTTCCCCGGCCGCCAGTGTAAAGGTCTGGGGCGCGGCGGTGCCGGAAAGGGTTGCAAGATGGGCGGAAAGCTCCGCCACAAAGGCCTCCGGCTCAACGCCGAAGAGCACCCGATAGATGGGCTCAAAGTCCAGCGCTTCGTCGTGGAGGTTAACGATCTCGCAAAGCGCGTAGCGCGCCGGATGGGAGGCGGCCGCCTCTGCGCCGATCTCTCCCTTGATCTCCTCGTAAAGCGCCTTGGCCGAGGCCAGAGAGTGGTTGCCGTCGCCAATGGCGAACAGAAGGGGGGAGGTCTCCACCCCATACTTCGCTTGCATCATTTCCGGCGTAGCCAACTCGGCCAGAGCACGGTTGATGGCGGCAAAGCCGATGCCGGAGATAAATTTACCCTTCACGTGGCCGCCGCCCAGCATCAGATCAAAGTCATAGGCCGTGCGATAGGCGTCAGCGCGTGCCGCAATGGGCTCGATCACCGTGCGCTCCGGGTCGTCAATCAGAATCATAATGTGGGGCATCTCAATGGGCGCACCCCGACGGATGGCCACACGGGGCGGGATCCGCTCCAAAACCGTGCCCTCCGTTGCCCGAATCAGAGTGGAGGCGCCCTTGGTGTAGTCGTACTCCTCCAAATCAATGGCACCTACGATACCGCGGCGAATGCGTCCGTCAGACTGGGTACGCTCAAGATAGATCATAGCCTCCTTGTATTCCAGCAAAACGTCCCGTAAATAATCGTGCATTTTGCCGTTGATCAGAGGAACGGCCTCCGCCTCCCGATCGAGATACGCCTCCGGGAGCATCAGATCCATGGTGGAGGGCGTTCCGTCCACCAAAGCTCGCGCCGCACGCCAGTATTCCGGCTGGCTGGTAAACTGGTCACAGGCTACGGTCGCCCACTTGCGGCCGTCCACCCGGTCAAAATCGGGAAGATATAGGTTTGAGGGATAAAGATATCGTTTCATTTTGGCACCGCCTTTCATACTCGGTATTTTACCACAATCTGCGAAAAGAATCAAGAGGGCGCCCCCTTGATTCTTTTATCGCCCTGTGGTACAATGCGAGAGATAAAGAACTTTTCCACGTGAGGTATCCGATGGAGCTTGCGGCGCAAATCATCAGCCTTGTGGCCATGGCATTTAATTGCCTGTCCTATCAGAGAAAAAATCAAAAGGGGATCCTGACCCTCCAGCTGTTCGGCTCCGGCCTGTTTGGCCTCAGCTACTTTATGCTGGGCGCCATGGCCGGCGGACTTTTGAACGTGGTGGCCGTCCTGCGCGCCTTGGTCTTTTTGAATCCCACTCGCACCAAGGCCGACCGTCCGGTTTGGCAAATGGGCTTTGGCGCAGCCTACGTAGCCTCCTACGTGCTGATCTTTACCGTGTTTGGCGTGGAGCCCACTCTCCCGCGCATGCTGGCCGAATGGCTCCCCGTCCTTGCCATGGTGCTGTCCACCGTCAGCTTCCGCTACGGCAAGGGTAAGATGACCCGTATGTTCGGCCTCGTTTGCTCACCGCTGTGGCTGATGTATAATATTTATAGCCACTCCATCGGCGCAATCGCCTGCGAGACGCTGAATTTGATCTCCATCACCGTCGGCATTCTCCGCCACGACCGGAAGAAAGGCGAATGATCGCCAGCCGGGAAGCCCCGGCGGGCAAGCTTCCGCGCTTGCTCACTTGTAAACGCGCACGCTCCCCCGAGGGTGACGAAAACAGTAATTTTTGGTCAAGCTTTTTTTGCGGGGAAGCCCCCGCTGGCGAGATCGCCGCTTGATCACACGTCAGCGCACACGCTCACCCGAGGGTGTCGGCAATTTTTGGTCGAGCTTTTTTTAAAAAGCTCGCGGGGGTGTGGGGCGCGTGCCCCACGTACACGGCATTTCTTTTTTGCAAAGCTTTTTTCTTTGTGCCTATAGCTTCAAAGAAAAAAGCGTTGAACGGGTAGCATAGCCCCCACGGCT
>JAGARU010000115.1 GCA_017622085.1 Clostridia bacterium | reverse complement strand
TGGTGGAGGTGAGGGGAGTCGAACCCCTGTCCGAAAACCCATTCATGCAACTTTCTCCGGGTGCAGTTACTGTTTAGATCTCCTCACGGCACGGTACAGGAACAAACCGTAACGCAAGCAGCCATTTTGTGCTTGATCGGTTCAATGGCGAAATACCGATGCAAGTTCACCACTTACATGACGCCTCAGCGGAGACCGTGGTCCTTCTCCGGGAGACGGGCGGCGCAATGGGCCGCGTCACAGCCAATTAGGCTGCAAGAGCAACAGTATTGTTGTCGTTTATTTTTTAAGGTTGGGCAGTTGACAGGATTACCCGGCCTGACCCGCTTATCACACTTCAAGATCCCCGTCGAAACCGGTACACCCCCATAAAAACAGGGAACCGTCCCAAAGAGAAATTTTGTGCCGTCAGTTGTTTTGGTATTTAACTTGACTCATCAGGGAGATCAGTCGTAGTCGTCGTAACCGTGAGATCTGGATTTCATGCGTCGTTCGATCTCTCTGTCGGATTCTGCCTCTGCGATGGATGCACGCTTGTCATACAGCTTTTTACCGCGGCATAATCCAAGCTCGACCTTGACGTAGGGTCCCGAAAAATAGAGCGACAAAGGAATGAGTGTCAATCCTTTTTGTGTTAACGCTCCGTTCAATTTCATGATTTCACGGCGGTGCATGAGCAGCTTACGGTCCCGCAGCGGCTCGCGATTAAAAATGTTGCCGAATTCATAAGGGCTGATATGCATTCCGTGAACGAATATTTCGCCGCCTTGAATCGAGCAGTACGAATCCTTGAGGTTGACAGCGCCCTTGCGAAGACTTTTAACCTCTGTGCCAAAGAGAGCAATACCGGCCTCATAGCGCTCGTCAACAAAATAATCGTGATATGCTTTTTTGTTTTGGGCAATTACTTTTTTGCCGCCTTTTTTCTGCTGTTCAGCCATCGTTGTCTCCTTTCTTTGGGCGTTGCTGGGGGCTTTTGTCAATCCTGATGATAAATGTTTTCGTCAGGGAAGTAGTATCCAAAGATGCGTTTTGCCTCGGAAATAATATAGGATTCATCTTCGGGGGAATTGATGATGTGTTGTAATTCGCCGATCACTTCATTGTGCTTTTTCAGGTCTTCTTCCAATGCTTTTCGTTCTTTCTCCAAGCGGTTAAATTGCATGAGGCAGGAAATACTGATGATCAGAGAAACCGAAACAACAACCCCAAGTACAACTTTGGCAAGCATGAAGAGGCCCAATTTGGCTTCTTGTTCATCATCTGCCGAAGCAGATACCGTTTCGGGAACTTCCGTCAAAGACTCCGTGGGCTCATAAGGATTTTTGCCGTTTTCATTTGACATATACATACCGCCTTTTAATTGTTCCATAAAACTTCATTCTGATCCGTAAACGCAAGATCAGCTTCTGATAAAAACGCTTCCATGATTTTTTCGGCGTGGTGCTGCTTTTTTTGATATCGTTTGTAGGAAATAAACCGAAGCAGAGGAGAGAAGAGCAGACGGTAGATCCATTGCCCCAACACATGGATCGGTAAATAAACCAAACGTATGATCCATTTCAGTATACGCCACAACAGGGAGATCAAATGCTCGCATATCTTTGTCATCCAAGAACTTACCGTAACACGATAGACGTAAAAACCGGCAAGCATCCCCCCGGGACCCCATAAGCGGAAAACCCCGTCATTGATCAGATAAATGAGCAGCAAAAGTCCTGTGCCTCCGCAAAGGATGAATATCAGATCCTCAAAAAAGAGGAAGATCCGTACAGGCATACCCAAGCGAACGTTTCTTAAATCCGCAGCTGTCGGTTTTTGCTTGGATGGCTGGAAAATAAAAAAACGAAGAAGATACAAAAAATCGTAAAACAGTCCGAGCAGGATTCCGAATGCAAAGGACGCGAGAAACAAAAAACACAGGAGTCGTTGGGAAATTTCCATCCGCCTCGCACCTCTCAGGAAAGAATGCGGCCGAGGAATCCCCGCTTGCCCTTGTGTTTGTCCGAACGGTCTTGATCGGATGCGGCATCCTCATAATAGAGTCCGTAAAGCTTTCCCGTAACCTCGACAACACCGTCCGTCAGATTCAGGACTGTGATATGCAAGCCGCTACCATCCAAAGTTAAGCGCCCACAAGACGTAACCAAAAAAACGGTAGATTCGTCAAAACCGAGCACGTCGGTAATGCCGTGTAAAGAGAGGCTTTGCCGATCGGTCAGACAAAGGGTATGGGAAGGCAGGGAAGCGCTAACCTGTGATGCTTTGTTGATTGAAATTGATTCTCCGTAACCTGCGTTACGGCGATCATCTGTGAGTCCGTTCATTTTCATCCCTCCGCAAATGATTGATATCATCAAAAACATATGCGAAGGGATGAAAATTTATGAACCGTGAAGCTTGAAAACAAACCGCGTCAGTCAATGACCTCGTAAAGAGAGGAGGCATCGTTCTTACCAACGGTCTCCTTAACGTCAAGCACTTTGAATTTCAGTGCTCTTGCCCCGAAGGTGACCTCGATCACGTCTCCGACCTTCACGTCATAGGAAGCCTTGGCGGGACGGCCGTTGACAGCAACGTGCGCGGCATCGCAGGCATCGTTGGCGACAGTACGGCGCTTTATGATGCGGGTTACCTTCAGATATTTGTCAAGGCGCATATCAGTTCAGCTTCTCCTTAACTGCCTTAGCGGAAACGAAAGCGAGGTACTTGCAAGCGGGAACGGTAACGACCTCTCCGGTCTTGGGGTTACGGCCGGCTCTCTCGGCTCTCTCGCGAACCTCGAAGGTACCGAAACCGGAAAGCTGGATCTTCTCACCGGCGGCAAGATTTTCCAGGATGGTTTCTTCGATCAGGGTCCAGGCCTCGCCTACCTGCTTCTGGGTGAGTTCGCTCTTATCAGCGACGGCTTTGATCAGTTGGCTCTTGTTCATGGTAAATACTCCATTCTTAAAATTTGTTTTCGCCCGTGGGACGATAAGTTTTGTAAAGAAAGGGAAATCCCTTTACACATACTGCTTGACCATTATACCACATGAGTAAGAAAAAAGCAAGTACTTACAACATTTTTTTCGAAAATTTCGCGCAAAATTCTCGAGAAAATTTTCAAAATTATTTTTGATAAACCTATTGACAAAAAAAGAAAGGTATGATATAATCATACCGTTGTGAAAGCAACCCTGGGGGTATAGCTCAGCTGGGAGAGCGCTTGAATGGCATTCAAGAGGTCAGCGGTTCGATCCCGCTTATCTCCACCATAGTAGAACCAGTCGAACCAAACGGTTTGGCTGGTTTTTCTTTATGTCCCGAAGTCGGCAGCATAGATCAAATGCCGATATGTTGCGGTCAAAACCTTCCCCGAAGGCAAACAGAAATCCCGACGGATCTCTTGTGAGATTTCGTCGGGATTATTGTTTTGCGCATATTTGTAGAAGATCTCGATCCTGTCATCGAACAGGATGATCTTGTCTATGAGGGTGTCGATCAGTAGCTGCGGCTCCGCTTTTAGCGCGTCCATCAAGAACGTCTCCACATCCTCCTTGGTAAGCAGATTGGCCTCCTTGCACTCCTCGCTCAGGATCCGTCCGTTCAGCTCATCGATCTGCAATTCCAACTCGGTGATTCGGTCTTTTGTGGTGGCGGTAAAGATACCGGCCTCCAGAGCCCTCATGAGATTGTTCACCGCCTTTTGCGCCTTGCTTCTCTCGTCCCGTAGGAGCGTCAGGACAGCCTGTTCTCTGGCGCGCTTCCGATGTACCTCGATCACTTCTTCGGCGATTACAGACAGATTCTCGGGCTTATTCAGCAGCATGAGCGTCGTGTTCAGCACCATTTCCTCCAAGTCGGCTTTTCGGATACTTTCCTTGGAACAGGAGTGGTGCTTTTTTCTGTTAGAGCATTTATAGTAGTATTTCGTTGTCCCGTCGCGGGCAGTACCGCTTTCACCATTGATGGGACGCCCACAGATACCGCATACAACCTTCTTTTTTAGTAGGAATACCACTTCTCGGCTGGACGAGCCAATTTTGTTCTTTGCAAGCATCGTCTGCACGCGGTTGAAAAGCTCGGTCGGGACGATTTGCGGGTAGATGTTGGTAAACACTTCATCCCCGTGGCGGTAGATACCTATGTATTTTTCAAGGCGGAGGATCTTGTATATGGTGTTAGCCTTAAACGGCTTGCCCATGTGTGTGACCCCTCTTGCGGTCAGCTCCTCGATGATCTCGCGCACGATCTTACCGGTAGAATAGGACTGGTACATCCATCGCACGATCTCGGCGCGTTCTTCGTGTATAATGATCTTCTTGTTTTCCGTCGTGTACCCGTATGGAACTTTACCTCCTGCGAAGTTTCCCTTTAATCGGCTCTCGTTTTGACCGCGACGGATCTTCTGGGATAGCTCTGCGGAGTAGTATTCCGACAGACCGATCAGAACGTTTTCTAGGATGATGCCGTCCAGATTCTGTGTGCCATCGATGTTCACCGAGGTTCGCTGGGTGGCCGAGATCAGGATCTTGCCGTTCTTCTGTAGTCTCTGCTTGTTGACCGCTACCTCGATGGAGTTTCGACCGAAACGGTCAAGTGCGTATACCAATACGATTTCCCACGGCTGGGGTTTATCACTATCGGATAGCATCTTCTGAAACGCCGCTCGGTTGTCGTTTGTGCCGGTCATGGCCCGGTCAATGTAAGTGTCGATAATTTTCAGATTGTTACGTTCAGCGAATTCGTGACAGACCCGAAGTTGACCTTCGATGGATTGTTCTGTCTGCCGTTCACTGGAATACCGTGCGTAAATAACTGCTGTTTTCATTTCTTTTTCCTTTCTGATTTGTCTTTAGATTTGTCTTTCGACGGGAGCGGACCAAACGGAACCGCCCAAAGAGGTCAAGGGATACAGGCGAAAATATTGCGTCCATGTCGGTCAATTCCTGCTTTTCAGCGATATTTTCGACCCCTTGACCTCGACGGCGGTTTCGTTTACGCTCCACCAAGGCGAAAGACTAATTTGTTTTAATTCTTCTTTGGCATTTGCTTGATGACTTCGGGGCTGACTTCACCGACATATACCCCGTCATCAAAACAGATAAAATTGTCGAATAGCAAGAGTTTTCTGTCCTCTTGCCCGATGGTGCATACCACATCGTCATCCAGAATATCCGAGACGAAGTACGCGGGTGTATTTTTGGAATACACGATTCTCTCGCCAGACTTTTCGATGTACTTCATCAGGTAAGCGGTAGCATTGGGTAACTCCTGCCTATTGATCGGTTCAAAATCGTTTCTTCCAAATCGCTCTGTGAAGTAACTGTTCTGCAAGGTGGTTTGCATCCGGTGGGCCTTGGTACTATAATCACGATGCTTCGTCAATTCTCCGACCATAGCATTTTCGGGAATGTTGAAAAGCCCGTGAAAGTGTAAGCGATTGCTGTTCGGGGATCGCTCCCATACGCCGATGTAGATCCAGTTCCTTCGGTGGCACATCTTCTTGAAGCAATCCCGTAACTTTGTCTTGAAGCTGTCCTCGGTATGCTTCTGATCATCGTAGGTGAAGGTACAGAAGTAATTCCAAGTCCCAAGGTTGATTTTTCGCGCTAACCTCGTCCGCCTCACAATCAGATTCCGTTGGATTCGCTCCATCTCTGCTTTGACATATTCGGTCGCCTGTTCCTCGCTTTCAAATTGCGGTTTCAGCTCCGCTATGATCTCCGTAACCTTCTCTTTTCTACGTTTGGCCGTTGCGCCCTTGTAGGCCTTTTCAAAAGCCGTTCTCATTACGTCATTTTCGTTTCCGTGATAGCCGCCCTTCCCGGGACTTTTTCCCTCGTTTTGTGGGATGCCGATGTAGTGACTGCCGTCGAAGTAAATCTTTGCCTTTTCATATGGCATGGTCTACCTCCTTTCGCTTGCGCCGAAGCTCCAAAACTCGCTCCAGCAGAGCCAACATGAATGCCTCTCGCTCTGCCGCGCTCATTTGTTTGACTTCAAAGCCGCCGTGTGTGATGATGTTGACCTCTCTTTCCAATAATGTTTTCTCCTTCTGGTGTATTTTCCAGAGAAAAAGGCACGAAAAAAGCGCAATACGCTTTTCTGTCATGAAAACGTATTACGCCTTTGAGTGCAACCTTCCGATATCGTCCTCGGAACACGGGCTCGGCCTTACGGCATCATCTATCTTGGCTTGACACTTTGCATACGAACTAACTATACTGTGACTATTCCTTTTTCTGTGAAATGCGGTGACATTATACCATAAACGCGGGGACGATTACAAGCAACTAAACCCCAACTCTTTCCACAACTTTTAGTAAAAACCAAAGGTTTACCCCAACTTTTCCCCAACATCCATGGCGCATAAACAGGATAGCACACGGAAATTGGAATGTCAACTGACGGGACTGGCGAGTTTTGAATTTCTACTGGATAAATCTTAATCGGAAACTGACAGCAGATCGTCGGGGCAATCTGGATTTATTAAACAATGTCCCGCCACTCACGATTTTTCAGATTCCTTGCGGCAGATCAGCAGGGCGTGATTGCTCATACCCGTACAGCTTTCAGAAGAGACCATTTGATCGTACAGCGGTTCCAGCAGGGCAAACTGCTCGTCGGTCATATTGTTGACCACCGACATCATGGTTAAAAAATGAGTTCCCAAGTTTTTGATCTTTGCCAAACCATACTGTGCCGCATCAGCCTCTATGCGCTCAGGCATAGTGAAAAAGAATATACCCTCGTGAACATCATCCACGTATTGGTTTAATACGAGCTCATTCGCACGCTCGTTTGGGTAATGCGCCCGCCATTCGTCATGAACACAGCACCCCGCATACTCACCCACACTGTTCAAGTAAGCAATCGCCACCACGCCGCCGTCACGGCATACCCGGCTACATTCAGCCATCACCTTATTCTGCTCGTCGGGGGGCAGATGGTAGACAGGCCCAAGACAGAGCACCACATCAAAGGTTCTGTCCGGGATCTCGGATAGATCCGTGGCATCTCCTACACGGCAGGAAACATTATTCAATCCCGCCTCGTGGATCTTACATTGGAAGATCTCAATATGCCCGGGAACAATGTCAATACCCACGTACTCACGGCACTTATCCGCATAGTACATGCCGTAATACCCCGTGGCACATCCCACCTCCAACACGCGGTCGGTCTTGGTAATAAAGCCCTCCAAATGCTGCTTAGTATAACGAAATTCTAAAGCGCCCGAACGGGACTTTTCGGCACGGCGGTTCTCCTTGGTGCCGTCACCGTACTTTTGCAGGATTCTTTCTTGGTTGGATGACATAGTTTTTCTCCTTTCAAACAAATAAAAAGCGGTACAGACCGAAACACATCGACCTGTACCGTTATATCCAATGATCCGTATATCCCGAAAGACTACACCGAAATTTGGGTATGACCATACAAGCCCGACGAAACACAGAGTTTCTTCGCGCCGCGCTTGTTTGCCTTTTTTACAGTCAGACAAATGGTCATGGTTGCATCCTTTCATGGAATTTGGTATAGTATAGCACAAACGCATGAGTTTGTCAAGTGTAAAAGCAAAAACTGCGCGCAAGGTTCATAAAATCAATGCTTGCGCCGACGGAAAAATGCGAAGGTTCGCCAAGCGGCTCAGCGGCGACCTCGCATCCGTCGGCGCTTGATTTTCCGTTTGCGACAGTCAAGTTGTGGCGGGCGTGTGCTTGTCTCGGCGAGCGCAGCGAGCCGACTTGTATAAGACAAGCACACGCTACGGTGCCAAAAGGCGAGAAGAGGGCTTTTTATAGGTAAGTTTTGTTATATAAAAAGCCTCTGACAAGAATAATCTCATCAGAGGCTGAAACATTGATATTTGCCAAGCAGGGATTTAGGTGGATCATCGTTATTCTTCTTTTTCAAAGGCTTCTGCTTGGGCTACGATTGCCTTGAATCGATTGGTTTCACGGATAGGGTCAAAAGACTCCCATTCGAGACTGGGTGTGATACGATTATGTCGAGGATAAGTTGCATTATACGAATAGGCAAAATCCATACCATGGAAATAAGGACGGTTGCTTTTGGTAATCACATTAAAAGCCTTTACG
>JAGARU010000114.1 GCA_017622085.1 Clostridia bacterium | reverse complement strand
CGAAAAAACAATCGCGATAAGGATAAGGAGGATTAGCGCATGAAAACGGCTAAGAGAATACTTGCTGTCATTCTCCTTGCCGTGATCCTTTGGGCAGTCGGCTATCTCGTGTTCACGGGGAGTCGGCTGCCCTCTGTGTTTACGGAGGGAGAAACGACAATAGAAACTACTATTGACACTTACGAAGGGAGCGTGACCGATGAGGAAACAGCTGAAGCAGAGACAGAAACGACTTGCGGTTCTTAATTGGCTCATTACATTGGCGGTATTTGCGTGGACGGTATGGCAAGCAGTAACCACGTTCCAAACATCCTACCTCCGCATGGGAGAGGCATTCCGGGACTTTGGGCTGTCCATCAAGTTCTTTTTCTGCCTGCTCCTTGGGATCCCCAATTACACTATGCCTACCGTCAATAACTTCTCGGATGTGATGCCATGGAGGCTCATTCCCGATGAATGGGCGGCGTTCTGGGCAAGCGTGGGAGAATACCTATCACGACTATTCGATATTGAAAACCTGCATGCATATGGTTATGCGTTTGCCGAAAAGCTGGAAGTGATCTCAAAGGCGGGATTGGTACTGCTGCCGTGTATTCTCATATTGGCGGTAGCGGTCAAACAGCTCTACCGTAGCGGAAACACCAAACACAACCAAGATACGGTGCCGCTGACATTGTTCAAACGATACGCACAGGCGTATTACCAACCGATCAAGCGGTTTGTGTTGGGCTATATTTCTTTTGTCAAGGAACAGATCTTTTTGGTGGTTATCCTATCCTTGATCTGGGTGTGCAGTCTGAACACCGTTACCATCGTGGTAGAATTCCTATCGTACTATTTCTTCTTCGCCGTGTCCTACCGCATCGACACTCTCTACATCCAATTCGGCAAGCTCCTTGTGGATTTGTTGGTGATCTACCACCATGTCCCCGCGTGGATCCTGCTCATCATCCCATGCGCACTGTTCTTGAACTTCCGCAAGACCGTAGCCCTGGCCAAACTCCGGCACATGGAGGCGCGAAACTGCGGGTTCATCAATGAGCTTCCCATCGTGTCTATGACCTGCGGCTCTATGGGAAAGAAAAAGACCACTATAATCACGGATATGGCGTTGTCCCAGGAGGTCATGTTCAGACAAAAGGCATTGGACATACTCCAAAAAAATGACATGAAGTTTCCGTATTTCCCATGGGTCTGCTTTGAGATGGAGCTACGAAGGTGCATGGAGTTCGGGACAGTGTACAATCTGGCGACTGTCAAGGCATGGGTACGATTGAAGGAACAGAGATACGCCAAACATGGGGATAGCAATCTACAGCTTTACAATTACGACGCGGAACGGTACGGGATGAGCTATGAAAACGGTCTCACCCGTGCTGACCTTTTCGATGTTTTAGAAACCTACGCCCAAGCCTATTTCATCTACGTCATGCAGTCCTCGCTCATTATCTCAAACTATTCCATACGCACCGACAACCGCTTTTTGGATGCCGGTAATTTCCCGATGTGGAGCTTCGATTTCTTTCGCTTTGACTACGGCAAGAACAGCCGTTATGCCCACATTCTCGACTTTGACGTTCTCCGCCTCGGGAAGAAGGTGGTGGAGAATAACGAGAAGGCAGGTAGCTTTGAGTTCGGCGTGGTGGCGATCACCGAGGTCGGCAAGGAGCGTGGCAACAATCTGGAGTTGAAGGAGGTCAAGAAGGGTCAGGACGAGACCAATCAGAAAAACGACCTGTTTAATGCGTGGCTGAAGATGTGCCGACACTCAGCCACGGTGGATCACTACCCGTTTATCAAGGTATTTACCGATGAACAACGACCCGAAAGCTGGGGGGCAGATGCCCGTGACCTTTGTGACATCGTCCATGTCGTGTCCTCCGGCGAACAGAGGCTTGCTTTGCCGTTCTTTACAATTGAGGAAATGGTGCAGGAATGGCTGTTTGGGCGGTTTATGGCTCTCTATTACGACTTCCGGCATAGGCGCGGGGATAACACGTTATTGGTGCATATCCTCAAATCAGTCACAGCAACGATCTATCGACACTACGTCACGACCTATAACCGATACGGGTATAGCATTTCCAAGATTGAGAAAGAGCGTGGGACACAAGATGGCAACATAGAGAAAAAGAAATACTACTTGATGAACCAAAAGATTTACGCGAACCGATTTTCAACGGATTGTTTCAGCGATTACTTTAACGACATGGCACGGAAGTCTAAGATAGGGCTTCACGACTATATAACCTACGAAACTGAAAAAGCAACAGTGGAGGAACTGAAAATGCAGAACAGCTATTTTATTAACGGACTATACAAACGCTGACAGGCTCGCATAGAGCGTCCGTAGCGGACAGTCGGCGTAATCTAAAAATGGAGGTATTATCATGGCATACCAAGATACCAAAGTCTATTACGACGGCAGTCATTACATTGCCATACCCAAAAGATCGGCGCCGAGAAGATACGGTGCAAAGCTTCCCGAGGAATTGGTAGCTGTGGTTGATGAATCACGGGAAGAGCCAACCGCAGAGCAGGGAACAGAGGATGATGCGACAAAAGAACAGCCCTCGGAAAAGCCAAAAAAGCCCGCTGTGAAGCGCAGAGCCACACGGCAGGAGTTGTTCAACGAACTGTATCAAAAGCTCCTGTATGAACCCAAACGGTCAAGGCGGGGCAAACTGATCCAAGGGATGCGGCCCTACTTCAAGACCGAGCAGGAGGCTATCGAATACGTGGACAAGCATCTGGAGCGCAAGCAACGAAATCTGATTGTACGCCGTATGCGGTTCAGCCGCAAAGTCAACCTACATGAGTTCAATTACTTCTGCACCTTCACCTACGATGGAAGTTTGCACACCGAGGAGACCTTCCGAAAGCGGCTATCGGTCTGCTTCAACCGCTTTTGTTCCCGTAAGGGGTGGAAGTATGCAGGGGTCTGGGAACGCTCTCCCAAGACCGGTCGCCTTCATTTTCACGGCATCTTCTACATCCCCGAGGGAACCATGCCGGGCATTCTCTATGAGAAGGAGGACTATAACTTCAACACCCACCGCCGTCAGGTAACAATTCAGAACACGTATTTCAATGAACGCTTCGGGCGTTGCGATATGGAACCCATCCGAGACCGTACTGAGATGGGATCTGCCATGGCGTATATCATGAAGTACATCGAAAAGTCCGGGGAGAAGATCGTTTATTCCCGTGGGCTGCCCCAGTATTTCAAATCCGACATCCTGGACGATGACGTGGTGTGCCCCATCGGTATGGAAGATCAGAAGCTCTTGCTCTTTGATAACTTCTCCTGTTTTGAGGATGGGGTATATATCGGAGAGGTCAGCCCCGAGGTAATCAAGCAAATGAAGAAGGCTAACTGACGGCAGAACGTCGGGCCAATCCGGTTCCATAAAATCAACGTCCGCGCTGACGGGAAAAATGCGAAGGTTCGCCAAGCGGCTCAGCGGCGACCTCGCATCCGTCGGCGCTTGATTTTTCCGCGTTGCGACGGTCAAGTTGTGGCAGGCGTGTGCTTGTCTCGGGCGAGCGCAGCGAGCCCGACTTGTATCAAGACAAGCACACGCCTAACAACCCTTACCCAAACTTTACCCCAACAAAACCCAAACTTTACCCCAACTGTTCCTGACATAAAAAAACGGGGAGTTTTTATGCTCCCCGTGACGGTCTTTTCGGCTAATCCGTGTATTGACACATCTCTTTTAGTCTCTCCTTGTAGTCCTTTTCGGCTTCCTCCAGGGTAGGGAAGTAATGTCCCCAAGCCCATGAATATGAGCCATCGGCTTCTTTTGACGTGTTCCGCGCGGTGATATACATTCCATCGCTTTCACGTCGAAACAGACCGACGTTACGTTTGCCTATCGAATAGAAGGCAATACAGACCAACTTCATGCCGCTGTTTTCAAATGTAAATCCAATTTCCATAATGATTTCCTTTCATGCGTAATTTTCAAATTGACAAAAGCGCGTGTACTGAAAAACAAAAGCGGGAGTCTTCCAGATGCTCCAGAGCTCCCGCGTAAGTGAATTTTGATGCTTGATGATGGCTGGAACACCCGCCAAGGAAAGCTGTAAGTAGGTCATGTGGACGCAACGAAGGTCAATATCGCTGCACTCAATGAAACAATGACGAGCGTAATTGATGCCGTAATCGTTTTTGAGGGTGTCCAACGCCGCGATCATCATACCGCCTCCACCGCAACAGGGATCACAGATGGTCAGGATACCATCATCCGCCGCTTTTTGAATCACATCATCACCTATGGCTACTTTCGCCATAAACTGCGAGATGTGATACGGCGTGAAGAACTGTCCCGCTTTGGAATTGCCTTGATTGCACCGCATAAACAGCTCGCCAAGATAATCGCTGAATTTGCCGTTATCGTAAACGACCGAGGATAGGAGCATATAGATCATGCCGAAAATATCCGCCAGAAGCTCACGCTCGCCAGGCTGATACTTGCCCATGATCTGCTTGTAAAGCTCCTCACGCTGTTCCTGCTGTGTGAAGTCCACGGCGTTGGAAATGCTGATGGCACCGCACTCAAACACATCGGATATTAACTGGCTTCGGTCAACCTTATAGGCGGCAGAGTCGATCCGCTTGATAATATCGTTCACGGTGGGCACCTTGTAGGGGCACACATTGCGATCCGAGCGTTCCGCCCGAACAGGCTCCGCCACCATAGGGACAGAAGGCTCCACGACGGGAGCCTCCGTCTCGCGGTCAATGACGATATCGAATATGGATAACTGACCTTCCATGGTCTTTCTCATCTGACCACCTCATTCCGATCCGGCACGTAACGCCGTCCGCAAATCTCCACGGCACGGTACGTCTTCCCATCCACGGTCACGGTAGTCCTCGTAGGCTGTCCCCGCTGAGCCGATTGGATATACAGATATTCGGAATGCTCCTTAGCCCGCTTCATGTTGCCATCCAAGAACGTGTCTCCGTTGGCGACCTCCAGCACCTTGACCCCCTTGTTCACGAGGTAGGAGCTGAACTGCCAGAGCTTTTCAAAGCGGCCGTGGGAATCCACGATGAAGCAGTAATCCTCCGTGGGATGATATGCGGTGATACGATAGTAATTAGCCATAATGTTTTCCTCCTTATGCGGCAATTTGTTTCAAGGTGCGGTTGGCGTATGGCAGCCAAACCTTGTTGACGTAATGCAGAATATCCTCTGCGGGCTTTGTGTTATGGTCTGCGTAGCACTGCAACACCTTCTTCTGGGACAGCGAATACTCTACCGTGACCAGCGGTGTCTCTTGTGTATCCTTGGCACGGATGAAGAAAATCAATGTTTCTTCGCGGATAAATTTCTGCTCATAACCCATACCACCGACACAGTGATGCAGAAGCTCTCCTTCGACCTTCAGATCGGCAGGGCTCCTTGCGATAATGGCTACAAAGCCACTCCGCTTGTTGTGTTGCATCGGGAGATACTTTTCAGCCACAGAAGCAAATTTCGCGTAAAGCTCAGCTCGCTCCTCCTGATCCTTCAACGCTTTGGCGGTCTTGTACTCGTCAATGCGGATATCGTGCCAACGCATGAAGTCGTGAGGATATCTATTCTTGTCCACCGACATATCCAGGCCGAGGAAGTTACAGGCCTTCAGATAGTCGAGGTACACACGAGCGCTGATCTGTTGTTTCGCCACATACTCAAAGAACGGCTTATAATCACCGTCCAACATTTCGCGGATTGGTTTGAAGTCCCGCTCACGGCAGAAGGTCTTCTTGACCTCCTCATACGCTTGCGTTTCAAGCAGAGACGTTCCGCGACGATAGGCCGAGAGGATGGTG
>JAGARU010000113.1 GCA_017622085.1 Clostridia bacterium | reverse complement strand
TAGGTGGTGGATGAGGAGAGCATTGTGACGGTGCACGTAAAATGAGAGCACAGACCTTGTTGTCCTTAAAATAAGTAACTTACCAACCGAAAAACGGGGATGGTACATCAAATATTAGCTGTGCAGAGGATGGTTCTCCTCATCCGTCGGCTTCGCCGACACCTTCTCCCACAGGAGAAGGCTTGATAGGGCACCTCCTCCGTTTGTAGCCGGGGCGGTTGTGTAACTTTATTGACGCTTTTTTCTTTGGAGGCAGAAGGCCCAAAGAAAAAAGCTTTGCAAAAAAGAAAGGCCGTGTACGTGGGGCTCCGCGCCCCACACCCGCGCGAGCTTTTTAAAAAAAGCTCGACCAAAAATTATGATGTCCGTGGGTTCTCCCCGCAGACAAAAAAGGGGGTGCATACGGCTCTCGCCGTATGCACCCTTCGAGCTTATTCGGCCAGAATGATGATGGGGCACTCGGAAACGGTCACAGTAACCTTGCCGTTTGCGTCAACGGTAAGATCGGAGTGGATTCCCGTGTCCTCAAGGTTTGCAAATTCAACCAGCTCAGCGGTGGTTGCGCCGCACAGATGGAGCTCGTAGTTCTCTACCTTGGTTCCGTCTGCGGTGGGGCACCAGAGAACGTACGCGTTCTTGCCCTCTTCGTTCATGTAGCGGTAAACCATAACGTCTCTGTGGCCGGACTCAAAGTCCTCCTGGAAGGACATATCGCCAATGGTCTTGTGAAGGGTGTTCATGTAGTACCAGGAATCCTTCTTCTGACCCTTGCCGTCGATAACGCCGCACGTGCCGTACTTGCCCACGGAGTCGTCGTTTCCGCCGCCGCACATGTACCAGAAGGCACGGTCAACGCCGGAAGCGGAGAGAAGCAGGTAGGAGCGAACCATCCACATAGCCTGAACCTGACGGCTGGTGTATTCACCGTAAGAGTGAGAGCTCTGCTCGGTGAGGTAGTCCTCGTTGGTATCCCAACCGAACTCAGTGAGCCAGATCTGCTTGTCGGGATAGTAGGTGTCGCGCCAGTCGATCAGCTCCTGGAGAGATTCCACAAGGCCGAAGGACTCGGGGGAGGAACCAACGGCCACGTTGTTGCCGTTTACGTTGATGTAGCTGCGGCAGTAGGTGTGAACGTTGATGATGTCAAAGGGAAGATCGCCGTCCTGGCGGTTCAGCTTGGCCCACATTGCCATGGAGCGGATGTAGCCAACCGGGCAGCCGGCAAGACCTGCCATAGCAACCTGCGTGTCGGGGTCGGCGTAGATGGCGCCGTAGCCTGCACCCATGGTGCCCTCGTGTCCGTCGTAGGAAGCACTGTGGTGAGCGGCAAGCTGCCAGGGAGTCATGCTGTTGTACTGGTCGCCGCCGTTGGGCTCGTTACCAAGCTCAATGTAGTCGAGGTATCCAAGACCGGTCTGCTTACCGCTGAGGGTGCGGAGCGTGGTGTAGTCCTGGGTCTGCGCCGCAGAGCAGTTCTTGCAGGTGCGGTGCTTGATCTTACTGTTGTTTTCGTCGGTAACCCACTTGCCCCAATCGTGCTCGTGGTCCTCGCCCTCGGCGGTGTCGGTAATGAACTTATTGTTGCCGTAGCGAGCTACGTACTGATAGATCTCGCCGGCGTAGGTGTAGTAGGTGTGAGGATTTTCGGGCTCATAGGTGCCGTCTGCCAGAGGCATGGAGGGACGGGTTCCGCCGTTTTCAAAGACAGAAACGCCGCCGGTCCACTGCAAGCAGGGAATCACGCTGATGTCCTTGTTTGCGCAGGTCAGATAGAAGGTATCAAAGTTACCTACGTTGGTGCCGGTAAAGTAGGTGGAGGAAGTGCCCTTTTCCCAGTTTTCCCAATGCTCGGTCCAGAGCCAGTTGTGGTACTCACGGAGGTAGGTAACGGCCGCCAGATGACGGGGATTGTCGTTGATCAGACCGTTAATGCCCATCAGGTCACCTATAGTGGGGTATACGCGCTCGATGGCGTCGGGCAGCTCGTCGTAGTAGCCGGTGCGGTAGCCGTAAATGACGATCTCACGGGGAGCGTCGGTGGGGTTCGCGCCGGTCAGATAGAGGTAATGAGCCTCGGTATCCATATCCACCTTGACCCATTCAGCCTTGGCGGGGGAGGTGGACTCAACGGAGTCGGACCAGTCCTCCAGACGGTCAAGACGGGTAGCAAAGCCGATGGTGGTGTCGGTATTCTTGGGATAGTAGTAGATGTAGCTGATGTGGTAGTCCGCACCAAGGTCAACCACTACGGAGAGATCCTGCCAGGAGCCGGAGCCCGTGGGAGAGGAGGAGGGCACCTTTCCGGTACCGGCGGCGGGATCGCCGACGGAGTTGGTCTCATCGAAGAGCGGACGGGGGTCGATGCAGTTGAACTCATCCACAACGAGATCGGGGTTGACCTCGATCTTAACGATGTCGGTGGGGAGATCCGTAGGCTTAGAGGGGCCTGCGGGGGTGGTATCTGCAGGAGTGGTGACCGCGGGGGTAGTTACCGCAGGGGTCGTTGCCGCGGGCGTGGTTGCTGCAGGGGTTGTGGGTGCCGGAGTGGTAGGCACGGGAGTTGTGACCACGGGGGTGGTACTTGCGCCCTGCTCACCGCAAGCGGCCAGCGTAGGAAGCACCATCAGGATACACAAAACCAAAGCCATTGTTTTCAGCCAAAAGTTCTTCATCGTTATACTCCAAGTCGAAACGTTATTTGTAATAATGATACCGCGAAACCCTCGAAAAGTCAATACTTTTTAGTCAATTTTCATGGAAGAGCCGCTCCCCCGAGAGTGTCGTTAATTTTTGGTCGAGCTTTTTGCGGGGAAGCCCCCGCGGGCAAACTTCGCCGCTTGCTCACACGTCAGCGCACAAACTCCCCCGAAGGTGACGTTAATTTTTGGTCGAGCTTTTTTTAAAAAGCTTGCGCGGGTGTGGGGCGCGGAGCCCCACGTACACGGCATTTCTTTTTTGCAAAGCTTTTTTCTTTGTGCCTATAGCGTCAAAGAAAAAAGCGTTAAGCAAGTGGCACAACCGCCACGGCTACCGCCGGAGGAGGCGCTCCTGTAAGCCTTCCCCAGCGGGGAAGGGGGACCACGGT
>JAGARU010000112.1 GCA_017622085.1 Clostridia bacterium | reverse complement strand
TCGATAACCCTCCGTAGGGTATCTTTAGCGAAATGCTCCGGAATTTGGAGAGAATTTCGCGAGAGAACTATGAAATTTTTGTATGATGGAAAATGCCGAAAACCCTTGATATTACAAGGATTTTGAGGGAACAAAAGGAACTTCTGCGCGCGGGTTTTCAAGACCGCCTCGTTATGACCGCTTCGATAACCCTCCGTGTTTGCTATTTAATTGTGTTTTTTCTCGCCTTTAGAATTCTCGATAGAAATCATTTGGGGCAAGTATTTTACCGTCTTGAAAACGGCGTGTTTTGAACCTCTTTCGGAGGTCGCCGTCTTACATCATCGCGCGGCTGGCTGAAATTTCAAGCCTCGTGCCCTTCCGAAAACATTGGTTGCCTCGCGCGCTCGCTTGCGCTCACTTGCGACGCGCCCTGTTTTCGTTAATCGCTTGAAAAAACGATACTCAATCGTTTTTTCGGCGCTCCCCCGTTGTGACCGCTTCGCGGTTCATCGGCGAAAGCCGATCTATTCCTGCGTATGTTCTCCTTGGATTTTACCACACCGGTGTGGAAAAGTCAAGATTTTCTTCGGGGTGCGTAAGGAAAAATAATTTGCTTGACAAACTGCCGAGGGTGTGGTATAATGATATCGTTATATGACTGACGGAACGTGTGGGATCACCCACGGGGAGTATAACGTAGATTTGCCGACCGTCTGGGCGTTCCGCTCAGAAGTGTGTCGGTCTTTTTTTCGCTAATTTTTTATCTATTTTAGCGATTTATCAATTTATTTGTTTACATATTCATTTTTATAGAAGCAATCTAAAAGGAGGTACTTACATGGATCACGCATGGAGAGGCTTTAAAGGCGGACAGTGGCAGACAGAAATCAACGTCCGCAACTTCATTCATAACAACTACACCCCCTACTATGGCGACGACAGCTTTTTGGAAGGCCCCACCCAGAAGACGGTTGAGCTTTGGGACGAGGTTCGCGAGCTGAAGCGCCGTGAGATCGAGGCCGGCGGTGTTCTGGACATGGACACCAAGGTGGTTTCTACCATCACATCCCACGGCCCTGCATATATTGATCGGGATAAGGAAGAGATCGTAGGCCTGCAGACGGACAAGCCCTTGAAGCGCGCCCTTCAGCCCTACGGTGGCATCCGTATGGCGGTCAAGGCCTGCCGCGACCACGGCTATGAGGTGGACCCGGAGGTGATCGAGTACTTTACCGAGCACCGCAAGACCCACAACGCCGGCGTGTTTGACGCCTACACGCCCGAAATGCGCCGTTGCCGCACCAACCACATCATCACCGGCCTGCCGGACGCCTATGGCCGCGGACGCATCATCGGCGACTACCGCCGCGTGGCTCTTTACGGCGTGGACCGTCTGATCGAGGACAAGCAGATGCAGAAGGACACGACCCGTGTCATTATGTATTCCGACGTTATCCGTGAGCGCGAGGAGCTTTCCGAGCAGATCCGTGCCCTTGAAATGCTGAAAAAGATGGCCGCCTCCTACGGATGCGACATCTCCAAGCCCGCTTCCAACCTGAAGGAAGCCACCCAGGCCCTTTACTTTGCCTACCTTGCGGCCGTTAAGGAGCAGAACGGCGCGGCCATGAGCTTGGGCCGCACCTCCACCTTCCTTGACGTGTACGCTACCCGCGACCTGTCCGAGGGCATCCTTACGGAGGCTGAGGTTCAGGAGATCGTGGATCACTTCGTTATGAAGCTCCGCATGGTCTGCTTTGCCCGCACCCCCGACTACAATGCGATCTTCGCCGGCGACCCCACCTGGGTCACGGAATCCATTGGCGGTCTCGGAACCGACGGTCGGCCCTTGGTCACCAAGATGTCCTTCCGTTATCTCAACACCCTGAACAATCTGGGTGCCGCACCGGAGCCTAACCTGACCGTGCTCTGGTCCAAGCACCTGCCCGATGCCTTCAAGCGCTTCTGCGCCAAGGTTTCCATTGAGCATCACGCCGTTCAGTACGAGAACGACGATCTGATGCGTCCCCTCCACGGCGACGACTACGGCATCGCTTGCTGCGTGTCCTCCATGCGTATCGGCAAGGAGATGCAGCTCTTCGGCGCCCGCGCCAATCTGGCCAAGTGCCTCCTTTACGCCATCAATGGCGGCGTAGACGAAATGACCGGTCAGCAGGTGGGCCCGGAATACCGTCCGGTTGAGGGCGACTATCTGGACTACGACGACGTTATGAAGAAGTATAACGCCATGATGCAGTGGCTGGCGCAGGTTTACGTCAACACCCTGAACATCATCCACTATATGCACGATAAGTACAGCTACGAGAGACTCCAGATGGCACTCCACGACAAGTACGTGCGCCGCTGGTTTGCTACCGGTATTGCCGGCTTCTCCGTGGTTGCGGACTCTCTTTCCGCCATTAAGTACGCAAAGGTGCGGGTGGTAAGAGACGAGCGCGGCATCGTTACCGACTACATCGTGGAGGGTGACTTCCCCAAGTACGGCAACGACGACGATCGTGTAGACTCCATTGCAAACGAGGTTCTTCATTCCTTTATTAACTATATCCGTCAGAACCACACCTACCGCGGCGGTATCCCCACCACCTCCATTCTTACCATTACCTCCAACGTAACCTACGGTAAGAATACCGGTGCCACCCCCGACGGACGTAAGTGCGGCGAGGCCTTTGCCCCCGGCGCAAACCCCATGCACGGCCGCGACGAGAACGGCGCGGTGGCATCCCTTGCCTCCGTTGCCAAGATCCCGCTGATGGATTCTCAGGACGGTATCTCCAACACCTTCACCATCGTGCCCAACGCTCTCGGCAAGACCGAGGAGGAGCGGGAGAAAAATCTGGTGTCGTTGCTTGACGGTTATACCGCCAAGGGCGGCTTCCATCTGAACGTAAACGTGTTCGACCGTGAGCTGCTGCTGGATGCACAGAAGCACCCCGAAAAGTATCCTCAGCTTACCATCCGCGTTTCCGGCTATGCGGTTAACTTCATCAAGCTGACCAAGGCACAGCAGGACGAGGTCATTTCCCGTACCTTCCACTCTGCTCTTTGATATGACGGGCCATATTCATTCCATTGAGACCTTTGGCACGGTAGACGGCCCGGGCGTGCGTTTTGTGGTGTTCTTTCAGGGCTGTCCCATGCGGTGCCTGTATTGCCATAACCCCGATACGTGGGTGATGGGCGCGGGCAGGGAAGCCTCGGTCGAGGAGATCCTTCGCCGCATGACCCGCAATGCGCCCTTTTACGAGACCGGCGGCCTGACGGCTACCGGCGGCGAGCCGCTTTTACAGCTGGATTTTCTGACCGAGCTGTTTGAGGGCGCCAAGGCGCAGGGCATTCATACCTGCCTTGATACCTCCGGTGCGACCTTCGACCCGGAAAACGGGGAATCTGTGGAAAGGATCGACCGCCTGCTCCGCGCAACGGATCTGGTCATGCTGGACATCAAGCATATGGATCCGGTGGCGCATAAGACCTTGACCGGCCGCGACAATCGGCGGATCCTGGCCTTTGCCGAGCATTTGCGGGCGCTGGGTAAGCCCATGCGGGTGCGCCATGTTCTGGCGCCCGGCTATACGGATCAGGAGGAATCCTTGACGGCCCTCGGCCGTTATTTGAAGGACTTTGATAACCTGGAGTCCGTGGAGATCCTCCCCTATCATGCCCTTGGCCGACCCAAATATGAAAATCTGGGCATCCCCTATCCCATGGGAGATGCGCCCCAGCTTACCTCTGCCGACGCCGCACAGGCATATGCCACCGTGCGTGCCGCCATGGGGAAGTGAATTACAACAATGAAAAGTCCCCCTTTCTTCGAAGGGGGACTTTTTTTGCGGGGAAGCCACAAGGACTTAATTTTTGGTCGAGCTTTTTTTAAAAAGCTCGCGCGCTGGAGCCGCGGAGGCTCCTCGCTCGCCGCAGCGAGCGAAAGCCCCTTACACGGCATTTTCTTTTCGCCAAGCCTTTTCTTTTGGGCCTTTTGCTTCAAAAGAAAAGGCGTTAAACGATCCGCACATCCGCCACGGCTACCGCCGGAGGGGACGCTCCTGTAAGCCTTCTCCAGCGGAGAAGGGGGACCACCGATCGGTGGTGGATGAGGAGATCATTCTTTGCACAGCTAATACTTGATGT
>JAGARU010000111.1 GCA_017622085.1 Clostridia bacterium | reverse complement strand
TTGATGAGTCCCTCAAGCTTCTCCGTATCGTTGTTGCCCTTGATGCCGAGGTAATCGGCGATTTCTGCGTAACGAGCGAGGGTGTGAGGATGATCGTACTGAGAGAAGGTACCCATCTTGGCAGGAGCCTCGGATGCGTTGAAGCGAAGAACCTCTTCGATCATCAGAGCGTTTGCAACGCCGTGGGGGAGATGGTGGAAGGCGCCCAGCTTATGTGCCATGGAGTGGCAGACCCCGAGGAATGCGTTTGCGAAGGCCATACCGGCCATGGTAGCGGCATTTGCCATCTTCTCGCGAGCCTCCACGTCGGTCTGGCCGTTGTCGTAGGCTCTGGGAAGATACTCGAAGATCACCTTGAGAGCGCGGAGTGCAAGACCGTCGGTATAGTCGGTTGCCAGCATTGCGGCGTAAGCCTCAACTGCGTGGGTTACTGCGTCGATACCCGAAGCAGCAGTGAGTCCCTTGGGGGCGGACATATGGAAATCGGTGTCGATGATTGCCATGTTGGGCAGAAGCTCGTAGTCAGCAAGAGGATACTTCACACCGGTCTTTTCGTCGGTGATAACCGCAAAAGGAGTAACCTCAGATCCTGTACCTGCGGAGGTAGGAATCGCGATGAAGTAGGCCTTCTCGCCCATTTTGGGGAAGGTATAGACTCTCTTGCGGATATCAATGAACCGCATAGCCATATCCATAAAGTCTGCCTCAGGATGCTCATAGAGAACCCACATGATCTTGGCCGCGTCCATTGCGGAGCCGCCGCCCAGGGCGATGATGGTATCGGGCTGGAAGGCTCTCATAAGAGCTGCACCCTCGGTTGCATTGGCAAGGGTAGGATCGGGCTGTACGTTAAAGAACGTGGTGTGCTGAATGCCCATCTCATCGAGCTTGTCGGTGATCGGCTTGGTGTAGCCGTTCTGGTAAAGGAAGCTGTCGGTTACAACGAATGCCTTCTTTGCGCCTCTTACAGTTCTGAGCTCGTCAAGAGCAACGGGGAGGCAACCCTTCTTGATATAAACCTTCTCAGGTGTTCTGAACCAAAGCATATTCTCTCTCCTTTCGGCTACTGTTTTAATGTTAAGGAGGTGCTTTACACCTACGTTTTCGGATACGCTGTTACCGCCCCAGGAGCCGCATCCCAGGGTAAGCGAGGGAGCAAGCTTGAAGTTGTAAAGGTCTCCGATACCGCCGTGAGAGGAAGGAGTGTTAACGAGGATACGGCAGGTCTTCATACGAGCGGCAAAGGCATCCAGCTTATCCTTTTCGGTCACTTCGTTAAGATATACGGAGGAAGTATGACCATAGCCGCCATCGGCCACAAGATGCTCGGCTTTGTCGAGGGCTTCACCGAAGTCCTTTGCCTTATACATAGCAAGTACGGGAGAAAGCTTTTCGTGAGCAAATTCTTCGCTCAGCTCTACGCTCTCCACCTCGCCGATGAGGATCTTGGTACCGGAGGGAACGGTTACGCCTGCCAGCTCGGCGATCTTGGCCGCTCTCTGGCCAACGATCTTTGCGTTAAGAGCGCCGTTGATGAGGATGGTCTTACGAACCTTCTCGGTTTCCGCGGGATCAAGGAAGTAGCATCCGCGCGCCGCAAACTCGGCCTTTACAGCCTCGTAGATCGACTCAAGAACGATGACAGACTGCTCGGATGCGCAGATCATACCGTTATCAAAGGTCTTGGAGTGAATAATGGAGTTTACCGCAAGAAGAATGTCTGCGGTATCATCGATAATAGCAGGGGTGTTACCTGCACCAACGCCGAGAGCGGGCTTGCCGCTGGAGTATGCGGCCTTAACCATGCCGGGACCGCCGGTGGCCAGAATAATGTCCGCTTCCTTCATGACGGTGTTGGTCATATCAAGCGAGGGAACGTCGATCCAGTCGATGATTCCCTCGGGTGCGCCGGCGGCTACTGCTGCCTCAAGAACGAGCTTTGCGGCGGCGATGGTGGAGTTCTTTGCTCTGGGGTGGGGACTGATAATAATGGCATTACGGGTCTTAAGAGCCAGCAAGCACTTGAAGATTGCGGTAGAGGTAGGGTTAGTGGTAGGGATAACGGCAGCGATGACGCCGATGGGCTCTGCGATCTTTCGGATGCCGAAGGCTTTGTCCTCCTCGATCACGCCGCAGGTCTTGGTTTCCTTGTAGGCGTTGTAAATGTACTCAGCCGCATAGTGGTTCTTGATCACCTTATCCTCTACGATACCCATTCCGGTTTCCGCAACCGCCAGCTTGGCAAGAGTGATTCTTGCCTTGTCTGCGGCAGAAGCCGCCGCCAAGAAGATTTTATCAACCTGCTCCTGGGTGTAGGTTGCAAAAATCTTTTGTGCTGCTCTTACACGGGCAATCGCACCGTGAAGTGCTTCCACACTGTCAACGATTTCGTAAGTTTTGCTTTCCATAATTTATATGTCCTCCTAAAATTATTTACTGATTTGATTGTTAAGATATGCAAGGGATAACGCCAAATTCTCTTGCTTGAGCCGCACTCCGTTTGGCACCTTTAAGGCAACGGGGGCAAAATTCCATATTGCTTCAATACCGCTTTCCACAAGCTTGTCACAAACCTCCTGCGCCGAACCCATGCCTACCGTGATGATTCCAAGCTTTACGTCATGCTCCCGGCAGTAGCCGCCGATCTCCCGGATCGGCAGGATATCCTTTGTGCCTTTCTTTCGTGCTGTTTTGTTGCAGTCAAAGCCTGCAACAATCTTCACGCCGAAATCCTCAAAGCCATCGTAATCAAGAAGCGCGCTTCCAAGCTTTCCTGCACCCACGAGAACTGCATTCGTCAGTCGCTCACACCCGAGGCAGCTTTCAATGTCGGTAATCAATTTGTCGGTTTCATAACCGATTCTGGGCTTTCCTGCACCGCTGACCGTTGCAAGATCCTTTCGAACCTGAACGTCACCAAGCGATAACGCCTTGGCAATAGCAGTCGCCGATATCATGCGGTGTGTTTCCGGCAGGCCTCGCAGATATTGAAGATATCGCGGAAGCCGCCCGAGAGTCGCCTTTGGAATAGAATATCCGTTCATTTGCCACCTCCTTGTTGAGCCGCTCCTACTTTAACACAAGTTCGATTTCTTGGGAATAATTAAAATGTTATATCGGTATTATGCGTATCGATATAACCGGAATCGATAAACGTATTATCAATAAAAATAAGCAGTTCCGTCCATTTGACGAAACTGCTTTATTCTATGTAATTGTATGCTTGGGGAGGATGGAGAAGATTGGCGCATCATCCGAACGAGCACCTCTCTCATATTCATTCTTTGTGCATATTGTATCATGTTTTACGGCTTTTTTCAATAGGAATCCTATAATTTGTTTGTAATGTGCCCATACAACGATGGCTCTGCATCCCTGCAAAGCCATCTCTTTTGTTTGTTTACTTAATAAATTTTCTTCTTGCACCGCAAAGCGCGGTAATGAAATCCTTATCCAGCTTTGTCAGCTTATATCCTTTGTGATAGATAAGAACGTCCCTGTACACCTTTTTATTGCCCTCGCACATCCGCTGGACCAGATTATATCGGTCGAGGATCTCCTGCGAGGCGGGCGATACCCACATGAAGGTTTTGGAATTTTCGGAGAGGAGGTCAAACTGACTGGCCCGCTCAAACACAAATATTCTTTGATTCACCCGGTCAGGCAGCTCCTCGCGGAACACCTTGGACATAGAAAGCGTGGGAACGTAGGGATCTGCGTGCGCGATCTCAATAAACTCGGAAAGATCTTCGTAAGTAATCGTTTCGCGCTGGGCGAGAGGATGATCCTTGCTCATAAGAAGGACGTAAGAAAACTCCGCCACCAGCTCATAGGACAGTCCTTTTTCCTCCAGCATATCCTTGTAGTATTTATCGTAATTATCCGAATACCGGATGATGCCAAGCTTATATTCGTTTTCAAGAAGCTTTTGGATGGTTTTTTTCGAGTTGGTCTCCTTGTAATAGATCTCTACGGGCGCATCCCCGAGGTTTTTGGAAAACTCCGCCATGGCGGCAGAGATGTAGCACGCACGGGGAACCGATATGGAAAACTTACGCTTTTTATGGGAGCCGTCCCGGTAGGATTGCTCGATCTTATCGATGCGGTGAAGAATATCCCGCGCATAGTCCACAAACTCCTCGCCATCGGGAGTCAAAATCATGCCTTTTGCACTTCGTTGAAATATGGTGATTCCAAGATCCGCCTCCAGCTCCTTGATGGATCGGCTGATATTCGGTTGTGCAATCATCAGTGTTTCTGCCGCTTTATTCAGCGATCCAAGTCTTGCAACCTCGACGGCGTATTTCATATGTAGAATATTCATATACAAGTCCTCCCTCCTTGCATCGCTTGTAAACCGATTGTATTATACCACAAGAATGCGAATGTTTCAAGAAATTTCTTTTCCTTTCCCTGCCTCGCCCACTCCGCGGAGCGAGGATTACCCGCCGTCTCACCGAAAACATTATTATGCTGTTTTATTGAGTTGTCCCTTCGTCGTCCTTTTGCTTTTATAAACATAAAAATGCCGCGAGGAGCGCAAAGACTCCTCGCGGTGTTTTATTCTTTAAGGAACGGGGCATTCCGGAGATGAGATTGCAGGCTATATGCTCCCTTATAACCAATCTCTCTTGTCATCAACAATACGGCAAGCAATTTGTGGCTCGGTCGAGAATAATACAGAACACGTTTTTCACCGTTAATTGTAAGCTCCTGTTTCCATATTAGCTTTAGCGTCAGCAGATCATCGATTACCGCGCTAATCTGATCTTTTGCAATCTTGCAATCTCGCTCAAGCACTGCGCTCTCAAAAACATAATTCTCCGTTTTATGATACAAATAGATCAAAGCGTTCATTGTATCCCCGTGCGACAGCGCCGCGAAGATTTTTTTCAGCTCCTCCTTATCGTTCAAAAAATCTCCGTACCCGTCTTCCGGCTGTGGGAATATAGCGAAGAAGGGCTCTTTTCCGTTTGAGACGATTGTAAACCCGTTATCGTCAAGAATATAGGATGCGTTTTTCTGATTTTTGATCTCATCCGGATCGTACAGCTCTTTGAGCTCCATACGGCAGTTAAACAAACCGCGCTCGATCTGCCAACCGATGTCACGCGCAACGTGGAAGCGATCCTTTCCCTCCGCGTTGTGGATCAACTTCATGATTCGACCCGAAAGATCCGCCATAGAAACGGACTCGTTGCCGAAAAGCTCGTCAAGAGATACGGCAAGCTCGTTAGCAAGAGGCACCAAAAGCGCCCCGTCGGGGTACGTTTCGCTCGTTTCCCACTTTGAAACCGCTTGTGCCGATACGCCAAGCTTTGTTGCAAGCTGCTCTTGTGTCAAATTCTTTTCCAGCCGCAATCTTTTTATATTTGCCGATAAACTCATATTATTTACCTCCGATCATTTTGCATCTTCCTCTAAAGTTGTAGTCATATGATTGTCTGCCGCACATTCTCTCAAAAGCAATAGCAATCAAGGACAAGACTATACCATCGCCGTAACATTCATAAACTCTGACTTCGCCTTCGGCAAGGTGTGCAGTGACCCAATGGCATGCGCCAACGGAACAGAATTCATCGAGGATTTCTGTAATGCGTTCTTCTTTAAGTCCCGTATTACGCGCAACATAGTCTGCTGTGAAACTTTCGGAGCAATTTGTAGAATGGACGTAATAAAGAACGGCAAGCGTATCTTCATTCGATAAAAATTTAAATATTTTCACGATTTCTTTTTGTTTGTTCGGATCGTTCATCCACGCAAAGTTAGCCTTGTTTCTGAGCATCATCACAGCTAAGTTCACATTTTCAGAGCTTGCGGTAAACTCAAAGAACTCATGGAGTGAAATGGCGGAACGGTATCCATGTGACATACCTGTCGGAAAAACGTTTTCTTTATCATAAGCGTCATCGTAATATTTAGAAACCGTTCCATACATCGTAGGAACAAGAGCTCTTATTGTTTCAAAAGCTTTTAGCACAGATTCACGGCGATCAAGCCCTTCAAACAAAGAGCGGATTTCTTCCGTCGTGCTTTGCTTTTTATCCTCGGAAAGTCCGAGAAGATAATCCGTGGTGACACCGTAATATTTTGCGAGCTCTATAACCATAGAAAGATCGGGGGTCGAGGCACCATTCTCCCATTTGGACACCGTTTTATTTGAAATAGATAGGTTTTGTGCCACATCTTCTTGTGTTACTCCCTTTGATGTGCGGAGCTCCACCAATTTTTCTGCAATCTTACATTCGTACATATTTTTCACCTCTCGAAAAAATTCAAGTTCCGGAGCTTGTGACTCTATTATACACGAAACCGGCGGTAGAGTAAACAGAGTAATATTTTATGATTTCTCCGATGGGGAGATTTACCGCCACGAAAATAAAGAGATAGTTGAATTCTGCTTTGACCAAAACGATCTGCCGGGTACATGGCGTGCCTTGTTTTTTTGATCCTTAGGTCTGTTCTTTGGGTGCTGCCGGCCAAAAGTTTTAAAACAGTTATTGACAAAACACGCATTGTGTGATATATTATACTACAGATAGGAACAAACGATTCATTCTGTATAGTACGCTCGATTTGAGTTAGGAGGATTGCTTATGACCGTGAAATCGGATCGAAACAATGCGGCCGGTATCGTAATGCTGTTTATTTGTGCGGCCAGCTTGCTCTTTATGACATATATTTTGACGAATTCTGCCCTTGTGACCGGACTTTGCGGAATTCCGCTGGTCATTCTTTTGGCGCTTTACTGGGTTTCCACCGGGCGCACGCTGACCATGGATGAGAATGGATGCACCATCCGTTTTCTTTGGTTTAAAAAGCTGTTCCGTTGGGAGGATCTGCAGGAAAAGTCCGTTGCGGATTACAAAAGTCTTTCCGCCCATCCCATGCCATACCACGGCGGTGTGGTATTTGCCACCAAGCGGATGAAACGGATCGGCGACTCCCATCCCATTTACTACAGTGCGCTTCGTCCCTTCTCTTCCTTCTACGTATACTTCCATCCGGAGCATCTGACGGAGCACCGGTCTTACGTGAAGCTTTATACCGTAAAGGAATCGGACTTCCGCGAGAAAATGAGCCACTGGGGCATTGTCCTTGACGGCGAGGGCGCAGTGGAACGTACAACCGCAGCTTGAAGTGTTTCTTAAACAACCGTAAAAAAATCCCCTCGGATCCGAGGGGATTTTTTGATTATAAGAGCTCTTTTACGTATTCTTCCAGCTTGGTGTAGTCGTCCACGCAGATGAAGCCGAAGTCGGAGCGGTAGACGGACTCGTCGTTGCCGCCCTCGCCGTAATCGTCGCCCACAAACACGACCTCATCGTGGGTGAAGCCGTGCTCCTGACAGTACAGATCCAGCGCGTGATATTTGTTATGGGGCTTGGGTGCCATATCAAAGGAAGAGGTTCCGCCGACGAACACGGTATACTCGGGGAAGGTGCGGCAGACGTCCGCATAGATGGCGCGGCGCTTGGAGCGATCGGGGTCGTAGGCCAGCTTGTCCTCCGCCTTGGCTTTGGTGCCGAGAATGGGGAAGGTCACGCAGCCGGAGGGGTGAAACTCCACGTTATCTCCGGCAAATTCCGTAAAGCCGTACCGCTGCCGCAAGGCAGTTACCCGCGCCTCCACCGAAGGGCGATCGCAGGGGAGAGTCAGGTCGCGTACCACTTGGAGCTCTTTGCTTGCGGGGTCGTACTTTGCGTACTGCAAGCCGTAATTGCCAATAATATCGATGGGGTAACGCTCCATTTGATGATACACGCGCAGGCATTGGCCGGCGCCCACCATGACTAAGCGGTATTTTTCCGCCAAGCGATCCAGTACCGCGCGGTTTTTGGGGTCCAGAGGGGTTTTGTGCTGGGTGAGGGTTCCGTCCAGATCAAAGGCAATCAGCTTTATCATAGAATTCTCCTTGTATTTTCAGGGCTTTTGGGGGTGGGGGTGATCGTGAGGGGAAATAGGCTCTTCCCTGCCCGCACGCTCGTCGGCCTCCGCCAAATAGCGGTTGGCCTGTGTGGTAAACAGCTGGTAGTAGACACCCTTGCGGTGCATCAGCTGGCTATGGTTGCCCATCTCCACCAGCTCGCCATACTGGAGCACCAGAATTTTCGTAGCAATGGTGGCGCTGGACAGGCGGTGAGAGACGAAGAAGGTGGTTTTATCCTCGCGCAGGCGATCGAACTGATTGAAGATCTCCTGCTCTGCGATGGCGTCTAAGGACGCGGTGGGCTCATCCAGGATCAGCACGTCCGAGTCGGAATAGAAGGCGCGGGCGATGGCAAGCTTTTGCCACTGACCGATGGAGGGCTCGATGCCATCACGCTCAAAGACGCGCATAAGAGCGGTTTCGTAACCGTTTGGCAGGTGCTGAATAAAATCGTCGGCGGAGGCGGCCTCGGCCGAGGCGCGGATCTCGTCCCGATTCATGGGCTTTTTGATCTCGCCAAAGGCAATGTTCTCGTTTACGGTAAAGGCGTACTTGCCAAAGTCCTGGAAGATGACGCCGAACATATCATAGAGGGCGGTGGTATCGTACTCACGGATGTCGTGGCCGTCTAAGAGGATCGTGCCATCGGTGGGATCATAGAGGCGGGTGAGAAGCTTTAGAAGGGTAGTCTTACCGGCACCGTTCAGGCCAACCAAAACCACGGTATCGCCGGGCTCCACGACGAAGCTGATGTTTTTCAGCACATCCCGCTTGGTTCCGGGATAACGGAAGGACACACCGCGGAACTCGATGGTGTGGCCCACGTGGCGCTCGATGGTACGGGGAGCTTCCAGAATGGGCTTGATGTGGCGCTTTTCGTTCATAAAGACGATCATGTTGTCAATAAACAGCGTTCCCTCGTAGATGCTTGAGGTAGTGGAAACCAGCGAGGCCACGCAGGAGGCGATGGAGGTGAGAGCGCCGGTATAAAGAGAGTAGTCACCAATCTGGCCGCCTTGGTTCGTGACGGTATAAGCAATAAAGAAGAACAGGGCGCAATTGACTGAGGTTGTAACGAGGGAGATGGCAATGCTCCACATACCCTCTCCGGTAATCAGACCGCGAATGCCCTTGAAGTAACGGGCAAAGACCTTATTATAATTGAAAATAAAGGTATCGGACAGATCAAAGAGGCGGAGCTCCTTGACCATATCCTTGTTCACCAGCATATCCGAGTAGTAAGACATCTGACGGCGCTCCTTGGAATGGTGGCGCATATAGCGGAAATTCTTTTTGCGGTAAGAGAAGGTAATGATCGCGCTGGGCAGGGACAGAAGCACCACCGCCAAGGGGGCGAACCAAGCAACGGTTGCCAGAATCACAATGAAGCTGATGGCGGAAATGGCCGTACTGACAATATTGAAGGTAGCCTGAATCACGTGGATAGGGCGCATGCCGGCCTCGCGGTTGGCGTTTTCAAACTTCTCGTAAAACTCCGGCATATCGAAGGAGGCCACGTCGATCTCCTTGGCCTTGTTCATGATCTTGCACTTGACGTGGTTGGTGACCACCTCGCTTGAAATGCGAGTGATCATGTTGCTGACGCTATGCACCAGGCTGACGAAGAACATATAGCCAAACTGAAGCAGCATGGCCGGCAAAAGAATACCGATGACGGTTTCCAGCACCGGGGAATCCAGCTCCAGAACCTCGGCAATGCGGTTGAGCAGGTTGGCGGATATGTAGGCGGAGAGCACAGGCGACACGCCGTTGAACAGCGCCATAAAGATCATTAAGAGCAAGAGGGATTTTTTTGCCTCCCATACCAGCTTTATAATGTAGCCAAGGCGGGAGAAAAAGCTCCTTGTAACCCGCTTTAAGTAGCCGGGCAGCTCTCTGAGGCTTTTGGGCAGGGGTTCCTTTAATTTTTCGTTCAATTCACTGGGGGGCGGGCCAAATCTACCGGGTCCCATCATTGTTCCTCCGTTTCGTTTTTTGCCAAATGCGTCGTTCCCTGTGGTCTGTTTCTCCCATTATACCACATCCGGTGCAAAATGGAGCGAAAAAACAAAAAAATCACGCGAGGAATCCTCGCGTGATTTTGGGCAATCAATAGTTTTCTTCGTGAAGCTCGAAGTAAGCCTTGGGGTGCACGCATACGGGGCAAACCTCGGGGGCCTTGGTGCCCACCATGATGTGTCCGCAGTTGCGGCATTCCCATACCTTGACCTCGCTCTTTTCAAAGACCTGAGCAGTCTCTACGTTCTTGAGCAGGGCACGGTAGCGCTCCTCGTGGTGACGCTCGATCTCTGCAACCATGCGGAACTTAGCGGCAAGAGCGGTAAAGCCCTCCTCCTCAGCGGTCTTGGCAAAGCCGTCGTACATATCGGTCCACTCGTAGTTCTCGCCCTCGGCGGCGGAAAGCAGGTTCTCAGCGGTGTCGCCAAGTCCCTCCAGCTCCTTGAACCAGAGCTTTGCGTGCTCCTTCTCGTTCTCAGCGGTCTTCAAAAACAGAGCGGCAATCTGCTCGTAGCCCTCCTTCTTTGCCTTGGATGCAAAATAGGTGTACTTGTTTCTTGCCTCGGATTCGCCGGAAAAGGCGGCTCTCAAATTCTTTTCGGTCTGGGTACCTGCGTACTTGTTGGTTTTCATTGGGTGATCTCCTTTACGTTTTTTCTATAGTATGGTTCGCCTTGAGTATTTTATCCGTTACGGATTAAATTTGCAGTCGCGTTTCAGATCAAGGATGAGCTCGTCGTTATAGATATCATCCTCTTTCGGCAGATAAACCTTCTTTCCGCCGTCGTAAACGATGACAACAAAGCATTCTCTCACATGGAAGGTCTTGTCGCGGTACTTGCGATCTGCCTCCTGCTTTTCGATGCGGATCTCCTCGATCGCATCAAAATGAACGTCGTAGATCTCCTCCTTACAGTCGTCTGAGACCAGGGAAAAGGTGCGCATACGGATGTAGAACGCATCGTTTAACACCTGCATCTTCACGTAGCAGTAAAGGGAGGAAATAATGTCCTGATTTTTAGCCGCCTTCAAGCAAACGCCCTCGTCGTAGAGGAAGCCCTCCAAAACGTATTCCTTCGGATGGTCGGGTACACGGCGAAAGAAATGAGAATCTCCTTGAAGCTCGATGAAAATGCCTTCACATTTCTGTCGGATCTCCTCACGGATGTTTTTCTCACTGGACAGGCCGGCGCCTAAAATGAAGAACACCGCCAAGCCGCCAAAGAGGAGCACTGCTCCGGCGATCCGGTAAAAAGGCCCCCGTCCAAGCCAGAGCATCGCAAAGCCCACGGCCATAATGCCGATACCCAGCGCCTCGCCGCCGCCCCACTTGTTAAAGAAACCAAGATTGTTTTTGTAGTCTCTCAAGTGTTTCACCTCTTTAATTTTAACTACTCTAATTATAGTCCTACCTCCATTTTCTGTCAAGACGATTTTACGAGGATGCGCGAAAAGTACTTGCTCTCCTACAAAAAAGGTGATAGAATAAAAGAAAAAAGCATAAGCGAGGACGTTTTTTATGGATAAGAAATTTTACCGCGGCAATCGCCGCCGCCTGCTTGCTTCCCTGCCCGAGGAAAAATGCATGGCCATCCTGTCGAGCGGCTACGCCATCACTCAGAGCGCCGACGAAACCTACGATTTTCAGGTGAACACCAATTTTTATTATCTGACCGGAATTACTCAGGCTCAGGTGCACCTAGTGCTGCTGAAGAACGGTGAGGAGCTGAGCGAAATTCTTTACATCGATCCCTACGACGAGTTTTACGCCAAGTGGGTCGGTCACCGTCTGACACGGGACGAGGCTGCCGCCATTTCCGGCGTAGCCAAGAAGGCCGTACACTTCCGCCCGGAGTATGAGACTGAAATTGCCGAGCTGGCAAAGGAATACGGCGTGGTTTATTTGGATCTTGAAAAGGCCCGCACCGTAAACTACAATTCCTTTGGCCTCAGCGAAGCGACCAAGTGGGAAAACGACGAGGCCGTAACGGTGGCGGATGTTTATCCCTACGTGATCCGTCTGCGCACCGCCAAGCAGAGCTGTGAGGTGGAGGAGTTGAAGGAGGCCATTCGGGTGACCGGACTTGGTGTCGAGGAGCTGATGAAAAACTGCCGACCCGGCATGTACGAATACCAGCTTGAGGCCTATTTCGACCACGTGATCAAGCACGAGGGCAATCGGAAGCTTTCCTTCAAGACCATTGCCGCCTCCGGCATCAACGCCACCACCCTTCATTATTCCGACAACAACTGCCCCTTGATCGATGGCGAGCTGATCCTCTTTGATCTGGGCTGTCGCCACAACGAATATCGGGCAGATATTACCCGCACCTTCCCCATCAACGGCAAGTTTACACCCCTTCAGAGGACGGTTTATGAAATCGTACTGAACGCCAACAAAACCGTAGCTCGCCGTGCCCGTGCCGGCATGACCTTGGCGGAGCTCCAAGCCATTTGCGTGAAATGTCTGACCGACGGTTGTATGAAGGCCGGACTGATCGAAAAGCCGGAGGAGATCAAAAATTACTACTTCCACGGAGTATCCCACTCCATCGGTCTCGACACCCACGACCCCTGCGACCGAAAGGAGCCTCTGCCCGTCGGTGCGGTGATCTCAAACGAGCCCGGACTTTACTTCCCCCAGTATAAGATCGGCATCCGCATTGAGGACGATCTTGTACTGATGAAGACCAAGGCCATCAATCTGTCCGCGGATATTATCAAGGAAGTGGACGAAATTGAAGCTTTTATGGCAAACAACCGCTGATTTCCCCCGCATATAGCAAAACGTCATGATACGGGCTTTCCGCCCGTATCATGACGCTTTTTATATTCAGGCATTATCCCTCAAAGAGCGGAAAACGCAGGGTAACCTTAAACAGATCCCCGTCGATGGCCAGCTCCATGCGACCGCCCTGGAGCTCCGTCAGACTACGGGCGATGGACAGGCCGAGGCCGTTGCCCTCTGTTGTTCGGGAGGCATCGCCCCGGACAAAGCGCTCCATCAGCTCGTCGGGAGAAACGTTCAAGGCGGCACGGGAAGTATTACGGAAGAGGAAGCAGGCCTGACCGTCGGTGACCTGCAGGGTGAGATAG
Source organism: Clostridia bacterium (assembly GCA_017622085.1). Taxonomy (GTDB): domain Bacteria; phylum Bacillota; class Clostridia; order Oscillospirales; family CAG-272; genus RGIG8715. Next base: position 96,762 of record JAGARU010000111.1, on the reverse strand, counting down.
ACCCGGGATCCGGGCAAGGAATATTTGCAGGCGTTGCTCATCAGATTCTCGAACACCCGCCAGATCCGCCGCCCGTCCGCCAAAAAGCGGATGGGAGATTCCGGCTGGGAGGTGATCAGCGTAAGTCCTGCCTCCCGGCACTTTTGCTCAAACTCGCCGGAGGCCTGGGTCAGAAGCACGCCGGCATCGCAGGGGGAGAGCTCCACCTCCAGATTTCCGGTATTGGCCTTGGAGATCTCCACCAAATCTGCCAAGAGCCGCTTTAAATGCTGGGATTTGCGCATGAGCACCTCGGCGTACTCCTTATGATGAGGGGAGGAGCAGGGCTCGGCGGCGATGAGGTCGGCATAATTGATAATAGAGGTCAGGGGCGTTTTGATGTCGTGGGACACGTTGGTGACCAGCTCCGCCTTCATGCGCTCGCTCTTCAGACGCTCTTCCACGGCGCGAGCCATGCCGTCACCGATGCGATTGAGATTTTCGCCGTGGTTTTTAAAGTCCCACAGCATACCCCCGGTATCCGTACGGTGGTTCAGATCCCCCTTTGCCAAGGCCTCACCGCTTTGCTTCAGGCGGCGCATGACCCAGGCGGAATAAAGAGACAAAATGGCCACAGCAACAAATTCGACAAGCGCCAAAAACAAGGCGAGCTCCGGTGCATTCCACGCGAGTGCCACAAGGATCACGTCAAAGCATCCGAGGCCGATCACCAAAAGGGCTGTGCGCCACAAAATGGGGATGGCGCGGACCGCCGCCCAGATTTTGCAGCAAAGAATCACGAAAATCCGCCAAATCCAGCGCAAAACAAACCAAATCAGCCGGAGAGCCATCCAAATTACGGTATTTTTCAAGAAGGTTCCGCATTTGATCCGCGCCGCGGCGCTCATAATAAGCCCCAGCACAACGGACACCGCCAAGACGATGATAGCTACAATACAAATGCCTAAAATCAAATTCCCCGTATAAAGCATATCGGACAGATAGCCGAGGAAAAGGAATCCGAGCAGAGCGATTCCCACCAAAAGGTCAAAGGGGACCCGGTGCAAGGGACCCGGCACGGGCTCCTCATGCTCCGGCCTCCGTCCGGAGGAAACGATCAGGAGAATCACGCAGACCACCGCCAGAAGCAGGGACAGAAGGCCAATGGGATAGATCCAGAAGCGGAGGGCGTGGCCAAGGAAGATCAACGTATGGATCAAGGCGTAGGAGTCCGTTACGGGCAAGCCGGGCAAGAGAGCCACCTTGACGGTATGGACCTCCCCTTCCGGAACATCATCCCCATAGAGGTAGTAGATGCGCAGGCCGTCGTCGCTGCCCAAACTACTCATTTCCCACCGGACGTCAAAGCGGTATTCCCGCTCCCACAGGGGAGTTTCATTCTTTTCTACATTTGTAAAGGTTTCCTTTCCGTCCGGGTTGCAAACGGAGACCCGCACGTTGGTGCTGTCCGAGCTCAGGATGTGGCCGCTGTAGTAATAGTAGGAGGAAACCTCCTTGCTATCCTCCATGCGGATGGAATGGGTCAGTGCCACCTGAGCATCGGTTCGGAGCATATGGGAAACCTCTTCCTCCCAGATGTACTGGGCGGGCCGGGTGTAAAACTCGTATTCGATCATCCAGACAGCGCCGATCACGGTGCCTACCGCCATAGCCAGCGACAAAAGGCACAGGATAAAGCATACGGTCTTGGCGGTGTAAGTACGATACCAGTGCTTCATTTCTTTTCTCCTTCCATCATATAGCCGTGCCCCCAAACGGCCCGCAGGTAGCGGGGCTCGGCCGGATTGATCTCAATCTTTTCCCGGATGTGGCGGATATGGACGGCGATGGTGTTGTCGGAGCCCAGAATATCCTCCTGCCAAATCTCCTGATAGATGCTCTTGGGGGAGAACACCTTGCCGGGATTAGCCATAAGCAGCTTTAAAATTTCATATTCCGTGGGAGTAAGAGCGACAGGCTGGCCGTCCCGGGTGACGGATTTGGTATCGTCGTCCAGCTCGATGCCACCGATGGAAAAGGTTCGCGGACGGATGCGTCCTGCCCCTAAGTGCATATAGCGTCGAAGCTGAGAGCGAACCCGCGCCGCCACCTCCACCGGATTGAAGGGCTTGGTAATGTAATCGTCTGCGCCTACGTTCAGGCCCAAGATTTTATCGCTGTCCTCACTTTTGGCGGTCAGCAGGATCACCGGTACGTTACTTTTCTCCCGCAGGCGGGTCATGGCAGAAATTCCGTCCAGCTCCGGCATCATGATGTCCATTAAGACCAAGTGGATATCCTCCCTTTCCGTAATGGCCAGTGCCTCGGCACCGTTGTAGGCGGTATGGAAGGTATAGCTTGGGTCGGTTAAGTATATTTTAAGGGCGTTTACAATATCCCGGTCGTCGTCGCAGATAAGAATGTTATACATGCCGTTGCTCCTCCGTTTGCTTGTCTTGTCTCCATTGTACCACCGTTTTCTTTAAGGCACAAGGGCGAGGATGGTTAAGAATTTATGAAGAATAAAAGCCCCGGAGCGATCCGGGGCTTTGTGTTAAGCCTTGTATTTGTCGTAGAGTGCGTAAGCGCGGTCGATCATTTCGGTAACGGTGGTCTGGCCGACCTCAGTAAGGCATGTATGGATGGTATTCTCGAAGGGATCCGTCCAGCGGGTGCCGACGCCTCCGGAGCCAACGGCTGCACCGCAGATGCTACCGGCGGTTCCGCCGTTGCAGTCCGTATCGATGCCGCACATAACGGCAGTAGTGATGGTCTTATCATAGTCCAGATTGCCGTGGAGCAAGGAAAGCGTTACCATGGAGAGGTTGTTCATGGTGCCGGCAAAAGGCATATCTTTGAAGCGCTCCTCAATCTTGTGGCACACAGCCTCCCAATCGCCGGAGGCGGCGTAGTCCTCGCGCACCTGACGAACCGCATCGGACAGGCGACAATTCTTGGGGATAACGGCGAGACCGCCGTCCAGAATCGTGTCAACCGTCGGATTCTTGGTCATGGCGGCGGCAATACAACCGGCCACGAACATTCCGCCGTAGGCACCGTTTTTCACCAAGCTGAAGGAGCACTCCCGATGGGCAAGCTCCGCCGCACGGAGAGGATCGCCGGGGGAAATATAACCCCAAAGGTCCGTACGGATCTGACCGTCGATGCACTCGCGCCACGGGTTGATGTGCCACGGGATCTCGGCCACCTGCTCGTCCACGGGACGGTTCTCCGCCAGATTGACCATCTTATAATAGGCCTGACGGGAAGCGCACCAGAACCAATGGTAGGGGATGTTATCCAGCCAGTTCCAGCCCACGTCCGCGGGGGTGAAGTCAAATCCCTTCTTCTCCAAGAGTCGGATGGCAAGCCACGTATAGTTGATGTCGTCGTCCGTCTGGCAGAAGTGCACGTTGCCCTTGGTGGAGTAGATGCAATCCTCACGGAGACGCATATCCAGCTTTTCCGAGTAGGCGCTGACGTAATCCGTCAAGGGGTATTCCCCAACGCTGTCGAGATAGTCGTGAATCTGCTGACAGCTGAGGCCCATTTCCAGCGGCTTGCCGAGAATAACGCCGGCCAACCGTCCGCGCACGGCACCCACAAGGCGGTCGCGGTATTCCTCCTCCGTAAGAGGGGTGAGGGCGGGCATCGTCGGCATTTCGGACTTGATCTCCTCAAAGGTCAGGGGCTCTACGTAAGGATAGTCCGGGCGAAGGCCCTTTTCACGAACGGCCCACAGGCGGTCGTAGGCTTCCTTCCAGTAGGCCTCCGTATCGTCGCCCCCGGTCACGTCACTGCCAGGAATGGGCAGCTGTGCCGCGCCCAGATCGGGGGAGCAGGCGGCGGAAACGTCGTAGCCTTCTTCGGCAAGTGCATAAAATTCTTCTTTATAAAGCTGTTTCCAGTTGGCATATCCGGGCATAATCAATTCTCCCTTTCTGTCTGATCGACGAACCACAGGAACATCTCAGCAGAGTGCCAGGTGTGGGGCGATGCGTTTTTGGCATTTGCATAATTTTCCGAAAGAACACGGATCTTTTCGTAATCAGCCTGGCTTGCCTTGGTCTCGTTGGTCAGGGGATAGCTGAGCTCAAGGAAGGCATCGTCAATCTCCAGCTCATAGAAATGCCGCTCCGCCCACCAGAGGTAGGGGTAGAGAGCGTCGTATTCTCTATGGGGAATCTCCACATGCTGATCCTTGTAATCCATCCAGAACAGGGGGCTGTAGTTGTCAGCCTTGTTTGGGATGGTGACCCAAGAATGGTCAAGGCCTAAGCGGGAAAGGCCGTATTTCAGCCATTTTGCGCTATAAACGGGGTGATCGTTAAAGTCGATGAGACCGGGCATGCCCTCATCCGTCCACAGGCGCTTAGCCTCTGCTACAAGGGCGGGAACCAGCGGATGGGAGGCATCGGACACGGTGGAGATCAGATACAGCGCCTCGCCCAGGTTGTCCGGCTCGCAGTGTCCGGCGTTATTTCTGTCGTAGCACTCGTTCATACCGAGGACGAAATCCCGGATCAGGTGCAGGTTATCCGTTGCCGCCAGAACCATGGCGATCAGCGCGGAGTCCCGATACCAGGGCTTATCGTAAACGAAGATATTAGGCAAAGGTCTACCATCGGGTGTGATGTTATAAAGCACCTCGTGGAGGAGGATACGCAGGTGTACCCGATAGGGGTGACCCTCAAAGGTGGGGAGCTTGATGGGGGAAGCGGTAAAGCAATAGCGCTGGCCGTTTCGTTCGCACCAGAAGCCCTCCTCGTCCTCGACAAGAATGACCTTACTGCCATCCGTCATGGTGACGGTTACGGTATAGTCCTCCGGCTCGATCCGCATATCCACAGAGTCGGTCAGGTCCAGAGCGACGCGTCCGTCCTGATGATAGAGGGTACGGTTTTTGTAGAAATACTTCTCTCTCTGACCCATGCCAAAGAGGAAAAAGGGTGCTTCCGTATGTACCATGTTATTCTCCTTCCGGTAAGGTGCAGGGCTGCTGCACGGAATGCTTCAAAAACTCTTCGGTCTCGGCGGCATCGGGAATCGAAGCCCCTGCCCCGGGACGGCTGACGGTAATGGCGGACACGGCGGAGGCGTAGGCAATGGCATCCCGGATGTCGCATCCCTCGCCCAATTTCGCACAAAGCCCACCGATAAAGCTGTCGCCGGCCGCCGTGCTGTCGACGGCCTTGACGGGATAAATGCCCGCAAAGCACACGGCGTCATCGTCTGTGTACGCACATCCGTGCACACCCAAGGTAATGACCACATTGCGGCAACCCATCCGGCGGAAGGCCACAACGGCCTCGCCCACACGGGAACAGGTCTTTGGCTCGATGCCTACGATGCTTTTCGTCTCAAATTCGTTGGGGATCACAAGGTCTACGTAGCCAAACAGCTCGGGATCGGCATCTTTGGCCGGGGCAGGATTTAAAACCACCGGCTTGCCGTGCTTTTTAGCCAGCTTGGCCGCAAAGACGATGGACTCCATGGGAATCTCATACTGCATGACGATCACGTCGGCCTTTGCAAACAGGTCTTCCCTCTCCGCAACGTAGGCAGGAGTGACCTTGCCGTTGGCGCCCTCGTCCAAAATGATATGATTGTTTCCGCCGCAGACGGTAATAACCGCCGCACCGGTGGGACCGGGCACGCGGGAAACGCCGGCGGGATCAATGCCGCAGGCCTTTAAATGCTCCAACGCCAGCTCACCAGGATGATCCTCACCCACGGCACCCAGCATAGTAACCGAGCATCCGGCACGGGCCAGCGCCACGGCCTGATTGGCGCCCTTGCCGCCAAAATTCATTGAGAAGCCCTTGCCCACGATGGTTTCGCCGAGAACGGGCAGACGGTCCGTTCCGATCACGTAATCCACGTTGATGCTTCCAACCACTAAAACCTTTGTCATAGCGATCTCCTTTGTATGCTTTCTTTGCCTCTATTATACAATCTTTTCCATTCAATTGCAATGGGGTGCTTTATTCATTCTGTCCACATCACCACATAACAAAGGAAAACAGAACGGCCATGGCGCCGGACAGAACTTTGGTAAAAGTAGTGGAAATAGCAGCGTGGCGTTCGGTATATTTCCACAAAAGAGCCTTTCGAAGGCCGCGCTCAAAGACACCGAACACAAGGGAGGCGATGGCAAGGAACAGGATCATAAACAAATAACGATCCACCGGCGGGGCACAGAGGATCATGCGGATCAGCACGGTGCCAAGGCACAAAAGCGAAAACCAACAACGGATCAGCATATATCGGAGCAGATAGCGATTGAAAACCCAGCGCTCTTTTTCCGCGGGAACGCTTGGCTCATAGGTAACGGTCGTGCCGCAGATGGGGCATTCCGCCTCAGCATCGACGGTCATTTTACAGGTGGGGCATTGCTTCATGGCACTCACCTCCTTTGTATGCATTATACCACATCGGGGCGCAGGGCGCAAGTAGCAAGAAAGGCGCCCTTGACAAGGGGCGACTGTTATATTAAAATAAAGCCGAAGAACCACAGGAGGTTGAAATCATGAAGCTTTCTCACAAAACATTAAGTAAATTTGCCAAGGGCGCTCTCCATTACACGGTGGAAAAGGGATACGTAACCTTTTACCGATACAGCAAGGAGCAGATGGAATTTATGGCGCAGGAAGACTACGACCGCGGCTGGCGCAACTATGCAAAATTTTCCGGCGGCATCCGGCTGGAATTTAAGACAGACGCCAAAAACATCTCCTTCGACTATACGGCATCCAACATCCACGAGCGTAGCAACACCGTGGATCTCTATCTTGACGGCGTACTTGCTTCCGTCTACGCCATCGGCGATCGGCTGAAGGGAACCGTTGCCTTTACTCTGCCGGAGGGCGAGAAAAAGGTGACCATCTATTACCCCTGCGAAAGCATTTTCCGAATTAAGAACTTTGAGCTGGACGGAGCCTATAAAACCGTGAAAGACAAGGGCCCCAAGGTTTTGGTGATCGGCGACTCCATTACCCAGGGTGCAGGGCCGGAGATCTCCTCCGCCGCTTATCTGCATTCCTTGACCCGCAAGACCGGATACAACTTCCTCGGCCAGGGCGTGGGTGGCTATCGCTACGAGGCGCGGGACCTGAGAAAAATCGAGGGCTTTGAGCCGGACAAGATTCTGGTGTTCTTGGGCACCAACTACTATGATGAAGCTTGTCTTGTCAGCTGCAAGTACGATTACGCTCCGGCAGTGAAGGATTTCTACAAACGTCTAAATGAACTTTACCCCGACACTCCCGTGCTGTGCGTGACGCCCCTGTGGAGAAACAACAACGTGGATATGTCCCGTCTGCTTTGGTGCATCGACCGCATCAAGGAGGCCTGTGCGGATTATCCGAACGTAACGGTGGTGGACGGATTTACCCTTGTTCCGAACGTGGACGAGTGCTTCAGCGACAAGATCCACCCCAACGCCTACGGCTCCGAGTATCTGGCCGTTAACCTGGCCAAGGCCATGAAGGCCGCGCGCTTTTAAATGAATCAAAGAAAAGCCTGTGCATTTGCACAGGCTTTTCTCATCTATTACCGAATTTCATAATGTGTCAGTGCATAGTCCAACAAAAGCTGGATCAGCTCATTGCGCGAACGGTTGGTTTCGGACGAAAGCGTATTTAACCGTTCTACCGTTTCATCCTTCACGCGAATGGAGAAGGTTTTGTAACCATCCTCCCCTTTTAATCCTTTTTTCCGAATAATCAACTTTTCTTCCATGTGCACTCACCTCACCACAATTATAACTTGACAGAGAGGCCTAAAATATGTTATAATTTATAACATAAATTTACTGTGATTGTTTCAATCATGCCGAAAGCGAGGAAATATGCAGTATACAGAGAAAGAGACCCGTGAAGCACTTTTGGCGGCGGCACTTCGTATGCAAGGGAATTGCGGACTGACGGACGCAGAGCTACTGGCTCGATTGCTGGAGCTTTCAAAGGACGAGAACATCGAAACGATAACACGACTGCTGAATTTGATGTCAACGCCCCCAGAGGAATAAAAAAGCCTGTGCATTTGCACAGGCTTTTTGTCGCTTAGTCTTTCGCCTCGCCGCTTGCGGGGTCGGATCTGGTGGCCAGATACTGCTCCATGGCGCGGGCGTCCTGGTACATTCTCTGATACAGCTCAAGCATTCGTTGGAAAGTTACCTCCCGCTGAATGAAGGCAGAGCTGATCTCGGAAATATCTCCTTCCTCTCGCGCCTCGTTCTCGTTTTCACAATAGGCAATGATCGCCTTGGAATAGCGCTCCAAGGAATGAGCGGGATTTGAGATCAATTCGTTCTGAAGAGCTACGATCTGATTAAAGATTTCTCGACTGGTGATTCTATGTTCTGACATTTGATGATCCTCCAAATTTTTATCCGGAGGGCACGCAAGGCATATTTTATATTCACTGATCAAGCGTGCCCTGCCGCTTTTCACAAGACCTTTTGCCCGTTTCGGGTAGGTCGGTTCATATTCATTTCCCTGCGCGTCAACTACAATCACGTTTTTTTCGATGGGTGTCGCCCCCTTTGTATTTGATTCGCTTTGTAAACGCCGTTTTTTGTGATGGGTGCCGTCCCCGATTTACAAAAAAATTGTAGCACAAATGTCTTGCTGTGTCAAGGGACAAAAAGCCACCGCAAGGGTTTCCCCTTGCGGTGGGCTTTACATCCATATTCGTTTGCCGTCTTTTCTTTTGGGCGAACATTCGGGCGCTACCCGAATCCGCGAGCGTTTGAAACAGCTCGACTAAAGCCTAAATGGTCTTCGCGTCGACTGTTTACTCACCTACGGCAGGGGTCTGAGCCTTAACGGCCAGAGCGGCGATCATAGAGTAGAAGTCCTCGGAGCCAACGTAGGTTTCGGGGAGAGTACCGTTCCACTGAAGGATGTAGTAGTAAACGAGAAGGTTATGAATATCCTCCTGGGTCAGCTCGTCGGGATCGGCGGCAAGGATGTCGCGAACCTGGCCGATAACGGCGGCGTCCTTCTGACCGGCGTACTCCGCAGCGTCGGCCTGAACCTTAACAACCTCAAGCTCGGCATTGGCGGCGATCAGGGCAACCGCGGCCTCTGCCTCGGCCTGGATCTGAGCGCGGGCGGCCTCGGCCTGAGCCTCCATGGTCTTCTGCTCCTGCTCGATCTTGGCCTGCTTTGCCTTCTGGTCGGCTACCTGCTTGGCCTCAACCGCATCGGTGAATGCGTCGGAGAAGTCGATGTCCTCAAGGGAAGCGTCAATGATCTCAATGTTATAGCCGGCCAGCTTGCCGATCAGGATCTCCTTGATCTGGTCGGAGAGCTCCGCACGGTTTTCCAGAAGCTGCTCGGCGGTGTACTTGGCAAACACGCTTCGTACGGCCTCGTTGATCTGGGGCTCAATTACGGTGGTGTAGTAAGAGATACCAATGTTCTTATAGATGGTCTGTGCGTTGGCCTTCTGAATCTGGTAGTTTACCGTGTATCGAACGGAAACCTCCTGGATATCGGAGCTGAAGCAGGACAGATCGATGGAGGCCTTCTGGTTACGGTTATCCATGATCACGGTCTCCTGCCAAGGCATCTTGAAGTGCACACCGGCCTCAAAGGTGAAGTTCTCAACACGGCCGAAGGTGGTTACGATACCGGTGTGACCGGTGGGAACGGAAACCACGCAGGCGCTACCAATGCAGATCACGCAAAGGATACCGGCTGCGATGATCGTAATAAAGCTGTACTTGGAAGTTTTGGCATTCTTTTTCATGGCAACGGTGGCCAGAATGCCTGCGATCAACAAAATAATACCTAAAATAAGTCCGGACATATGTAGTTCCTCCTAAAAAATTATTCGTTTGTATAAAGCTTGCAGAATGCCGCCAGCACGCGGGCGGAATTCTCAGCGGCAACCTTGGTAAATTCCCCGTAGGAAAGCTCCGCCGAGCCGTCGGCCGAGTCGGAGATGGCGCGAACCACCGCCGCCTTTACGCCGTTGACGTAGCAGACCTGTCCAATGGCGGCGCCCTCCATCTCACAGGCGATGGGATGGAAGTTCGCAACGATGCGCTCCTTTTGCTCAGCGGAGGCGATGAACTGGTCACCCGAGGCGATCACGCCACGGGCGGTGCGGATGCCGAGGCCGGCGGCCGCCTGTTCAAGAAGCGAGGCAATTTCCCTGTCGCACGGGATCTCCACAACGTTGATGCCGGAGATCAGGCCAACCGGGTCGCCCAAGGGGCTGGTATCCATATCGTGTTGAACCAATGCGTCAGCGATGGCAATATCCGTTACGCTGAGGCGGTCGGTCAGAGTTCCACCCACGCCTACGTTAATAATCAGCTCCGGGTGGTAGGTTAAGATCATTGTCTGGGCACAGATACCGGCAAAGACCTTGCCGATGCCGCAGGTGGCAAGAACCGCCTCCGTGCCGAACAACGTGCCCCGGGTAAAGCGGATGGAGCCGTGGACGGCTTCCTCCTTATGCTCTGTTAAGGAGATGAGTTTTTCCATCTCCACGCTCATAGCGCCGATAATGCCAATCATTGAGTGCCTCCTGCAGGATATTCAAAGGTGTCGGGCGCGTTTTCCAAAGCTGCAAGGTAGCCGCGGCACAGCTCCCGTGCGGCCTCCACGCTCAGCTCCCGATAGTTGCCGCATTCTTCCTCGCTCTGGCCAAACATAGGACCGTCGTGGGCCACGATCTGGGCAAGCACACGGAGGGTCACCTGCTTTACCTTTTCGGGGGATACGTTGCGGGTTAAAAGATAGAAGCCGGTGCGACAGCCCATGGGACCAAAGTAAATCACGTCGGCAGCAATCTCGGAATTGCGCACGTAGGTGGCAAACATATGCTCTGCCGAGTGCATCTCAAGATGGCTCATATAGTCGCCGGCGTTGGGACGCTTGACGCGCAGGTCAAAGGTGGTAATATCACCGTCCACCCGGGAGATATACATGCCGGGGAGCAGGATGCGATGGTCGATCTGAAAGCTTGCGATCTTTTGCATAACAAAGCCTCTCTTATAGAATTTCCGCTAAAATGTAGTTGGAAACGAACATTCCGCGGTCGGTAAAGGCGTAGCCGCGCTCCGTTTTACGGATGAGGCCGCCCTTGATATAGGGTAAGATTCTTTCGCCGTATTTTGCCTCAAAATCCACACCGTATTCGGCGAAGAACCGAGCCGTATCCACGCCGTCGGAGAGACGCATGGCCAGCATAAGGGCTTCTTCGGCATCTGTCAAACCGGTGTCGGTCTCCTCAAAGAGAATTTGCCGGGTGGCGGGAGAGCAATAGCTCTTACGGTCGGGGGGATAGTAAAAACGGCATCCGTCGAAAAAGGAATGGGCGGACGGGCCAAAGCCCAGATACTCTTCCCTTTGCCAGTACTTTACGTTGTGCCGGCAACGATAGCCGGCCTTGGCAAAATTACTGATCTCGTAGTGCTCGTAGCCGCGCGCAGACAAGGTCCGGCACAGGAGGTCGTAACGGTCCGCCGTTTCGTCCTCATCGGGAATCTGCAGCGTTTCCGCCCGGCGTGCCAGGGGGGTTCCCGGCTCCAGAATCAGACTGTAGGCGGAAATGTGCTCCGGTGCGCGCTCGGTTACAAAATCCAGGGTGTGGGCAAAGGATTCCTCTGTTTGGGCGGGGATTCCGTACATCAGATCCACGTTTACGTTATCAAAGCCGGCCTCGCGGCAATGAGCGAGGGTAAGGTCAAAATCGGCCACGGTGTGGATCCGTCCGAGGAGCTTCAATTCCTCATCGCAGGCACTTTGCAGGCCGATGCTGATGCGGTTGGCTCCGGCACGGCGGAGCTCCTTTAGTCCCTCAAGGGTTACGGTAGCCGGATTTGCCTCCAAGGAGATCTCCGCCTCCGAGGAAAGCGCTCCGTTTTCCGCAACGGCAGAAAGAATGCGGTGGAACTGATTCGGTGTCAGCAGGCTGGGTGTTCCGCCACCGAAAAATACGGTGTCCACGGTATGCCCGAGCCATTTTTGGCGTTCGTCTTTTATGTGGGTTACCAGTGCGGAAACGTAGGCCTCCCGCTCCGCCTCTCCGGACGGGCCGGAGTAGAAATCGCAGTAGGCGCATTTACGCAGGCAAAAGGGGACGTGAATATAAATGCCAAGGGGTCTCATTGGTCGGAATCGAACTTGAGAACCGCCATAAAGGCCTCGGGAGAAACCTCGACGGTACCCAGCTTACGCATCTTTTTCTTACCCTCCTTCTGCTTTTCCAGCAGCTTCTTTTTACGGGTAATGTCACCGCCGTAGCACTTGGCAAGCACGTCCTTGCGGAGGGCTCGTACCGTCTCGCGGGCGATGATCTTGGAGCCGATGGCCGCCTGAATCGGAATCTCGAAGAGCTGACGCGGGATATTCTCCTTCAGCTTCTCGGTGATCTTGCGGGCACGGCCGTAGGCCTTTTCCTGATGGACGATAAAGGTAAGTGCGTCCACCTGATCGCCGTTCAGCAGGAAGTCCAGCTTAACCAGATTGCTCTCCCGGTATCCGTCCAGCTCGTAGTCAAGGGAGGCATAGCCCTTACTGCGGCTCTTGAGGGCATCGAAGAAGTCGTAGATGATTTCGTTCAAGGGGAGCACATAATGAAGCTCCACACGGGTGGTATCGATGTACTTCATATCAATGAAGATACCGCGGCGATCCTGGCAAAGGTCCATAATACCGCCCACAAACTCCGTGGGGGTGATGATGTTCGCCTTGACCACAGGCTCCTCTGCCATGGCGATGGAATCCTGGGTCGGGTAGCTGGAGGGATTATCGATATAGACCACGTCGCCGTTGGTCTTGGTAATGCGGTAGATAACGCTGGGGGCGGTGGTGATCAGATCCAGATTGAACTCCCGCTCCAGACGCTCCTGAATGATCTCCATATGGAGCAGACCAAGGAAGCCGCAACGGAAGCCAAAGCCGAGGGCAATGGAGGTCTCGGGCTCAAAGGAAAGAGCCGCATCGTTGAGGCAGAGCTTTTCAAGGGCATCGCGCAGGTCGTTGTACCGTGCGCCGTCCGCCGGATAGATGCCGGAATATACCATGGGGGTGGCCTGCTTGAAGCCGGGGAGGGGCTCGGTGGCACCGTTTTCCACGGTGGTAACCGTATCTCCCACGCGGGTCTCGGAAACGCTCTTGATGCTGGCGGTAATGTAGCCAACGTCACCGGCGGCGATGAAATCGCTCTTCTTCATGCCGAAGGCATTCAGGTAGCCTACCTCAATGACCTCAAACTCCGAGCCGGTATGCATCATTTTGATGCGGTCACCGGCGCGAAGGGTACCGTCCATAACGCGGACGTAAACCACAACGCCCAGATAGCTGTTGTAGTAGGAATCGAAGATCAGACAGCGCAGGGGAGCGTTTTCGTCTCCCTCCGGACAGGGGATCTGATGGATCACCGCCTCGACGGCGTCCTTAATGTTAAGGCCGACCTTGGCGGAAACCGCAGGACAGCCCTCGGCAGGGATGCCGATGATGTCCTCGATTTCCTGGCGGCACTCCTCGATGCGAGCGGAGGGCAAGTCGATCTTGTTGATGACAGGTACGATCTCCAGATCCGCATCCACCGCCAGATAGGCGTTAGCAAGGGTCTGTGCCTCGATGCCCTGTGTGGCGTCCACCACCAGAAGAGCACCCTCACAGGCGTTAAGCGAACGGGAGACCTCATAGTTAAAGTCCACGTGGCCGGGGGTGTCGATCAGGTTGAGAACGTATTCCTCCCCCTTGTCGTCGGTGTAATCAATGCGTACGGCGCGGGCCTTGATGGTAATGCCGCGCTCGCGCTCGATATCCATATTATCGAGGAGCTGATCCTCCATCTCGCGGGTGTCTACCGCCTTGGAGAACTCCAGAATTCGGTCGGCCAGAGTGGATTTACCGTGGTCGATGTGAGCAATAATGGAAAAGTTGCGGATTTTCTTTTGTCTGTCGGTCAAAGCCATGTATCGTTTTCCTTTCGGTAAAGATCAAGAGGATGGCGGAATGATTCAAAACCACTCCACGTTAATTATAGTACGAAAATGTGAAGGAATCAAGAATATTTAAAAAAAGAAAGCAATGTGCACAAAAGAAAATCCAAAAAAATTTCAAAAAAAGTGAAAAAACCTCTTGATTTTATAAAACGGGTGTGCTATAATAACCCTCGGTCGCTGGAGAAGTCGCCTAGTTGGTCGAGGGCGCACGATTGGAAATCGTGTAACCCGTAACAGGGTTCCAGAGTTCGAATCTCTGCTTCTCCGCCAGGCATAACCGCAATCCTGATACAAAGGGATTGCGGTTTTTGTTTTTTCATGCTATAATAACCGCAGAAAGGCGGTGTATCATGAAGCACATAGTGAGCGGAACGACCCTCGTTATTTTCGAAGGAACAAAAACCATAGGATTTAACGATATTGCCAGCCATATTGACAACAATTCAATCGAGGAAGTTTTATTACCCTCTACGCTGGAAGCTATTGAAGCCGATACCTTCTTTGATTTCACTGAGTTAAAGAAAATAAACATCCCAAAAAGCGTCACCAAAATCGGTTCTCAAGCATTCTGGGGGCTGGACGGGATAAAAGAGCTGGTTGTCCCGAGCACGGTAAAACGAATAGAAAAGCACGCATTTTGCAATATGTCGGGGTGCAAACTGATCATCGTCGGAGAACCCCAAAGCATTCCGGCGGAGTGGGACGCAGAATTTGCCGCAAACGTGAAAGAAATCTGCTTTGTACCAAAATTATAGCCATTCGCCGAAGAATCCTCGGACGTGAGTCCGGGGATTTTTTATTCCCTTTTCAAGGATCGCGTTCGCTTGGAACGATTACAGTATACCGCATCCTCGCGAGGAAATAAAGAGCGGTCGGAGCAAAATAGCCGCCGGTTTTGGCACTGTTTTGGAAAAATAGTGGGGAAATATCCGCGCAGGCGTGGGGCGCTTTGGCCGCAGGCGAATTAAGAAAATCTTAAGAGGAGGCGTATTGATTTCAGACGGGATGTTTGGTACAATAAGGGTAGGATATCATGGAAGCAGAGGAGGCTCGCTTTATGGATTTTGCAGAAGTTTTGTTTTACGGGATCCCTTGTTTGGCAATTGCATTTTTTGTATTCAGTCTGGTTCGTTACCTCAGCGCAGCTCGAAAAAACCGGAGAATGCCCGGATCGGTTGAAGCCACGGAAATGCGGCAAAAACGCACGATGCTGATCGTGGCCTCGGCCATATTCGGGGTACTTTTGGCAGTTGTCGTTTTCTTTACCGCCCTCCTGATGATGGCTGTGGCTTATATGTGAGGCAGATATGAAGGAACGCACGTATCGAATATTACTGGGTGTGGTGCTGGGGTTGTGTCTGGCGGTGACGGTTGGCCACCTGATCTATGCGGTGTACGCCTATCAGCATTGCTCCATTATCTACTTTATTGGAAAGGAGCTGTGGTAAATGCGCCGCCGACAGATTCTTTCCCTGCTTTTGATCGTGGCGGTGTTTGCCGCCTTTAACTTCAGCATGTACCGCCTCTTAACAAGACGGTTGTCCAACAACTTCAGCGATGCATCTCAGGCCAAAATGGTGGACGTTGCCCGCTATTTGCCCCATGAGAAGGGCTCGGATCTGGTACGGATCGAGACGTCCTTCCGCATGGAGGGCGAGCTGCCGGTCTTAGACGGGGCGGCGGCTTTGGTGCCGGTTTACGCCTCGGTAATCCATACTCTGTACCCGGAGGGATCGGTGACCTATGAGGGCGGGGTGTTCTCCGACGAAAATTTTTACGGAGAAAATTTTGCCGCCGACAGCCGGATGCAATACAAAAACACCGTGCGCGGCTACAAGGCCATTGTGGACGGCGAGACGGATCTGCTCTTTTGTGCCGCCCCCTCTGAGGAGCAGAGACGCTACGCCGAGGAACAAGGAGTGGAGCTGATTTACGTCCCCATCGGACTTGAGGCATTTGTCTTTTTTGTAAATCAGGAGAACCCGGTGGACACCCTGACGGTGGAGCAGGTCCGCGATATTTACGCAGGGCAAATCCAAAACTGGTCCGAGGTGGGTGGCCCCCGTCGGGTCATCAACCCCATCACCCGTTTGGAGGGCAGCGGAAGTCAATCCATGATGATAGCGTTTATGGGCGGACGGCCCATTGCTCCCAAGTCTCCCTTTGCGCTGGTGGGTGGCTCCATTGGATTTTCCTTCCGTTTTTATCTTGCGGACATGGTGCAGAACGAGGGCGTCAAAATGCTGGCCCTGAACGGCATCTACCCGGACAAGGAAAGCATCCAGAGCGGAGAATATCCCGTGGTGGCTGAGTTTTACGCCATTTATCGGGCGGACAACGAGAATCCAAACGTGACAGCGCTGGTCACTTGGCTCCTCTCCGAGGAGGGTCAGCGGCTGATCGAAAAATGCGGATACGTGGGCGTGGCTCCCAAATAAGGGGTACGCCCTCTTTTCCGTTTTCGCCTCGGTTTTTGGGATTTCCCTCTTGTTTTATCCAACGGACTGTGGTAAAATGAGGTTACAAAAGAATAATACACGGTTCACGGAGGCTTGACCTCCGGATCGGGCCCGCCGCCGGACGGCGTGGCTCGGGGATAAGGAAACGGCGGTGCAAATCCGCGGCAACAGCCATTACCGTAATTGGGCTCCGCCCATAAGTCGGAATGCTTATCGTCCCGTGGCCGAGAAGATCCTTGGGCAAAGGAGGATGCGTCGGAGCACAGAGGGTGCAGGATCACACCCTCTTGTTTTCGTGCGCCCTCCCGGAGGACGCTTTTCTTTTTATCCTTTTGAAAACAGAAAGGATGACTTTTATGAAAAAAATTACGCTGGCACTTTCCCTTCTCCTCGCCCTCCTCACAGTATTCTCCGCCTGCGGCGGCGAAGCGGACCCTTGGAGCGACGCGGTCTATACGGAGGACACCACCCTCGGTACGGGCGCAAAATCCGTTACGGTCGAGGTAGCTGTAAACGATCACTTGGTAACCTTTACGCTGAAAACCGACGCGGATATGCTCGGTGCGGCCTTGCTGGACACCGGTCTGTGCACTGGAGAGAACGGTGACTACGGTCTTTACATCAAGACCACTAACGGAATTTTGGCCGACTATGACGTAAACGGCCACTACTGGGCCCTTTACATCGACGGCGCTTACGCCATGTCCGGCGCGGACACCACGGAGATCGTCGAAGGCTCGGTTTACCGCTTGTCTTACGAAAAATAAGCCATGCGTTTCTCCATCCGATCCCGGCGGACGCGGGAAATGGTGACCTTTGCCATGCTTGGCACGCTGATGTTTTGCTCCAAGCTGGTGATGGAAGCTTTGCCAAACATCCATCTTCTGGGCATGCTGACCATGGTGTACACCCTCGTTTACCGAAAAAAAGCACTGATTCCCATTTATATCTACGTGATCCTGAACGGCGCTTTCGCCGGATTCAATCTGTGGTGGGTTCCCTACCTTTACATCTGGACGATTCTTTGGGGGCTGACCATGCTTTTGCCCCGCAATCTGCCGAAGGGTGTGGGCGCGGTGGTATACCCTCTCTTATGCGGAATACACGGCTTTGCCTTCGGTGCGCTGTATGCCCCGGCTCAGGCTCTGATGTACGGACTTGGCTGGGAAGGTATGCTTGCATGGATCGCGGCCGGGCTTCCCTTTGACCTGCTCCACGGAGTCGGTAATTTTGCAGTGGGGCTTTTGATCCTGCCCTTGGCGGAATTGCTGCGGCGGCTGGAGAGGCATCGCACTTGATCAAATCCCCCGAATTTGCGGTTGATCTCGCAAATTCGGGGGATTTTTCTTGCTATTTTCGCCAATTTCCGTTATACTGAAAGCAACACGACGATCGGAGGCTTTTATGTATAAAACTGAGCTACATTGCCATTGTAACGAGGCCAGCCAATGCGCAAAGATTTCCGCCGAGCATCTGGCCAAGCGATATCGGGAGGCCGGCTACACCACGGTGGTGCTGACCAACCATTTTGCGCCCTTTACCTACCGGTACCTGGAATGCACCCACTGGCAGGAGTGGATCGACCGATATCTCTATGCGGTAGAGAGGGTGCGGGAAGCATCCCGGGGCGAGCTGAATGTTCTGCTGGGCGCGGAGGTACGGCTCAACAACAATCCAAACGATTTTCTTCTTTACGGCGTGACCGAGGAGTTCCTGCGTCAAAACGAAGATTTATATAACCACTCTATTGAGGAGCTGTATCCTATGGCGAAGGAGAACGGTATTCTCGTTATCCAAGCACATCCCTTCCGCAATCATATGCGGATCACGCCGCCGGATTGGATCGACGGCATTGAGGTCTACAACGGCAGTGCCGGCGGCTATTACGGCACGGACTCCCGCAACGACGTGGCTGAATTCTGGGCCAACAAGTTCCCCAGGATCCGCACGTCGGGCACGGATCTCCACTACCCGGAGGATGCCATCAACGCCGGAATTGTGACCGAGGCACCCATTACCACCCGGGAGGAGCTGGTGGCTACCCTCAAGGGAGGCAACTATCAATGGATCAAGGGCGGTGAAGTGTATGGCCATACGGATTGACGCAAGTACCGGCACGATGATTGACAGCCGTTGCCCGGAGGATATTCTGCTCCTCGGGGCACCCTTAAGCACTTGCTACACTCGCATATCGGACGATATTACCAAGGGAACCAAGCCCTCTGCCACCCCGTACGTAGATCGGGCGGATCCGCTGACGTATAAAAGCGGGTGCTGGATTGGCGAGGAAACCGGGTCGGAGATGACCTCAGAGCCCTTCGAGGATGGGCTGACGTTCCATCTGCGGGCAAGGGCGGACGGCCTTTCCGAATACGGCATCAACCTTCCCTTCAACTTCATGGGCAAAAGGAATGGCGGCGGCTGGCGACGGCAGTTTTTGTTTAACTCCCCCTATCAATCCCCGGACGGCTCGATTCTCTACTCCTATCTGATCAAGCCAAACGGGCAAAATTTAGTCGTAGCGGTCAAAAATGCAGCAGGCTGGAAGATGGACTATTCCCCTTATCTTTGGGCCCATTATTTTATCAATCTCAAGCTACTTGCCTCCTTCGACCGCGCCTACGGGCAGGCGGATCGCCCCAAGGAGCTGACCTTTGCTCTTTTGCCGGTGTCGGATTTTGCTGAAGCACTCCACAAGCTGAGTCGGTGGTTTGATCGCCCCTTCCTTGATTATTCCGTGGGCGGAGGCGCGGTGGGAAGCACCGTCCGTTTGATGCCCTACGGTCAGCCGGACGAGTTGATCCTCCGCCGAGGCGAGGCAGAAACTGCCCTTTCTTACAACGACACGTACGTGCTGACGGACGAGGGCGAGGTAGAATTGATTCCCGTGAAGAGCGGACGGCGCGGCGCGGGAATTACTCTGTACGGCTATGCATCCTTGCCGGAGCTCTATAAAAAATCCGTCCTTCGGGTAGATCTGGATGTAATCCGCCGCAATACGGACGGCAATTTATGCGAACACCAATGCTGGTGTGCGGCGACTCTTCGTTTTCTCTCCCGCTACGGCGCAAAACTGACCGAAGGAGAACGGCTGTCGCTGGAGTCCAAGACCAGGGTGCTTCTCGACGTAATAACGGAAACCAATATCTCAAAGGCAATTCCGCACCAGACCATCTTCTATCTGCCCCACGAGGGCTTGCCTGCCTACAACGTATTCCACTCCCGCCGGGTGCAAGAGCTGTTCTTTGGAATAACGATCCTTTTGGATGCCTACCGTTATTACGGGGATGAAATTTACTATCGCTATGCAGTAGGCGCAACGGACACGTTGCTTGACCACTATCAAGGCGCAGACGGACGCTTGGAAATCGACTGGGGCAACCACCGGGAGGACTACACCACCGTTTGCTGTGCCATGATCCCCTTGGCCGACATGGCCCGCTTTATGGAAGGTCGAGATGAGGCGCGAGCCATTCGTTACCGGGAGGCCGCCGACCGTATGGCGAAGTACCTCTATCATCGCGGCATGAAATTTCCCACCGAGGGTGGCGTTGCCAAGGAAGCCGAAGAGGAAATGGAGGAGGGATCGATTGCCTGCACGGCCCTGGCGCTTCTTTATTACTGCAAGAACATCCAACGGGTGGATGCTTACCTTGCGAAAGCCAAGGAGATCCTTGACGTACACGAAAGCTGGATTATTCACACGCCCATTTGCCAGATGCACGGCTCTACCCTGCGCTGGTGGGAGACCCAATGGGAGGGCGATGCGGACGGACCAGCCATTTGTGCAGGACACGCGTGGAGCATCTGGCGCGGAGAAGCGGATTATCTCTACTACGCGCTGACCGGCAACCGACAGTATCGGGAAAAGGCAAAAAACGGATTTATGACGAACCTTTCCAAGATTCAGCCGACCGGCAAGAGCTATTCTATTTACAGCCCGGACCGAATTCCCGGCGGAGGATTCCACAAAACCTCGGACGAGGTGGTATTCCGGCTGGCACCCCATTTCTCCGATCGAGAGGACTGCGGCATCTCGCGCTATGTATGGGTCCGTCTGTGCGATACGTTTTTGAATGAAAACCCGCTTTAACGCCAAAATCAGCCGGATCAAATCAAAAAGACATTATCTAAATGGATAATGTCCTAAGCGGAAAATTTAACAATACCGCTAAGTGCGAGCATCGCATTCGACGAGGCCAATACAAATGGGCTATTCCCAAACCCTTATTACAAACAGAAAGAGCAAACACGCAAGACGAAAATCTTGTATGTCTGCTCTTTTTTCTGTTAGTGATGTTTTTGATCGCGCGCTCCGTCAAGAGCATCACGCGATAGGTAATAGCTTTTTATTTGGCTCTTATCGCTTTTCTTCCAGCGCGGTGATCATGTCCACGCGGATCTGGTGGCGGCCACCCTCAAAGGCGGTGCCGAGAAATACGTCCACAAGGTCGGCGGCAAGTCCGGCGCCTACCACGCGCTCACCAATGCAGAGTACGTTTGCATCGTTGTGCATACGGGTCATGCGGGCGCTGAAGGTATCGGAGCAGCAGGCCGCACGAATGCCCCGGCACTTGTTAGCCGCCATGCTCATGCCTACACCTGTTCCGCAAACGAGGATACCCAGATCGCTCTCCCCTGCCTGAATGCCACGGCAAAGAGCCTCGGCATAGTCGGGATAATTGCAGCTCTTATTCTCATAGGTGCCGTAGTCCTTATAGGCTACGCCCAATTCATCCAGATGCTTTTTAACCTCTTGCTTCAGATTGAAGCCGGCGTGGTCGGAGGCAATGGCGATTGCTTTTTCAAACTTCATGGTAAAATCCTCGCTTTCAATTCTTTTGTGCTTCGGCGGCCAAGCGCTCCTCGCGCTCGCGCTCTGCCTGGGGCTTTCTTAAATAAACGGGGCTCAGCTCTCGATCCGTTCCCTGCTCGCCCGCCATCAGCTTGCGATAAGCACACACGCCGACGGAATAGCCGTTCTGGTACAGAAGAAGCTCCGGGGTGGAACGGATGTTTTTGTTTTCGGCAGTTGCCTTTATCATGAGCTCCGCGCCGTCGCCGGTGAAATAGATGGGCTCGTCGTAAGCGGCAAGCTGCTCCGCTACGTGGTCGGCCATGACGCAATCATCCTCGCAGAGACGGGTACACACACCGTCCTTCATACGGAACTGTGCGGAGTAAACCTGACCGCGACGGGCGTTCATAGCGGGGCAGATAATGCCGTTAAAGCCGTTCAGATTCTCGGCCAACGCTTCAAGCGAGGACACGCCGATGCATGGCTTGTCCGTACCGAAGGCCAGTCCCTTAACGGTTGCCGCGCCAATGCGGACGCCGGTAAAGGAGCCGGGTCCGGCAGAGCATGCAAAGGCGTCCATATCAGCCGCCGTCAGCTTTAAGCTGTCAAGGCAGGACTTGATCATAGGAAGAAGAACCTCGCTGTGGGTATTTTTGGCATTTGCCGTTTGTAGTGCCAGCAGAGTGGTATCCTCTAAAACCGCCACAGACGCGGTGTTGGCGGTGGTGTCAATGCTCAGAATTTTCATGCTTCCCCTCCGTAAATCCCAAAGCGGATCCGACGGATCGCGGGGTCGCTTGCGTCCTTTTCAATGGTGACGGTGCGACTGCCCTCCGGGATGGCGTAGGGAATATTTTCGCTCCACTCGCCGATGCACAGACCGGCGCTGAGATAGTCGTAAAAGCCGATGGAGTACAGCTCGTCCTCATCGGTAATACGGTAAAAATCAAAATGATAAACCGGCCAAGGCTTGCCGCGATAGGAATTGACCACGGTATAGGTTGGGCTCTTTACCTTGGCCTCCGGTGCCAGCACCGAAGCAAAGCCACGGACAAAGGCCGTTTTGCCCGCGCCAAGATCGCCATACAGAGCCACAAAGCAGGGGCCCTTACCCGCGCATTCCTTCGCCAAGGAGGCGCCCAAGCGCTCCGTTTCCTCAGGTGAGGCGGTAACGTATTCTTTTTCCACAGGATAACCCCCTTTCGTTTTCTACCCTACAGTATAGCATAATCTCCGGCTTTTTGAAAGAGGGCAAAGAAAATATTTTTATCTTTCGACTCTTTTCTATTTACAAAAAGAGAACTTTGTGCTATAATACTGGTCGGTTGACCCCAATATCTGCCCGTGGCTCAGCTGGATAGCGCGTCAGACTCCGACTCTGAAGGTCGAAGGTTCGAATCCTTTCGGGCAGGCCAACAAAAAACGCACTTTTGTCTACGGACAAAAGTGCGTTTTTTGAATGATGTTTGCCTTCGGCAAATGATGGTAGGCTTCGCCCAATGATGGCGGCTTCGCCTAATGTTGACGAACAAACCTTCAAAGCTCTTTCTTCAAAATGTACCTCCTTGCGAGTTATGCTGATTGCCTCTTGTAAAACAGCAAAGGCAGTTAAAAAGGTAAAATATCTTTTTAACCGCCCTTCACAAAAATCGACAGGCCTCGGCTTGTCGATTTTTTATTTCTGCGATCAAAAACGCTCCGACCGTGGTCGGAGCGTTTTTTTTGCGGGTTACTGCGAAATGGCGTCCAGCACAATATCCGTCAAGGTGCAAGGCGTTACCTCCCCAAGAATAAGAGCGCGGAACAGACGCGTGGCAAAGGCGCGACTGGTGGTAATGGAGCGAATGCGCTCCGTCTCCTCGCCACGGGTGGTACGAAGGCAGATCTCGATGCCGTACTCCGTCGGTTCGCCTCGAAGGCCGCGCTCCTCATACAAAACATAGGTCAGCGTGCCCACCTCCGGGAGCTTTCGCTCCGCTTTTCTCAAAATGAAACCGTCCTTCAAATACAGCTGCATTGCCCCACTCCTCGTCTGTTTATGGGCTCATTATAGAGGAGTAGGAGACGTAGCAAGATTAAGATTTCCGCACTTTTTGTGCAAAATGCGAGAGGTATTCCACGGGCTTTTCGGCACATATTGTACTTTCCCGAAATTTCTACACAAAATGTAGGCGGTCGACAATTGGAAGGCGAGAAATCACATTTTATTCACTTGTCTTTTGTGGGGATCTCATGCTTGTTTTTTGCCAAAATTCGCCGTTTTTTCGGCAATTTTGTGAATTTATAAATTTTTACTGATTTGCTTAGAATTCCCGATTTTACCGAGAATTTTACCTTGTTTTGCATGGCAAACTGCTGTATAATTTTTAAAGAAAGCAAAATTCTTTTAAAAATGCAGAGCCCCCTCTGCATTCCATAGAAAGAGAGGGATCCGTATTCGTAAGCTGCATAAAACAATTCGACAATCGCCTATGACAGTGCTGGAGGTGCTGATCCACCTGTTTGGCACCTGGATTCTGGCCGCATCCGTCCATCTTTTTGCCTTGCTGGCGCGAGGCCCGGCGTTCATGGGCGAGATGCTGACCTATCACACAAACGCATTCATTTATTGTGAGCATCTGGTGCTTTCCCTGCTCCTGCTGCTGGCCTTTTCTTTGGCGGTGGGGCGGTGCACCAAACGGTAGTTCCAACATGATTATACTGCATTTTGCAGTAATAGTCAATACTGCATTTCGCGGTTTGTTATAATTTTCTTACAAACATACGAAATGGAGATGCCATGATCTATAAACGAATTCGGGATCTGCGGGAGGATCGGGATCTGACCCAAAAGGATTTGGCCAAGTGCCTGAACTGCTCCCAGCAGGTCTACAGCAACTACGAGCTTGGTCAGCGGGACATTCCCACGGATATTTTGATTAAGCTGTCCGCCTTTTACAAGGTTTCGGTGGACTATATCCTTGGCATCAGTGAAAACCCCAAAATACAAAAATGAGAGTATTCCGGTATGGAACGCTCTCATTTTTTGTTTTATTAACGTGGACTTGCAAAGAGGCGCAAAGAAACCCTTTGCGTATTATTTCATTTCCTTCACGCGGCGCTCGGCTTCGTCGGCGCGGAGGCGGTCGGCGCAGTAGGCTTCGCGCAGGAGCTTGCCGGGGACATACTCGTCGTACTTTTCAAAGACGGGGCATTCCGTCTCTCCCACCAGCTCGGATACGTGGATGCCTTGGGCGGCCTCGCGCTTCAGGTGCGCAAGGAATTCCGAGGCCTCGCCCCGTTCCATGCGGAACTGCATATAGTAACAGCCCTCAAACTCCATGTTGGCTATACGGAATTCGCCGCCGTGGCGAACGATCCATTTGCGCAGTGTGCGGAAGGATCGGGTTCCCAGCCACGGGAACAGGCACCAGGTATAGCCGCCTAAGTGGATCAGGTGCTTTTCCGTCATGCCCGTATTGCGGGCGATGTTTCGTGCCGCCTGCAGGCGCTTGACAGCATTGGGCTTCAGATAAGGGTACACGGTATCCTCCTGAAGAACCCGGCGCATCCGCTCCAAAATCCGGGTATGCACTTCTCCGTAATCGCCGGGCCAGGAAATTTCCATTTTTCCCTTCACCGGCTTAACGTAGATCAGCTTACGGGGCACGTCCAGCTCCTCTACCTCCCACACGCGGCCGGCCAAGGCAAAGCGGTCGCCCACAGGGGTGGGGGTAGTTACCGTACCGATCTCCTCAGACTCACAACGGACGGTGAAGTCCTCGCTATCCTTAAATACGGCATAGAATTTAAAGCTATTGATGAGCCGCTCGCCCTTCATGCCGATGATCAGCTCCCGCTCCTCGGTCATTTCAAGGAAATCGTTCTGGAGCATACCCAGAAGCAGCTCCCGATAGTCCTCGTCGGTTACGTCCCGGAAGGGGGGCAGAGCCATGACACGGGCGGCCAGCTCCTTGGCGCGGAGAGCGCCGCTGGAGGCAAGGACGCTGAGGGTCTGCTGGAACATCAGGGAGAACGGCATCTTTTTACGGTTGGGCGGCTCAATGAAGCGCTCCTCAATATAAAGCTGAACCACTGCAATGGCTTTGATCAGCTCCCAGGGAATCATCTGAGGCAGGGGCGCGTTTGGCAGGGGCATTTCTTCCCGAAAAACCATCATCATTTCCGGCGGGTCGCCCCGTCGGCCGGAGCGGCCCAGGCGCTGAAGGAAGTTGGACACGGTATTGGGCGAGCCCATCTGAATGACGCGCCCCAGCTTACCGATATCAATGCCCAGCTCCATGGTGACGGTGGCGCAAGCCACAGCGAAGATCTCGTCGTCCTTCATCTTCCGCTCGGCCTCCTCACGGAGGGCGGCCGAAAGATTGCCGTGGTGGATCAGGAACACATCCTCCTCGCCCCGTTCCTCCGCGATCTGGCGGAGGGTGGCGGTGACGTACTCCGTCTCCTCGCGGGAGTTGGAGAACACCAAGGACTTTTTCAGCTTGGCGCAATCGTAAATATACTCGTAGCCGGGGTCCAGCGAGGCGGTTTTTACCGCATCTTCGGCAGGCGCCGTTTGATTTTCGACATCTGTCTCACCGGTGTCGGTGGCAGGGTTTTTCGTCTGGTCGAGGGCATCGCTCTGAATAAAGAAATGCTCCATCCCCAACCGCCAACGCAGCTTTTGAGGGGGAAGCTCCGGCACGTAGACCTCCCGATCCGTTCCGCCGCCCAGCCATTCCGCCGCAGAGGTGGTATCGCCCAAGGTAGCCGAGAGGCCGATGCGGCGGGCGCTATGTCCGGTCAGACGGGCGATGCGGGAAAGCTGGCAGAGAATCTGGTTGCCGCGATCCGTGCCGATCAAGGTGTGGATCTCGTCCAGAATCACGTAGCGCAGGCCGCCAAAGAGGCGGGGAATGTCGTTTGCACGGTTCATGAGCATACTCTCAAGCGATTCGGGCGTGATCTGCAAAATGCCGCGAGGGGTACGCAGAGCCTTGCTTTTATGAGAAGCCGCCACGTCGCCGTGCCAATGGTATACGGGAATGCCCGTTTCGTCAAGGAGCTGGTCAATACGGGAAAACTGGTCGTTGATCAAGCTCTTCAAGGGGGCTACGTACAGCACGGCAAAGGAATCCGGCTGGTCTACGTAAAGCTCCGACAGCACGGGGAAAAAGGCCGCCTCCGTCTTGCCCGAGGCGGTAGAGGACGGAATCAGCAGGTGGTAGTCCGTATCCATCAGCACACGGGATGCCACCAACTGCACGTCGTGGAGGCTTTGCCAGTTGTTTTTATAAATAAACTCACGGACGAAGGGCGAATACCGGTCAAAAATATCGTTGATATCCAGCTCCGCCTGGGTAAATTGCCGCATGGTGTTCTCTCCCTTCACAGCTCGATATCGTCAAGGGTATAGGCGCGGTTTGCGGTCTGCTCCGGGGCTTTTGCCGCCTCAGCGGGCTCTTCCTTTTGGGCGGTCACAGTGCCAACGAGGGCGCCAAACTCCGCCGTGGGGTTTTGATAGAGGATGTTCAAAAGACTCATATAATCCCGAATCATCTCGCGGGGGGTGATCATAGTATCCGCACCGGCGCGAGCAGTAGACACTTGTAGAAATTGAACCATCTGCTCGTCCGTTACCCGAGGGGTCCAGTCGTAGTACTGGGCGTGGAGAGCGGTCAGACGGATGATCAGCGCCAAAAGCTCGTCGTCGGTCAGACGCTTCAGACGGATCAGGGGGCTGAGCATATCCCGATACTCGCTACGGGCGTAGCGGCTATCGGACAGGCGAGAACGAAGAGCATCGTAGCTGAACAGACCCCGGCGGGTGTCCTCCAAGAACTGAGGCGTGCCGCCCAGCACCATCATAAGGTAGGGGGCGCGTCCCTGCAGGGTGTCGTTAAACATGGAAAGAATCTTTTCGTAGTTATTCTCCCGGGAGATGCGGTTGCTGATCTTATAAAGATTGACGCATTCGTCCACAAAGAGAACCAAGCCGCGGTAGCCCGCAAAGCGCACAAACCGGGCGATCAGCTTGATGTAATCGTACCAGTTATCATCGTCCACGATGGAACCGACAGCCACCTGAAGCGCGGCCTTGGCCTCGGTACGGGTCTTATACTCGCCGCGGAGCCAGCGGAGGCAGGCGCTTTTCTTGGTGTCGTCGCCGCTCACGTCGGCCTCATAATACTCGCACAGAACGCGGGAGAAATCGAAGCCGCCCACGTTGGATTCCAATTTTCGGCAAACGCCGTAAATCTTCTTTTTGACCTCTTCCGCAAAGGAAGGAGAGGCAGGATCGAGCCCGGCCTCCGCACATTCCGCCCGAAGAGAGGTAAACCAGCGGGAAAGAACCACCGGCAGAGCACCGCCGTCCGGGGAGGACTTGCAGGCAAGGTTTTTGACCAGCTCGCGGTAGGTGGCAAGACCGGCGCCGTCCGAGCCGCTGAAGCGGCGCTCCGGGGTCAGGTCCGCATCGGCCGTTACAAAATCGCGCTCCAGCGCGTAGCCGCGCACCAGCTGGATCAGAAAGCTTTTACCGCTTCCATATCGGCCGATGAGAAAGCGCATGGTGCCGCCGCCCTCGTTGATTTCCTCAAGGTCGGAGAGTAAGGCGGCGATCTCCTCTTCCCGTCCGATGGCAATGTAGGGGGCGCCGCTCCGGGGAACGACACCGGCACAAACGGAGGACAAAAGGGAGGACAGGATCCGCTTGGGCACCTTTTGCTGTTTATTTCTGTTTTCCTGATTGACTACGGTCGGCATGCGTCAAGCTCCTCCTTATAATCTTCAATCACACGGTAGCCGATTCCGTCGGCTTCCATTACAATATCGCCGGTCCAATCGGCGGCTTTTTCATTGATGCACGAAACCACCGAATCCGCCAAAAGCCCCATACGGCGGCACGTTGCGTTTACGTCCGCGCCGTCAAGGCAGGCAACCAAAACCTGCCGCTCGCCGTCCGTCAAGGCGGCAAAGAGCTGAGCGTAGGGAGATTCGTTCTCGGACACTTCGGCAGGGGACAGGGTGGAGATCGGGGCTACAGGGGTCACGGCTTCGGGGGTGGGAACGACAGGGGTGGGAGTGTTTTCGATAATTGTCTCAATCACATCCGCATCGGAGAATGCCGAGGTCAGCACGTCCGTGGACGCCCAGGATTCCTGCTCGATCTGGCGGGCGCGCTCCGGCGACAGGGTGCTTTCCGGAACGTCGTAGAGCTTTTCATACTCCTCCCGCACCTTTTCCTGCCGGCGGCGCACGCTTACGTTTGAGACGCCGAAGGTTTTTTGCATAAATTCGTCCACGTACGCCTTCAGCTCCGGGGCAAGGTTGCCGACGGAGAGCATGGAGCGGATCTTTACGTGGGCACGGATGCCGTTTTCAATATATTTAACCACGCTTGTGACCGTTTCCCGCATTTCATGAGAGCGACCGAGGGACAGGTACGAGACCACCACACGGCGCTTGACGGCGTGGGAGCAGAGCGCGCCGCAGAATACGTCCCGCTCGGCGCGATACAGGCGCATATCCTCAAAGGAGAACCCGTTGACGCCGTCGCGGGCGGCGGCATCGATGGTATAAGCCAGAGCCATGGGCACATATTTTTCAAAGAGGGGTGCATACTCGCCCTTGGCATACTTGGTTTTTCGGAAGGTGTGGTAGGAGCCGTATTCGGCCAGAACCACCGCCAGATCGTCCTCCGCGATATAATATTCCCGCAGGGAACAGTTTTCAAGACAAATGTCTTTTATGGACGCCAGCCGCGCGGCGGGGCAAGGCAGACCGTAGGTGAGGCCAAAATCGCAGATCCACTCTGCCATGTACTTATCCAGCTTCGGGTGCGTCTCACGGTAGGCCAGCCAGATCTCGCAGAGGAGCACCATGCCCTCCCTTGGGGGAATGCGGTCCGGCAGATTCAGAATCTCATAAATATAGAGCAGTACGTAGCTGAAGTCCACCGGCGGATAGCGGTGGGCGCGAACCAGCTCGCGGAAGTACAGATAATAGTCCATTTGCGCGGAGGACAGCTGGGCGTACTGGGGAATGTACGAAAAATACGGGGCACGGGAACATGGCTTGCCCTTCAAGCCGAAGAAGCGGGCGGCGTCCCGACGGAACTGGGCGTAGAAGCCGTAGGAGGATGGCCAAGGGAAGATCTCCACCTCCCGGATCATGCCTGAGCGCGGCCGATAACGGCGCAAGGATGTGTCGGGATAGGAGGGTTTTTCCACGGTCGGCTGTTTTTCCGGAACGGGCTTGGAATTTTCGGCATTCGTCTTGTTCGAAGGAGCATCCGTAATTTCCGTAAACCGCTCGGCATTTTGCATGGGGCGGGCAGAGGGCACAGAGCTTCGGGTGGGAGCGGGGCTCTGAGCGGGTGCAGGGGGCAACTCGGCAGTATGCGGTTGTGCGGCTGCCGGAGTGAATGGACGGGCAGGAATTTTATTCTCCGGCGCGCGATCCGCTCCGGGTGCATCGGCCGTAATTTCTACGGCGGTCACGTCATAGGCGCGTGGGCGCGTGTCAGTGGGCTTCTTTTTCGGGGCCATTCCAAGCTCCCAGAAGGCATCGTCTCGCACGGTTATTCCCTCCTCTCCTTCGCTGTGTTTTCTTATCTGTTAATTATATCACAAACCCACGTTAATTTCAATAAATATTTGATTTTCTGCAAGCAAAAAAGAGCCTCGCCGCCGACGCTTGCGTCGATGGAAAGGCTCTCCGCACCGCCCGACGGGGTCACGGATGCGTATTTTCATTGTATCCGGCAAAGAGGACGAATATGCATCTTATTTTTTCTGTATTTTTTGGCAATATGCTTGAAAATCATCGCCGTTTATGATAGTATATATATAAATATGTATTAAATTTACGGTGAGGTTCCAGTACGATGAAAAAGCTATTATCGATTCTTCTGTGCACGGTTATGGTGTTTGCCCTGCTTCCCCTTCACGCCAGCGCGGAAGAAAAGAACATCGCGCCCTTAGGCGTTGCATATTCCTCTGCAGATTACAACGAATGGGCCGCCAAACGGTTTATCAACAACGGAAACTACGACGACAGCTGGCAGGCACAGCATATCTCCCGCGATCCCAAGGTCGGCGCGGTTGGCGAGTACTGCGGTGTTCGTTACATTAACGATTTTCACCAGATCTCCGAGATCCGGGTTTGCATCGGCACCCACGGCGGGCACGAGGTAACCTACGGCATCAACGTACTGGTTGAAGGCGAGTGGATCGAGGTGGCTGAGCTGGCCGAGCACGATGCAACCACCGTGGACGGAAGAGCCTGGCTGATCGTTACGCTGAGCGAGCCCGTTACCACAAACAACGTACGCGTGGTGGGCAAGGAATACGTCGGCTGGGATCTGCCTTTGGTAAAGGAAATTGAGATCTACGGCGCAAAGGCAGCCGCTCCTGAGCTGGTGGTGCCCGAAGGCGGCGAGATCACCATGAATGCCGCTTTGGCCGGATTGGCTTACGCCTCCTCAGCGGCAGAGGGCCACTATCCCGCTCACATTAACGACGCGCTTACCTCCGGCCTCTGGATGGCGGCGGAGGAAGACACCGCTCCCTGCGTTGGCGTTCGCCTGCAGGGCAGCCGGACGGTAAACCGCATTACGGTATTTACCGGCGAGGATAACGGCACACCCTACACCTCCACCTTTGACGTAGAAGCCTTGATCAACGGCAAATGGGCGGTAATCGCCTCCGGCGAGACAAACGCCGAAAACGGTTACACCTTGGATCTTACGCTGAACCGCAAGGTTGTAACCGAGTATCTTCGCGTTCGCTTCCAAAGCGAGGCGCGGCTGTGCGAGCTTGAGGTATATTCCGCTGAAAAGAACGTGTTCGTGCCCGGAAAGCTGACCGAGGCCTACAAGGCCCAGGCCGCCAGCGGAAACATTGCCGTATTCGGTATGCCCTATGCGGAAACCACCTTTGAGCTTTACAGCAGCATTGATCTGATCAACGACGCTTCCACCGACGGCATGTGGGTGGCAGAGGGCGGAAACGTTCCCGTTTATTGCGGCGTGACCCTCCCCGTGGCGTATGACGTAAACAAGGTCGTAATTTACTTCGAGGACGAGGGTGACGCTCCCCACGTAATGAAGTTTGACGTACAGGTTCTGGTAGCCGGTCAGTATCTGACCGTGGCAACCGGATATTCCTACAACCCTACCACCGGATACGTTGCTGTTCTTGATTTTGAGACCGTTGCCACAACGGACGTGCGCATTGTATTTACCAAAAACGGCGACATCTTCCCCACCCTGAACGAGCTTCAGATCTACGCAGGTCCGGACTACACCGACAACCCCTACGAGGGCTACGTGACCGAGCTCCCCTACGGCGGTCTCGCAAAGCCGGAAAACTACGATGCGGAGGCCTCCAAAATGGAAGCGCCCCTGACATACGAAACCGCAAATGACTAATATTATAACGGAGTGATTGTAACGATGAAACATTTCACAACCAAACTGATTTCCGTTCTCCTGCTGGTGTTCCTTCTTCTTCCGCTTACCGTGTTCTCCGTAGCAGCAGAGGATGAGGAAGACGAAGGGATCAAAAACATAGCTCCTCTGGGTGAGGCCTATGCTTCCAGCATCAAGAATCCGGCTTGGACTCCTGCCGAGGCGATCAACGACGAGGACGTGATCCTCGAAACCTGGAAGGGCTGGGAGCCCCTTTATCCCACCGTTCCTGCCGGTGCGACCGGTCTGAGCGGCGAGTACTGCGGCGTGAAGTTTGACGGATTTTACAAAATCTACGGCGCAAAGCTGGATCTGCGTAACGCAGACACTCAGGATATTACCTACACCGTTCAGGCGCTGATCATGGGCTCTTGGGTGGACATCTATGAGCTCCACGACCACGACTTTGAGGGCAAGGCCGACCTTGCAAACGGAAACCGCTTCTCCATTGAGTGCACCTTCGATGCACCCATTACCACCAACAACATCCGCCTCCTTTGCAGTGACTACGCCAAGGGCTTTGGCGGTAGCGAAGAGGAGCTGCTCTTCCCCTACGTTTACGAGTTCTATCTTTACGGTGAAGAGGGTAATCCTCCCTCCGTTGTGGTTCCCGAAGGATACTTCATCACTCCCAACGTTGCTCTTGCCGGACAGGTGTTTGCCACCAGCGCAAGCGTTGGTAACTGGCCCGCGCTGATCGTTGACAGCAACAACAACGACACTCCCTGGAAGGCCGCCGCAGACGATGCCAATGCATCCGTAGGCGTAACCCTGTCTGAGGCCGTGCCCGCATCGGAGATCTCTCTGGACTTCGGCTCCGGCACAGCGGCAATCCCCTACGAGGTCTTTGTAGTTTGCGCAGACGGCAACGAAATTTCCGTATACAACGACACAGTAACCGACGGCGTTACCTCCATTGTTCTTGAAGAGGATCTGGAGATCGTTGAGGTGGCTGTGGTTTACGGCGAGGCCGGCGCTCAGCTGAAGGAGCTGCAGGTGCTCTCCTCCTACAATGCCGCAAACGGCGGTGCCTTTGTTGCCACCAGTGAGGCCGAGGGCTTCGGTGCCGCAAGTATCAACACAGCCGACGGTCTTTGGAAGGCAGGTGCAGAGGATGCGGCCGCCAGCGTTGCACTAACCCTGACGGAGGCAACCTTTACAAGCCAGATCACCCTCACCTTCGGTGAGAATCCTGCCGCACTTCCCTACACCGCATCCGTACTTTGCGAAAGCGGAACCGTGGTTCACTTCACGGATGGCATCGCATCCGCTGAGCCTGCAGTCCTTGACCTTGCTGAGATCGTTAAGACCGGTGACTTTGTAACCGGCGTTACCGTTACTTATGAGGGTGCCGGCGCTCAGCTGGCAGGCATTTACGTTCACGCAGACAACTTTGCCTTTGCCGTGTCCGAGGAGCCCTCTGACGAGTACAAGCAGTCCTGCGCCAAGGGTAACCTGGCGGTGCTCGGCACTCCCTACGCCTCCAGTAACTTCCCCACCTTCTCTCAGGTTTCTTACATCAACGACGGTCTGATCAAGTCCAAAAACCCCAGCTGGTACGGCTACGGATTTGACGTTCCCGCCCATTGCGGCGTGACCTTTGACCGCACCTACACCGTCAGCAAGGTTGCCCTGACCTTTGACTTTATCGAGCCCAAGGGATCGGCAATTATGTACTTTGATATTCAAGCAAAGGTAGACGGTGAATACGTGACCCTTGCATCGGGTCGCTCCTACGACTCCTCCTTCAACTATCAGCCCGTGTTCACCTTTGATGCCGTAACCACGGACGACATCCGCATTGTATTCACAAAGAACGGCGGCATCTTCCCCTCCCTGCGCGAGCTGGAGGTTTACTCTGAAACCGAGGCTCCCATGGCTTACATGGGTTACCCCACCAACTACCCCATCGGCGGCCGTGCACCGACCACCTACGCCGATGATCCCGATGCAAACATCGTTTACGACACCACCACCCGTAACTTCAATCCTCCCATGCGCGGCAGTGAGGAAGCCGCTCCCATGCTGATGCTTCTCTCGAACGGATCCTCCGACACCACGCCGGCAGACTCCGCCAGTGACACCACCCCCGTGGATTCCTCCTCGACGGCAGACACCACCCCCGCACCCGCGCCCGAGCCTGCTGAGCCGGCGCCTTTCAATGCAACTCCCTGGATCACCACCGCAATCGTATTCGTTCTCTGCGGTGTCGTTGTGGTTGGCTACGTGCTGGTAAAGAAAAAGAAAGCATAAAAATTATTTTTCACAACTGAAAATCGCCTCCGCGGTTCATACTATGGTAAATGAACAGCGGAGGCTTTTTTATGAAAATTCCGGAGGAAATTCTGATTTACGGGCAGGACATTTTGTCAAGTCCCGGTATGCTGAGGGGAAAGGAGTTGGTGCACCACGGACGGACCTGCCGCTATCGGCATTCCCTGAACGTAGCCGCCGTCAGCCTGCGCTTGTGCCGATGGCTGTCCATACCGGCAAGGCGACGGGATATGGTGCGCGGCGCTTTGTTGCACGACTACTATCTTTACGACCGGCGGGCGGAGAGAAAAAAGAACCACCTGCGCTCCCACGCCCAAACGGCCCACGCCAATGCAGCGGCGGATTTTACATTATCCCCCGTAGAAGAGGACGTGATCCGCCACCATATGTTCCCCATCACACCCCGACCGCCGAGGAGCCGTGAGGGGATTATTGTGTGCGTGGCCGACAAAATTGCTACCTTTGGAGAGCTATTGGGGCTCAAGGCCTTTCTCCGCTGACGAAGCGCAAAAAAGTCATTGCAAAGCCGCCAAAGGGCCTGCAATGACTTTCTTTTTTTACACGTTCATGATCACGGGAAGGATCATGGGGCTACGCTTGGTTTTGGTGTAGATATGCTTGGAAAGCTTATCCTTTACGGTGGTCTTCATTTCGTTCCACTCGGTGACGTTCTTATTGAGGCAGTCGGTCAGCGCCTTGGTGGCAATGGCGCGAAGCTCCTCCATCAGCGCCTCGGACTCGCGCACGTACACAAATCCGCGGGAGATGATATCGGGTCCGGAGATGATCTCGCGCTCGTCCGTGTTAACGGTAGCCACGATCACCATAAGGCCGTCCTGACCCAGATGGCGGCGGTCGCGGAGCACGATGTTTCCAACGTCGCCCACGCCAAAGCCGTCTACCAGAATCTTGCCGGAGGGCACGGTTCCGTTAAACTTGGCACTCTTGCCGTCAATCTCCAGCACCTTACCAATATCGGACACGAAAATGTGAGAGGAGGGCATGCCCATAAACTCTGCCAGTTCCTTATGCTGCATCAGATGGCGGTATTCGCCGTGGACGGGCATAAAGTACTTGGGCTTGGTGAGAGCGTGCATCAGCTTGAGCTCCTCCTTGCAGGCGTGGCCGGACACGTGAACGATGGAGGGCTCGTGGTACACGTTCACTCCGCGCTTATACATTTCGTTGACGACCTTGCCCACCAGCACCTCGTTGCCGGGGATGGCGTTGGAGCTTAAAATAACCAGATCCTTGCCGGAAAGCTGAACCTTTTTGTGGTCGGAGAAGGCCATGCGGTACAGAGCCGACATGGTCTCGCCCTGGCTACCGGTGGTAACGATGGTAAGCTGTTCCGGGTTGTAGCGGCTGATCTCGTTGATATCAATGATCAAGCCCTCCGGCACGTTCATATAACCGAGACGGGTGGCGGCACCAACCACGTTCAGCATACTGCGGCCGGTGATGGCAACCTTACGTCCGTACTTTACGCTGGCATTGATGATCTGCTGTACACGGTGCACGTTGGACGAGAAGGTGGCGATAATAATGCGCTTATCCGTATTGGACATGAAAATCTGCTCAAGAGAGGAGCCAACCTTTCGCTCCGAGGGGGTAAATCCGTCTCGCTCAACGTTGGTGGACTCGGCCAAAAGCAGGAGCACGCCCTCCTTGCCGATCTGGCCGATGCGGGCCAGGTCCATCATCTCGCCGTCAATGGGCGAAACGTCCAGCTTGAAGTCGCCCGTGTGGAACACGTAACCAAGGGGCGTTTTGATTGCCAGACAGCAGGCGTCGGCAATGGAATGATTGGCGCGGATGAATTCCACGCTCATGGTGCCGGCCTTGATTACGTCTCCCACCTGCACGGTGTGAAGATGCGCGCTGCGCAGGAGACCGGCCTCCTCCAGCTTGTTTTCCAAAATACCCAGCGTCAGGCGAGTGCCGTAGATGGGCGGATTGATGGTGCGAAGCACGTAGGGGATCGCGCCGATATGGTCCTCGTGACCGTGGGTCAGGAAAATGCCGCGAATCTTGTCCGCATTCTTCTCAAGGTAGCTGACGTCGGGAATCACCAAGTCGATGCCAAGCATATCCTCATCGGGGAATGCGAGGCCGCAGTCTACAATTACAATGTCCTCTCCGTACTCGAGCACGGTAATGTTCTTACCGATCTCGTGAAGGCCGCCCAGGGAAATAACCTTCAGCTTGCCTCCCTTCGGCACACGGGTGCCGTATTTTCTTTGTCTTGCCATAGTTCTTCTTTCTTCTCCTTGCCGCCACAGGCGGCAGTATATGTTTCGTAGGCGCAGGGCATCTTGGCCTGCGCCGGTTTATGTTCGG
The DNA here is from genome assembly GCA_017622085.1 of Clostridia bacterium. Taxonomy (GTDB): domain Bacteria; phylum Bacillota; class Clostridia; order Oscillospirales; family CAG-272; genus RGIG8715. The sequence continues at coordinate 60,484 of JAGARU010000111.1, read as the reverse complement.
ATTTTGGGCACGGAAAAAAAGCCGTCTCTACAGGACGGCAGAGCCCATGGATGCATCCGGGAATACATCAAAGGAAACCTGCACCGCGGGAAAAGGTGAGCCTTCCGTATTCGTGAAAGCAAAGTTTCAAACGGCCGTAATACGGGTAGGGCGCGAGGTCGCACGGTGGCTTGGTCTGCGATCAAAATGTATGTCATTTTAATTATACACGAAAAACTCCGTTCCGTCAAGTGGGATCGCTACGAAAGCCACAAGTACACCGTAAGACAGAGGGCGCTGACGATGATTCCGGCTAAAAATCCCAGCGTTGCCGCCCAGCCCAAGCGGACGGTTTCCTTATTGCTTACCGTCTCGTCGGCGATCAGCTTGGTGGCCTCGGCCACGATGTCCGTCTCCCGACGGGTATCCGCCGCGTCGCTGAGGACAAAATAAGCCTCTGTGAACAGGGCATTCCCCGTTTCCTTAATTTGAATGATCTTTTTCTGACATCCCTTTACCATGACAGCCTCCTGCTCCTATGCTTGTACGGTAAATTGTTGACCGAAGATAGTCGCCTTATTCAAAAAAGATGCGGCAAAGCGCACAGGAAAGGAGAACGCTGAAGGCAGATACTCCAAGGCCGACGGGCAAGGTATAGCGGGTCTTTTTCACCTCGGCAGCAGAAAAGTACACAGCTGCGATATAGATGAGAGTGTCGGAGGAGCCCATGATAACCGAAGCGCACAGACCGGCAAAGGAATCCGGCCCGCATCGCTCCACCAGATCCGCATAGGCGGCCAAAGCTCCCGAGCCGGTCATGGGGCGCACGAGGATCAGGGTAACGATCTCCGGCGGGATGCCAACACGGCCGAACAGGGGAGCAAGGAGAGAAGCAATGGCATCCGCCAGACCGGAGGCGGAAAAGACCGTCAGAGCGCAGATCAGCGAAAGCAAGGAGGGAAAGAGGCGGAGACAGCTACGCGCCCCCTCGCGGGCACCGGAAAGAAAATGGGAAAACCGATCTCGGTTTGGGTGTAAGAGCGCGAGACTGGCAAAGGTCAGGAGGATCGGAACGACGAGACTCGCAACGCTATCCATGGTGCTTTCCTCCCCCCAACAATCGGCTGACGGTCACACCGAGCACAGCGCCGAGAAGAGATACGATCCACACCGGCAAAAGGATTTCCGCCGGATTTTGGGAGCCTGCCGTCTGGCGCAAAGCTACCACGGTGGTAGGAAACAGGCTGACACCGGAGGAGGACAGAAGAACCAAGGTGATCATATCCCGGCTTGCAGTATCCCGCGGGTGGCAGGTGGCTCCCATTTTTTCCATAGCGCGGAGAGCGAAGGGAGTGGCCGCGTTGGACACGCCCAACAGATTGGCGCTGACGCAGGCGGTGATCTCCTCCGCCCCTGCCCCGTGTGGAAAGGTGTCGGGAAAGGCCAAGCGCAACAGGGGTGCCAGCAGGCGTGAAAGCGCCGAAATGGCACCCATTTGCACAAATACCTCTAAAAGCCCCGACCAAAGAGCGGTTACACCTACCAAGGAAAGCACCGTTTCCGTAGCGCGGGAGGCGCCGTCAAACAGCGCGCCCGTTATTTGCCCCAGCGTACCGTGGAAGCAGGCATACACCAAGGAAGACAGGGTGAGCACGGAAAAGCATTTCCCCAGCATAGCTCTCTCCAATTTCCATTTATTTCCTTTTTCTGTTGCTTTTCGCCAAAAATTTCCATTTCTAACCCATAATTGTAAAAAAATAGGAGACATTTTGGAAAATATTGTTGACAAATATTTCCTTCTATGGTAAGATACTCTTACAAATCCTAAATTTAACCATACATAGGAGGTAATTTTTCATGAAGTCCACCGGAATCGTTCGTAAAATCGATGAGCTCGGAAGAATTGTGCTTCCCATTGAGCTTCGCAACAGCATGGATCTTAGCCCCAAGGATACCTTGGAGATCTTCGTAGATGACGAAAAGATCATTCTCAAGAAATATCAACCCGCTTGTATTTTCTGCGGAAATGCGGACAACATCAAGTTTTTCTGCGACAAGCGCATTTGCGAGGATTGCCTTAAGCAACTGAAGGAAAAGGATATTTAATTCTATTCCCCCCAGCGCAAATTAGAACCGAACAAAAAAAGCAGACCGATCCCATAGGGTCGATCTGCTTTTTATTTTGCATCCAAGTCCGCATCGTCATGGGGGATGTGGCGATGTCGGTAACGGAGGGCAAGAAGAAAACCCATGCCGGCCGCCACGGCCGCCAGAATCAAAACGGCCAACGTTCCTCGGGTCATAAGAACCTGACGCACGGTGAACCAGAAGTACAACCATTGGCTCTGCGCCATGGGATAGGCGGTGACCAAATCCACACGGGCAATGCAGGCACCGTCAAAATAGACATCTGCATAACCAACGGGAGTTCCCTCGTCCAAGGGGGCATACAGAGTCTCGTCGGTCAAATGTACGTCCAGGGTCATGCGGGAGGCCACTTCCTCCTCAATTTGGGCATAAACGGACACCGAAGTGGCCGGAGATACCGTAACTTGGCCGCTTTGGGCGTTTTTTACCGGTAGCTCTGCTACCACATCCAAAGGGGATAGGATGGTCTTATATTTATATTCGGCAAACGCATAATTTAAAAGCTTATCGCCGGCGCGGTACAGATCGGCAGCAGATTCTGCACCCAGAACCACGCAAAGATAGGAGAGCGACGCCCGTCGTGCCAGCACCACCATGCAATAACCGGAGGGGGTGGTGGAGCCGAAGCTGAAGCTTTTCGCTCCGTCGTAATAATAGCTGTCCCCCGGGGTGGCAAAGCGGTTGCGGGTGGTCAGCTCACGTGCATCCGCCCGATCGGTCGCCGGCATGGTATAGGAGGCACACTCAAAAATCTCCGCCAAGGCGGGAATGGAATAGGCGTGGAGGGCGATCGTTACGGTATCGGTCACGGTGGTCTTGGCCGCACCCAGATCGAGGCCGGTCAAGGTCTCGTACTTGGTGGATTCCGCTCCAAGCTCGGCAGCACGGGCGTTCATTTTAGCAACGAACGCATCCAAGGAGCCACAGGCGGTAATGGCCAGCACCTGCGCGGCGTCATTGGCGCCGGTCAGCAACATGGCGTACAGCATATCCCGTATTCTGACGTGCTCGCCCATCTTCAAGCCAATGGTATTGCCCGTTACGTTGGACACCATGGCCGCGCTGACCAGAACCGTATCCTCCATGCGGGAGGATAGCAGCTCCGCCGCCAGAATGGCAGTCATCAGCTTGGCTGTGGGGCCGGGCGACACACGCACATTGGCCCAGGACTCGTAAACCGTCACTTGATTGTCCGGATTGTAGACCACACAGGCCTTGATATTCTCCGGCTTTTCAAATTCGGCGGCGAAGGTGGACACACACGTACCGATCACACACAGGATGCACAGGCATAGGGCAAAAAACGTTTTGAAGATCGTTTTTTTCATAGTTACAGGAAGCAAAAGTACTCTTCTGCGGACTTTTTGTCCGTCTCAATGGCAGCTTTCAGCTCCTCTAAGGAACTGAACTTCTTTTCATCCCGCAAGCGGCGGTAGAAGTTTACACGGATGCGGCGGCCGTAGAGCAGCTCATCCGTGCCCACAATATGGGTCTCCACCGTGATATCCTCTCCGTCGTCGTTGACGGTAGGGCGGGAGCCGATGTTGGTAACGCCCACGTACACGTCCTCACCAATATCAACAGAGGTGCAATAAATGCCACCCTTGGGGCAAGCGCGGCCGGGATCCAGAGCCAGATTGACCGTGGGGTAGCCCAGATCCGTGCCCAGATGCTTACCGTGGCGCACGATGCCATCCATAAAGTAGGCATAGCCCAAGAACTTTTGGGCCTCCTCCGTCTCGCCGGCGGCGATCAGATTGCGGATATGAGTGGAGCTTACCACCGTGCCATCTACCTCTACGGGGTCGATTACCGTAAGCGGAACGTTATGGGCATCCAGGAGCTCCCGCAGGCGGGTAACGTCCCCTGCCCCGTTTTTGCCAAAGCGGTAATTGAAGCCGCAGACCACGGCGGCGCAGGAAAGCTGCTTGATCAGAACCGTATCCACAAACTCCTCCGGAGTCATGGCACGGATCGCCTCAAAGTCCTCAAGGACGGCGCAGGTAATGCCGCACCGACGGAACTGCTCCATGCGCTCGGACAGCGTGCACAGCTCCGGAACGGGTGTTCCGCTGAGAACGGCGCGGGGTGTTTTGCGGAAGGTCCATACGGTGGGGCGCGCCTTATAGCGGAAGGAAAGCCGCACGGTCTCATACAAGAGCTTTTGGTGTCCTACGTGGACGCCGTCAAAATTGCCCAGTGCAATAACCGGGCGCTCGCTCGGCGGGGCAATTTGTGTATTTGCAATCAGATCAAAAAATTCCATGAAGGCTCCTCATTAAAAAGAGATAAAAAAGGGATTGCCTGCGCAATCCCTGAAAGGTCAAACACCAAGATAATGGCGGAGCAATGCGTTTAAAAGCGCATCCCGATCAATTTTACGGATAAGGGCGCGGGCATTGCTATGGTTGGTAATGTAGGTGGGATCTTCCGTCAAAATATAACCGACCAGCTGGTTCAGAGGGTTGTAGCCCTTTTCACTCAAGGCCTGATATACCTTGGTCACTACGTCGCGGATCTCTGCTTCCTGATCCACGGTAAAGGTTATGGTATTTTCGTTTTTCTGTGTCATTTCTGCCGCCCTTTCCTATATTTTGCTCACTTTAATTTTATTATAAAGCATCCATTTCAGTTTTTCAAGAACTTTTTAGAAATATTTACGATCAATTCCCCACTTGGAGCAAAAATTACGGAGTGACCGTCCTTCTCTCCCCCATTTTCTTTCTTTAAGAGGGTACGGGGGACCTTTCCTTTTGCAAAGAAAGATCCCCCGCTGTTATTTATTGTTGTTCGTTTTTTTACTGTGCTGCGTCAACGATGGCTGCGAAGTCAGCTGCCTTGAGAGACGCGCCGCCGATCAGACCGCCGTCTACGTTCACCTTAGCCAGAAGCTCTGCCGCATTCTTTGCGTTCATGGAGCCGCCGTACTGAATGGTAATGGCCTCTGCAGCTTCCTCGCCGTAAAGCTTAGCGATGGTAGCGCGGATCACGCCGCAGGTCTCGTCTGCCTGCTCAGGGGTAGCGGTAAGACCGGTACCGATGGCCCAAACGGGCTCGTATGCGATGATTACGTTCTTAAGCTCCTCTGCGGTAACGTCCTTCAGATCCAGCTTGGTCTGCATAGCAACAACCTCGTCGGTGATGCCGCTGAGACGCTCTTCCTTAACCTCGCCGAGGCAAAGGATAACCTTCATGCCGGCGGCAAGAGCGGCCTTGGTTCTCAGGTTAACGGTCTCGTCGGTCTCGCCGAAGTACTGACGGCGCTCGCTGTGGCCGATGATTACGTACTCAACGCCGCAAGCGGTAAGCATTTCAGCAGAGATCTCACCGGTGTAAGCGCCCTTAGCGGCGAAGTGAACGTTCTCTGCACCGATCTTGATGTTGGTGCCCTTTGCTGCTTCCTGAGCGGCAAAAATGTCTACGTAGGGTGCGCAGAAGATAATGTCGCACTTATCCTTACCTGCAACCAGAGGAGCCACCTCGGTAACGAGAGCCTTAGCCTCTGCGGGGGTCATGTTCATCTTCCAGTTGCCGGCGATGACGGTTCTTCTTGTATCTTTCATGATTCAAATCCTCACTTTTTGTTTTTTAAGAAAACGGCGCACGGTGCACATGTGCCCGTGCGCCGAAAAGGTCGCGTTACAAATTATTTGTCAAGAAGGCATGCAATGCCGGGAAGCTGCTTGCCCTCAAGGAACTCGAGGGATGCACCGCCACCGGTGGAGATGTGGGTCATCTTGTCAGCAAAGCCAAGCTTCTCGATTGCAGCTGCGGAGTCACCGCCGCCGATGATGGAGATCGCGCCGCTCTCTGCAACTGCAGTAGCGATCGCCTTGGTGCCGGAAGCAAACTTATCCCACTCGGAAACGCCCATAGGACCGTTCCAAACAACGGTGCCGGCGTTCTTGATGGCATAGCGGAACATGATCTCAGTAGCAGGACCAATGTCAAGACCCATGAAGTTCTCGGGAATATCGGTGGAAGCTACAAAGGAATCCTCGCACTCGGGATCGTAGTGAGAACCGATGTGGTTATCGATGGGGAGAAGAAGCTTAACGCCCTTTTCCTGAGCGGAAGCAAGAATGCCTGCTGCAACCTCGATCTTGTCCTCCTCGCAAAGAGAAGTACCGATGCCGTAGCCCATAGCGCGGAAGAAGGTGTAAGCCATACCGCCACCGATGATAAGGGTGTCTACCTTGTCAAGAAGGTTGGTGATAACACCGATCTTATCGGAAACCTTAGCGCCGCCAAGGATGGCAACGAAGGGTCTTGCGGGATTGTCAAGAGCCTTACCCATAACGGAAATTTCCTTCTGGATGAGGTAGCCGCAAACGGCGGGAAGGTAATCAGCAACACCGGCGGTGGTTGCGTGTGCACGGTGAGCGGTACCGAATGCGTCGTTTACGTAAACCTCAGCGTAGGAAGCAAGCTCCTTTGCAAACTCGGGGTTGTTCTTGGTTTCTCTTGCGTCGAAACGAACGTTCTCAAGAAGAACGGCCTTGCCACCCTCAAGAGCGGCTACCTTAGCCTTAGCGTCCTCGCCTACGATGTCCTCGGCAAAGGTTACCTTGCCGTCCAGGTACTGGTTCAGTCTGTCAGCAACGGGCTTAAGGGTGAACTTCTTCTTGTCGTCTACCTTAGCCTTAGCAAGGAGAGCCTCGGTAGCGGCTGCCTGCTCTGCCTCGGGCAGATCGGCAATCTTAGCCTTTTCCTTCTTGGTCAGGCCAAAGCCCTCGGTAAAGATGCTGTGGGGCTTGCCCATGTGGGAGCAAAGGATAACCTTAGCATTCTTATCAAGGAGATACTTGATGGTGGGGAGAGCCTCAACGATTCTCTTGTCAGAGGTGATCTGGCCGTCCTTGAGAGGTACGTTAAAGTCACATCTTACGAGAACCTTTTTGCCGGCAACGTCAATGTCTTCAATGGTTTTCTTGTTGTAAGTCATTTTCTTTTCCAACCTTCCATTATATTTAAATTAAAAATTTGCGTGATTACATGGTTTACCACTATTTAATATACCATATTTTCCGCCCGCTGGCAACTGTTTTTGATATTTTTTTATCAATTAATTGAATTTCAACAAAAGTGGCGCCTCACAGGAGGGCAAAACGGAGCAAAACGACGGCGCCAAGGGCGATTCGGTACCAACCGAAGGGGGCAAAGGTATGGGAACGAACGAATCCCATCAGGAATCGGATGGCAACCACCGACACAAGGAAGGCAGTGATGACGCCGGCAAGGAGAATTCCGATCTCCGCGCCCGTAAAGGCGAAGCCGAATTTGAGGAGCTTCAAGGCGCTGGCACCCAGCATAACGGGGATAGCAAGGAAGAAGGAGAACTCCGCCGCGGCCTCGCGGGAGACGCCGATGAGGGTAGAGCCAAGGATGGTAGAGCCGGAGCGGGAGGTGCCGGGAATCAGGGACAGGCACTGGAAGGCGCCGATGCCGAGGGCAGTTTTGGCGTCAATATCATAGACGGAGGTTACCCGGAAGCGGCGGTTTTTGTTGCGGCGCTCCACCAGAAGGAAGGCAACGCCATAGACGATCAGTGCGATGGCCACCACCACGTAGTTATAAAAATGAGCGTCAAACCAATCGTCAAAGAGCAGTCCGAGGATGGCGGCGGGAACAGCGGCCAAGATCACGCGGAACCAAAGGGTCCACGTCTGCTTTTTCTCGTCTGCGCTCTTTTTCGGGGAGAAGGGATTCAGCTTATGGAAATACAGGGTCAGAACCGCCATAATCGAGCCAAGCTGGATCACCACGAAGAACATTTCCTTGAACTCCGACGTGATGTCCATATGGAGCAGCTCGTCAAGCAGGATCATGTGGCCGGTGCTGGACACGGGAAGCCACTCGGTGATGCCCTGAATGATGCCAATCAGAATGGACTTTAAAATTTCAATCATCGTAAACCTCCAAGGTTTATTTTATGCGCGGACGATATCGCCGGGGTGCACGTGGAACGGCACCTTCATACGGAACTCCATATAGGGATGGGGGGCGCTCTCAATGGGATTGCCCTCCTTGTCGTACATTTCCGTCACGGTGAAGGGACGGCCGCAGGCGCCGGGGCTGATCATTTCCACGGTACTGCCGCAGACGATCTTATTGCGCTGGCCGAAGGTGGCGTACCCTTCCCCATCCGACTCCGTCAAGGCGATGCAGAGGTAGGCCTTCTCCCGGAGATAGCCACCCTCGGTTACCACGTTCGCGTCCTCCGAAGGGGTATGGAAGTAGAAGCCGGTGGCATATTCCCGATGGCTGACGGATTCTAACTCACGAAGCCATGCGGGGTCATAGGTATAATCCCCCTTATTATATGCGTCCATGGCCATGCGGTATGCATTGGCAACCACGGCGGTGTAGTAGGCGCTCTTCATGCGGCCCTCGATTTTGAAGCTGTTGATGCCGGATTCCATCAGCTCCGGAATGTGCTCGATCATGCAGGTATCCTTGGAGCTCATGACGAAGGTACCCTCCGGGTATTCCTCCATCGGCAAGGGAGACTCGGGGCGCTTTTCTTCAGCTACGGTGAGGGTCGGGCAAGAATTGAAGTTCCAGCGGCAGGGCTGAGCACACATACCGCGGTTGGCATCCCGGCCGGTATAGAAGTTGGACAAGAGGCAACGTCCGCTGTAGGAAATGCACATGGAGCCGTGGACAAAGGCCTCCAGCTCCAGATCCTCCGGAATGCTTTTACGGATGGCGCGGATCTCATTGAGGGTCAGCTCTCTGGCCAGAACGACACGCTTGGCTCCCAGCTTGTACCACATATTGGCCGCCTCCGCAGAGACGGTGCTGGCCTGGGTGGAAACGTGGATCTCCAAATGGGGCGCCAGCTCACGGACGGTGGCAAACACGCCGAGGTCGGACACGATGACCGCATCCACGCCGCTTTCCCCAAGGAAGGTGACGTAGCGGCGCAGGGCCTCATACTCGGCCGGGTGGGGCATGGTATTGACCGTTACGTAAATCTTGACGCCGCGGGCGTGGGCGTAGGCCACGGCCTCCAGCAGCTCCTCGTCGGTAAAATTATCGGCCGCGGCGCGCATACCAAAGTGATTGCCGGCCAGATAGACCGCATCCGCTCCGTACAGGATCGCCGCCTTCATTTTTTCAAAATTGCCCGCCGGGCAAAGAAGCTCTGCCATAGTTGTCTCCTTATGCACAAATTTTCTCATCTTATATTTTAGCATATCCGCGAAAAAATAACAAGCCTGTGCTTCCCCAAAAGCGAAATATTTCCCCAAAGGTGAAAAAATTTATGATAAAATAAAAAAAGCATCGAACCGTTTTCCTTTTTTTACGACGTATAGGTGAAAGCTTTCAAAACGAGGTCACAAAATGGAACAAAACGAACTGCAAAAGCATATGGACCGTCTGCTATCGGCGGCCTACGCCAAGTGCCACCACATGGCGGATGCGGAGGATCTGGTGCAGGAGACGCTTTTGGCGTATCTGACGTATCTCCGGAAGGGTACGGCTCCCGAGAACACGGAGGCCTGGCTTTACACGGTCATGGAGCGAAAATTTTACAACATGCTACGTCGGAAGTATCAGATGGCCACCGTCGCCATCGGAGAATCCTTTGACATCGCGGATGAGGAGGACTTTGTGGGCGAGTTGATCCGGGAGGAGGAGTCGGAGCGGATCCGGCAGGAGGTTGCCTATCTTTCCGAATCCTATCGTACCATTCTGGTCAAGCATTATTTTTACCGTGTAGGCGTAAAGGAGCTGGCCGGCCAGCTTGGTCTGCCCGAGGGAACCGTAAAGAGCCGCTTGGATTTTGGACGGAAGCAGTTAAAGAAAGGAATGGATACAATGGAGAAATACACAGAAAACAGTTATATGCCGGAGAGTCTATGGGTCGCCAACAGCGGTGTGTTGGGAATGAACGACGAGCCCATGTCCCTCTGCAACGACGACCTCTTGGCACAGAATATTTTGATCTTAGCCTACGACAGACCCGTTTTTGTAAGTGAGCTGGCACGGGCGATTGGCGTTGCCGCCGCTTACGTAGAGCCGGTTGTAAACCGACTGGTGGAGGGTGAATTGATGGTACGGATGGGAGACGGAAAGGTCTATACGGACTTTGTGATCTACCGCACCGATGAGGAGAACAAGTACATCCAGGATCAGGAGCAGTTCGTACAGGATCACTTCGATGCCTACGGAAATGCCGTCCGAACCGCCATCGACCGACTGAAGGCCACGGATTTTTACAGCCTGCCGCTGGAGCGGTTTATGCTGATTCGCATAGCCAACGATGCAACCTATCATGCGGTGGATGCCACCGTCAAGCCACAGGTGTTCCCCACCCGCCCAAACGGCGGCCGCTGGATCGCCTTTGGACACCTCCGCACATCGAAGCCCACACTTCCGGACGGTGACTACCCCAAGGAAAACTACGCCCTTTCCGGAGAGCGCACCACCCATATGGATGCGTATTTAAGCTACGAAAAGCTCCAGATGATCAATTATGAAAGCTCTCTTTTCCCGAACGGCACGCTGGTGGGCAAGTACGGCTTTGCGGGCAACAGCATTCTGGAGACGGAGACGTGGGTTCTGAAGCTACTGACCGTCATTGAAAAGGGCATTGATCCAAAAACGGTGGACATGGATCCCCGGGTACTGAGTGCCATCCCTACCCTGGAGGCAAACGGCTTCCTCCGTCGGGAAAACGGCGACCTGAAGCTGGCGATCCCCCATCTGACCCACAAGCAGAACGAGGAATTCTGGCGCATCTGCAATGAGGCGAGGGTGACGGTTACGGATGCCTTGAAGGCGCCCATGGCGGAATACATCAAGACCCACAAGGTCAGCATTCCGCCCCACTTAAAGAGCGTACCGGAGCAAAAGTTGACCCTGCCCTACGAGCCCCACACCATGGGATTCGTCTTTGAAGCCATTCACCGTGGGCTCCACCCCCGCGAGCTTGGCCGACCCTGCCCTGAGACGGTTGTTGTGTTTGACTGATAAAAAAAGACCGACGCGGATGCGTCGGTCTTTCTGTTTTGAAAATTACTTCTCGGGAGCGTAGAGGTCAACGAGCTTGGTAAGTCTTTCGTACTTAGCCTTCGCAACCACTTCTGCCTTCTCGAAGAGCGCTTCTGCTCTCTCAGGGAACTGCTGCTGCAGACGGCTGTAACGAGCCTCACCGGTGATGAAGTCGTGGTAGTTTGCAGTAGGAGCCTTGGAGTCAAGGGTGAAGGGATTCTTGCCCTCTGCCTTGAGTGCAGGGTTGAAGCGGAACATATGCCAGTAGCCGGCCTCAACAGCCTTCTTCATTTCTGCCTGGCAGTTCTGCATGCCGCCCTTGATGGAGTGCATCTCACAAGGAGCGTAGCAGATTACGATGGAGGGACCGTTGTAAGCCTCTGCCTCGGTGATTGCCTTGAGGGTCTGGTTCATGTCCGCGCCCATAGCAACCTGTGCAACGTATACGTAGCCGTAGGACATTGCGATCTCTGCAAGGTTCTTCTTGCCGATTGCCTTACCTGCTGCTGCGAACTGTGCTACCTGACCGATCTGGGAAGCCTTGGATGCCTGTCCACCGGTGTTGGAGTAAACCTCGGTATCGAATACCATGATGTTTACGTTCTCGCCGGATGCAAGCACGTGGTCAAGACCGCCGAAGCCGATATCGTAAGCCCATCCGTCACCACCGAAGATCCATACGGCCTTCTTGGAAAGGAAGGTCTTCTCAGCAAGGATTGCGGGAGCAACAGGACATCCAGCCTCTGCTGCCTTTTCAAGCTCAACAACGAGTGCCTTGGTAGCTGCCTCGTTTGCCTTGCCGTCCTCAAGGGTTGCAAGGTAAGCATCTGCTGCTGCCTTGAACTCTGCGGAAGCCTTGTCAGACTCTGCCATTGCGCGAACCTTACCGATAAGCTTCTCGCGGATGGTCTTCTGACCGATATACATACCGAGACCGTGCTCAGCGTTATCCTCGAACAGGGAGTTAGCCCATGCGGGACCGCGGCCGGACTCACGGTTAACGGTGTAAGGAGTTGCAGGAGCGGAGCCACCCCAGATGGAGGAACAACCGGTTGCGTTGGAGATGTACATTCTCTCACCGAAGAGCTGAGTTACGAGACGAGCATAAGAGGTCTCAGCACAGCCTGCGCAAGAACCGGAGAACTCAAGGAGGGGCTGCTTGAACTGGCTGCCCTTAATGGTGTTGTTGATCAACTCGGGCTTCTCGGAAACGTTAGCTACTGCGTAGTCGAACACTGCCTGCTGAGCGGCCTGAGTGTAAAGGGGCTTCATCTCAAGTGCGGGAGCCTTGCCGGTCTTAGCCGCGTTAGCGGTTACGGGACAAGCCTTAACGCAAAGAGTACATCCCATACAGTCCATAGGAGATACGGACATGGTGAACTTGTAGGTAGTCTTAGCAACGGGAGCCTTAGTGAACTTGGTGCACTCAGGAGCCTTAGCAGCCTCTTCCTCAGTCATAGCGTAAGGACGGAGACAAGCATGAGGACATACGTATGCACAGTTGTTACACTGGATACAGGTCTCGGGGTTCCACTGAGGAACGGATACGGCAACGCCTCTCTTCTCATAAGCGGCAGAGCCCTGGGGGAAGGTACCGTCTGCGTAAGGCATGAAGGCAGAAACCTTAAGGGAGTCACCCTTCATTGCGCCAACGGGAACAACCACGTTGTTAACGAAGTCAACAAGGTCAGCTCTCTTACCGGTAGCGGCAGCCTGTGCGGGAGTCTCGCCTGCGTTTGCCCACTCTGCGGGAACGGCGATCTCAACGAGAGCGTCCTTACCTGCGTCGATTGCAGCGTAGTTGAGGTCAACGATTGCCTGACCCTTCTTAATGTAGGACTTGTAAGCAGCCTTCTTCATGTACTCGATGGCTTCATCGATGGGAAGGATCTTAGCAAGAGAGAAGAATGCAGACTGAAGAACGGTGTTCTTAACCTTACCGTTACCAAGGTCAAGAGCGAGCTTGGTTGCGTTGATGGTGTAGAACTTAACGTTGTTCTTGGCGATGTAGCTCTTTACGGATGCAGGAAGGTGAGCGTCAAGCTCCTCAGCAGACCAGGGGCAGTCAAGAAGGAAAGTACCGCCGGGCTTAACGTCGCTGATCATATCGTACTTGGTCAGATATGCGCTGTTATGGCAAGCAACAAAGTCTGCCTTGTTGATATAGTAAGAAGACTTGATGGGGGAATCACCGAAGCGAAGGTGAGAAATGGTGATACCGTTGGTCTTCTTGGAGTCGTACTGGTAGTACGCCTGGATATACTTATCGGTGTGGTCACCGATGATCTTGATGGAGTTCTTGTTTGCACCAACGGTACCGTCGCCGCCGAGACCCCAGAACTTGCACTGGATCATATCCTTGGGTGCGGTGTCGGGAGCTGCAGTCTCTTCAAGAGAGTGGCCGGTAACGTCGTCTACGATACCAATGGTGAAGTGGTTCTTGGGAGCCTCAGCTGCCATGTTTGCGAAGATGGCAAAGATGGAAGCGGGAGTGGTATCCTTGGAACCGAGACCGTATCTACCGCCGATAACCTTTACGCTTCTGCCAACTTCGTTCAAGCCGGTAACAACGTCAAGGTAAAGGGGTTCGCCAAGGGAGCCGGGCTCCTTGGTTCTGTCAAGAACGGAAACGATCTTAGCGGTTGCAGGAATGGCCTCAGCAAGCTTTTCTGCTACGAAGGGTCTGTAGAGGCGAACCTTAACAAGACCAACCTTCTCGCCCTTAGCAAGGAGGTAATCGATAACTTCCTCAGCTACGTCGCAGATGGAGCCCATTGCGATCATTACGCGCTCTGCATCGGGAGCACCGTAGTAGTTGAAGAGCTTATAGTCCGTGCCAAGCTTTGCGTTAACCTTGTCCATATACTCCTCAACGATTGCGGGAAGAGCGTCATAGTAGGTGTTGCAAGCTTCTCTGTGCTGGAAGAAGATATCACCGTTTTCGGCAGAGCCGTGAAGAACGGGATGCTCGGGATTGAGGGCTCTTTCACGGAAGGCCTGTACGGAATCCCAGTCAACCATCTCAGCAAGATCCTCATAGTTCCAAGCAGCAACCTTGGATACCTCGTGAGAGGTACGGAAGCCGTCGAAGAAGCTGAGGAAGGGTACGCGACCCTTGATGGTAGCAAGGTGAGCAACGGCACCGAGGTCCATTACTTCCTGTGCGTTAGTCTCAGCGAGCATAGCATAACCGGTCTGACGGCATGCGTATACGTCGGAGTGGTCGCCGAAGATGTTGAGGGCGTGAGATGCAACGCAACGAGCAGAAACGTGGATTACGCTGGGAAGGAGCTCGCCGGCGATCTTGTACATGTTGGGGATCATAAGAAGAAGACCCTGAGAAGCGGTGTAAGTGGTGGTGAATGCACCGGCACCGAGAGAGCCGTGTACAGCACCAGCCGCACCTGCCTCAGACTGCATCTCAACAACCTTTACGTTCTCGCCGAAGATGTTCTTCGCGGGCTCGCCAAAGATATTCTTGTTGGAAGCAGACCAAGAGTCCGTTACCTCCGCCATGGGGCTGGAAGGTGTGATGGGGTAGATGGCAGCAACTTCGGTAAACGCATAAGATACGTGCGCCGCCGCAGTGTTACCGTCCATGGAAATTTTCTTTCTTTCTACCATGGTGATAAATTCCTCCTGTTTTTTTATATAAAACTTTTGCGAAAAGCATTCGTTTGCGGGAAAACATTCTCCCACCCTTATATGATAACACGAATCGGACGGAAAGTAAAGAATCTTTCCGTATTTTTTTATCGGTTTTTCAAATTTTCTTTTCCCAGGCGCAAAACAGCCTTAAAGCGACATGAATCGACGGCCGCCGGCGGTGCGGAGATAGCGGTAAAGCACCAAGTTCAGCACAAGAAGCAGGCCGGTATAGACCGAGAGGATCACGTAGGCCGAGACGGCGATCTTAAAGACGGCCACGATGGGAGCAATGCACAGAAGCATGCCCGCCAGCATGAGAAGCAAGGTAGGAGTTCCCCGCTTGACGGCGGCCACGTCGTTTTCATAATCCAATTTGGGTAGCATCAGATTCAGCGTTACGCCCAGCATCGCGGTCAGGGCGACGAAGAGCTGAGGGATCACAACAAGCGACACGGCGGCGAAGGCATCCGGCGCTATGGGAAGAAGGAGCAAGGACGCGATCAGCGCCGAGGGGGCAGTGGGCAAAATATGGGACAGAGCCTTAGCCATAAGGATATCGCCGGGAGCGCAGGGGGAGCACTGAGCGATCCACAGGTTCTTACCCTCAATGGAGACCGTTGCCGCCGAGAGAAAGACGGTGGAGGCAAGGAAGCAGGGGATCACGGGCAGGAACACGGAGACGTAGGCATTTGCATCCGGAATCAGGGCAAGGACGTACTCCATTTCCGGCCAGGCCACCAGAAGCATAACGGACAAAACGGGCATAAAGACCACGCCGATGGCCGCGTTGATCAGGTAGGTGACGTTGGACGTCATGTGGCGAAGCTCCTTTTTGGTAAAGGCCCAGAGGGGTGAGCTGGCCTTCATGGTGCGACGGCGGTACTTGATGCGGCTCTCGCCCCGCTTGGTCGTAACCAGGCGGATAAAGGTACGGTTAAGCACCCAAACCACAAGAGCGGTAGGGGCCAAGGCAACCAGGGCGTAAATCCCGAAGAGTGCCACGTTATGCTCGGCCACGGCAGCACCAAAGGCGTAAGCCGGGTAAAGGGTTCCCTTCACACTTTCCGCATAGGCGGTGGGATCGGTGAGAATCCGGTCGATAAAGACCTCCATCCGGTCGATCCCCCAAAAATACAGGACGAAGAACACGACGAAACCGATGGCGGAAAGGAGATTTTTCCATTTGAAGTGAGTGCGCACCCACGCAAGAATGGCACCGACTACAAGGGCGATGGCCATGGAAAAAGCAGAAACGAGAAGAGTGCCTAAAACGAAGAACACCGTGCCCAGCACCGTAACGGGGCAATCGATGCACCACACCACGCCGGCGGGGAGCATGACAAGGGCGGCCGTTACGAGAGTTTCAAAATAGAGAACCAGCAATCGGCTGGTCAGAATGTCCGAGGGCTTGATGGGCATGGCAAGGAGCAGGTCGTTATCCTTTGCCCCGTAGATCTGCGGCTGAGCGTAAAATACCGTGCAGAAAAGCGACACGATCAGCGCCAGAAGAACGGCGAGGGCAAAGTAGAACCAGCCGAGGCCGGACTCCATCAGCGGTACGGCCAGCACGTAAAAGAGGCCGCCGAACATACCGAGGAACACCGCTGCCAGAACCAGAAGAAGGATCACCACGGCCACGCGGGAGGCGATGGGGCGTAGCTTTCCCGTTTTTTCCGAGGGCTTCCGCGCGAAAACGGAGCGGAGCTGGTTGCGCAACAGAATCTTAAGCATTGTCACCCTCCAGTTCAAGGAACACGTCCTCAAGGGAGCTGTCTCCCCGAACCTCCTCCATGCGTCCGCTGACCACCAGGTGACCGTCCTTGATGATGGCTACCTTGTCGCAGAGCTTTTCCGCTACGTCCAGCACGTGGGTGGAGAAGAAGATCGCTCCGCCCCGGTCGCAATGCTCCCGCATAATAGTTTTCAGGGTGTGGGCGGCCTTGGGGTCGAGGCCTACGAAGGGCTCATCCATCAAAATCAGCTTGGGCTCATGGATCAGCGCGGCGATGACGGCAAGCTTCTGCTTCATGCCGTGTGAATACGCGGAAATGGGAGTGGCAAGCGCTTCCGTCAAGCCGAACTGCTCAGCATAACGGTGGATGCGCTCTTCCCTCTCCGTCTGTCCGATGCCGTAAATATCGGAAACGAAGTTCAGGTAGCGGATTCCGCTCAAGAACTCGTAAAGATCCGGATTATCGGGAATATAGGCCATCTGCCGCTTGGCCTCCATGGAATCCTCCTTGATGGAGTGGGAGTTCACAAGGATCTCTCCCTCATCAAAGCGGAGCAAGCCACAGCAGGCGCGGAGGGTGGTGGTTTTTCCGGCGCCGTTATGGCCGATGAATCCATAAATTTCTCCCGGCTGGATGGTGAGAGTCAGATCCTCCACCGCCGCCTTAGCTCCATAGCGTTTGGTCAGGTTTTTGATTTTTAACATAACTACCTCCTGAATCGAAAAGAGGCACCCTGCAGGTGCCTCTTGTTTTTGCTTGATTAGTTTACGCCGAGAAGGGCTTTTACTTCGCTTACCGTTACGGGCGTCTGACCTGCTTCATACGCGGCATAGTTATCCTCGGTGCAGAAGTAATGAACGATACAAATGGAAACCAGTTTGTACTGGGCATCGGTAATGCCCATCTCACCAACGCCGTACTGAACGGCAAGGTTCTTGAGCAGCTCCGTGGTACTGTCAACGGAACCGGCAAAGTCACCGGCCTCGTCAACGGTAGTCTGAATCACAAGGTTCAGACCGTTTGCAAACTCAACGTATGCGGCCTCTGCCTCCTCACCGAAGAGATTGATGCCGGATGCCTTGAGGGCGTCCAGACCAACGGTACGTGCGCTGTCCATAACGGAAGCCATGCTGGGGTTGCCCGCCAAGGTCATGAGCATATCCGCCAAGGCGCTGGCGCTGGCAGGGTCGGTCAGAAGCTCTGCGCCCTTGGAGAAGTCAATGGTAACAAGGGACTGGAGCACGCCGGGAGCCGAGCCCTCCTCGGAGGAACCGATCAGGGTCTTCATGTTCTCGGCAACGTTTTCGGTCGAGGTGTTAAGAAGCACGTCGGAGAAGGAATCCAGCACCGCCTGTGCGGCCTCGTTTTCCATATCCAGAGAAATACCGGCTACCTCTCCGCCGTTTTTGAGCACTTCGCCGGCGGCGTTAAGAATGGTACTGGTTACCTCGGGCAGGAATTCCGATTCCTCCAGATGAGGAATTGCCGTGCTGGCGGCCTGAACGATGGCGTTCAAGTCATCAGCACCACCCTCAACGGCGGAATTGTAAGCGTTTACCACGTCGGTTACCATGTTAACCAGCTCAGGGATGGCATCCGTTGCGGAATAGCCGGTCTCCGATCCGGTGGCCTTGGTAGCCAGACGGCTGACAAACTCGTTGATGGGAAGATTGGGAACACCGTCGGGGAAGAGATCCTCCACGCCGAGAAGAAGCACGCGGTTGCCGCTGAGAAGCACGGTGCGGTCACCGGTGGCACTGAGCTCGATCTCAATACTCTCATCGAAGGCACTGGCAAGGAGCTCCTTGGACTCGTCGGTCAGGTTGCCGGCGATGTATATGTAGCTGAAGATGGGGGAAAGAAGGATCGCCGCAACCAGCATACCGGAAACGAGACCCACGAAGGCGCCGCCCCACTTGCTTCCCTTCTCCAGCTTAACCTTGGAGGAGGTGCCGTGTGCAATGCGGCGGGACAGCTTGCCAAAGCCGATCAAGGTGATCAGCTTGAACACAGCGAAGAACAAAGCGAAGAACACGGGAACCATAAGGGCGCCGAGAAGTCCGCCAACCAAGGCTTCAAGATTTGCCGTAGCTTCCGCGTACTGAGCCACGGATTCACCGGCCATATCCATAATCAGAGGCATAACAAGAGCCTGAAGCCGATCGGCTACGTAGCGGCCAAGGAACAGAGAGCCAACTGCAATACCGATCAGCTCAATGAGACGGATCAGCGAGCAGCCCGTGCCGCGGCGAGAACCCATATAAACGCCAAACAAAACAATAATACATTCAAGCACGATAAAAGCGGTTGATAACATAACCATGTCCTCCTTAAGAAACATTCATCTATCGCATACACGGAAATTCAATACCTATACAGAGGTATTATAGCATCTCATTTGCGAAAAGTCAACAAAAAAGGTGCAATAAGCCTCCGAAACGGCGATTTTTGTGAATATTTACTATTTTGACGCCCGTATAATTCCACCGCCCACCACCACATCTCCATCGTAAAACACCACGGACTGGCCGGGGGTGGGGGCTCGTTGCGCCTCGGAAAACTCCACCACGGCCGTGCCGTCATCCATGACAGTCACCCGGGCGGGCGCGTCCTTTGCGGAGTAGCGCACCTTGGCGGTAAGATTCTCGGAGGACAGGCGGGTGGGAGCAATCAGATTGACCTCCTCCGCATAGACCGTGTGGGCAAAGAGAGCCGACTCCTCCCCCAAAGTCACGGTATTGGCGGCGGCATCCTTGGAGAGGACGAACATATGGCGTCCAAAGGACATACCAAGTCCCTTTCTCTGCCCCACGGTATAGTGGATCTGGCCCTTATGGCGGCCGATGACCGTGCCGTCCTCCGAGAGGTAGTCTCCCTCCTTCGCACGAATGCCGCGAAGCCGCTCAATATAAGAAACGTAATCCCCGTCGGGGATGAAGCAGATATCCTGGCTGTCCGCCTTTTGTGCCACGGGCAGGCCGGCCTCCTCCGCCATCCGACGGAGGGTCTCCTTGGTCTGATCGCCTACGGGAAAGATCAGGCGGGCAAGCATATCCTGAGTCAGCGACCAGAGCACGTAGCTCTGATCCTTTTTTGAATCCCTGCCCCGCAAAAGCAGGTACCGTCCCGTCTCCTCCTCGTATCGGGAGCGGACGTAGTGGCCGGTGGCCACAAGGGGAATTTCCTCCCGGTCAGCAAAGGCAATCAGCTCCGGAAACTTGACGGTGCGGTTGCACTGCACGCAGGGATTGGGGGTGCGGCCGGAAAGATAGGCGTCCGCAAAATAATCAATCACGCAGGATTTAAAATCCCGGGAGGCGTTTTCCGTCGCGTGGGGAATTCCCATAGCCTCGGCGCAGGCCGCCGCGTCCACCGCACCGCCGGAAAGGCAGGAGCTCTCCCCATAGGGCTTGGTGGGGTCGTCGGGATCGAACATGGTAAAGGTCACCCCGCTGACGTCGTACCCCTGCTCCTTCAGAAGGAGGGCGGCCACCGAGCTGTCCACGCCGCCGCTCATGGCGACGGCGACTTTTTTCTTCATAATAATTTCGCTCCGATCTTACTTGTCGGCGTCAAAGAGCGCCGGATTCTCTTTCATAAAGGCGATATACTCCTCGCCCTTCATATTAAAGGCCTCCAGGCGGAGCTTTTCCCCGTCGAAGGAATAGATGTTGATGCAACAGTTGTGCACGCCCTCCGAGTACTTGACGGTGGGAGCGCGCTCCTCGGTCTTGGCCAAGGTTTTGATAACGCCGCCGTGGGTAATGCCGATCACCCGGGTGCCGGGGGCGGTCTCATGGAGGCGGCGGGCGAAATCGTAGATGCGGCCGCGGATGGCCTCCGTGCTCTCAAGCTGAGACCAATCGAAAACATCGGGAGCGTGGGTAGCCACCGCATAGTCGTAGTAGGAATAGCCGGAATATTTGCCGAAATCCCGCTCCAGAAGAGCCTCGGTCTTTTCGGGATCGGCAAGCCCCAGCGCGCGGGAAATGAAGGTGCCCGTTTCGACGGCCCGGTCGAGGGTGCTGGCGTACACCTTATCCCAACAAGCACCGCAGGCACTCTTTGCCTCGGCAAAGGCCTCGGCGCAGGCGCGACCCTGAGCGCGGCCGGTTTCGTTCATTGGAATATTGTCTCTGCCCTGCATACGTCCGGCCAAATTCCAATCGGTCTCGCCGTGGCGGACCAGGCAGATCCAGGTCAATGCGTTCTCCATGGTTTTCTCCTATTCTCTCACCGATACATACGGGAGATTATTTCTTTTTATTCATCTTTTTCTCTTTGCCGATGCGGATGTAGTCACAGACCAGACCCGCCAGGGCCACAATATAAAACGGAAGGGTCACGGACGTGGAGAAGATCTCCTTGTCGCCAAAGAGGTTGGCTAAATCCATGCCAACGCCGATCACCAGACCCACGTAGCCGATGATGCCGAGGATCTGCAATACCTTCAATCCTTTCATTTATAAACCTACCTTTCTGTAAAAGCGGGACGTGAAACGGGAAAGCACCAAGGATACCCCGGCTCCCACCAGAAGCACCAGCACGCCCACGGGGAAATTGAGGGCGGGCATGGGCAGGAAGTGATACAGGGCAACCATTACAAGGAAGTGGGTCAGATACCACTCGTAAGAGAAGGAATTGATCCATCGCCACAGCGGCCGCAGAAGCTTCCACTTATAAATAAGGATGCACACACCGCCAAAGGCCAGGGTGCTGAATACGTCGTTAAAGGATTTGAGCACCGGCCCTCCATAGAGACCCGACAGGGCAAACAGCACGAAGGACACCGCCGTTACGGGCAACAGATACCGCATACGGCATCCCTCCACTGTAGGACGCTCCTCGCCATAGGCCTCGGCCATGCACATACCGAGGGCAAACTCCCACAGGAACTGCAAAAAGAAGCTGTTCCAGATCCGTTCCTCCGAGAGGCCTGCCATTACGGTAAACACCGTCCACGCCGCGCTGATGCCGCAGGTGAGGAGGAAGAATTTACGGCTGCCCAGCCGCTTGATCAGCCAAGCCAGCAGGTGGAACACAAGGTAGAACTGGAAAAGGGTGGAAATATACCAGAACTGCTCGCCGAAGCTGGCTTCATAGGCGGGAACGAACATTTTATAAAGGAAGACGTGGGACAAAAGCGCCTGCCAGCCGTCGTCGCCGGCATACATAAGACCGGAGGCGAAGGAAAGGAGGATCACCGCCACGTAGGGGATATAAATCTTCAAAAAGCGGCGCTTCAGAAACGCACCGTAGCCCAAGGGGCGGCGCATATGGGAGTAGTAGAGGCCAAAGCCGGAGGCCACAAGAAAGATCTTGACCCCTGCCCCGCCAAAGGAGGAGGCGGTTTTGAGGATATTCGGCACGTTCAGCCCGAAAAAGATCAGGTGGTAGAGGACGATGGCCAGAATGGAGATCCCCTTGGCGCAGTCCAAAAAATCGTATTTTTTCATAAATTCTCCCGGGATGGGCTCGATTCCCATCCACGCAATCCGTATTTTGTCAGATCCACCCGGCCGTCCGCGACCTCCACACCCTCGGCTCGGAGCCGTTCCGCCTGGGCGTCAAGTCCGCCGAAGGCGTAGGCCTCGGACAGACGTCCGTCGGCACGCACCACCCGGTGGCAGGGATAGGCACGGCTGTCCGTGTTTTTGTGGAGCGCGTTGCCCACGGCGCGGGCAAGGTGCGGGTTTCCAAGGCGGGCGGCAATGGCGCCGTAGGTAGTCACCTTGCCCTTGGGAATGCTCGTAAGGCACTGCAAAACTTGCGCAGTCAGAGCAGCGATCGGGGCTTCCATATTATTCCCCCGTCTCTGCCAAAAATTCTCCCACCCGCTCGGCCAGATACCGGACGTTCTCCCAGGAGGCTACCGTATCCTTGGCCGTATGGATGTAGGGGGTATAGAAGAGACCGCCCTTGGTACGGCGGCAGGCCATACAACCCACACCGCAGGGGAAATTCTTATGGTCGGAATTGCACTGTGAGCCCTTTTCCGGGTAAAAATGAACGGCGTAAGCGCCCTCGGCGGCAAAGATCTTCTTTAGACGAGACAGCTCCGGATGGGCCTCCGCCTTCTTCTGGGCGATGAAGAGGATGTTCTCGCCGTTGCCCACGCAGTCGAAGTTCAGAAGAAATTTATCCTGCATGGCGTCCTTATGATCCTTACGGAAGGCCTTTGAGCCCTTTTTTCCGCCCTCCTCGTTATCAAAGAGTATAAAGGCCACCTGACTGCCCTTGTACTGCTCAGCCAAGGTCAGGACCGTTGCCACGCCGGAGGTGTTATCGTTGGCGTTATGCTTATTTTTGAAGCCAAAGAACAAAAGATAGAAGCCCAGATAGTAAAACACAAGAAAGGCAAGGAAGAAGGCCTCCTCCCGTCCGACGGCAAGCTCCACCAGCCAGCCCCCAAGAAGCGACACCGCAAGAAGCACGCCCACAATGAGGAACTGATAGAGATAGAACAGCACCGAGTTGCGGGGGATCATCAAGTTGGGAAACAGAGCGGCGGCGGGGGTATCGTAGTGGGCGGTGCAAAGAATATTCGCCGTTTCGGGGTCGCCGATCACCAGATTGCGGTTTTTGCCGTCCTTGGTTACCTCGGTGCGAGCACCGTAGTGCTCCTCCACGTAGGTGCGGAAGGCTTTTTTCTCCTCCTCGCTCTTGCGGGCGGGGTAGGCTTCATTTAAGTAATCAAGAAGATTCATAATTCCTCCAAAGCAGCCTCGCGCCGTGGCTTACGGCCAAGAGCACGGGCATTCAAAATCAGAGCAAGAACGGACAGGACAAACAAGGCTCCCAAAAACAGGGCCGTGCGGACACTTTGGTCAAGGAGCGCGGTCAGCGCCATGACGCCGTAGGCTTGGCTATAAAGCGCGTCCAGAACTATGCAAAGCACGCAAAGCCAGGGGCGACCCGTCGCAAGATGAAGCAGCTTCAGGATCAGTGCAACCGCACCGGCCACGGTATAAAGAAGCGAAAACACATAGGCAAAAACCAGCAAGACGCCTGCAAGCATACCGGCGTAGAGATCCATCTCGCCGGTGCCGCGATTCAAGACACCGTACAGGTGGTGATGAAGGGCAATGCCGAGGGAAAGGTAAACTAAATAACAAAGGCAAGGGATACAGCGCAAAATTTTATGCCGGAGCATCGGGGGTCTCCTTTCCTTGTCCGCCTTGGTCAAACGTCCCGCTTGAAGTTGCCGAACACCTCGTTTACCTTGCCGAAGCTGGCAAAGGTGTCGGGGTATTGCTTGATGATGCGCATCATTTCGCCGATCTGGCGCTTGTGGATGATACACACCAGCATAAATTTATCCGTATCGGAATACACGCCGTGGGCCCGGATCTCGGTGACACCGCGCTTGAGGCGGGTCATGAGCTCATTTGACAGCTCCTTCGGGTAGGCGGTAATAATCTCGAATTTATAGCCGTTTTTGATGCCGCTGAGGCCGTGATCCACAATGACGTTGGCAATAAACAGGTTCAGGAGCGTACAGATCACGGGGGTAATGCGCATGCCGTACACGAAGAAGGCAATGCACACCACGCTGGCATCCATAATAAAGGAAACGTAGGCGATGTTCAGCTCCGGGTGCGCGTGGCGGATCAGGGCGGAAATGCCGTAGGTACCGCCGCTGGCACCAAAGCGCTTGAGCATCATGGAAAAGCCGAAGCCGGAAATGACACCGGTGGCAATGCAGGCAAACACCACGTTAAAGTCCGTGCCGTTGTTGGCAAGGCTATAGGGGCGGGCGCCAAGCAAATGATAAAGCTGAGGGGTAAAGGACTGAACCATCATATACACACTGAGCATAAGGCCCAGCTTGCGGTCGATAATGGCGCTGACCAGAATGAAGATCGGCAGATTAAAAGCAACCATCAGTACGGACCAGCTGACCCGATCCGCCAGGAGGTGGTGGGTAATGGTGGCAAGACCGCCCACGCCGCCGGGAGCAAAGCCGTTGCTGTTCTGGAAAAAGTGGTACGCCGTGCCCACCACCAAGCCGGCCGCTACAGCACACAGCAGGTCAAGGAGCAAAACGTTAAGCGAGGACCGTTTCTTCATGATCTCCATCCTTTTTACATTTGTATAAATTTCAGTTTCGTTTTAAGACGGTTGTAAAATATTGTTCCGTAAAGTGGGTCTTGGCGAGAATTTCCCCGTCGGATACGTCCACACCCTCCGGAGCTACCACCCATTTCTCCTCCGCATCGTCGTTGCGGTGGAGAACGGCAATGACCACACCGTCAAAGGCTGTCACGGGAGCGTCCACGCCCAAAACGTAGGCGTCCTGCTCCTCCCCATCGCCGGCAAGAACGCCGGGGACGTAGCCGTAATTGACTGGGTAGATCATATCGGGATGATTCGGATGTGCCGAGCCCAAGGGGCGGTCGATCACCACGTGTACCCGGCGTCCCACGGGCGAAGGAGCACCGCGCTTGTACCAGGACGGGATGACACGGCGCATATCATCGTACCAAGAGAGCACGTCTCTCGCCTGATTTTGCATGACCTGCACCTCCTCTTCTCCAAACGGGATGGCCCACGGGATGGAGGACAGGGTATTGGAGCTGATGTACAGGGCGAGAAGACGCCAGAATTCCTCCGGTACCTCTCCCTCAAAATAGCCGTCCACCATGCCGGAGGCAAAGCGGGGCGCGGCCTGTGCACACCAGACGATGCGGTTGAACTCCTCCCACGGGTCGCCAAAGTCATAGCGGTCAAAATCAATGACGGTGATGCGACCCTTCTCCAGCATCAGATTGCCCACATGGTAATCCCCGTGCTGATAGGTCTGTGGACGGTTTTTCAGGAGCGAGCGGTTGGCCTCGATGTAAGCGATCATCTGCTCTGCCCCGTCAAATTGAATGGGACACTCCCGATACATACGGATCTTACGATCCATTTTTGCATTGAAGCGAGGCTCCCAGTCGGGCTGTTCGGCAGGCGCCGAAATTGTGTGGATGCGAGCCAGGATCCGCCCGGCCTCCACGCCGTATCGGTACTGATCCGGCTCGGGCATGGCGGCAATGGCATCCTCGGCGTCCACGCCGTCGATCCAGGTCTGGACGGTGTACACGCCCTCCTCGCACACGCCAATGGACACAGGTCGGCACATGGGAATTCCCAGCTCCGCCACCTGCTGCTGCAGCTCAAACATCCGCCGGCGGGAGGCCTCGCGCTCCATGGGCGATACCCGGAGCAAATACCGCTCCCCCGTCGCCGTTTCCGCCAAATATTTCCGATCCCCCGACCAGCCTTTTTCAACGGGAATCTTTTTGACAAACGCCGAATATTGCATATTTATTCCTCACAACGCACCCATATGGCCGGGCGAACACCCCGGTACTCGAGCAACGTTTCTCCTGTTGTTTTAAACGTACGTCCCCGCCAATCCACCACATGGTAAAAGGTTCCCGCCTC
The DNA here is from genome assembly GCA_017622085.1 of Clostridia bacterium. Taxonomy (GTDB): domain Bacteria; phylum Bacillota; class Clostridia; order Oscillospirales; family CAG-272; genus RGIG8715. The sequence continues at coordinate 34,547 of JAGARU010000111.1, read as the reverse complement.
ACGGTACGGATCCTCGGGCGTGGGATTATAAAAACGGACATAGTCCTCCATACCGCGCAGGCACCAAGGAGCGCATTCCATACCCCATTCGACCCGTTTCGAGAATTCTGCGCCAGCCGCGGCGCAGAGATGCTTTTTCTTATGCCAGGGGAAATACTGCTTGACCTCCCCGGGAGAGAGCACAAAGACCTCCTCCGTGGTAATTTCAAAGCTGTTGTCGTCCAGCTTATGCTGGGCATCCTCCCACAGGCAGGAATACTTCTCCGTTTTGCGTTCCACCGCCAGAAGCTTGTCCGCATCATCGGGCTCAAAGGCTGCCTCCATGAACGTAACGTTCAACCACTGACGGAGAGCGGAATGCTCCCAGCTGACCGAAGTGGATTTCGGCATACCGGGCGCAGGCAGGAACGGTACGTCGGGGCAGATATCCAAAACCCGTTTGCTGAGCAAGAGCATACGGCCGGCAGCCTTTTCCAAAACCAGCCATTCAATGTCCGCGCCACCGTAGCGTCCGAAGCACACCGTATCCCAGCGCTTGGCGGAGGGGAAGGTGGAGGTTTTCAAGCCGCAAACGGCGTTCAGCCGGGCAATCAGCTCGGAAATGGCCTCGCTCATGCGGCGGTGCGCCTCGATCCGTTGCACGTTGGTCAGACGGAAATTAAAGGCCTGCACCACATCCGCATTGTCCGTATGGATGGGAATGACCACCCGATTGCAGGTGAGAGCGATATCCAGCTCCTTGGGGACCCACGTGGAAAGCTGAGCCTCCTTAGACAAAACCAGCACAAAGGCACTGCAGTTTTGAATGGCCACAGGAATCTCGGCCGCATAGTCACTGCCGGCCGGAATCGATTCCGGCGCCATCCAACAGGAGAAGCCGTTGGTCTCCAGAACCCGGCGCAGCTCTGCCGCTGTGCTGTAATTTTTACTGCTATAGCTGATAAATACGAACGTATCCATTCTCACAAAGTCTCCTTGCCATCGGTAAAATCAATCTTATTATATCATTATAGCAGATTTCGCGCAATTCGGCAACCATTTCTGCAAATCCAACAGCACATAGTCATCATTTAGCTAAGTATGCAAGAAACTCCTCAAAGCTATTGTATTTTTTTGAGAAATTCCAAACCCCTTCCCCATGACGCGCAAAAAGCACGCCGGGCCTTTTGCCGGTGCAATCAATGCAGTACGGATCGCCAAAGCGGTCAGCGATCACTACAAATCCGTCCGGCCAGCCCTCCAGCGCATCGCCCTGCACAGATACGGAATATCCAATCTGCTTCTCAGCCAAATCATCCGCGCCGTAAAGATAAATCTCATACATACCCTTCGGAATTACCACATTGCACGGAGAAAAACGTGTCAAAAATTCGGCATACCAAATGGGAAAGGCATATGCTTTTTGAAGCTTGATCACTTGTTCTCGATCCGCATGAGCCAAACAGTTGGTATAAGAGGAGTAATCCGTTGGATCCCACGCAAAAGTGTCTTGGTTCAGTCTTTCCAAACGCCGATTAAACGCACAAACCGTCCGCTCAAAATCATTCGTAGGTGTGGTCAGCGCAGGATCCAGCACAGGCGGCAGGTAGCCGGGGCCATCCGGACATCCTTCCGCGATCCAAGCTTCCATTTCATCCAGGCGCAAATCTTGTTCCTTCCATTTTCCGGGATCCTTTGGCAGGTTTCGATCAAAGGTCTGCCCTGAAACCTTCGCAAGACTTTTTATCGCGCAGGCGCGAACTTCCAAAACCGAGTCTCTTCGGGCCGCATCCATCAGAAGAGGGTAAGCCTCCCGACCGATCAGCAAGGAAACTAGCATCATTACCCAGTAATGCTCGCGGGGGTGGCCATCCCCATAATACCGTTTGGTCAACATTACGGCAAGCTCTTGGCGCTTATCGTAGGCTAAATTGGACCAATCCACATTGCGCACAATGCTCGCTAAGATAAATCCGTTGTGCAGGCGCACTTTGTTGCGCACCAGAACATCAATCATCTCCTCTATGTAAAGGACATCATTCTTCTTTTTCTGTAAGAACTTTTCATATTTTAGAAGTGCATCAACAAATTCCGCCGGAGCTTCGGCGGTTAAAAGCAATTCCTTCATTACGGTCAATCCTTTCCGGTTATCACTTTATCGACAAGCACAGAGCAACGCAGCCACCGACGGTGGGTCTGCGGGTGTTGCAAGGAAAATGAAAGCAAAAAATCCGATTGGCAACAGAAAGAGAACACAGCCCACGATCAGCAGAATGGCAAACAAAACGTTCACAAACTCAGGAAGCGGTACGCCATCCCTGCGGCGCTTGCGGCACAGGATCAAGCCGACGATTCCGCCGGCTATGGCTACAAAACCGACACCCATGAGACTCAGCGCAAAGAAAACGAAAAATACAGCACCCATAACGATCTCCTTCCCGTGGATTATTCTGCTACGCTCTCGCGGCAAACGCGCCCCTTTCGGCCCATGACGCGGAGGACAATGGGACGGTTGTAGCGCTGAACGACAATAAACTGTGCATCAAAGATCATGGCGGCCACAGCGGTGATCACAAAGGCCGGCCCGCTGAGTTTTCCTTTTTTCATAAATTCTCCTTTATTGCTCGCGCCCCTTGACGAGGGGGAGAACACATTCAACGTTCAAGGGATCAGATCCAAGCTGACAATGTCGGTAGCAAAGAACAGCTTACCGAAGATGTATTTGTCGGAAGCACTTTCCGTCAGGGTGAGAATTTCTCCCTGATAATAGTCCAATCCCTCGGCCATAGCAGGGCCGCTGAGCTGGCGGACGGTATGCTCCAGATAATACACGGGAGCGCCGTCCAAGGTATACTCCGTGGGGGTAGCATCGGCCAGATCATACACATAGTAGACCGAGCTGGTAAGGCCGTGGGAGGTGGAGAGAACGACCGTACCCTCCGGGGTAACGCAGATTCCCTGCACGTAATCGCGAATGGAGTAGATGCGGACGGGAGCGGACAGATCGTCGATTGAATACACGGAGCAGATGGCAGTATGCGTGCCCTCGGCCGTTTCAAAAATATGCTCCTCTACCCGCTTGGTGGTGGCGTCCATAAAGGAGCCCACGTACAGGTATTCGTCGTCCGTATAAAGGAAGGAGGCCTTGTTGTTGATCTTGACACCCTTACCGATGTTGACGGAATCGCCGTTTTGGGCGTTGAGCACGTCGCTCAGAGCGAACGTATAAATTTTACTGCCGTTGGCGATATAGGCCTTATCCCCCGAGATGGCAAGTCCGCCGGCGTGGCCGGTATACGTCTCGCCGTCACAATGGAGGGTCACGTAGTAGGATCGGTTGGATGTGTCGGTTACGTAGATGCGAGAGGCTTCCTTATCCTTCATGTAGCCGGACACGAGGATCCGATCCTCCCCGTCGGCTACAGCGATGCCTTGGCACACGAAGCCGTCGTTCAGGCCCGGATTTTTGCAAACCGCCGTCTCTGCGCGATAATAGTCGCGGTATAGAATAAATTTTGCCACGTTCAACCCGCCGATTACCGCAACGGCCAGGGCAAGCACCGCCGCAAGAGCGATGCCTAAGAGCTTTCCTGCTTTTTTCATATGTGTTTCCTTTCGGCTTCTAAGCCTTCTGCCTCACAGCGGAGGAGATAAAATTGCTTGACCCACACAGGGAGAGAGGATGCTTCTTCTTTGAGTTTTTCAAGGGTTCTCTTGCCTACCCGACGGTCCAAATACGCGAAAAGGCGCAAGAGATAATTGTCTGAGCGAAGGGCGGTTGCCACGTCGGTTTTGAGGTATACGGCAACGGACTGAATGAAATCCGCCTCGCACAGCTTGCCCTCGGGCATCCATTGCTCCGTCTCCAGCCGCTGGTAAGAAATTTCCTTGCCTGCTCGATAGAGTGCGTCCACATCCCGCTCCTGGGCGTACTGCTCCGCCCAAGAGAACGCAACCAATTCCCTGCCGTCGCAGTTTACCGTCGCCCTGCCGTAGGAGTTATGTACCCGATGGTAGCTGGTATAGTGGTAGGTGATGCGATCCTTCAGCGCCTCGCACAGAACATCATTCATCTGTTTTTTCAGGCCGCTCCAGGATTTGTATTTGCTTTTTTCCTCTGAAATCATAGGTCTCCCTTTCATTCATCAAACCAGCATTTCGTAGGATTCCGTTAAAACTCCGTTTTCATAGACCACGGTTTTGACCTCATACCGACCGAAGGTGAGGGGCAAGTGCACACCGTTCACGGTGATGCCGGACGCTACGCAGCCGGCGGTATTGTTTTGCAGGCGGAACAGAAGGGCGTCCTTTCCGTAGGCCTTTTTGACGGTGGGCATTGTGATAACCTCCCCGTCAAGGAGCACGGACAGATCGCGGCGCGTCGTCTCCATGGGAACGGGAAAAATGTTGAGGCCGTAGGGCTTTTGCACGAATTCTGCCGTCTTGCGCTCCAGCTCTGCGCGAGGGGTAACGGTCAGACGGAAGGAATAGTTATTCTCGCCCTGATCGATCTTTTTGGTAAAGCGGTCGGAGGGGATCAGCTCCCGTTGACCGATGGGATGGGCGCAGTAGGTTACGCCGCGCACCAAGGACATATAGAGGCTGTTGTTCTCATAGTGACTGCCGTAAACGCCCCGATTCAGCAAGGCCACGCAGGTATCGCCCGTATCCACGGCCACAAAGCGGTGAGCCACGTTCTCCCTCGCATCGGTAAACAGGGGCACCGTGCCGAAGGCGGTTTGGCCGATCAGCGCGCCCTCCGAGACCAGTGGAAGCTTCAGCTTGATGACACGGTTAATGTCACCGAGGTAAAGGGTCACGTCGATATCCACGTCATCGTTGTTCTTATAGATCTTATAGAGGATTCGTGCTGGGGTGCTGTCACATTCGAAGAAGGCCTCAATGCCGAGGTAAATATCGCCGTCCTCGATTATCTGGACGCTCTGCATTCCTTGGAACACGCCGGCAGGCTGGGGAGAAAGAGTAAAGCTTCGTTCGTTCTCTCCCAGACGGCGCTGTTGGTCGGCACTCATGCCCCACGGGTCGGCGTTGTCGTCAAAGCTGCACAGGCCAAAGCCCTCCCGCAGATACTCCACACCGTCGATGCGGTAGGAGCGGAGCAGACCGGTGTTCGGATCGATCTCCACGTGCTTCCGGCCGTTATCAAATACAAAGGAAGGTGCTTTCTCCGCCTTTTCCGCCGGAGCAAAGTCCACGTACACGCTGTAACGGGTCAGGCGCATGGGAGCAAGCGTTGCCCGGAAGATGATGCGCTTGCGCCAGTCCAAGTTCAGATTGCTCTCTTCCTTGACCACCTGGAAGGGAACGGCCTTTCCCTGCCCGTCAAGCACTGTCAGGCGGGAGGCCATCGTCTCGCTCCAGTTCTGGTCGGCTAAGGTAAACTCGCACTCCACGTTGTCGCAAAGCTCGTAGGGGTGGGGATTGAAAATAACGATGGGGTACTCACCCTCACCGGCGGGGGCCTGCTTGGCGGAAAGCGCAAAATACGATTTGATCTTGACTCGCTCTGCCTCCAGCATACCGTGGTTCAGATACCGCAGGCCGGCCTCCTCGCCACATTGGACGGAGGTGCCGGGCAGGACGTCGTGGAACTCGGCGTTCAAAAGATCCTCCACCGCACGCTGGAGCTCCTCCTCGGGATAGCGGTCAAGGGCACCGGCCGCATAGGCCACGGAGGCCATCTTTTCCGCCATGGCAAGCTCCGCCTCCAACTGGGCATGAAGCTTTTTTACCCGATAGGTAGAGGTATAACAGCCGGGCATGGAGATATGTAGGGAGCCATCAAACACGTCCTTGGGAGCGATGGCCGCAAAGAAGCGTTCCGGGGTAGAGTGAATATACTTGATCTCGGTGGACGGCAAAAGCTGCTCCCTGATGTCCGCAAGATCCTTGCGGGAGGGGCCGCCGCCGTGGTTGCCCACCCCCCAAAGAACGGCCTCCACCGGCCCCTTCATATCCTCCGCGTTCCAACGGATGGAGCCGGCACTTTTACCAAGTCCGGTGTTGTAGTTTCTCACGCGCAGGGCCTTGATCTCACTGCCGTCCAAGCCCCGCCAGATAAACTGGTTGCTTGGGAGGGACAGGTCGTGGCGGGAGGGTCGCATGAACATATAGCTGTCCTGTCCGCATTTTTTAATGATCTGCACAAGCCCCACCGTGTGACCGAAGGGGTCAAAATTGATGGCAGTGGTGGGCTTTACGCCGAATTTTTCCTCAAAATAGCGCTGTCCTTCCCGGATCTGGCGGATAAAGCTCTCGCCCGAGGGCATATTGCAGTCGGGCTGGAGGTACCAGCCGCCCATAATGTGCCACTTGCCGGCCTTGACAAGCTCTTGAATTCGTTGGAATAAGGCCGGGGCGTATTCCTCCACGTATTTGTATACGGTTACCTCGTTGTGGCAAAAGATGTAATCAAATTCATCGCAAAGCTTGGCCGCCGAGTAAAAGGTAGACAGCGTTGCGCTGACGCCCTCCGGCCAGTCCCATTGCCAGATGGGATCAATGTGGGCGTTGCATATCATGTGTCTGCACGGCTTGTTGGCTTGATCGCTCATTTCTCGAATTCCTTTCAATGGTTAGACGTCCGTAGGCGCGATTCATTGTCAAGCCGTCGTGTGAGACACACGATCGTCTCGACGTGGATCAAGGGGGCAAAAGATATATTTTGCACTAAAAGCGGGAGTTGTAAGGTTAAAAGACACCGTTATTCAAGAATCTTGATGATTTCAATTTTTCCCATAATATGATCATTGAAATTCTCAAGCTCTTCCGCAGGAATCCAAAGCTCCTGATGATAGAAAGCCCCTACCGTCTGCACCTCAAACGCAGAAATATAATCATCCTCAACTTCAAATCGGGTTACATATCCTTTGTATCCCGAATCAGCGTCCTTGGTATTCCATTTACCTGCAATTTCTTCGGCATAGCGTTGGTTTAAAACAGGATAAAAAATCGGTTGCCAATCAAGTCGCGGTGGAAATTTTGCAAATCCGCTTTCTTCAATCAGCGCCTTTTCTTTTTCTCCTACGGGACGATACAGAATCATTTTTTCTCCTTTCAAGCATAGGCCGACGATAAAAAACAGTTTTCTTTCATTGTAAGCCCGCACCCAAGCCTTCCCTTGTCAGGGAAGGCCAAAGAGTACGTCAACATGGGTAAGCTCAGCTGTTGAAGGTGCGCATCAGACAAACAACCGTCTCGACGTGGTTCGTATGCGGGAACATATCGACGGGTTGAATTTTTGTTGCCTTATAGCCTGCGCGGGTGAGGGTATTCAGATCGCGGGCGAGGGTTTCCGGGTCGCAGGAGATATAGACGATCTTCTTTGGCGACAGCTTGACCAGGCTGCGGAGAAAACGGGGGCTACAGCCGGCGCGGGGCGGGTCGGTAATGACCACGTCGGCACGCTGGCCCTCCTTTGCCATTTGCTCCATAAAGTCGCCGGCATCGGCGGCGTAGAATCGGGCGTTCTTGATGCCGTTACGCTTAGCGTTGGCCTTCGCGTCCTCCACGGCGTCGGCGTTCACCTCCACACCGATCAGCTCGGCGGCATCGGCGGCCACGGTGAGGCCAATGGTGCCTGTGCCGCAATAGGCGTCGATGACACGCTCCTTGCCCGTTAAGGATGCATATTCCCGGGCGGTGCGGTAAAGGATCTCCGTCTGGGTCGGGTTGACCTGATAGAAGGAGCGGGGGCTGATCCGGAATCGAAGTCCCAAAAGCTCCTCCTCAATGCTTCCCTCCCCGTAGAGCACGCGGCTTTCCCGACCAAGGAACAGAGGAGTATCCGTGGGATTGACGTTCCACACCAGCGTGGTGATCTCCGGGTGACGGCGCGTCAGCTCTTTGACAAACGCCGAACATGAGGGGAATTCCCCCGGCGCGGTCACAAGCACCACCATGATCTGGCCGCTACGGAAGCCGCGGCGCACCAAGGCGTGACGCAAGAAGCCCCGTCCCGTACGGAGATCGAAGGCTTTGATTTTAAAAGAAGCGCACAGCTCCCGCACGGTCTTGACAATGCGGGCGGAGGCCACGTCCTCAAGGAGGCAGGAATCCGTCTCCACCAGCTTGCCCGTGGCCGACTGATAAATGCCGGAGACCACACGTCCGTTTTTGAAGCCGAAGAGGGCTTGCATCTTGTTGCGATAATGGGTGGGATCATCCATTCCCACAATCTCCTCCACGTGGCCGTAGCGGCTGAGAAGGTGGATCAGCTTCACCTGCTTCATGCGGAGCTGTTCCTCATAGGTGAGATTTTGCAGCTGGCATCCGCTGCATTTTTTGGCTATGGGACAAAGTGACATGGTCCGGGTCGCCTTTCTTTTTTCGTTCGACGTTGTTTTCTACAGTTGTCTTATTCGATTTCAAAAATCTCGTAGGGGTTGGTCTCGCCCTCGCACATGGCGGCGACGGTGTGGTACGTTACCCCGTCGATGGTCGTATCGTGACCGGGATGATAGTGGCCCTGGAGCATGGCGCGAACCTTATCCGACGCGGCGAGTGCATCACGGATCTCCGCCGCATTGTGGACGATGTGATGCTCCTCCACCTCATTCTCGATGCTTTGGTGGGCGAACACGTAAGCGTTTTTGACCGTGGGATCGGCCAAATTGGCCTTTAAAGCATTCAACTGCTCCTCCGGCAAACGGGTGTCGACCCAATTCACCTTGCCCGGCTCATACACGCGGCCATCGTCGCCATAGTTACAGTCCAAAAACAGAAAGGTGGAGTTACTGACGTCAAGGCGCGCCGGCGGGTAAGCGCCACCCGTCAAGCGGTTAAACTCTTCCCTTGTGAAGTTCTGATAATCGTGGTTGCCCATCAGGCAATAAAACGGGATGCCGTAGGAGCGGATGAGGGCTACGATCTTATCAATCGAACGCACGTTGTCCTCATCATTTCGGCAATCGTCTACTAAGTCGCCGAGGCAGATCACAAGCTCCACACCCTCAGCCTTGAAGCATTCCATCGCCTCGGTGATCTTCTTGTAGGACAGCGTAAACCGTCGCGGAGACGGGATCTCGATATGACAGTAATGGGGATCGCTAAACAAACCGATCTTCATGGTTCCTCCTCCATGGGCTTGGTGCTGACACGGATGCTTCCGTTTTGCGCACTACCCACCGTTTCAATCACAATATAGATGCGGCGTCCGCTCTCAATATAGCCGCCGTGACCCTCCACGGTCTCTCCGGCCTTTATAGTAAAGAGCAGTTCCTTTTCGCCGTAAATGTCGTAGTAAACGTTGACCTCACCCTCTTCAAGGGTGGCGGAGTAATAAAGCTCTCCCTCCCCCTCGCCGGTGGTAAGGCGAAGCGTCTCGCTCATGGTGCCCTTCAGGTCATAAAACGAAACGGAATAGGTACTACGGTTATGCATCGTTACCAGACCGATGGCGCGATAGGCGCTGGCGTATCCGCAGGAGGCAAGGGCGAGCAAACACAAAAGGGCAAGGACGGTACATAAAATTTTCTTCATGGCTGATCTCCAATTTCAATGAGTTCCCGCCCGGATTTTGGCAAAGCGGGATTTTAGACACATGTAAATGATTGCGGTTCCGTACACCACCGCAAGGGAGATTCCGTAACGGAGAGCAAGGGACCACTCCACCCGGGGATAAACGTCGTACTGCAGGATGAAAATTGCCAAAACATGGTACAAATACACGGCATACGAGCCATTTCCGATGATTTTGCCCATTCGGAGCAAGGGCGCATTCTCCAGTTTTATGCAAACGCAGAAAAGGAGCAAAATCGCGAGGGTTGCGCAGAAAAGATTGACGGTTCCCGACAGGGAATATGCGATTTTTCCGGCCACCTGCAAATACGATAGACAAGTGTGAAAAATGGCCGAAACGAGCCAGAAAACGGGCAAGATCCGGAGGGCTTTCGTGCTTTTTTCGCGCACGGGACACCGGGATACCAGCATGCCGAGCACAAAATAGAACAGGTAAGCAGCAAAACAGCGGTCCGTGTATGGAATCGGGTTAAACTGCTGAAATACAAGAGTACATCCAAAGGACACCGCCAAGGTCGCCCTCGGCCAGCGGGTCACCAGCCAACGCAAAAGGGGGAACAGAAGATAGAACTGGACGGCAATCACCACGTAATAAAAGTGAGCGGCCAGCGTGCCGAGGAGCACATACTCCGGCAAGTCGCGAAGGTACACCCAGCCCTTCAGATAAAAGTAAACGAAGTAGACCGCAACGGCCACAAGGTAGGGCAGAACGATCTTGCGGGCGCGGCCAAGGTAAAAGCGGCCGACGGACAGAGGCGCCTCTCGATAGCGGGAAAACAGCTTATAGCCGCTAAGAAACAGAAAGGCCGGCACCACAAAGGAGAGCACTCGGTTGGCGGAAAAGGCGGCGATGAACCAACCGTTCTCCACGGACAGCTCCTGTAGGGGCGCGTTGTTCAAATGGACGAGAATCACGCAGAGGCAAAGCACCGCGTTCATGACCGTCAAGGCACCAACGGATCGCTTGCTCATTCCTTCACGGTCTCCCAACCGGTGCTGAGGGGCGCATCCGTTTCCTCCACAGAGAGGATATTGTACTCCGCCATGTTCTCGGCGTGGTAGTAGTCCACCACGTTGATCCATTCCTTCTCCAGATGCACGGCAAGTCCGTGGCCGTGGCCTATGCGGACAATATCCTCCAGCTGATATTCCAGATCCTTTTCCTTGTCAATGACACAGCAGACCTTGGTGCCATGGGGGGTGATTACGGTAAATTTCAAATGCATAGTTACTTCCTTCCTCGCGGCAGGCGTTCCTTGCCGCGTTCAAACGGTCCGATCGTCACATCGATGTGTATTTGTCGGAACTTGGCCGTATTCTTATTCGATCAAGTCCCGTATAATCGCGATAAGCAGGGGCGTAATGCACAAAAGAATCCATAGCATTTCCTTTATCATTTTTTCTGTACTGATGCGATTTTCCGCCCAAGCCCGGTCTTCCTCCTGCTCTTGCGTAGAAAGAATCCGAGATCCTCGCTTTTTCTGGATTTTACGTAATACCTGCTGCTCCGGATATTTGATAATCGTCTGACAATCCGGGCATTTAAAATGGTATTCCTTCACTTGAATGTCACCATCTGTCACGACGGTCAATCGGTTTCCGGTGCGCCACGTGCTGTATTCCGCATAATCCTTGTCGTAGGGAGTAACAATTCGTATGCTGGAATCCTTTCGCAATCGAGCACCGCATTTATGGCAATAATGCCGTCGGAGCAGCATCCCCCACGGGATGCTGGAGTAATAGCCCTTCATCGTTTTTCCCCTTTCTTCCCTCATCAATGCGGCAGGCGTTCCTTGCCGCGTTGAGAATTATATAGGTATTCATTTTGTCAAAAATGTATCTCAAATCCATTGGCCTTGAGGACAAAATAGAGTGCCAAAAGGAGCGCAACAAGAGTAAGCAGGCGCAAGCAACAATGGTAGACGGATCGCCTTTTTTGAAGCGTTTTTTGCGCAGTCTCCCTGTTTTCTTTTATATCATCCGCAGAGAGCACCGCGCGGCCCAGCTTCTTTTGAATGATGGAAAGAACACATTGCTCCTCGTACTCTGCAAAAGTATCACAGGACAAACACTTAAAGCAGTATTCCGTCAGCTCCACGTCTCCTATGAAGTGACTGTGCGCCCCCAAACGACTATGCTCGGCATAATCGGGGTCTCCCGGCTTCACCGTGCGCGTCCGCGGACTTCGCACCAGCTTTTCCCCACACTTGTGGCAATGGAACTTATAGAACAGCATTCCCAAGGGCACCGTGGAAGAACGATTGGCCATAATGTAGACTCCTTTCAACTAAAGGTAATGCTTAGCATTAACCGATATTTCTCTTCTCCTAAACTTAAAAATTTCGAATATGCTTGACAATATTCCTCTACCATCTCTGCAAAAATGTCATCCACTAAGAAACCGTCCTCAACAGTTTTAGTTTTTTCAATTCCAAACCACCCTTTTTCTCCAGTTTTCACACTTTTTGTCTTTTTTGCGCTAGTGCTTGGCAAAAAGTGTGTTTCCACTTTTCCTGTCCCTGATGTTTTTGCATCATCCCAAGTAGATAATATGCAACAATTCACAACGCGCAAGGCGCTTGACAAACCCGCTATATATATTTCTTCACGTCGCCCAGCAGCTTGACCGCCCCGTCCTCAACAAGGATCGCTCCCTGCATACAGGCAGTGGCGTAGACGGGCTTCTTGCGCTCGGCGAGAATCCTTTGAATGGCAGAGTTCTGAGCGTCGGTATTTTCGTAATGTACTTCCAGATAAAAGTCGCTCAGATAAGGCAAGCCCTCATGATACGCGAACTCCGGATAATCCTCGTCGGGCGAAAGATGGTACTCCGCCAGCTGAACCAAGGCGCCGGCGCTATAGCCCATTACGATTCCCTTGTGGTGCATCAGGGAGTCACCCAGCTCAAACTCCCGGATGCGCTCCATCATTTGATCCGGCAGTCCGCCGAGAAAATAGAGGATATCCGCACGTTCGATGATGATTCGGGCGGATTCCTTCGTATCGGTAAAATAGTTGAGAAACGTAACCTGTTCTTCCGCGATTCCATAGGCCGCAAGGCCGCCCACGATGCCGCCGTAGAACTTGCCCCGTTCCCGGCTGTACAAGGTCTTCCAGTCCTCAAGGGAGCGCACGCGGCTCTCCCGAAACGAAAAGGCAATGACGGCCACCCGGTGCTCCGGCTTTATGTATTGCTTCAGCTCGTCGTAGAGCCACGGGGCATCGATGTTATATCCTTCCAGTAAAATATGGATCATATACCCTCACTTTCTTTCAAGCGTGCGCGCCACAATACAATCCTTGTCAAACGTGCGTATGAGACACACGACGCTCTCAACGTGCCTGGTCGACGGGAACATATTAACCGGCGTTACCTCGGTTGTCTCATAGCCGTTAGCGGTGAGGTAGGCCACGTCCCGCGCCATGGTGGCGGGGTCGCAGGAAACGTAGACAATGCGACGGGGAGACAAGCGAAGCAGGGCGTTCAGCATGGGGTGAGACAGGCCCTTTCGGGGCGGGTCCACCACAGCTACGTCCACCGCGCGGTCAAAGGCACCGGCATCGCCGCAGAAATATTCTACGTTGGTCAAGCCGTTGGCCTTGGCGTTGGCCTTGGCATCCTCAATGGCCTCCGGCACGATCTCCACACCGACGAATCGGGCGTCCGGATGGCGATGAGCCAGATACATACCGATGGTTCCCACGCCGCAATACAGGTCGGCCACGGTGTCGCCGGGAGCGATCTCGGCGTACTGATCCACCTTACCGTAAAGTAGCTCCGTGCAGGAAGGATTGACCTGATAAAAGGCCGGGGCGCTGATCCGGAAGGTGACGCCGCCCAAGGTATCCGTAACGGAGCCGTCGCCGGACAAAAGGCGGTAATCTCCACCCACGGGACTTCCCTCCCCCACGCTGTCCGTATTGATCAGGAGCGTATGGATGCTCGGCTCGGCGGACAAGGCCTCAGCGGAATACTTCACGTCGGACAGGGTAAAGCCGCCCTTTAATACGAGGCAAACCATTCCCTCCCCCGTGGTCTCGCCTACGCGGACGTAGATGGCGCGGACGGCGGTGCTTTCTCCATGGGTGTGGAGCGTTTTGGCAGCTAAAGCACAAAGGGCAGAGACGGCAGGGCTCAAAAGGCGGCACGCATCCACCGGCACGATCCGACGGGATTCCTTAGCCATGAAGCCGAACCGTTCTCCGGCCGGGTACACCACCGCCTTGTTGCGGTAGGCCTCCCGTCGGCCGTCGGTCAGGGTGGGGTGCACAGGAACATCGCCCAAGCCTGCCTTGCGAAGGAGATTTTTGACGCCGGCGCCCTTGGCGGCCAGCTCCCGCTCGTAGGTCAGATGGCAAAGATCGCATCCGCCGCATCGACCGAAGGCGGGGCACGCAGGCTCCACCCGATCGGGGGAGGGGGTCAGCAGACAGCGGATCTCCGCCTCGCCATAACGCTTATTCATGCGGACGGTCTCCACCTCCGCCACGTCCCCGGGGGCGGCCTCACTTACAAAGAGAACCACTCCGTCGACCCGACACACGCCACGGCCGTCCGGCAACACGTCCGTCACGGTTACGGTCTGCTTTTGTCCTGCAAATTGCTCCTTCATCGTTCTTTAATCCTTTCAATTTAAAAGAAAACCGCCTCGGCTCTTGCAAAGTGAGCCGATTTGGATTATAATGCAATAGGATGGCATTTTCATGATAATACAAAAGTGTCTTTTTGTCAAGATTTGTGCCGCTCCGGCGGCCTTGTGGGAGGTGGTTCCGTGTCTGTTTTTGCGCTTTTGCGCTGTCCTGTTTGCGGTGGCTGTGTGGCTCTGTCGGAGAGCGGGAAAAGCCTTGTTTGCGAGAACCGCCACTCCTTTGACGTGGCGGCGGCCGGGTACGTAAACCTGCTGGCTCCCGGCAAGAAAAACAACGCGGTGGCCGGCGACCCCAAGGAAATGGTTCGGGCGCGGAGCCTGTTTCTCGCCTCCGGTGCTTACGACGGGATTTCCGACGGGCTGAATCGGTTGATCGGCGAGGGCGGCGTTTGCGTTGACTGTGGCTGCGGCGAGGGCTTTTACACCGCTCGGGCGGCCGAACAATGCGAGGTTGCCATCGGCTTTGACGCCTCCAAGCACGCGGCGGAGCATGGAGCAAAGAGCGCCCGACGGACGGGTCAGACCAATTTGCATTTCTTTGCTGCCAACATCTTTGATCTGCCGCTGAAGGACGGCTGTGCAGACACGGTGATCAACCTGTTTGCCCCCGTGGCGCGGGAGGAATTCTTGCGCATTCTGAAGCCCGGTGGGCGGCTGATCGTAGGCGCGGCCGGCCGGCGACACCTGATGGGTATGAAGCAGGTTTTGTACGATACGCCCTACGAAAACGAAACAAACGATCTGAGCTTAGAGGGCTTTGAGCGGCTCCGGCGGGAGACCGTTTCCTACGTAACCACGGTAACGGGCAAGGACGTGATCCGCGCTTGGTTCACCATGACGCCCTACTACTTCCGCACCTCCCGGGAGGATTCGGACAAGCTTTACGCCTGCGACACTCTTACAACCGAAGTGGAAACGGACTTTTTCGTATTCCGCAAAAAATAAAGGAGAACGACCATGAAAATTTCCCTTTGCACCCCTATGTACAACGAAAGCTCCATCGTGCGAGACACGGTGCGGACGCTTGTAACCTATATGAAGGAGCATTTTGAGGACTTTGAGATCCTCTTTGTCAACGACGGCTCAAAGGACGATTGCGCCGCACAGGCCGCGGACGAAATTAAGAAGATGGGTGCAGAGGACTGTGCCCGCGTCATCGGATACGAGGTAAACCGCGGCAAGGGCGCGGCTCTTCGCTATGCGGTGGGCGAGACGGTAGGTGATTTTGTCATCTTTACCGACTGCGATCTGGCCTACGGCACGGACGTGATCGCCGAGGCGGCCGCCCTGTTTGAGGAAAAGAAGCCGGAGCTGATCATCGGCTCTCGCCGCTTGGGTGCGGACGGCTACGAAAGCTATACCTTTATCCGTAAGCTGGCCTCCAAGACCTACGTAAAGCTCCTTGGAACCATCGGCGGCTTTAAGCTCAGCGATTCTCAGTGCGGATTTAAGTGCTTTGAGGGCAACATCGGCCGCAAGATCTTCTCCGTTTGCGAAACGGATCGCTTTGCCTTTGACTTTGAGGTTTTGATGATCGCCACCAAGATGAATGCGGATATCCTTGAGATGCCCGTAAAGATCATCAACCACCGTGAGAGCAAGATCAACATTCTGCGTGACAGCGTAAAGATGTTCTCCGACATGCTGAAGATCAAGCGCCGCGTGCGGAAGTTGAAAGTAGAACGATAAGAATAGCAGGGGGCCTTTCTTTGCAAAAAGAAAGGCCCCCTGCGCCCCCAAAAGAAAGAAGCTGGGAAAAATCATTTCGTTTTTGGTTGAGCTTTTTTCAAAAAGCTCACGCGGGTTCGGGGCGCGGGGTGCACGTAAAGTTTTGATCAAACTTTTTCAAAAGTTTGCGGGGTGTGGGCGCGGAGCCCACGGAAACGGCATTTCTTTTTTGCAAAGCTTTTTTCTTTGTGCCTGTTTGCTCAAAGAAAAAAGCGTCAAACAGCAAAGCGGTTACAAGCATCCAACAAACTTTTCCGGGATTTTTTTCGCCTCCGCAATACGGAGCTTATTTCTTTTTTCGGAAGGCGCGGAGGGCAAGCTCCTTAACCACGTCGCCATCAAGAAAGGGCAGATAAGCGCTGATGTCCTGTCCCTTATCAAGCGCGGCAAAAGCAAGCTCAGCAACGTCATCCTCGTCCATGTGGGGGAGATAATTGGAAATGGAGCGACCCTTTTCAAGCTCGGCTTTAGCAAGCTCTGCAATCATATCCTCGTCTAAATGCGGCAGATAAGAGGAGATGGAGTGCCCCTTTTCGAGTGCGGCTTTGGCAAGCTCCGCAATGGCATCCTCATCCATGTGGGGCAAATAGGAGGAAATGGAGTGACCTCTTTCAAGCTCCAGACGGGCAATTTCGGCTACCACGTCCTCGTCCATGTGAGGCAGGTAGGCGGTGACGCTTCCGCCGCGCGCGAGCTCATCCTTTGCCAGCTCGCCGATTATATCCTCGTCTAAATGCGGCAGATAGGAGGAGATGGAATGACCCTTGGCAAGCTCCGCTTTGGCGAGCTCGGCCAAATCCTCCTCCTCGAGGAAGGGCAGGTACATACCCATGGGCTCACCACGATCGAAGGCGATTCCGGCAAAATACGAAGCATCGTCCGAATCCATAAAGGGCAGAAAAGGGCCCAAGGAGCCGCCCTGCTTTAAGGTCTCCTCCGCCAGCTCACGGACGGAATCCTCATCAAGGAAGGGCAATAGCGCCGAAACGTTGGGCAGTGCGGTGGCCTTGACCTGCTCCATAACCTCCTCTACCTGCTTCGGCTTGAGAATGGGAATGGCCTCGCCAAGCTCCTCGTGGGAGATCTCTTCCTTTTTAAAATATTCCTTTACACCCTCCTCGGCTACGGTCTTAATAAACTTAGACTCCCGTCCGAGAAGCTCGTCAATGGAAACGTCGAAGATCTCAGCCAACTCCGGCAGGTTGGAAATGTCGGGCATGCTGATCCCGCGCTCCCAATTGGAAACCGCCTGAAAGCTGATGCCAAGACGATCCGCCAGCTCCGGCTGGGTCATGTTGGCGGCCTTGCGGAGAGTGGCGATCTTCCGACCGATTTTTTGCATATCAAACATACGTATTCTCCTGTTCTGTGTAGGTGCGAAAAGCTTTTCTGCCCCTACTATACCAAAATTGTTCCCAAAATGCAATCAATTGACGATTGAACGGCGATTTTCAAGGGCTGATTGAGTTTTTTCTCTGCTTTTTTAATTTTTGCCAACCAATCGCTCTCCGCGGTTACTCAATAAGCGAAACAACATGTTGCTTTTCAAAATTCAGATGAAAAGGAGGCCATCCAAATGACGGAAAAGGAACGGGTGCTCCACGTTTTCGAGACGGAAATGATCCCCAAGATCTACGGCTTTTGCCGACTTAAAATGAGTACCTCGGAGGATGCGGAGGACCTTGCCCAAGAGATTTGTCTCTCGGTGCTTCGCGCCATTCAGCAGGGCAAGACAATCGAGAATTTGAACGCCTTTGTATGGAGCGTATCCAACCACCTGTTCTACAATGCGCTCCGCCGCAAAAAGCGCCACACCACCGTCTACCTGCCGGACTATCTATCCGATGGAGTAAACGTGGAGGACGATTATATTCGCCAAGAGGAGATTTTCCTGCTCCGACGGGAGCTTGCTCACATGACGGGGAACTACCGGCAGGCGGTGATCTTGCACTACTTTGAGGAAAAGTCCTGCGAGGAGATCGCCGAGGCTCTTGGACGAAGCGTGGGAACGGTCAAATGGTGGCTCCACGATGCGCGAAACGCCATCAAGAAAGGAATGAATCTTATGAGAGAATACGGAGAAAAAAGCTACCGCCCGGGACGGATGCTGATGTCCTGCACGGGTCTGCCCGGAGCCAACAGTGAGCCCATGTGCTGTGCCGCAAGAAAATCCGCGCAGAACATTTTGTTGGCCGCCTATCAAAAGCCGGTTTCCATAGAGGAGCTTTGCATGGAGCTGGGGATCTCTGCCCCTTACATTGAGGATGAGGTGGAATATCTGAAGGAAAATCAGCTGCTGCGGGAAACCGCCGGAGGCAAATACCAGACGGATTTTGTAATTCTGCCCGGTGACAATCCAGCCATTGCGGATAAGATCCGCGAGGCTGTATTTCCCGATTACTACAAGCAGTTGACCGCCTTTCTCGAAGAAAGACGGGAGCTCCTGACCGGAGCGCCGTTGAACCCGTGCAGCTTTTCTTGGGAGCGACTGCTGTGGGTCTATATCCACATGATCACCGTCATCGCTCTGGAAGCCTTCAAATATAGTCACAGCATTCACATAAAATACGCGGATATTCCTCTGCGGCCAAACGGAGGCAAATGGATCGCCTACGGATATGAAAACGATCCCTCCGTTCCGCGTCCGCAATGGAAAGCGTACCATCCCTATGACGGCCCGATCCACAAGGTGGACGGCGTCTTTGCCGAGGGATTCTTCCACACGTGGAGCGGAACGGATGACTCGCCCTATTTTGAGACGCCCGATGCGGTCTTTGCCCTCAGCGGCCGCATCGCCCGCGGGGAGTGCTCGGTGGATGGACTGAGCGAGGAGGAAAAGTATCTCTTTAGTATTGCTCTTGAAAAGAAGCTGTTTATAAAAACGGCGGATGGCTACCGTCCCACCTTCCACACGGTTGGCCGCGAGGCGTTTGCAACCCTTAACGATTTAGCCGTAGAGTTTGGTCGGCAGGTGGAGGACATCTTCCTCCGCGTCAAGCAGCTGGTCTGGGCGCACTGCGCCCCCTTCGTGCCCAAGCATCTGGAGGGACAAATGGGTAACCTCCTTTCCAACCATTTTTACAGCCTTATTCCCTGTTCCTACGCGGAAGCCGTGGATACGGGCGACCTTACCCCGCCCGAGGGGGAAGGTCGACTGTGGATCAGCCTGCTGGTAAGTGAAGGATAAAAAGCAAGCTCCCCTTCCGGGTGGAAGGGGAGCTTCGTTTTTGTTTATGCCGTGGTTTTTAACACCTTTTCTTTTGACGCGAAGGCAAAAAAGCTCCACCCAAAAGCTGAATTGCTTTCCCATCTTCTTTCTTTGGGGGTGACAGGGGGCCTTTCTTTTTGCAAAGAAAGGCCCCCTGCTATTCTCTTATCTTTCGTTCATTTTGCGCTTATGCTCCACAAACTCGTCGTAGGTGCCGCTGTAGTCGGTGCATCCGTCGGGGCGGAGCTCGATGATGCGGTTGGCTACGGTATTGATCAGCTCATAGTCGTGGGAGGCAAGAAGCACGTTACCGCGGAAGTTGGTAAGACCGTGGTTGACGGCGCTGATGGACTCCAGATCCAGATGGTCGGTGGGCTGGTCAAGGAGCAAGACGTTGGAGCCAAAGAGCATCATGCGGGAGAACATACACCGCACCTTTTCACCGCCGGAGAGGACGTTGACCGGCTTGAACACGCTCTCATTTGAGAAGAGCATCCGGCCAAGGAATCCGCGGAGGTAGGTTTCCGTCTGATCCTTTGAGTACTGGCGCATCCAATCGAGAATGCTCAGCTTACAGCCGTCAAAGTAGGCGGTGTTATCGTGGGGGAAATACGAGGTGGTAATGCTGATGCCCCACTTGAACTCGCCGGCGGCGGGCTTGGATTCCTCCATCAAAATGCGGAACAGCTCCGTAATGGCCAGCTCGTTGCCCACAAAGGCGATCTTATCGCCGTGCGCCACGGAGAAGGACAGCTTATCAAAGAGGACGGTGCCGTCCTCGGTTTTGGCGGAAAGATCCTTGACGGTCAGGATGTCCTTGCCGGCCTCACGATCCATATCGAAGCCGATGAAGGGATAGCGGCGGCTGGAGGCGGGCAGCTCCTCAATGGAGAGCTTATCCAGCAGCTTGCGGCGGGAGGTCGCCTGACGGGATTTGGATTTGTTGGCGGAGAAGCGGGCAATGAAGGTCTGCAGCTCCTTGATCTTTTCCTCGGCACGCTTGTTCTGCTGCTTGATCATGCGCTGGATCAGCTGGCTGGACTCGTACCAGAACTCGTAGTTACCTACGTACATTTTGATGCCGTTGTAGTCGATATCCACGATGTTGGTGCACACGTCGTTTAAGAAGTGACGGTCGTGAGAGACTACCAGAACCGTGCCGAAGTAGTCGGAGAGAAAGTCCTCCAGCCACATAACGGCATCCAGATCAAGGCCGTTGGTGGGCTCGTCCAGCATGATGATGTCGGGGTTACCAAAGAGGGCGCGGGCAAGGAGCACCTTAACCTTCTCGCTCTCTTTCAGGGAAAACATGGTGGTATAGAGCACGTCCTCCGAAAGGCCAAGGCCCTGGATCAGCTTGGAGGCATCGGACTCAGCCTCCCAGCCGTTCATTTCGGCAAACTCTGCCTCCAGCTCCGAGGCGCGCACGCCGTCCTCGTCGGTAAAGTCCGCCTTGGAATAAAGGGCGTCCTTTTCCTTCTGAATCTCGTACAGGCGCTCGTTGCCGCTGATCACCGTCTCCAAAACCGTCATATCGTCAAAGGCAAAGTGATCCTGCCGGAGCACGGACATACGAACGGTGTCGGGAATGGAGATCTCGCCGGTGGAGGGCTCAAGCTCGCCGCAGAGGAGCTTTAAAAACGTAGATTTTCCCGCGCCATTGGCACCGATGATGCCATAGCAATTGCCGGGGGTGAATTTCAGATCCACATCCTTAAAAAGGGTCTGTGTACCAAAGTGAAAGCTAAGACCGGATACTGTAATCATTGAACCATTTCCTTTGTTTTGTTATTATCTTGTCCAGTATAGCACAGACGTTTTCTTTTTTCAACCGTTATTTTGGATTCGCCGCTTGCTTCGTTTTAATTGTATATGATCCCCCGAGGGTGACGGTGTCAAAGAAAAAAAGAGTGAAGTAAGACGCACAACCGCCACGGCTACCGCCGAACGAAGCACCTCCTTGTAGGGGTCGACGTCCTCGACGACCCATTTGGGCAAGCGCGCGACTTGAAATTTGTGCATATTTTATTGTGACGCCCTCTCACCTGCTCCGCAGGAGCTCTCCCGGAGGGAGAGCCTAACGACACCCTTGCCTCACTCGCATAGAGCCCCAGAAACGAAAAAGCCATCACAACTCCGAATGCACGGCTTTGTCATGACTTTCTTTCTATTTTTCTTTGCTTTTCAGGCGTTTGCAGGTGGGGACTTTTTTACAGACCCCTACTTTATTCCTCGTGCTCAACGGGAATTGCAAGGTAGTTCTCAACCAGATAGCGTTCAATCTCCAAGCTGGAAAGAGCCTCCGCATCGCTGCGATAGCAGTTTCCGTAACGATCCACAAAAACGAACGGCATCAAGCCTTCGGCCTGGTACTCATCGGCAAGAACAAAAATAGCCTGAAGTCCCTCGGTAGATAGCCCGTACGTATGAGATTCCCGCGCAATATCCTCATAAGATATTCCTACCGCAGTCATATTACTGGGGCGGCATTCCTGCAAAAAATCGGAAGAAATCAGCGTCATCGACACACCTTCGCCAAACAAATCTCGGAAAAAGGCACGCACAGGCTTTTTCCCCTGTACGGTTGTAACGGTATACGCCATAAAATCGCCGGAAATCGCAAAAACGTCCCTTGCCTTCCAAGAATCAACGGTTTTTCCGTTTTCCTTCAAAACCAACGCGCCCCATTCGTAGACCAGCTGGTATTCCGCATCTTCGGTTGGAATGTATTCACGCGTTCCGCAGGAGCAGAACAGCACGGACACAGAAAGGAGCAAACATAATATAATCAATATCATTCGTTTCATGAAACATTACCTCCTTATATCCTGCTTTTACTGCACGGATCGAAGTGACAATAAGTCAATTATCGCCTTATGTTATTCCATCACATTAGGGGGAATGACAACATCCGGTGCACATTCCGTTACTATGTAGTACTGGCCATCCATGTAACAGAAAGTCATGTTACCTAAAGTAAATGTGGCTCCATCCTCCATAGTAGCTCTTGTCATCAATTGCATCCAAATTTCGGCAGACACATTTTCAGGATTAGCAGGAGTGAATGTGGAACGGTATCCACACACGGTGCATCGGAACAATGATTCGATACCGATCTGTACCCAAGTATGAGGTTCTGTTATAGGATCCATGCAACTACAGTTGACCGTGTGTACATATACAGTTCTATCCGTGTATGTGTATAGATGCATATGGTAGTATTTCACATAAGAGGACGATCCTCCGTGTTCTCGAACATAATCACAATAGTCACCACGATGACGATACAAGGCTCGTTTTCCCCATTTAGATACAACCATATATAAATTAGCATCGCCACAAACACCATTTGAAGTTCCTGACAAAACCTCATCAATTACGCCAGAATGATTAACGTTATTTGCGGGTGTATAATAAACGATTATATCACCAACTGCTGGAGTTGTTGTTTCCATATAATTAGGGTCGGCAAGGAAAGCATCTATGCTATCCAGCCAATATGGGTTAGATGTTGACCGTTGATACCAAGCATAAGAATGACAGTTATATCGTCCTGTTACTTCCCCCAAAAATTCTATACCTGGAAATCTTTCCTCAGTCTCAACCCGAGTGCTCAATTTTTCCTCTTCCGAATAGTCATTAAGTGCCACCCACACAGCAACAGCAGTTCCATTGGGAGTGGTAATTGTATGTCCCTCTCTTTCGTATACTATTGAATATATCTCCGATCCAAAAACTGGAATAATTGTGGCAAAAGTGAAAAGGATGGAGAAAAATACACTAATAATCTTTAAGCTTCGTTTCATAAGGTTGTCTCCTTTGTTGAATTATTTTGAAATGCTACGATCATCATTGTTTCTGTTGTAAATTCATCGGACAAAACCTCCACACACTTGTAAACACATCAATCCACAGAGTTTATCTACATCTGTTTTGAGTATATCATTTATATTATGCTTTGTCAACTGCGTTTGCATAGAAGCACCTTGCATTTTTTCAGCTCATATGATAGAATAAAACAAAAACAAAGGGGGTTGACGGAATGGAACATTGGATCTGGCTGGATCCGGCGAGGTATCCGGATAGGCAAACGACGGTGCTCAGCGGTTTTCTTGACAAGAAAGAGGGGCACTATACCGTAGCAGAATTCCGACGGGAATACGTCTTTGATCGGGAGATCCGATCCGTTTCTCTGCGGGTTTCCGCCGATACGGAATTTCGTCTTTTGCGCAACGGCACGCTCCTTGCCACGGGCCCGGCCAATCGGGGGGGAGATTTTATGGCAAACGAAGCCCTCCGCCCCAACTGCTACGCAACGGTCCTTGAATTTGCGCCCGGGGGCTGCTCCCTCGACTTTTTTGCGCGGGTCAAGATGATGCCCGTGTTTATTAACGAATATTCCAGCGGACACGGAGGATTTATGCTCTCCGCCCGAGTTACCTTCGCAGACGGAACGCTCTGCGAGATCGGTACGGACGAACGCTGGCAGGCGCGGCGGAACGGGGCGTACGTTTGCCCCGGGTACTACGACAACGGCATCGACCCCGACGGCTATGCGCCGGCGGCGGTGACGCCTGCTATCTGGCAAGTGGTGGATGCGCCCATTCCCGTGCGGGACGAGTGGCCGGCAGAGACGGTTACCGTGCGGATAGCGCCTGGGGAGGCGGTGGATCGGGCATTCTCCTTTGATACCATCTATGCGGGCTACCTAAAGCTGGACGTCCACACAGTGGGCGAGGTGACCGGAGAGGTCTTTTGCTTTGAGGTAGAGGGCGATTCCGGCTCTCGGGAGGCCTTCCGCTTTACCCGGGACGGCGAATTTGTGGGGCTCCAGCTCCACAGTGTCGGCGGGGTACGCCTGTCCTTCCAAAACCGTTCGGAGACTGAGGCTACCCTGACTGTAACCCTCCTTGCCACCTGCTACCCGGTGCAGAGCGAGGCCAAGACCCGCACCTCCGACGGAGAGCTGAACGCGGTGCTGGAGGTTTGTGCCCGCTCGCTGAAATACTGCCGTCAGCTGATGCATCTTGACAGTCCCCGTCACTCCGAGCCCCTTGCCTGCACGGGTGACTATTACATTGAAACCATGATGACCGCCTGCTCCTTTGGGGATCTGCGGCTTTCCCGCTTTGATGCAGTTCGGACGGCGGAGCTGCTTCGCCAGCAGGGGGGTGTGATGTTCCACACCACCTACAGCATGATCTGGGTACGAATGCTGTACGATCTGTATTTGCTGACGGGCGATCGGGGGCTACTCCTTGAAACGGAGGATGCGTTGGTGCTTCTGCTCGATCGATTCCGCACCTATCTTGGAGACAACGGGCTGATCGAAACGCCCCCCAGCTATATGTTTATCGACTGGCTGGTGGTGGACGGCATCTCGCTACACCATCCCCCCAAGGCCTTGGGACAGACCTGTCTGAATCTCTTCTACTACGGCGCGTTGACGGCCGCCGCTCGCGTCTTTGACGCGATTGACCGCCCCGGCGGGGCGGCGCGGTACCGCGCCGAGGCGGCCGCACTCAAGGAAGCGATCAACGCCAATCTGTTCGATCGGAAGCGAGGTCTCTATTTTGAGGGGCTGAACACGCCTACTCCGGAGGAGCTGATTGGCCAGTATATGCCCCAAAACGTGGAAACGCGGTACTATCGCATCCACGCAAACGTGCTTGCCGCCTGCTTTGGCGTGGCGGAGGACGGCGCGGATCTGCTCCGTCGGACGCTGACCAACCCCTCCCTTGGGGTATACCAGCCCTATTTTGCCCACTTCGTTTTGGAGGCGGTGCGTCGGTGCGGCTTGCGTGAGGAATTTACCCTCCCGATTATAAGCCAGTGGAAGGAGCCGGTGCGAGCCTGCCCCAAGGGTCTGCCGGAGGGCTTTTATCCCCCGGAGCCCACCTACCGCTTTGACCACAGCCACGCCTGGGGCGGCACACCCCTGTATGCCCTGCCCATGGCCTTGACGGGCTTGGAAATTTGCGAGGCCGGCTTTAAAGCCATTCGCCTCTCCCCCACCCTGCTTGGTCTATCCCACGCCACGGTGGAAATTCCTACCCCCTACGGTACGGTTACCGTGCGGCAAGAGGAGGGCCGTCCGCCCGAGATCACACTTCCCCATGAAATTACTCTACTGTAAGGAGGTTCTCTTATGAAAAGCATTAAGCCCGGACGCGGCCCCTCCATGATGAGCGGCGTCGTTGGAATTTTTATGATCGGCTTTGGTATTCTTTGGACGGTGCTCGCAGCACAGGCCAGCGGAATTTTTGCCCTGTTTGGCATTTTATGGACCGGCATTGCCATTGCCATTACGGTATATCATTTTAAGAACGCCAAATCCAAGAACCGCTACTCCAGCTTTGACATTGTGGACAGCCACGAGGAGCCCGACCCCTGGAACGAGCAATACGGCCAGCCGCCCAAGACCGCCAAGGGCAATTTTTGCCCCTACTGCGGCGCGGAAGTAACCGACAGTTACAAATTCTGCCCCGATTGCGGCCGCAAGTTGCCTGAATAAGCAAGGACCGGACAAGAGAACGGCCGGGGGCTTTCTTTTGGAAAAGAAAGCCCTCGGCACCCCCAAAGAAAGAAGCAGAACAAAAAACAAGCTCCCCCAATTCAGTTTTTGGTGGAGCTTTTTTGCCGGGAAGCTCCGGCTGGCAAGATCGCCGCTTACTCACACGTCCGCGCACACTCTCCCCCGAGGGTGGCGTTAATTTATAGCACAGCTTCCACGTTGTAAGTGAAAGATACGCCTCATGAGCCTCCTCCAGCGGTGAAGGCTTACAGTAGCCGTGCCATTCACGGGTGAATGGGATTGTCGCGTGTTCTTGCCCTTCGATTTGCCTCTTGCGGGTGAGATTTATAGCCTCAGATAAACAAATAAGGCACGCCGTTGGCGTGCCTTATCGTTTATTAAGAAATAAAAAACAAAGGAATCATTATGAAAAAACAAAAATTTTAGCCGTATGATTTGCATTCGCCAAGGGGATCCGGTCAGTTGTAGTAATAGCCCGAAGCGGCGGTGCTTATGGGGCCGTAGCGGTAAAAGGCGATGTCGGAGATGTCCTCAACCGTCAAGTATCCGCGCTCAAAGGCCTCGGCGAGGGTGTATTTTTCGCCGTCCTTGTAGACAACCAGACGGTCACCGTAGCGGTCAAAGGGCTTGCCGCCGATGATCCAGATCTGGTGCTCGGTCAAAGACAGGCCATCCAGCTCCTCAAAGACCACACAGCCGTTGTAGGTGCCGTAGTATTTTACCGTTTCCGGATCGATGCCCCAAGAAGCGAGAGCTGTATCCGTGTAGAGGCAAGGACGAATCGAACCGAACACCGGGGCAGCGTGTGCGTCGGGATCGTCCAAATCTGCGCGGGCGGCTATAAGCTTCTCGTAAGTCTCGTGAATTTGAGTAGCAAAGGTCACGCTTTCCTCGCTGAGATTTGCCTCCTCAAAGGGGGTAAAGATACCGTCCTTATAGACGTAACGCTGATAGGTCATCACGCTCTTACCGGGGTCGGTGTCCACGATCTCCAGCTGATACAGGGGACGATACAGGAGGATGCCCTCTTCCACCGTGCCGTAATAGCGCCAGCCGAAGTGACGGGTAACAATGTCGTTTTGGTTAAACCACTTGAGCGCATAGCCGTTCTCTATCTGCCACGCGGTCTCGATGGCCTCGATCTGCTCTGCCGTCAGGGAATCCACCCCGTCGAGTGCAAAGAAATCCGCCGGATATTCTATATCTGGGGCGTAGTAACGGGGCATTACCAAAATGGGATCATCCAAGTAAGCAGCCCAATCGGGATAGGCAAGCTCTACGTCAGGGCGATTGATCAGCACGGTGATCATGTCCAGCACGTTTTGCTTGTCTTTTTTAGAGAGGAGCAAAATCAGGTAATCTTTTTCCCCGCTGATGAGCTCAGTTGCACGAATGCAACCCACGTCAGCAAAATCCGCCTCCGTGTAGGTGCGAGACGCGCTGGCGGCACGGGTCATTACGACGATAATGGTATTCTTAGAAAAATTCTGATATATGGTATAGTCATGGGTCTTTTGCTCCCCGGAGGGGGCGGGGGTCGTGGGTGCCGGAGTTGTTACAACCGGAGTGCTTGGCACCGGTGTGGTACAGATAGGAAATGTCGGTGTAGGTGTCGTGGACACCGGGGTGGTCTCTGCAGGCACTGTACCGCACGCCGGGAGAGCCAACAGGCACAGGGCTAATATAGCAGCGAACAATCGTTTCATACGGTTCTCCTTTCTTACGGGTGTATCAATTGGTCGAATAATAGAGCAAAAAGCCTCACGGGTGGCATTTTTCTCCGTCATTTAGTCATGCCGGACCGCTTTTTGTCGATGATTGGATATCATATAATCGGTCAATCGGTCACCGGTTGTTACGTTCGTTTGGGCGCTATAATAATTTCCGTGACGGTCGACAAAAACGAAGGTGCCGTTTCGTTCATCCTCCTCGGAAGGGGTATGGATCACATAAAATCTTGCCGCCAAGCCGTCTGTGGCTCGATAGTATCCCATTGCCGAGGTGGGAATGATGGGACCGTAGTGATAAAAGAATTACTCAGCTACGTAGTCGTTGCTTTCTACAGCGGTTTTGATCGCAGCCATTTTTGCCATCACCGTCTGCTCATCGTCGGATAGCAGCACCAAGATATCCGAAAACGCAGGATTTTCCAATATCTCTGCATACCATTTATCTGCACTGGAAAAATTCGGGCGATATAAGCGAACGGATATTGCAAAATTATCTACCATAAAAGTGACTTCTGCCTTTTTACCATCACGTATATAGTATGAAATGTCCGTTTCTCCCACACGATGTAGAACCATCCCCTCCTCGATATCGGTAGCAAACGATTGGTTTGAGGATGAAACGAAGGAGTCCAAATTCAAATACTCCGCCAAGCTTTCCAATTGCGTGGTCTCTACTATAATTCTTGCATGATCCAAGCAATATGTATAACGCACACCGGAGGATAAACCAACCGAATCAATCATAATCTCAAAAAGCTCAAACTCACGTTCTTCGATGTGGAATAGCTTTTGCAATGAAATATATCCGTACAAATCCGGGCGATAAATCTCGTGCATATACAGTCCCATAGGAGCCGCTTTATAGTCCTCAGGATCGGTCGATTGAGTCCTCATATAAGTATTCAAATCCTCAATCGAGTAAAATTTCATAACAACCATATCTCCCGACGTGGTGCTGGCAGGGGTTGTATCCGCCGGAGTTGACGCTGGCGTGGTTGGTGCCGGAGTGGTGGGTGCGGGTGTCGTTGGAGTTGGGGTAGTAGCCATAGGAGTTGTTTCCACAGGAGCATCGCCGCACGCCGGGAGAGCTAACAAGCACAGGGCTAATATAGCAGCGAACAATCGTTTCATATGGTTCTCCTTTCTTACGGGTGTATCAATTGGTCGAATAACAGAGCAAAAAGCCTCACATGTAAATATAAAAACATTTACTTTATCAGTATAAGTATAACACGCATCACAGACAATGTCAATTTGTCCTTCTTTACCGCGCCTATATGGAGATAGAGGGCACCACGTCTATGCGACGTTCTTTTTTCTGACAAATGATAATCAATCTATCGCCAGTTCTGCCTGAACTATTTCAAGTGCAGCGTTCTCGCTTTGTGCATGAGTGAGATAGCCATTAAAACCCTTTTCATAAGCTTCACCTCCTTTCACCCTATAAAGAAGGAAAATCAATAAAATATTTCTAACATTTTCATTTGTTTACAATTTATTTACAAATTCACTTCAAAAAAGAAGCGGCTGCTCACGCAGCCGCTTCTTTTTTATTTCTCTGTCGGCACTAAAGACGCCACTATTCTCTCCACATCGGTAATTTGGGGCTCTTCGCCAAAGAAGGATAGGCTAAATTGATAATTATCGTAATACCAATAGTACGACCATAAATCTTCATACTCTCCGTACAAGGCTCTTATGCCTCCTATCGTTATTTCCCCTGTACCCTCAGCTTTAATATGTACTTCCGCAGAAAGCACATATTGGCTCAAAACCACCTTGCCTCCACTTCCATTTTCCCATGTAGTATGCATCGATCGCTGATACACCTCTTGTTCACGTAAAGCATACATCTCCGGCATGCTCTGGGGAATATATATTGTTTCAATTGATTGCGGTGCATTCTTGATATCTTGTAATTCATAATCCACATGGAACCATTCACCAACTATATTTGTTATGAATTCAATAATGGATTCTCCAGCGGCATACGCTACGACCGTCATAGATAGAAAAATGATACATGCAATCAATATAGCAATTACGCGAGAAAACGTTTTTCCGCGCGAGGTGCGGCGAACAAGCTTGGACATAGTTCGCTGATATCGGGGTGAAGGAGCAAACGGTTCATATCCGCTTCCCTCAATTGCGGCTACACGTCGATCCTCTACTTCAAACAATGCTTTGCGGATTTGATCATCCATTTGGCTACTCATTGAAAATATGTTCCTCCTTCATTCGCTTCTCCAACCGTACCCTGGCATGATGCAGGCGCATACGTGCCGCATTTTCACTAATCCCCATAATCTCTGCTGACTCCTTAACAGATCGCTCCAAACCAATCGTTAACCACAAGATATCCCGATCCATTTGGCTCATAGAACAAATCAGATCCGCTGTTCGTTGATACAGTTCCTTTTCACATAAAGCATTTTCCGGTGTATCCCATTCTGACAAATAGAATTCATCGATGTCCTCAAAATTGATTACATGGTCGTTTTCCGTTCGCTGTCGATTATAAATTGCTAAAGCACGATACCGAAGAACTGTCAGCAAGTATCCGCGCTCGGCTTTTGGCTCAGAAAACTTCAAGCTTTCGATCCGTTCCGCCACATACAGCCATGCATCCTGCAATGCGTCCTCCGCACGATGGGCGTCACCCTTCATATAGTAAAGTGCGGCTTTTCGCATAAGCCCTTCGTGGGTATCATACAATTTATTAAATTTTGATTTGTCTGCTTCGGTATTGATAACAGACAAGCATATCACTAACATTGTTATCCCTGCTTTCTGCCTTTAGACATCTTATTGTACCATATTTTGCCGTAGGTGTCAATTGTACGACCGGGGAGCGTTTTTTGCGCCTCTGACCTATAGAAACGGATTTCCTTTCGGTTTCGGACAGGTTTTTTGAAACTTTTTTTGTTTTTTCTTTCACTTTGTCGGGTTGCACAAAAAGGCGCGCAAGCTTTTGGCAGAATTGCCTCGGCTTGCGCGCAGTTTATTGAGAAAGCTCTTGTTTGATCAGGACGATGGCGTTGTGGTCGAAGGCGGTATGGCCAATCAAACGGAAGGCGGCGGACATGAGATCCACAAAGGCTTCCCGGCTCTCGGGCTCACATCCCGCCAAAAGGTACAGGCAAAAGGCGTACACGCCGCACAGGGCCGCGCCCTCATAATGCACCTCTCGCTCCCGGTCGGTGTAGGGGAAGCATTCCTGCAGCATATAGTTGGTCAACAGCTTTTCCAGCCAATTCCACAGGGAGGGAAACCGTCGGGTCAGGGTGTCGAGGGCGGCCTCGTAGCTTGGGCGGTCGGGCAAGGCGGCCAGTGCTTGCCGGCAGTATTCCCCGGCGCTTACGCTATGGCTGGCGTAGTGGTCGGCCAGGGTGCGCTGGATGGCAAACAGAGTATCCGCCGAGAGCACGGAGGAGTCTCCGGAGGGACGGCCGGATTCTCCCTGCAAATAGGTGGCAATGCGGTCGATGCGATGGGACAGCGGGAGGCTGCGGTCGGTGATGGTATCCAGGCAATAGCGGCGGACGGCTTCCCTCTCCGCCGTATGGGAAACGGGGCGGGTGTGGCTGAGCAAGGAATCGGGCAGGAGGAGCTCCTCGCAACGGAGGGGGGCGTCATCCTCCATTAACAGCTCCACCGTATGCTCACAGGCAGAGGAGCAGACGCACCAATGCCCCCCAAAGGCGTACACCGCCCGGGGAAACAGGCGGCACACGTCGGGCAAGATGCTCTCCCCTGCCTCGCACTGGAGGCCGCACAGGCCGTTTTCCAAATGCATGGGGCAATCGCCTACGTAGTTCGGGCAGATCTGGGCGTAGTGCTCCCCGTCCGGGTCGTCCGCGAGGCGGAAGGCACAATCCAGACGGCGGCGCAGGGTGGGAGAGCATTCCATGCCCAAAAGGCGGAAATATTCCTCCATGGACACCGAGATGGGCCAGCCTCCACAACAGGAGCGGCGGCAGTCTCCTCCCTTGCACTGAAAGCGTTTATAGTAGGATGGTACAGAAAAAGGTTGCTCTGACATAAAATTCCACTTTATTCCATTTAATTCCAAATAAATTTTGCGTTATTTATTTTATTCCCATAAAATGGATATTTATAGCATTTTTTGTAAATAATTTATGAACATTTCAAGAGGAAAACAAGCTTTTTCTTGCTTTTGCAGGAGAAAATCGGTATAATAAGACGAAATGCTACAAAGGAATTTTGAGAATGACGGTTAATTACAAAAATCCCAAAAAATACAAGACGGCCAAATATCCCATCCGCCAGCCCTGGTATCTGACCTGGCTGATCTGGATCTTATCCAAGATCGTGCTGATGGGCAAGCGCCACAAGGTGGAAAAGATCAACATGGAGGGGCTGAAGCCGCCCTATCTTTTGCTGAGCAACCATATGTCCTTTGTGGACTTTGAGCTGGTGGCGCTGGGCACCCACCCCAAACGGGTCAACAACGTGGTCAACATTGACGGCTACTACATGCGCCCTTGGCTGATGGAGTGGATCGGTGCGATCTGTACCCGAAAGTTCACCATGGACCTGCATCTGATCAAATCCATCCGTCGGGTGCTCAAGCGGGGTGACATTTTGTGTATGTACCCGGAGGCGCGCTATTCGCCCTGCGGTACCACATCCTATCTGCCGGAATCCCTTGGTATGCTGGTCAAGCGGAGCGGTGTGCCCGTGGTGGTGACGATCCACCGTGGCAATTATCTGCATGCGCCCTTCTGGAACTTCCGCAAAAAGCGGAAGGTGCCGCTTTACACCACCATGACCAAGATCCTGACCCCGGAGGAGATCAAGGAGATGTCCATCGACGCGATCAATGCCAAGCTAAGAGAGGCATTCCTCTACGACGACTACCGCTACCAGAAGGAAAACGGCATCTGCATTACCGAGCCCTTCCGTGCGGAGGGTATGCATAAGATCCTGTACCAATGCCCCCACTGCAAGGCGGAGCACAAAATGGCCTCCCGGGGGACGGAGCTGTTCTGCACGGCCTGCGGCAAGGGCTGGATTCTGAACGAGGACGGAACGCTTACGGCCAAGGAGGGCGAAACGGAGTTTGCCCACGTGCCCGACTGGTTTGAGTGGGAACGGGAGCAGGTTCGGGCAGAGATCGAGCGGGGCGAGTACCGCTTCTCCGACGAGGTGGACGTGCATTCCATGCCCCGGTGCTATCGGTTTATGCCCCTTGGCAAGGCAACCCTGACCCACGACCCGGAAAACGGCTTTGTGCTCAGCGGCTTTTACCGCGGCAAGGAGTACCGCATTCAGCGGACGCCCCTCCAGAGCAACAGCTTACATATTGAGTACGACTTCCCCCACATCAAGCCCTTTGACTGTGTGGATATTTCCACCGAGGACGACTCCTTCTACTGCTTCCCCACCAAGGAAAACGTGGTCACCAAGCTGGCCTTTGCAACGGAGGAGATCTATCAGCGCAGTCTCTCGCGGGTGCGGAGCACAGCCGGAGCAAACGAATAAAAAAAGTCATCACAAGGCCGCCCTTGGCGGGTTGTGATGACTTTCTTTTTTATGGGATCGGAGCCATAATTACTTGCCGTAGCCCATTTGGGTGCGGACGTAGTATTCGATCTTCTCAATATCCTCCACCGTGAGGAAATTGAGGTTGAAGGCATCCTCCAAGCTGTACTGCACGCCCTCCCGGAGCACCACGGTAACGTAGGGCTCAAGGGAGAAATATTTACCGCCGATGATGTGCTCGCTGACACTGCGGATCATACTTTTCATTACAAACACAGCCGAGCCGTTATAGATGCCGCAATAGGTATAATGGGACAGAACCGTTTGGTGCTCGCCCACCGCCGCACGAACCTCCTCGGTGATGGGGCCAAGCGGCGGGAAGATGGGGCCGTCAAAGCTCAGGGGATCGTCCCAATCCGGGCGGTGCTTGAGGGCGTACTCCGTGGCATCGTGGCAGGCGATCACGCACGCCAGCTCCGCGTCGCTTAAGGCGCCGGCCTTGTACCGTTCGCTTGCCTCGTAGAGCGTGCCATCCCGGTATGCGTACAGAGAAAACTCCGTGGAATGCTTAAGATACTGCCCGTCTCCCAAGGAGATATAGCTTGTGCGCAGCTTGGTTTCCGGGGCAAACAGGATCACGTACTCGCCACAGGTGCCGTAGTAGCGCAGGCCAAAGTGGCGGGTGATGATGTTGGCCTCCTCGTACCACTTGACGGGGTAGCCCTTGGTGCTCAGCCACGCCGTCTCGATTGCGGCAATCTGCTCTTCGGTCAAAGGAGTGATTTCCGGCATTTTCGGTGCGATCACCACGGGTGCATTCCCGGGGCTGACGGTAACCGGGGCCTCAGGGAAGGTCTCGCCGTAGGCATAGCCGGCCACGGCGCGCAGATCCTCGTAGGTAAGGTAGCCCCGCAGGAAGGCTTCCTCCAAGCGATAGACCTTGCCGTATTGATAGGCGCGGAAGGCATAATACTCGCCGTGCCAGAAGGGAACGCCGCCGATCCGTGTGGCGGTCGTGTCCGCCGCGCTAAGATCCCGATAAAAGAACACGGAGCAGCCATGATAGGTACCGAGATACTGATCCGCCCGCAGACCGTCGGGCAATTCATCCGCCGACAGGGGGCATTCTCCCAGCGGGGGCAGGTCTTGTCCGTCAAGGCGCAAGGGATCGTCAAGGCCGTCGCCGGCGAGGATCGCCGCCTCGAAGGCCTCGTGGTAGCGCTCTACCGCCGCGATCACATCCTCGGGCACACCAACCTTTGCAAAAGAGTTGAGCCCCGAATACTGAAGCACGCGGAAGGTGAACTGCGCCGTCGCGCCCTTAGCCTCAGGAAAGGCCAAAATGGGAAAGCCGTCAAAGCGGCCGCAATAGCGCACACCGTAGTGGCGGGTCTCAACGGTATCGGCCTCGTACCAGCGGATCTCGTAGTCGTACGTTTGACGCCACATACGCTCCGCACGGGCTCGCTCCTCCTCGGTCATGGGAGACTCCTCCGGGGTGCGGTAGGTTGCCTTCGTTGGGGTGGGCGGGGTTACTTGCGGAGTGGTTGCTGTCGGGGTGGTTGCTGTCGGGGTGGTTGCTGTCGGGGTGGTTGCTGCCGGGGTGGTTGCTGCCGGGGTGGTTGCTACCGGGGTGGTGGGGGCAGGCGTTGTATCGGAGGGCACGGTGGCAG
>JAGARU010000110.1 GCA_017622085.1 Clostridia bacterium | reverse complement strand
CCATGGCGGTTGAGCGGCTTGCTTCACGCTTTTTTCTTTGGAGGCAGAAGGCCCAAAGAAAAAAGCTTGGCAAAAAAGAAAGGCCGTGTAAGGAGCTTTCGCTCGCTGCGGCGAGCGAGGAGCCTCCGCGGCTCCAGCGCGCGAGCTTTTTAAAAAAAGCTCGACCAAAAATTACTGTTTTCGTCACCCTCGTGTGATCGTACGCGCTTACAAGTGAGCAAACGCCGAAGTTTCTCCGCTACTCTGTCATTTCAACACAAAGGAGTCATCATGAAACAAGCCTTGTCTCTTTTCTTCCGCCTGCTTGTCACGGTTATCGTCTGTTACGCCGTGCTTCTGCTACCCAACCCTTGGCTGGGCTTCAGCGTGCTGGCCGCCGTGCTGGTGCTTCGGATTCCCCTCCGGGCACTCATCCATCGGCGTCGGTTTATGCGCCGGCTGAAGCGCCTCTGCCGAGAGCGCAACGCTGACCTTGAGATCCAGCGCGGCTGGTGCCCTCGGCTGATCATCCGAACTGAGGTCGGCTCCTTCGCCTGCGTGGTCATCCCCGGCTTGTTCCGAGGCATCCCCCTCCTGCTGGACGACGACGGCAAGGGCTATCGCTTCATCTGGGGCATCCGCATTCCTGCCCGTGGCGGCGTGCGGAGCGTATCCCGCACCGGAATTCTGCGGGGCTCCTTGCCCGCCTCCGAGAGCCGCGTGGCCATCACCAAGGCCTACGCCTGCTACCTCGCCCCCGGCCACAAGCTGACCTTCCCGGCGGGCTATACCAAAAAATTCGTCATCGTGAACCCCATGCCCCAAAACGTGCTGGCCGGCATGGTACAGAGCTATATGCACATCGACAACGGAGAGCGCATCTGCGGCCAGTATTCCGTCTACACCGGCGGCGCCTTCTGTGATTTTCTTGACCGCCAGACCGCCAATTACTTGGATCAATACGGGAGAGACCTATGAAACACGTGGGATTTAACTTTCTTTGGATGTACACCAAGCACCGCGCCGACAAGAAAGCGGCCGCCCCCGACCTGCGCCAGCTGGACTTTTTGGCGGAGGAGGGCTTCAACTTCGTCCGTCTGCCCACCGACTACCGCTATTTTGTGCGGGCGGGCGAGGAATTTGCGCCGGACGAGGCGAATCTGAAGATTCTTGACGGGTACATAAAGGAGTGCGCCGACCGCGGCCTGCACGTCAACTTCTGCCTGCACCGCGCCCCCGGCTACTGCATCAACCGCCCCTTTGCCCGGGAGAATCTGTGGCAGAGCGAGGCCATGCAGGAGCAGTTTGTCACCCTTTGGCGCCGGTTTGCGGAGCGCTATCGGCACGTGCCGGCGGAGGTGCTCAGCTTTGATCTGTTAAACGAGCCCACCGCTATGCCCTCCAATCCCGGCACGGAGGAGGACTACGTCCGCCTGGTGCGCCGCACGGTGGAGGCCATTCGCCAAATTTCCCCGGACCGTCCCATCACTGCCGACGGCTACCACGTAGGCAGCTCCCCCGTGCTTGGGCTGGCGGAGCTGAATCTGACCCAGAGCGGGCGGGGTTACTTCCCCATGCAGATCTCCCACTACGAGGCCTCCTGGGTGGACAGCGCCGGCTGGCCGCCGCCCACGTACCCCCTGAAGCTGGGAGACAAAACCGTGGATCGCGGGGCCATCGCCGCCTTTTACGCCCCCTGGCGCGAGGCCGAACGCCGCGGCGTTCGGGTTCACATCGGCGAGTGCGGCTGTCACAACCGCACCCATCAGGACGTGGCCGTGGCGTGGCTGAGGGATCTGATCTCCGTCTACGACGAATTCGGCTGGGGCTACGCCCTTTGGAACTTTGAGGAATCCTTCGGCATTTTGGAAAACGGCCGTCCCGGCGAGCGTTGCGAGGACTACCGTGGCTTCCGGGTCAACCGGGAGATGCTGGAGATTATGAAGCATTCCCTTGAAAAATAATATTCTTGATGCATATACTTAAAAAAGGAGGTAATTATGTTCTTTCGTGACCTTTTGAACTCGTTTCTTTTTGACTATGACTGGGAGCTGATTCTGGATTTCGTCATTCGCGTGGTGGTAGCCACCGTCTGCGGCGCCATGGTGGGCGTGGAGCGCACCAAGCGCTTTAAGGAGGCGGGCATCCGAACCCACTGCGTGGTGGCCGCGGCCTCAGCCGTGTTCATGATCCTGTCGAAGTACGCCTTTGCCGACATGGCGGGCGATATTTTGGGTACGGAAGGCGCGGACGGCGCACGAATTGCCTCTCAGGTCGTCAGCGGCATCAGCTTTTTGGGCGCCGGCGCCATCTTCCGCAACGGAAATATGGTGCGCGGCCTCACCACCGCCGCCGGAATCTGGGCAACGGCCGCCATCGGTATGTCCGTGGGCTCCGGAATGTACTTCCTCGGCGTGTTCCTGACCCTTCTTATTTTGGGTGTTCAGGTGCTGATGCATAAATTCCGCATCGGATATGACACCATGGAGTCGGTAAAGATCACCTTCGTGGCGCAAAACACCCCTGAATTCCAATCGGCACTGAAGAAGAAGCTGGCGGAGTGGAACACTCTCCTCGATGAGTACGCCTCGGAGCACCTGCCCACCGGCGAGGTGCGCTACACCTACGCCATCAAGCTGGGAAAGAGCGTCAAGGAGGAGGAGGTCTTCACCTTCTTTGAGACCCGCCCCGACGTCCATTCCTTCGGAATGAAGAAAAATTAAGGAAAAAAGAGCCCCCATCGGCCGTTGGCCAATGGGGGCTTTTTGGCGGGGAGGGCTCCGCGGCCAGCCGGGAAGCCCCGGCGGGCAAGATCGGCGCGTGCTCACTTGTAAGCAAGCACGATCACACGAGGGTGTCGAAAACAACAATTTTTGGTCGAGCTTTTTTTAAAAAGCTCGCGCGCTGGAGCCGCGGAGGCTCCTCGCTCGCCGCAGCGAGCGAAAGCTCCTTACACGGCATTTCTTTTTTGCAAAGCT
>JAGARU010000007.1 GCA_017622085.1 Clostridia bacterium | reverse complement strand
GGGTGGTTTGGGCGGGTGGCGTGGCCTCCGATTGGTATCCGCAGGCGGAAAGCGCAAGACAAAGGAGAGCTACGCACAGGGTGGCCATTCGTTTCATAAAACACGCTCCTCTCAGATGAATCGGTTCAAATTTTATCCGTTTGCCCTATTCGTCGTAAGAGGAGCGCAAAAGCCTCTCAGATTTATAAAATTTTATGAGTGAAAGAAGTCGCATTCCGCCTCGAACTGCCGGAGTGCATCAAGATAGCCCTCCTTATCCACCGGATAGGCCAGACCGTGACCGGCACCGTGGATGACCGCCAGCTTCTTTTCGCTGACGCAGGCCGCGTAAAGGTCGCGGCTCATGTCGCAGGGGACAAAATCGTCCGTGTCGCCGTGAATGAAGATGATCGGCGTTTTGCTCCGCTGAACAGCTTCCATAGGCGAGGTCTCGTCCAGATCAAATCGGCCAAACCACTTGGCGCCCAGGCGGATAAAGGGATACAGCAGCTTGGGAGGCAGGTGCATTTCCACCATGACCTTGCTGATAATCTCTTTGGCGGAGGTATAGCCGCAGTCGGCCATGACGCATACCACGTTTTTGGGCAGCTCCTCGCCGGCGGCCATCATAACCGTGGCCGCGCCCATGGAAACGCCGCCGATGACCAGCTTAACGTCGGGGCCGAAAAAGTCGATGGCAAAGCGGACCCACGTAAGGCAGTCCAGCCGCTCGTTGATACCAAAGGTGGTTACGTGGCCGTCGCTGGATCCCCCGCCCCGCTGATCGATGAGAATCACGTTGCGGCCAAGGGCAAAGCAACGCTCCACGCCGCCGCTGAGATCCCGCTCCGCGTTGCCGCGGTAGCCGTGGAACAAAAGCTCCACCGGCGCGCCCTTTTTGCACTCGTAGTACATACCGCGCAGGGTCAGCCCGTCAAAGGAGGTTACCTCTACGGGCACCCGATCCATTTGGCGGATCTCCTTCATCCAGTTGACAATTTGTTCCCTGTGCGCCCGATAGATTCCACCGTCGGGAATGGGATAGTCGTCCATCCCCATGGGTTTACGGGTGGGCGAATAAAACACCTTGAAAAAGCAGATCAAAGCGGTCAGAAAGACAAGCAAAGCAAGGGCGGCCAAGGCGCCGACAAGATACCACATAGCAGGACCTCCGAAAAAACTTACAAAGGGTATTTTACCATAGTTTGCCAGTTATTTCAAGGGAAAAATCGCCCCTGTCGAGAAAAGTCAAAAGAAACCCAAAACTTTTTTCAAAAAAATCTTGACAATTCCACCGTGATGTGCTATGCTATATAAGCTGAGTAAGCCGATGTGGCGGAATCGGCAGACGCCACGGACTTAAAATCCGTTGGGAGCAATCCCGTACCGGTTCAAGTCCGGTCATCGGCACCATATCGCGGAGTGGAGCAGCCTGGTAGCTCGTCGGGCTCATAACCCGAAGGTCGTGTGGTTCAAATCCCGCCTCCGCAACCAAAAAAAGAACCCCATCCGGTTAGGGTCGTGCCCTAAAGGACAGTTTTGCAAGAATACGGTATATCTCGAAAGAGGTATGCCGTATTCTTGTTTTTGTTTAAGCGCTTTTGGCACTTTGGATTTCTCGCATCATTTCAATAAGTTCCTTTTCACCGGGGATATCAATAAGCCCTACCGCGGTAAAGTAAACATCAAGACGTACTTGCTTTCTTCCGTCGATCTTTTCGCTATTATGCACTTCGATACGCCGAATGAGCCTATTGACAATGGCGGGTGTTAGTTCTTTAATGTCAGTACATTGGCGAATCGTTTCCAGAAACGCGCGGAGATCCACCTTGTCTTGTTCCATCGTCTTTAAGGATTCTTCAGTTTTTGCTGTTTCTGTAACCAACTGATTTTGTTCTGCTTCATAGCTCGCCATCATTTTGGAGAAACGTGCATCGGGGATCTTACCAAGTACGTTATCTTCGTAAATGCGTTCGATCAGTTTATCAAGCTCCTTTATTCTTCGCTTGTTTCGCTCGATAGTAGCTTTCATATTACGGGAGTTTACTTCTTTCGTAATATTGTGCTTCTTAGCGTACATATAGAGGAACACTGCCTCATATTGCTGAATGAACAGTGCCACTCTTTTCACAAGTTCAAGAATAGCTTCTCGAAGGACAACCTCTCTGATAAAATGAATTGAACAAGTACCTCTATTTTCTTTGTAGGCAGAACATCTGTGGAACTCTTGCTCCGGCTTTATGCTTTTAGCCGCACAAAAATAGAGCTTAGATTTACAGTCAGCGCAGTAGAGTAATCCCGAAAACAGACTTTCTCTACCTGTAGCGGTATTTCGTCTACGGCTGTCTCGAAGTTCTTGAACGCGATTGAAGGTGTCTTCGTCGATAATGGCTTCTTGTGTATTGGGAATGATCTGCCACTCCTCCTCGGGATTATAAACCGTTTTGTGCACCTTGTAACTGACAAGTGAAGTTTTGAAGTTGACCGTACACCCCGTATATTGACGATTTTCCAAAATGTGTCGGACAGAGGTTGTACTCCATGCGCATTTTCCGCGAGTTGAAATATCATTGGAGGATTTTCTGCCGTTTTCCAAATAATATGCAGTTGGAGATAATATTTGTTCATCCTCCAATCTACGGGCAATTTTCATGGGTCCAAGTCCTTCAAGCGTTAATTCAAAAATATAGCGAACAACCTTCGCCGCTTCCTCATCAATAATCCATTGTTTGGGATCATCTTGGGATTTGATATATCCGTAAGGGATAGCTGCGGCAATTCGTTCTCCTTTGTCCGCCTTGGACTTCCACACAGCGCGTATCTTCTTGCTCGTCTGCGCAGCATACCACTCGTTGAAGATGTTGTTGAACGGCATCATCTCCGTGCCGGTGTTCTTCAGAGCATCAACGTTCTCTTGAATTGCTATAAAGCGGACACCGAGTGTAGGATATTTAATCTCCAAGTATTCACCAACGTCGAGGTAGTTTCGACCGAAGCGGCTGAGGTCTTTTACAATGACTACGCCTATCTCTCCGTTTTCGATCATCCGCTGCATACGCTGAAAGTCCGGACGATCAAAGGTCGTCCCCGATATGCCGTCGTCTACAAAGAACATTGTGTTGTGGAATCCGTTTGCCCTCGCATATCGGGCAAGGATTTCTTTTTGGTTGGATATACTGTTGCTTTCGCCCTCGCGCCCGTCATCCTGTGACAGACGGCAGTAAAGGGCGGTTATTTTATTCTCGGCTTGTTTTATCATAATTCACCTTTTCCTTTCTGTAAGCCGAGCATTGCTGTAAGGTAGCCTTATTATACAATGCTCGGCGTATCCTTGCAATTCTGTCACAGCACATCATCGATTAACTTTTGAGATAGGATCAAGTCCCGAAATTGCGAGAGGAGTGTGCTGTTTCCATCCTCGGCAAAATGGGTATTGACCACATAATCAACCGTTCCTATCCGCTTTGTAAAATTGAGTGCTGTAGGATAATTGATAACGGGCGCATTTTGTACGGCTCCCCTTGGGCGGGACGGATACGGAAGATGATCTTCCAAGAAGATAGGCTCATCAATATTG
Organism: Clostridia bacterium; assembly: GCA_017622085.1. Taxonomy (GTDB): domain Bacteria; phylum Bacillota; class Clostridia; order Oscillospirales; family CAG-272; genus RGIG8715. Next base: position 397 of record JAGARU010000007.1, on the reverse strand, counting down.
ATAGGCTCACGGACGATAATACCGCGAATGTCGGGCATTTCTATTTTCTTTATCATAGGCACTCTCCTTTCATCTGTCCTCGCGTTCGCTACGCTTCTTGATTTGGCGCGCTCGCTCTTGTTCCAATAGTCGAATGATCGTTGCTTCAATTTGTGAAACGGATACGATACGCCCGAAATACCTATCGAGCTTTTCTCTCTGTATCTTAATCGTTTCCTTTTGGTTGGGTTTTTCCTCGGTCATAATATCGAAGATGGTGTCCATATCCAACTTACTGTCTTGGCTGAGCCGCTTCAAACGAATGGCTTGGCTAAGGGATGGTGTGGCATCCTCGCTTTCGATAGTCGTCAGTAGATCATACTGCTCTTGCTCCTGCAAATGCGAAAGCTCCACGGCG
>JAGARU010000109.1 GCA_017622085.1 Clostridia bacterium | reverse complement strand
GTTTTCTGCCGTACAAAAATTCACCTCGAAAGGTCAGAGCTATAGCTTCAATATTTGAAGAAATAATTGGAATTATTCGACCAACTTCCCACCTGTCAACCAGTGCGGTATGAGCCCCAAGGCGCTCCGCCGCAGGGGTGGGCTGTCGGCGTTGGCTGACACATGACACGCTGTTGCAGTCCCCCTTCCGTATCGGGGGACTGCGAGCGTCACGAGGGAGTTGGGTTCTTAGGGAGAACCGTAGGTTCTGCCCTGAGCGGCGATTCTTTGCAACTTTCTTTCGACGAGGAAAGAAAGTTGATAGGAAAATAAACAACAATTTATAACATATCTTTCCCCCACATCATACCACAAATTCTTCCAAAAGTCAATATCTCCCATCTTGACAAATTCCCTCATATCATGTAAAATATAAGCATCTCAAATGATTGGAGAAAAATCATGGATCAAAATACCATCAAGGCCGTTGCCGCGCACTTTGCCTTTTGCGGTACACTCGCCAATATCAAAGAGCTGACGGCAGGCAATATCAACGTCACCTACCGCCTTACATATACCAAGGACGGCTTGCCTCATCAATATATCATTCAAAGAATCAATACCGCCGCATTCAAGGATCCCGTATCCCTGATGGATAACGTGGGTAAGGTGACAGGCCATATCCGTGCTTCCTATCAAGATGACGGCATCAATCCCGACCGCCGTGTACTCACCTTTGTCCCCTGTGACAACGGCACGCTCCTTTATCAGGATGCCGAGGGCGGCGCATGGCGCGCCTATCACTACGTGGACGGTGTCACTGCCTACGACCAGATCGAAAGCGCTGACCTCTTCCGCGAGGCGGGGCGAGGGTTTGGCGAGTTCCAGACGAGACTTGCCGATTTCCCCGCAGCCGAGCTGGTGGAGACCATCCCCGGCTTCCACAACACCGCTTGGCGCTTTGGTGTCTTCCTGAAGGCCGTCGAAGAGGATGCTGCAGGTCGCGTGGCCGACGTTGAAAAAGATATTGAATTTTTCAAGGAGAGGGAAGCGCTGGCGCATGCCATTGTTTCCAAGCTGAACGACTCCGACTTGCTTCCTTTGCGTGTGACGCACAACGATACCAAGCTCAACAACGTGCTCATTGACAACGAAACCGGCAAGGCGCTGTGCGTGATCGACCTTGATACCGTGATGCCCGGCTCTTCGCTCTACGACTATGGCGATGCAGTTCGCTACGGTGCTTGCACCGCCGCCGAGGATGAGCCCGACACCTCTAAGATCGACTTTGACATGACGCTTTTCAAGGCATTTACGGATGGATTTGTTTCTGCTACGGCAGGACATCTGACGGATACGGAGATCCGTTTGCTCCCCTTGGGCATCAAGGTCATTACCTATGAGCTGGCGATGCGCTTTATGACCGACTATTTGAACGGTGACGTATATTTTAAGATCAAATACGCCGAGCACAACCTCGTGCGTGCCCGTTCCCAAATGCGACTGCTTGAGGTCGTGGAGGAAAAGTACGGGGAGATGTGTGATTATATCGAAAAGATGATGGAAAGATAAATTGTTGTTTAGGCGGCAGTGCCGCCGGCCAACGCTCGCGTGACACTCTCCAAGGCGAGGGTGCATCACCCGATGGGAAGTGCAACGGTAAATTGTTGTTTGGCGGGCAGTGCCCGCAGCCAATATCGCGTGATGCTCTCCGTGTCTATGTTCATCACCCGATGGGAAGTGCAACGGTAAATTGTTGTTTAGCGGAGAATTAACGAAAACCCGTAGGGGCGACCCTATGTGGTCGCCCGTCGTCCCGACATCGACAAAACCCTTGTGGGTCAACAATCTTTTTGGCGGGAGGCCACACAGGGCCTCCCCTAC
>JAGARU010000108.1 GCA_017622085.1 Clostridia bacterium | reverse complement strand
CGAGGTGATTACTTATGGAAAAGATATGGAATGAAATGTATGAAGCTGCAAAATCCGTATTGAATGAACGGAGAATTTCGGAATATGTCACCTGCGGAGAGGTATCTGCTGCAGTTCTTTCAAAATCAGGAAAGATATATACAGGTGTTTGTATCGACACCTGCTCAACACTTGGAATTTGTGCAGAAAGAAATGCTATTTTTAATATGATTACTAATGGCGAGCAAGAAATTGATAAAGTTCTTTGCATTTTACCTGATGGTTCTAACGGTGCTCCTTGTGGTGCTTGTCGAGAACTTATGGTTCAACTTATGGCAGGAAATTATTATGATATAGAAATCATGCTTGATTATTCCACAGGCAAAACCATAAAACTCGGTGAAATAACTCCTGAATGGTGGATTAAATAAATTCCAATTTGTCGGGCAGAATCACAAAAAAATCAGACACCTTTTGTTCGTTTTTACCCCTGTTTAGACACCTTTTCACCCGTTTAAGGCAACAAAAAACGCACTTTTGTCTACCGACAAGGGTGCGTTTTTTTGAATGATGTCCGCTTCGCTGAGTGATGTCGGCTACGCCTGCTGATGCGTGGCTTCGGCACATTTTGGGGCAAACCTCGCATCCCTCGCGGCATACGGTGGCGCAATGTCATTTTGAGAGAGGCGAAAGCCGTTTTGATTCGGTTCTTCCCCGACAAAAAACACAGCCCCGCCGGATGGCAGGACTGTGTTTTTTGAATTTGAATAAGGAGATTTTAGCGTTTATTTACTTTTTCTTTTTGCGGAGGAGGAAGAATCCGCCGGTGCCGCAGCCGGCTACGGCTACTACGCCGAGGCCTACCCAAAGACCGGTGAGATTGGTATAATCGGGATCCTCTGCGCCGCATACGGTGCAAGAGCCCTTGTCGTAGGTGTGGCCCTTCTTACTGCCGGTATCGGTTACGGTATCGGTAGCATCGCAATGCTCGCACTTGGCGGTCTTGGTACCGTCCTCGGTACAGGTGGCGTTGCCGTCGGAGGTGTAAGCGCCGTAGGTATGGCCGGTAGCACTTCCCTCGTCTGCCACGGTATCGGTCGCGTCGCAATGCTCGCACTTGGCGGTCTTCGTGCCGTCCTCGGTGCAGGTGGCGTCGCCGTTGGGCGTATATTCGCCAAAGGTATGGCCGGTAGCACTTCCTTCATCGGCTACGGTATCGGTCGCGTCACAATGCTCGCAGGTAGCGGTCTTGGTGCCGTCCTCGGTACAGGTGGCGTCGCCGTTGGGCGTATATTCGCCAAAGGTATGGCCGGTGGCACTTCCCTCATCGGCTACGGTATCGGTCGCGTCACAATGCTCGCAGGTAGCGGTCTTCGTGCCGTCCTCGGTACAGGTGGCGTCGCCGTTAGGCGTATATTCGCCAAAGGTATGGTCTACCGTCTCACCGTAGGTAAAGGTCTCGGTGCTGAGACGCGCGCAAACGGAGCAGGACTTATAGTATACGGCGAGGGTGGTGCAGGTGGCGTCTTCCTTTTTGGTAGCCTCGGATGCGATCTCCTCAAAGGTATGCTCCTTGGAGCTCCAGCGCACGCCGCAGTCGCACTCTCTCCAGTGCTCGTGCTCGTCGGAGAAATATTCCTCGCTGTAGGTATGACCCAGAGCCAAGGCGTCAAGATAGCCGCAAACGGAGCACTTGCTGTTGGAGGTGTGGGTAGCCTCATTCAAAGAATGCTCCTCCACCTCGGTGGCATGGCCGCAATCGCATACCTGCCAATGGCCGGTTTCGTCGTACTCGTAGCCGGAATAGCTATGGGTATGACTGAGATAGAAGGTTGCCGTAACGGTGGCGCCTCCCTCAGGCACGGTAAAGCTGTTATCCACGACCTCCACGGGGTTGCCGGAGGCGTCGGTAACGGTAAGGGTCTCAAGGGCGTAGCCATCGTCGGGGGTGAGGGTGATCACAGCTGTATCACCGGGGTTCAGGCTATGGGGCACGTAGACGTGTCCGTTCTCGCTCTGCTCTACGGTTACGTAGCTGTAATAGAGCTTTACGTCGGAGGGCTGATATTCGTCGTAAAAGTCTACAATCTTTCCAACGTAGCTTCCGTCAACCCAATGCATAACATGTAGAAAGGCGTCAAAATCGTAGTGGATGGTGGCCTTGGTATCCGTCATGGATCCATCCGAGGTTTTGATGAATCCGGCAATCACCGTGTCGCTGTTCCAGCCTCCTACGAGGATCTGCCAATCGTCGGGCATCTGATCGAAATTCATACCCTCCATCACAAAGTGGAAGGGATGCTTGGGCGTCAGAACGAATTCCTTGGTTACAGGATCGTAGCCGGGAGTTCCCTCGGGAACGTACATGTCGGTAATGACCGCCGTTTGGATCACTTCCACCGTAACGGTTACGTCCGCCGCAGGCATAAAGAAGCGATATTCCGTAGTGGAATCCTCCATCGGCTCCGCCACAAGAAGGCCGTCCGCGCCATAGGTTACAAGGACCTGATCCACTCGGTAGCCAAGCTCAGGAAGAACGGTAACGGTAACGTAGCTATCCTCATAGGCCTCCTCGGCAACGGTGACCGTTGCGTGCTCCGTATCCGTCATCGTGACGGTATACTTCTCGGCTGCGCGGAAGGTTGCGTTGACCGAGACCTCGCCGTCCGGCATCTGGAAGGAGTAGGTATTGCCACCCTCGTGTTTGACGGAAACGGCACCGTTTGCGTCGGTAACCGTAAGAGTATCCAAGGTGTAACCCTCGTCGGGATGAACGGAGATCTCTACGATGCGTCCCATGCTTGCCTCGGAATCAACGGTCACGGTTCCCCTCTCGCCGGAGGTTGCTGTGATCGCATAAGAGGGCAGCTGAAGGGATACCTCGATGCTGGCATCCACGGTCTGGCCGTCATGGGTGTAAATAATGGAGATGATCTCACCGAACTCCGCAGTCTGTACGATCACGTCGCCGGTCAGAGTAAAGACGAGCTCATTTTCGCTGGCACTGGTCGGCTGTGTGAAGGTCAGGATGGGAAGGAAATTTCCGAAATCGGTATACAAGTAAATGCACGGAATTGCATTATGATCGGTCAGGTCAAGTTTATCCAGATTTTCTCCCGAAACGGTAAGGATAAAGGGATTCTCCTCCGTTACCGTGAAGATCTTTGTATCCGCATCGTAGCCTGTGCTGTCCGTATTAAAGGACATGTCGGTGAAACGGGGAACGTAGGGATCGGACAAAAGCTCCTCGGTATATTCCACGCCGTCAATGAAGATGCTATAGCTGCATTCACTGTCGTAGCTGCCCGGCACCCAGAAGAATTCGTACTCTGCCTCGCTGTCATACTCCAGCTCAAGGGTGTTCCAGTCGCCATCAACCGTGGCCTCGGCTACAAGCTCGCCGTCCTTATAAACGGTGATCTTTGCGCCGTTCCAGCCGTCGCCGTAGGAGTCGGTCATTTCAATCACGATCTTGCCGGTGGAAGCGGTTATTTCTTCGCTGACATCATAATAGCCGGTGGACTCATTGTAGGTGGCCTTGTAGTCATCCGTCAAGTAATACGTGGGGTCGGTGCTGAAGGAGCCGCCCGTAATCGAAATGGATGTTCCGGTGGCGTTTACAAAAATAGCCTTGGTGTCGGCGTTTTGTGCTACAAAGGTGCCGCCCATGATGGTTGCAGAGCCTCTTTCCACCATGAGGACTTCCTTCAGGCTCGTAAAGCGTCCCGCCTGAACGGTGAGGAACGATGTATCGCTCTTACAATAGAATACGTCATTTCCCGTGATTGTAACACTTCCCGTGCCGGCCGTGCTCGTGTCGGTCACGGTGAGGGTGTAATATTCGTATATATCGAATATATATTTGCCTGTTGTGGTTATAGCATAGCCGTTCAGGTCAAGGGTTGCGAGAATAGGCGCGGTCTCGGTTCCGCTGAGACTAAGGTTGCCCTCAGCGGAGGCATCATAGTCCCTTGCCAGCTTGACTGTGCCGCCGGCAAAAAGGGCATCTTCCAGCGTTGCATAGGTAGTCTCGCCCTCGTCGATCACACCGTCATCGTCGGTATCGTTCCAAGCCACAGGCTCAGGCTCAGGCACGTAGGTCGACCACTCATCTGTTGCGAAGACGTAGAGATTCGCACCGTCGGTGGGGAGGACGAGCATCTCGGTATAGGAGGTGTCTAAGGAGTCTGTGGAGTAGCTAAAGTAGACCTCTACCGCTCCGTCGGGCACGTTACACGACCATATCATCTCCTCCACGAGATCCATCGTTTCGCTGCCCACGTAACTGCTGACAGCATCATAAAAGCTTGCTACAACAAACTCGGAACCTGCATCTGAGCCCTCGGTATCGACGTAGATCACCTCGGGCACACGGTTCTCTTCCGTTACGTCGTAGTAGCCGGTAATCTCATTGAAGGTTACTCCATAGCCGTTTGCTACGTAACTCGAGGGATCCGTCTCAAAAGCACCGCCATAAAGGAGAATGGTACCGCTGATCAGATCGCAGAGACCCAGGACGCTGCCTAGCGTATGATAGGTTCCACCGTATACGTTTACAGCTCCGCCTTCTACGAAAAATACATCAAGCATGCCCGTCGTAAAGATGCCGCCATAAACGGTAAGGGTTGCGCCGGCATTGCCAATGAGGAAAAGGTCCTCGACGGTGTCATCCCACGGAACAACGGTACCCAGACCATCCGCGCTCGTGTCCAAAACAGTAAGGGTTGCACTTCCCATCACCTCAATAAAACGAGGGGCGAAGACGGTAACTGTGTAACCGTTGAGATCAAGGGTTGCGGATCCGTGCTCAAGAGCAATCCTGGCTCTGATCGAAACATCCTCCGCCAGCTTGACTGCGCCGCCGGCAAGAAGGGCATCTTCCAGCGTTGCATAGGTAGTCTCGCCCTCGTCGATCACACCGTCATCGTCGGTGTCGCTCCAGGCAACGACCGTTGTGTCCGTTACGTTTTCCGTTACGTCGTAGTAGCCGGTGGATTCATTGTAAGTGGCCTTGTAGTCATCCGTTAAGTAATACGTGGGGTCCGTGCTGAAGGAGCCGCCCGTAATCGAAACGGATGTTCCGGTAGCGTTTGCAAAAATAGTCTTGGTGCCGGCGCCTTGTGCTACAAAGGTGCCGCCCATGACGGTTGCAGAGCCTCTTTCCACCACGAGGACTTCTGCCAGGCTCGTAAAGCGTCCCGCCTTAACGATAAGGGACGATGTATCGCTCTTACAATAGAATACGTCATTTCCCGTGATTGTAACACTTCCCGTGCCGGCTGTGCTCGTGTCGGTCACGGTGAGGGTGTAATATTCGTATATATCAAAGAAATAATTCGCCGTTGCGGTGATCGCATATCCATTAAGATCAAGGGTGGCGACGATGGGCGCGGTCTCGGCTCCCCGGAGAATAAGGCCATCCACGCCGGATGCGTCGTAGTCCCTTGCCAGCTTGACCGTGCCGCCTGCAAGAAGGGCGTATGTAAGGGTTATATAAGTGGTCTCGCCGTCGTCGATCACACCGTCATCGTCGGTATCGTTCCAAGCCACAGGCTCAGGCACGTAGGTCGACCACTCATCTGTTGCTAAGGAGTAGAGATTCATGCCGTCGGTGGGGAGGACGAGCATCTCGGTGTAGGAGGTGCCTAAGGAGTCTGTGACGTAGTCAAAGTAGACCTCTACCGCTCCGTCGGGCACGTTACACAAACATATCGTTCCCTCCACTAAATCCATCATATCGCTGCTCAGGTAACCGCCGATAGCATCATAAAAGTGTGCTGCAACCGTCTTGGAATCTACGTCCGAGCCCTCGATGTCAAAATAAATCACCTCGGGCACACGTTCCTCTTCCGTTACGTCGTAGTAGCCTGTGCTCTCGTTATAATTCGCCGCGTATCCGTCAGCCAGATAGGCCGAAGGATCGGAGCTGAACCGGCCGCCCTTGATCGAGGGAGCGCCTACACCGGATTCAACAAAAAGTGAAGTGGTTTCGCCGTCAAAAACGCCGCCTGTGATCTCAAGCACTTTGCCCTGATGATATACGGCATTGGCACCGGATTTGATGATGCCGCCACGGATATAAAGCTCTCCGATCTCCCCGGTAACCAGTATGGCACTGGACTGACTGTTCCCCTGCATAGAGATCGTTCCCGTTCCCGCCGGGCTGCTGTCCTTGATGGTCAGGACGGCTCCTAACACCGCAAGGGCATAGAACTTCTCGGGATCGTTCAGGCTCATGGTGTAGCCGTTCAGATCCAGCGTGGTTTCCGCATTATAGACTAAAACCGTGTCTTCCAGCTCGATATTGCCGGTGAGCTTGATCTCGCCGCCGAGCTCGGCAGCGACGACGAGTGCTTCATAGGTCGAGACCTCCTGCACGTCAGCCGCCGAAGCGGAAAATACTGCGGTAGGAAGAAGACCTACCATCAGAACGATAGTAAGTAAAATCGAAGTGATCCTTTTGAGTGCGGTTCTTTCTTTCATCATGTTCTCCTTATAGGTACCTTTGCATCAAATTCTGCGTTTGGATTCCGGTGGGTGGGGCGGTCAGCCCTTTTTGTTTGCTTCACACCGGCAGACACCGATGAGGTCCGTGCCCTCGCGGTAGTGAATACAGCCGTGGCAGCCGTCCTCGGCGTGCCTGCCCTCGTAGTGATCGCACACGTCCTGCATGCCGGTCACGAACGGATAGCCCTCCCCCGTATACTGGGGCGCGGCCTTCAGGTCGGGGTAGATCGGGATCGGATCGTTGTACTTGCTGTGCCGCTCCCGCTCGTCGTAGTAGCCGTAATATATATGGAAGATTCTGTCACAAACGGCGATACTCTTATAGAGCTCGCCCTCTTTGGCTCTGTGTGGCATATAGGCTCCTTCCAAATCTATGACAGACCCCGGAGGAAAATCAAGCCGGCGCATAAAAAATCTGCCATACTGCATTGCACCAACAGTATGACAGATTTTTTTCTTTTTGAACACCACCGAAAACCCCATTTTTCGGGCAATCTTTTTTACCCGTTTTCGGCCTTTTAGAGAATGTTCGGGATCTCGGTTCGATCCTTGATTCCCGTTTTTTGGACCACGCGAAGCACCGTTTGCTTGACGGTGGACTCGGAAACGTACAGCTCGGCGGCAATCTCCCGGTTGGTAAAGCCAAAGGCCGCCAGCTTTGCCACCTCGCGCTCTCTTGCCGTAAGATTGGTGGCGATGTAGCGGTTTCTTACCGTGCCTGACAGCCTTGCCCAGCCCACGCTATAGGTGCGGTAAAGCTCCGTGATCACCGTCAGGGCAGTTTCGTCCACCAGCGCAACCCGCTCCTCCAAAAGTCCGTCAAAGTGGCGCACGTATTCCGTCAGCACGCCGTACAGACCGTCCGCCAGAGCCAGACGGATGGCCTTGTCCATGTGCGCAACGGCCCGCGCGCGGTCACCGGCGTTATGGTAGGCCACCGCACAGGACATCCGCAGATAAATTTCCGGCAGGATGGTGCCGTCCACCACCGCCTGCGAGATCATGGGCTCGATGGTATAGGGGATCAGGCGCATAAGCGCCAGACCGCTGATGCCCTCCAAATTAAGCTGGCCGGAGGCAATGGCAAAGGCGGACATATACAGGTATTTGACGTAAAACACCTTGGCCGCCGGATGCGATTCCGGCGGGAGAACGTCAAAGCTGCCCGCCGTAAACCAGGCAGGATAGTCCTTATTGTCATAAATGGAGCTATCAACGATGGCTAAAGCCAGAGACACGATCTCCCGCTGGGACTCGTCCGTACAGGGTGCCTCACAAATGTGGCGCTTGGCCTCGTTCCATAGATAGATATCGCCCCGCCAGATGGCGCACAGGGCAAGGAGCATACCGCCGCCCAGAATGGCGTAAAAGCCCGAATGGGCGGACAGAAAGTAACGGGCGCGGTCGTACACCCGGTCGATTTCGCCCCGCCGATAGGCGATCTGCGCCTCAAAGAGCGCATGGGCCTCCGGATTGTTGACCAAAAGCGAGGCGCAGGCATCCGCCCGACCCGCTTGGTTGTAAATGTTGGTCATATCGAGGAAGGGGCTTTTGCGCGGCATGGGCATGTGGGGCTCCTCGCCCCGGTCCGCACCCGGCAAAACCGCGTGCTCCGGGATCATCCACGCGCGGCCAAAGCGCACGGTGCCCTTGATCTTGCCCTCGTTACAAAGGCCTTGCACCCTTCGCGGGGTGACACCCCATTTTTCGGCGGCTTCCTTTACGGTAATTCGTTTCATGTTACCCCCCTGTTTTGACTGTATCCGCTCTTTGATTTCGCATTTGCGAAATGATTTTTGTGTGCATTTTTCGCTTTTGCGAAATTTTGCCTGTGTTACGGTTTCGCAAAAACGAAATCTTGACCATAGAATACCACAAAAATCACCTTTTGTCAATGGATCGGGCGAGGGAATTGCCCCATCCGCCAGCCTTTTGTCCGTGGCGTGAGCCGAAGGGGCGAGGGAATTGCCCCCCATCCACCGGTCTTTGGCGCCTTGGCGTGAGCCGAAGAGGTGAGAGGGTGCGCGTGTGCCTCCCTCGCGTGCTGCCTCACGTTCCCGCCCTCCGTTCCACCCTCCGCTCCAGCCTCCACGCCTCTCCTTGCGTTCCACCCCGCGTTCCCGTCACTCGCGTCGTGCGCCGCCGCGCCCTTCCCATGCGTGCCTCCCTTGCGTGCTCCCGTCCATAGACCCGCCTCCCGGTTACTTTTTCCAAAAGCGTATTGACTCATAGTAAAAATAGTGATATAATAGGAATAGAATGAATAGAAATCCGTCGGGGTGCACAAAGAGGACTTGCCTCTTTTGGTGGATACGCCGGTGGGGGAATGGAGATAGAAAAATGAAGCTGTCTACCAAGGGGCGCTATGCCCTCCGTATTATGATCGACATCGCCGTGAACGGCGGAGACGCGGGGGTGCTGGTGCCCCTTAAAAGCATCTCCGAGCGGCAGGAGATCAGCGTAAAATACATGGAGCAGATCATGGCGCTGCTGACCCGGGCGGGTCTTGTGCGCAGTGTGCGCGGCAACGTGGGCGGCTATGCCCTGACCCGTTTGCCCCGTCAGATCCGCGTAGGAGACATTCTCCGCGCCGCCGAGGGGGATCTTGCCCCCGTGCCCTGCGTGGCCGGCGACACCAACTTCTGCCCCCGCGCCGGACGCTGCTCTGCCCTTGGCTTTTGGGAAGAGCTGGATCGGGTGATCGAGGACTTTGCCGACGCCCGCACCCTTGAGGATCTGGCCGCCCGCGAGCGCCGCCTGGCCCGTGCCGAGGCGGACAACGATTGGCTGCTTTGATGCGCCCAATTTACCCATAGGAATGCTATGATCAAGCTTTTTGTTTTTGATATGGACGGCACGGCGCTCCCGTACGGGGACGCATCCCTCTCCCCCCACGTGCTTGACCGGCTGGCCGCCCTGCAGGATTCCGGCGTACAGCTGGCCGTGGCCTCCGGCCGCGGGCCCGAGGAGCTGCGCCGACTGCTTGCTCCCTTGAAACGACCCATCTACGTGATCGGTCACGACGGGGCGCTGGCCTTTGAGGGAGATCGGGCGGTTTACCGCCGGCCCATTGCCCCGGAGGCGGTGCGGAGCTTCTTCCGTCTGCCCCAGAACCGCGAGCGCACCTTGGTGCTTTACGGCGAGTCCTGCCTATACCTGCGCCGGGGAAACGGCGACCGTGAGGCACGGGCGGATCTTGCCTGCCCCGCGGAGGAGATCACAAAGGAATACGCCATCCGCGAGCCCATCTACAAGGTGGCGGCCTACGGCTCCTACACGGGCCGTGCCCTTCCGGTGGACGGGGCCATGCGGCGCACCCGCCGGACGGACGCGGCGGAGGAATACGTGTGCGCCTACGCAAATAAGGGCGTGGCGCTGTCCGATCTGCAGGTGCGGTTGCCCGTTTCCGTCTTTGACACGGCGGCGGCCGGCGACGGTCAGGCAGATCTTCCCCTCTTTGCCCGCGCGGCGCTGTCCTTTGCGCCGGACGGAGCGCCCGAGGAGGTAAAACGTGCGGCACAGATCGTCGGTTCCTTCCCCGACTTTCTTTCCGCTTTGGTGAAAACCACAGAAAAACCCCTTTAATTTTCTGCAAAACCACTAAATCGGGCATTTAAATTCTTAAAAACAACATAAAACCAACGGATGTTGTTGACAAACCACATCCGTGGGAGTATAATAAAAGGACGAGGCACCCATATGAGTTATCGTTATAATCGCGATCTCGTCTCCGTCGCTCAGCTCCTCCGAAAAAACATGACGAAAGAGGAGCGGCATCTATGGTATGATTTTTTGAAAAAACTGCCGGTTCCCGTCAAGCGGCAAAAAAACATCGGAAACTATATTGTCGATTTCTTTATAGAGAGGCTCAACACTGTCATTGAGTTGGACGGAAGCCAGCACGGCACAAACGAGCATGCAAAGGCCGACCGAAAGCGAGATGAGGAGCTGAGAGCGCTCGGTATCCGGGTGCTACGCTACACAAACCTTGAAATCAATCAAAACTTTACGGGCGTATGCCAAGACATTTTGAAAAACACCGGTTTGTCTGCGGATCCGCTCTTGGATCGATAAAGCGATGCATAGAAAATTGGGTTGCCCAAAGAACCGCTCAAATTGCCTTCCCTAGCAGGGAAGGTGCCGAGCGTATGCGAGGCGGATGAGTAGAACCCGCTCTTCGCAAATAAAGGTTCGGAGAAACGCGAACGTTTCCTCAGAAAAGGTTACCTGACACCCGAGATGTTCGAAGGCGATTCAAATTTTGTACAGTCTTGGTTGGCTTCTACTCATCCACCGCTATCGCGGTCCCCCTTCCCTGCTAGGGAAGGCTTTGGCAATTCAAGTTTTGTACAGTCTTGGTTGGCTTCTACTCATCCACCGCTATCGCGGTCCCCCTTCCCTGCTAGGGAAGGCTTTGGCGAATCAAATCTTGTACTGCCATGG
>JAGARU010000107.1 GCA_017622085.1 Clostridia bacterium | reverse complement strand
TGCCATCTCCGTTTTCTACTGGTAAGTTACTTATTTTAAGGACAACCAGGTCTGTGCTCTCATTTTATATACGTCGGCGCAATGCTCTCCTCATCCGTCGGCTTCGCCGCCACCTTCTCCGCTGGAGAAGGCTTACAGGAGCGTCCCCTCCGGCGGTAGCCGAGACGGATGTGCTATCTGTTAGACGCTTTTTTCTTTGACACCACAGGCCCAAAGAAAAAAGCTTTGCAAAAAAGAAATGCCGTTTACATGGGGCTCCGCGCCCCACACCCGCGCAAGCTTTTTAAAAAAAGCTTGACCAAAAATTAACGACGCACGCGGGGCCCACCCCGCAAAAAAGCTTGACCAAAAATTATTGTTTTCGTCACCCTCGGGGGAGTGTGTGCGCTGATGTGTGAGCAAGCGGCAACTAAAAATTATTGCGGCTTTCGTCCCACGTACAGCGCGTGATTGCTGGCGCCGGTACAGCTTTCGTGCGAGGTAAGCTGGTCGTAGACGGGTAAAAGCAAGTGGAAGCGCTCGTCCTCGATGGTGTCGGCTACTTTCGCCAAGATCAGAAAATCCGTGCCCAGATTTTTCTCTTTTTTTAGCCCGATGGAGGCGGTCAAGGCGTTCATTTCCTCCGGAGTGGTGAAGAAAAAGACGCCGGGATGGAGATCGTCCGTGCACTCCACCAAGGCGGCACGGTTGCCCGCCTCACTTGGGTAGATATGCCGCCAATCGTCAAAGACGCAAGCGCCGGCCACCAGACCGATTTTATTGATGTAGGCTACCGCCACGATGCCGCCTGCGCGGCAGACCCGATAGCACTCCCGGATCACAACTTCCCTCTCCGCCGGAGGCAGGTGGTAGCAAGGGCCGAGGCACAATACCACGTCGAAGGCCCCGTCGGGAATATCCGCCAGATTGGTGGCGTCGCCCACCCGGCAGGACACGTTTAAGCGTCCCGACTCCTCGATCTTTGCCCGGAATCGGTCAATATGCGCCGGAACGATGTCAATGCCCACGTACTCGCGACAAAGGGGAGCATAGTGCATACCGTAGTAGCCCGTGCCGCATCCCACCTCTAAAATTCGTGTGTCGGGGGTCACGTATTCTTCCAAATGCTTTTTTGTATAATGGAACTCAAAGGCGCCGCTTCGGGATGAGGTCGCGCGGCTCTCTTCCTTTTGTCCGTCCTTGTATTTTGCGATGATCAATGCTTCATTGGATGCCATAATTCATTTCTCCTTATTCATTCCCTGCTCACAAAAGGCAGCTGTTTCTTTTTTACCCACAAACAGAAGGTGGTTACTCATGCCGAGAAGCTCCGGCTTTTCGCATATGTAAAAGTGGTAACGCAAATACTGAGCATAGCTTTCCTCACTCATACCGTTGATCCGGTCGGCCATCAGTTCGCTGGCGCCGTCGGAGGCCACTTCGTGAAGCGTGCGTATACCGCTCTCCGCCAAAAGCGCCCGACAATCTTTCACAGTATGAAATACAAAGGGAAAATTATGCAAACGGAAGGTTTCTTTGTCATAATCGCCGCTTATAAAATAATCGGGATCGTAGGAAAGCTCTGTCAAGAATACCATGTCGTTAGAGATAAAAGCAAAGAACAGCATGCCGTCCGGCTTACAAACTCGCTTTGCCTCCCGGATTGCCGCGAGACGATCCTCCCGCGACTCCAGATGATACAACGGGCCAAAAAGTAAAACTACATCGAAGATTTCGTCGGGATAACGGCTGAGATCCAGTGCATTTCCCTGCACGGCCGTTATGGGATCGTCAGGCTGAATGGCCGCACGAAAGATGGTCAGATTTCGTTCTGACAGCTCCAATGCATCCACCTGATACCCCTGCTGCGCAAAATGCAGACTATATGCGCCCGTACCTGCCCCCACATCCAAAATGCGATCGCCCGGCTTCAGATAGCGCTCCACATATCGCACCGTGGTAAGAAACTCCATCTGTCCAGCCTTCCCTTTCAGCCGTGTGCTCTCATCAAAAATCTCATAGAGCGCTCTGACACGCTCCGTTTCTTCCTTTATTTGGGACAACTCAAAAAAGCTCATATAGATTCTCCCTTCCATGAAAGATGACTCCGGTCTATACCGTTGGATTTTTTCAGCACCCAGACGTAGTGCCCGGTTTCGCTTGTGGTTTTGTGATAATCGCCGTAGACGGCCACTACCTCGAAGCCGCAAAGCTCCGCCAAATAAAGCAGCTCCTGCTTGTAGGTCTGGCGCATGGCGAGGGGGCGAATGCGTTGGCCCACCTTGTTCCCTGCCTCGTCGTAGGTCTCAAATTTCCAGTTGCCGGACATGATTTGGGTCACGGGATCGTAGGTAATGGCGTTGTAGATCCGCTCCCTTTGCCCGTCCCGATTGACGTACTCCAACCGGAAGGTGTAGTCATCCACGCCGGTATTCATCTGCGATGCCTGCAGGCGGGGGTCGGGGGCGAAGGTGTTCAGGGTGAGGACACCATCGTCCGCCAAGTGGTCGCGGATGTTTAAAAGCGCTTTTTTTTGCAATTCCGGCGTTAAAAGATGCATAAAACCGCTTCTTGCAATGATGGCCAATGAATAGCGGCGATCCCGGCGGAAATCCGTCATGTTGGCGGCAAACACATGGGGTGACAGCCCCATCTGCGCGGCCTTTTCCCGGGCTTGGCGGCACATGGCCTCCGAAAGATCCGTTCCCTCCGCCTCAATTCCGTTGGCCGCCAGATAGAGCAATACCGCACCGGTTCCGCAGGCTATGTCGATCACGCCCCGGGCGCCGTACTCCTGCGCCAGGCTCAGATAGAACTCCCGGAAATTCTCGTAATTGTCGTGCTCCCGATACATGGCCTCCAGATACCGGTCGTAGTTTTGCGCCACGTCTTCAAAATCGTGCAGATCCATTTTGATTTTCTCCTTTAAAAAACAAAAACGGTGCAAGGGAATCTGAACATTCCGCTTGCACCGTATCGATCAAAATTCAAATAGACCAAATCGGACTATTTTTGAATTTGGGTATAACGATCCAAGCCCGGCCGAGATCCGTAAACGGTATCATAGTCGTGCATCATAGTATTCATGGTGGTGAGACGAAGCATCTGCATGGCCGCGCTCCTTTCGTTTGTAATTTGTGTTCCAGTATAGCACCGCAGACGGGATTTGTCAAGAATTTTTTCGGATTCTCAGGCGGACTAAACAAACACTTCTGCGGTAGGGAGGGGCTTGCTCCTCCCGCTCGAAAAAATTGAGCAACCGTCGCGGATACAATCGAATGGAACAATCCCTCAGTCGCCTTCGGCGCCAGCTCCCTCCCGGAGGGAGCCTGACGAAATGTTGCTTTCATCGACAAAGTGAAACCATACGCCGTCGGGTGCAAGGTTACGGCAAGCCTTCCCTAGCAGGGAAGGCTTAGTGGGGCGCTTCCTCCGGCGGTAGCCGTGGCAATTATTTCACTTTGTCGGCGAAAGCGACGCTCCATTAGGCTCCCTTGTGTAAAGGGAGCTGGCACCGAAGGTGACTGAAGGATTGTTTTCTCTGCCTGTAGCCGTGACGGATGTGCGGATCGTTTAACGCCTTTTCTTTTGAAGCAAAAGGCCCAAAAGAAAAGGCTTTGCGAAAAGAAAATGCCGTGTACGTGGGGCTCCGCGCCCCACACCCCCGCGAGCTTTTTAAAAAAAGCTCGACCAAAAATTAAGTTACCCTCGTGTGATTGCGTGCGCCTCGGGCCATCTTTTCTCCATCATACCACATTCCGCGAGAAATTTGTGCGTTTTTAGAAAAAATATTTACAAACGGAAAACGATATGGTAAAATGGCCTTGATATAGGGATTTTTTGATTGGACGGGGCTTTTTAGAGGCTTTTCGTCCGGGAAAAGGAGATTTTTATGAGTCAGTTGAGCAGAATTTACGACGTCCGCGACTTTGGCGCGGTAGGCGACGGCAAGACCCTTTGTACGGCGGCCATTCAGGCGGCCATCGACGCGGCAGAAAACGGCGGCGTGGTGCTCCTTGCCGGCGGCGATTACGTCAGCGGCACCCTCGGTATGAAGAGCGGTGTAACCCTTCGCATTGAGGCCGGCGCCAAGCTTTCCGGCTCTCGCAACATTGCCGATTACTGGGATTGCGGCTTCTATCACAACGAAATGAAGAAAACCGTCTCCCTCATCTACGGTCTCGGCTGTGACCACGTGACCCTGGAGGGCAACGGCGAGATCGATATGAACGGCGACGCCTTTATGGACTTTGTAACCCTCTGCCCCTCCGGCGCGGACGAGTCCACCCTGACCCTCGACGAGATCGAGCAGATGGTCGTCTCCGTTGTGGAACGCCCCACCCAGCCCATCTTCTTTGACAGCTGTACCAATCTGAACGTGCGCGACCTGACCCTGCGCAACGCCCCCTGCTGGACGGTGACCTTCTCCCGCTGTGAGAACATCAAGATGCTGGGCGTAACGGTTCTCAACGAAAAGCGCATCCCCAACAACGACGGCGTGCACTTCAGCGCATCCCGCCACATCGTTGTGGGCGACTGTATCTTCCTCTGCGGCGACGACTGCTTTGCCGCCACCTGCATTACCGATACCGAGGGCGTGTGCGAGGACATCGTAGTGTCCAACTGCATCTGCTCCTCCCGCTCCGCCGCCATTCGCTTTGGCCACCTGTACTCCAAGGTGCGCCACGTAGCGGTCAACAACGTGGTAATCAAGGACAGCAACCGCGGCTTCTGCATCTTCTCCGGCGACGACGGCTACGTTGAGGACGTGGTGATCTCCAACGCCGTGGTAGAGACCAAGATCTTTGCCGGCGGATGGTGGGGCAAGGGCGAGGCCATGGTGATCTGCGCCGCCGATTCCACCGGACGCATTGAAAACGTCACCGTAAACGGCTTGACCGCCACCACCGAGAACCCCATCGTGATCTGCGGCACCAACGGCAACGTGAAGGGCATCTCCATTGAGAACGCCCGCGTGCGCGTACGGGAGGGCAAGACCAACGAGTTCTTCCGCCACAAGATCGACCTCCAGCCCAACCGCCCCTGCGCCCCCGCTCCCTTCAAGTTTGGCGACGTGATCTACACCGAAGGCGTAGAAGATCTCACCACCAATCTGAAAAACGCATAATTCTCCCTTTTACGGAGTATTATAAATCTACATTTATAAAATGGAGGATCCCATGAGAAAGATTCTTTCCCTTACCCTTGCGGTTCTGATGGTAGTAACCGCATTTGCCTTCGTTGGATGTGGCGCAAAGCCCGCCATGCTTGGTCTTGGCGTTGCTTCCACCGTAACCCCCACCGATGCAACCGTGGAAAAGGCGGGCAAGGTTGCCACCGCCGTTACCGTTGCCGCCGTTCTTCTGGACGCAGACGGCAAGATTCTGGCATGCGATATCGACACGTTAGAGGCTTCTCTCGGCATGACCGCAGAGGGCACCACCGTTCTTCCTGCCACCTATGAGTCCAAGCGTGACAAGGGCGACGCCTACGGCATGCAGGCTTACGGCGGCAAGACCGAGTGGTACATTCAGGTTGACAATCTGGAGGCCGTTCTCGTTGGCAAGACCAAGGACGAGGCCAAGGCGCTTCTTCTTGACACCGGCTACGGCAACGACGCCGTTGTTTCTGCCGGCTGTACCATTGACATTGCAGATATGATCGAGGCCGTTCTTGAGGCCTGCGCAAACGCCAAGGAGGTTGGCTCCATGGAGGGTGACGCGCTTTCCGTTTCCATCGTATGCGACAATTCCAGCTCCACCAAGGACGCAACCCCCGAGAGAGCCGGCGTTCTTCAGGCTGAGTTCACCTTTGCGGCTCTCACCGTAAAGGACGGCAAGGTGACCGGCGTGGTTACCGACGCTATGAACGCAAAGTCTACCTTTGATACCGCAGGCAAGGTGGTTGACGCCTCCGAGCCCAAGACCAAGGGTGAGCTGAAGGAAGGCTACGGCATGGCCGCTTACGCCCAGACCACCGAGTACTACCTGCAGGCGGCTGAGTTTGACAAGCAGTGCATCGGCAAGACCTCCCAGGAGATCTCCGCTATGAAGGACGGCACCGACGCCCTGGTAGCTGCCGGCTGTACCATCGCCGTTTCTCCTCTGGTTGAGGCCGTTGTAAAGGCGATCGCAGCAGCGAAGTAATTTTTCCGTATTCAGAAAGGGAGTGATGGAGTGAAACGTATGGTTACGGTTCTTCTGTCACTCCTTTTGCTTTTGCCCTTAGCCGGATGCGGCGAGACCGACCGACGGCAAAAATTCGTGGCCTATGAGTACCGTTATTTTGATACCGTGACCCAAGTGGTGGGCTACGCCGAAACCAAGGAGGAGTTTGACGCCGTCTGCGCGACGGTGTTTGCCCGCCTTGAGAGCTACCACAAGGCCTTTGATATCTATTATTCCTACTCCACCCCTGCGGAGGGCGCGCCCCTCAGCGGTCTGCGGGACGTAAACCGCGCCATCGCTCGTGGGCAAACCACCGTGGCGGTAAGCGACACCCTCTATGACCTGCTGGAATTCTCCCTTCGTATGCATGAGGCCACCTCCGGCCGCACCAACGTAGCCATGGGCGCCGTGCTGAAGCTGTGGCACGACTGTCGGGCGGACGCGGAGTCCGACCCCCTCTCTGCCCGGTTGCCCCGGCGGGAGGCGCTTTTGGCCGCCGCCCAGCACGTGGACATCGGCTGTGTAACTCTGAAGGACGGCACGGTGACCGTAACCGACCCCGCCCTCTCCTTTGACGTGGGCGCCATTGCCAAGGGCTATGCGGCGGAGCGGATCGCCGAGGAGCTGGAGGATGCCGGAATCACCGGATACCTCTTGAATCTGGGTGGCAACGTCCGCGCCGTAGGCGCACCGCCCGGCGGCACGTGGACGGTGGGCATTGAAAACCCCGACCAGGCAAGCGAGCAGGCCTACGTGGCGTATCTGAGCATCTCCGACGGCGCCGTGGTCATCAGCGGCTCCTACCAGCGGTACTACGTGGTGGACGGCAAGCGCTACCACCACATCATCGATCCGGACACCCTGATGCCGGAGGACCGTTACCGTTCCGTGGCCGTGGTGGCCGAGGATTCCGGCATGGGAGACGCCTTTTCCACTGCCCTGTTCAATCTTGACCTGTCCGCCGGCATGGCTCTGGTGGAGCAGACCCCCGGGATCGAGGCCTTCTGGGTCCTCCCCGACGGCACCACCCACCAGTCCTCCGGCTTTGAGGACTTTGTAAAAAAATGAAGCGCACGAAAAGCCGTGCCTCACCAATCAAAATTCGCGGCATCGGCTCGTCCATGAAAAAAAAGAGCAGGAATCAAATGCGTGATGTTCTTAGCGGATAAATTACAATATTACAGCTTTGCTCTGCAGTAAACAAATAATTAGCCCCGACAGTTTTTAAGTCTGTCGGGGCTAACAATTCAATAAATTGGAAATTAGAATACTCCCTTATTGTACTTTTTTTGTACTACAACAATAAAACCTATACCAATCACCAAGCCTATGATAAGTATAGCAACGGCAAGAATGGTCAAATTTTCAAACAGTCCTATAATGCCACTGAGTAGCATAATAATTGCGATAACAAGCATTGCTTTTCCAAAGGCTTTTCCGTAGGCTGATTTATCTGTGACTTTGGTTTGGTGGTAATCGTGAATTAAATCCGTTTTACCCTTGTAAATTGCAATACCCAATACCGTAAACAGAGCTGCAACCAGAAACATAATAATGGAGTACACTAACATATTGATACCTCCACAAATTCTTATTTATTGTTTTGTTTATCGCCAGTTTCGCTTTTGTATTACAAAGGCATATGGCAAAGCCCATACCCCTAAAGTTGCGCGCACACAAAGGCTCTCCCTTTGGGAGAGCTCCCGCGATAGCGGGTGAGAGGGCGTTTCATTCCATAATCTAACCCTCTTCGTCGGCTTCGCCGCCACCTCTCCCAAAGGGAGAGGCTTTTCGCTAATCCCATTATATCACAAATCGGCAGAGGGAACAATCTCTCTGCCGAATTTTTATGCTTGCAAGGTCTCCGTTAAGAACAACAGAGAAAGGCTTTGTTGCTTTTGATTCCTACTCTTTTTTGATTGCGCCAAGAGATTTGCGCCGCCGGGGTGCCCCACAAATGAATTGGGTTTGATAAAAATAAAAGGGCGGGAGCAAGCTCCCGCCCTGCGTTATGGAATTGTTTCGTTCGGCGGTAGCCGTGGGGGTAGTTCACTTTGTCGACGAAAGCGACGCATAGGTAGCCTTCCCTAGCAGGGAAGGTGGCGGCGAAGCCGACGGATGAGTAGAACCATCCTCTGCACAGCTAATATTTGATGTGCCATCCCCGTTTTTCTGTTGGTAAGTCACTTATTTTAAGGACAACAAGGTCTGTGCTCTCATTTTTTATATGTCGGTATAATGATCTACTCATCCACCGCTACGCGGTCCCCCTTCCCTGCTAGGGAAGGCTCTTTTGAGCGCTTCCTCCGGCGGTAGCCGTGACGGTTGAGCGGCTTGCTTATCCGCCTTTTCTTTTGACACAAAAGGCCCAAAAGAAAAGGCTTGGCGAAAAGAAAATGCCGTATAAGGGGCTTTCGCTCGCTGCGGCGAGCGAGGAGCCTCCGCGGCTCCATCGCGCAAGCTTTTTAAAAAAAGCTTGACCAAAAATTATTGTTTTCGCCCTCCTCGGGTGAGTGTGTGCGCTGACGTGTGAGCAAATGCCGAAGCTTGGCCGCCCGGCCTTGCTTAGAACAGAACCGTTGCGATGGAATGTGCCGCAAGGGTAAGTGCAGTGCAGACGTCGTTATGGCGAACGACGATCTCGCGATCCTTATCGGTCATATTCAGGGCTACCAGCACCTTTTCGCCGTCGGGATTCTCAAAGGCCGCCACGTGAAGATCCGAGGTAAACTTGGTGGTGGCAATGCGCCGCGCACCGCGCTTTACGTACTTGGAGAAATGTCCGATGTAATAGTAACAAGGTGTTACCTTCACCTCGTCCTTTTCCGCGTTATACAGGATGGGCGCGAGGCATCCGTCGTCGGGGTCCATCTCCGCGCTATTTGCACGGTATCTACGGTTGTGGAAGGGGCCGCCAATCTCGCTGAGGATCAGATTCCAGTCGCAAATAGCGGTGGTATAGTTGTTGAGATCCTCGCAGATCTCCTTAGCGTACAGCTCCGCATGCTTTACAAGATCGGTGTAGATGCCGCAACAGAACTCAGAGCAAACCAACTGCTTGCCCAGCACCTCGTACACCAGCTTCAAGCCCTCAAAGTGCTCGCCGGAGTACCAGTGGTGACCTACGCCCCAGATGCGCTCCTTCAACAGGTCGGAGCGAAGGATCTTCTTGGCGCGGTCGTAAACCCGCTCCTTGTTATGATCCCAAACGAGGATCTTAATGTGGGAAAGCCCCTCCTCGTCCAGTGCCGGAATCAGATACTTTTCCGCAAATTCGGCCTCATCCTCCGCGCTGTACTGACAGCTCTCCCAAGGCTGAGAGGCCAAAGGCTCGTTCTGAATGGTGATAGCGGAAACCGTCACACCCTCAGCGGCCATAGCCTTGATGTACTTGGCGTAATAATGCGCCCAAAGAGACTTATATTCCTCGGAAAGCTTGCCGCCGCGCATAACGTCGCCGGTCTCCTTCATGTAAGCAGGGGGGCTCCAGGGGGAGGCAAAGAGGATCAGATCCTCCTTGACCGTAGACAAGGCATCCTTTAAGAAGGGCAGAACGTATTTCTTGTCCTGTCCAAGATCAAAGGTCGCAAGGGTCTTATCGCCCTCCTCTACGTAGGTGTAGGGAGCGAGAGAGAAGTCGCAGGAGTTGATGTGAGTGCGTCCGAAGTTGTAGCCGATGCCCTCAACGGGGTCAAAGTACGCCCGTCGCACCAGCTCCTTGTTCTTTTCGCTCATTTTGGCGTAGTTGTACGCCGCCGCCTCGGTAAATGCGCCGCCAAAGCCGGTGATCTCCTGGTATTTTACCTCGTCAAACACGTTGATAATGCTGTTTTCGTGGTTTTCCGGGCGGTTTCCGGGCTCAATTTCGGTTACGGCAAAGAATTTTTGTTCCTTTACGTTGGTGGTGATCAGCTTCATTTGGTTCTCCTCAATTCTTTTATATTTTTGAAGGTCCTTCCATGGTCATAACCAGCTTGAATTCGGTGGCTCCCTCAGGCAGAGCGTAGTCCAGACAGTAGCAGGTGCGGGCGAACTTGCCCTCCGCATCCGGGAACTGGTCAAAGTAGGGCTGCTCCACCACGGTCAGGGTGGCAGGGCTCTCAAGGGTCAGGCAAACGTCGTCCAGATAAAGGGCGTTGCCCTCCACCCGGGGCTTGATGTTGGTGATCAAGCGCTCGGTCACCACCTCGTCGCCGGTGTAGTCGTAGGTGTCGGTCAGCTCAATGCGATCCTCCGCAAAGCGGAACACGCGCACAAGGGAGCTCAGTCCGGGCACGGTGTAGTAGGCGTGCGTCATGTCCAGGGTCACGGTGTCGGCCTGCTGGTCGTACACGGCGAGGGTACGGGTTTTAAGCGCACGCTCGCACTGGTTGGTCTCGCCAAAATAGGGGATGCTGTGGCCAAAGCCGGAGGGGTTAAAGCATTGATAGCGATCCTTGCCGTGGTAGTCGCCGGTATGGGCGCCGGGGCCGGGATAGCCGAAATCGCAGATGACCTGTCGGTTGTGGCGGGCCAGAATAAAGGTTCCCACGTCGATGTGGTTGTGGCTCTCGCCGTTGTTTCCTCCCTTCACACCGAAGCCGTAGCAATCGGTACGCTTGGTGAAGTAGGAGGAGCCGTCGCGGCAGTAGGTGCGCTTATCCAACGACTGGCAGACGGCGGCGGGATCGTAGTAAACGATGGAACGCAGGCCGAAGGCGAAATGCGTGTAGGTGCAGTAGGTAGCCTTGTCAAGGGGCAGGGGCTCTACCACGTCCGGATAGATGGCGTGCATCATGTGGTGCAGGCCGACCCAGTAGCCTTCTCTCTGGTTACAGTCGCCGTAGGTGGCCATAACGGCGGGCTCAAGGAACATTTCCTGTACGTAGGAGCCGATGGCCTTGACCTTGGGACGGGCGAACCAGTCCACCGTGCCGCCGGTCAGGTCGCGCTCCAGCATAGCGTAGGTGGCAAAGAAGCCGAAGCCAAAGCCCCAATAAGCCGTGCCCTCCACGCACATGCCGTCCTCGCCGTAGGAAGCCAGGTAGCACTCCATAGAGGCGTGGAGTCTCTCCTGATTCTGGTAAAACAGATCGGGTGCCTCGTACATCAACACGCCGCCCACGGCGCCGGCGCAAACGGCGGTCCAGTTGTTGTCGTGCTTCTCCCAGAAGAAGCGGCGGGTCAGATAGGGATCAATGATGTGGCGGCGGATTTCCGCAGTCATGCGGTCGATGAGCAGCTTGGGGAAGCGGTCCGCAAACAGATGCTTGATCTCCGCCATGGAAAATCCGGTGGAAGCGGCAAAAATGTCGATGAGGCCGGGGTCGTAGTCGGCGGGGGTGCGATCGTAGTAGCTGTTGTAGTGGCCGAGAGGCGCCCAGGTGTACTCGTCGCAGTAGGTCCACACAATGTCCACCAGACTGTTGTAGTACTCCTCATTGTCCGGGTAGATCAGCGCCAAAAGGGCGGCGGACTGGAGCTGAAGCAGGTGGCGGGTGTGCTTGCCGTGATCGTTATTCTCGATAATCTCACGGGCGGTGTGGGGCGCGGGGGGTGTCTGGAAGACACGGTCGTACTGCGCCTTGATGGCCTCTCTGTGCCGGGCGTACACGTCACTTTCCCGGACGGTGGCCCAAAACGCTTTGTCTTTTGCCTTTTCTAACATAGGAACCTCCTATTTCCGCATCAGCGGAGCATAAAATCCTGTTTTGCGTGTTTGTTTATGATTCCGTTTCACAGGAAACGGGAATTTTCACATGGGCAAGTGCATCCAATCACCCGAAGGCGTCGGCACCATCATTTGGTTTTTTGCCTCGCTTTTTTTAAAGCAAGTGGGTTGCAGGGCGATGCCCTTAGCCTTCCCTCACGAGGGAAGGCTGCTGATATATTCCCCTCGCGGGAGCTGTGGCGAGCGAGGAGTCTCCCCGGCCGTTCCCTCTGTCCTCTTACAGCCGCTCGAGGAAGGCCTTGACCTTCTCGGCAATCAGAGCATAGCCCTTGTCGTTGGGGTGCAGGCCGTCGGGCATGTACTCCCGGTACCACTCAGGCACGTTGCCGGGCATATTGCCGGCGGCAAACAAATCGAGAACGGGAATGGAATAGTACTCGCATACCTCGCGCACCGCGCGAACGTAGTCCACTAAGGGATGCTTCTCCACGCCGTCCGGCTTCCATTGGCCGTATTGGCTGTAGTCGTTGAACCGATGAAGAGGGGTCAGAAACACGATGGTCTTGCCGAGATACTTGCGGATCAACGTCAGACACAGGGTGTGAAGCGCACCGTAGAAGGTGTAAACCTCCCGGTCGTCGGGCGTGCCCAAGGGCGCCTGCCCGTGGTTAAAATCGTTTGTGCCGCCAAAAACGACCACGATGTCCGCATCGTCGTCCATTTCCGGGGCTCGCATAGTAAAATCTACGTCGTAGGGGCTGTCTGAAAGAACCGACTGGCGGGCAATTCGCGTGCCGCCCTTGCCGTAATTCCGCGCCTCAGCCAATTGGCAGGACTCCTTCAGCAGGCTGACAAAGCACTTGGAGGGGTCGGACGCGCCCACGCCCTCGGTAATGCTGTCCCCGAGAAAGTTGATTTTCTTTCCCTTTACTATCATATTACTTCTCCACGTATACGATGGTGTTGCGGTAGAGGAACAGCTTGACCTCCCCATTTTTGACCTGCGCGCCGAAATATTCGTTCATGGTGTTGGTTTCATCCACAAGGTAGATCTTGGCGCCGTCCAGATCCGCGCCGTCGAAGCGCAAGGTCACGTGCCTCGGACCCTTGTTGTCGTCCTCGGCGTAGTAGGTGATCATGGCGGCACACCGGTTGCCGTCCGTGGCGGCCGTTACGTACAGATCCGCATCGTCGGAGGCAGCCTCCGCTTGCATTCCCAACCCGTACAGGTTGGCAAAGAGGTAGAAGGGATAGTAGCCCTTGAGGGGCTCCATGGTGTATAGATCAAAGAGACCGTTCATGCCGGTCATGCGGGCGTCGTAGTACATCAGCATATCCACCGTGCCGCAATCCTGGCAGGCGGACATAACGGCGGCGGTAAAGGCCGCGCCCTTCATGCCGATGATTTGCTTGATGGAATAAACAAACTCATCCACCCAGCCGCGCACGTAGTTCCACTCATTCAGGATGGATTCCGCCTGACCGTAGCCGAACCGCTCCATCAGAGCGCGAACGCGAATGGCCTTGGCCACCACGTCGGAGGGCTCGGTCCAGTACCAGTGCCAGGAGAAGAAGTCGATGGGCACGTTCCGCTCCTGCATACGGGCAAGGAAGCGCTCCATCCACGCCTCATCTCCGGCGGAGGCAGGGCCGCCGATCTTCAGATGAGGGAAGCAAGTCTTCAAATGCTTGGCGGCAATGGCGTAGAGGTCGGCAAATTCCACCTCCGTGCCACCCCAGCACCGCTTGTTCGTGCTGTCGTCGGGGTCCAGATCGGGCTCGTTCCAGATCTCCCAGTATTCCATATCGTAGGTAAAGCCGTCTGCCCAACCCTCGGTGTAGTGGCGGATGATGTGCTCGCAGATGACCGCCCATTTGTTAAAATCCTTGGGGGGCACGGTGCCGTACTTCTTTACGCCGTGCTCGATCTTGGAGCCCAGACGGAAGAAAGGCTTGGTGCCAACGGAAAAGATGTCCTTCATATACTTGTCGGTGCAGGGGAAATCGTAGGAGGCGGGATCGTAGGGGTCCGCATCAAAATTGGTAAAGATGCTATGTACGTCCACGGTGTGCTCGCCGCCATAGCGGGAGTCAAAGGCCGCGTCGTGCGTGCGGGCATAAGGGATGCGCGCCGCCGCATAGGCCGGAGCGTTCCCTCGCTTCTGATCCGTACCGGCCGGATAGGGTCCGTTGTTGACCGCGTGCATCGGCCGGATCGGCCCAACCGTCTTGTCAAAATGAATGCTTACCGTGCTCATAAGATCCTCCTTGAACTGAAGAAAAATTTTACACCCCGCCGGGCACCTGCAATTTTTTTCATTATACCATACTTTTCCACCCCGTGGGCAAAAAAAGCAAAATTTGCAGAATCGTTATAAAAAAACGGGATAAACAGCATCTATCCCCACAACCAGCGCAGGATAATTGCATCTTGCGGCGGAGGATACCTATGCGCTGTTTCGCCCGCAGAGCGAAGCGATCGCCACTCCGTCCCACGCCACGGGAGGCGAACGATCTCACCTACTGCCCGAATCCATTGAGCAACCGTCACGGCTACCGCCGGGAGGGGACGCTCCTGTAAGCCTTCTCCAGCGGACACCCCCTTGTGGGGCGTGCCGTGCAGAAGGTGGCGGCGAAGCCGACGGATGAGGAGAGCATTATGCCGACATATATAAAATGAGAGCACAGACCGCATTACCCTAAAGAGAAGTAACTTACCACAAGAAAACGGAGATTGCACATCAAGTATTAGCTGTGCAGAGAATGATCTCCTCATCCACCACTACCGTGGTCCCCCCTCTCCGCTGGAGAAGGCTTACAGG
>JAGARU010000106.1 GCA_017622085.1 Clostridia bacterium | reverse complement strand
GGCACAAAGAAAAAAGCTTTGCAAAAAAGAAATGCCGTGTAAGGAGCTTTCGCTCGCTGCGGCGAGCGAGGAGCCTCCGCGGCTCCAGCGCGCAAGCTTTTTAAAAAAAGCTTGACCAAAAATTACTGTTTTCGTCACCCTCGTGTGATCGTGCTCGCTTATAAGTGTGCAAACGCCGAAGCTTGGCCGCCGGGCCTTCCCGGCTGCCAGCGGGGCTCCCCCGCTTACCGGTTCAAATTCAAGGAATGCTCGGAGGTGGCGAGGGCATCTTGTCCGGCAGGGGTGCGCGCCCAATGGAGAATGGGCACAGT
Source organism: Clostridia bacterium (assembly GCA_017622085.1). Taxonomy (GTDB): domain Bacteria; phylum Bacillota; class Clostridia; order Oscillospirales; family CAG-272; genus RGIG8715. The sequence continues at coordinate 4,596 of JAGARU010000106.1, read as the reverse complement.
CTCCTCCTCGCCCACCAGCAGGTGCTCCAACAGCTTCACCCCAACGGCCTCGCACACGGTGCCGAGGCGAACGGTGGCCTCGTAATCCTCACCGGAGGGCACGGGATGCCCGCCGGGGTGGTTGTGCATCAGCACCACCATGGCCGCGTGGCGGAGAATGGCTGTCTCCACGATCTTTCGCGCGTCAAAATTGGCGCGGCTGGCCGCACCCTCAGCGAGGGTCACGCAATCCATTACCCTCAGGTGGTTATCCATCAGAATCAGCTTGGCCGTTTCCTTAAAGGTGCCCACGTACTGCGCCTTGGCGTACTGGATCAGCTTTTCCACCGTATCGCAAATGCCCATGGCCGCATCGGAGCGGGAGCGAACGTAGTAAAAGGCGATGGGCAGGATGCTGTGAATCAGAATTGCGGCGTGCCGACCAATGCCCTTCACGGTCATCAGCTCCTCCACGGATGCCTCCAGCACGCCCGCCAAGGAGCCGAAGCGGCGGATCAGCTCGTGGCCGATTTCGTTGGTATCCTTTCGCGGGATGGCGTAAAACAGCAAGAGCTCCAATACGTTATGGTCGCTGAAGGAGTCAAACCCTCCGGCCAAAAACCGCGCCTTCAGCCGTTCTCTGTGTCCTGTGTGCAAGCAATCGTCCATAGTATATCCTCACAAATTGGTGTTCGCTTCACTTTACCATATTTCGGAGAAATTTTCAACCGGTTTGTGGGTCATTCCCTCAATTTTCCGGCCATAAAGAGACAAAAAGTGGGGGAATATACCTGTGCGGGGTTCCCGCAGGAAGGAATGACGAATATGAAGGACGAAGAACGTATGCCCATCGGCTTTGCCATGGCGCTTTCCCACGATCCCGTGGCACTGCGGCGATTTTTGCGACTGGAGAACGATCAGCAGGATCACATTCTCGCCTGTGCCCGTCAGGCCGGCGGCTTTGTGGACACTCAGGAGCTGGTGTGGGGCATGCTCCACGGAGATATGGATAAAAATGAGCAAAATCCGTGCAATCGGGTAAAAAATGTGATAGAATAAAAGAAAAACGGAACGGCGAGCCGTTCCCCTACATAAGGAGCCCCTATGCTCACAGAAAAATTGTTTGAAAAAGACAGCTACTTAAAGGAATTTACCGCCACCGTCCTCGCCTGCACCGAGGCGGGCGGGGAATACGCCATTGTGCTGGATCGCACCGCTTTCTTTTGCGAGGGTGGCGGCCAGTACGGCGACGGCGGCGTGCTGACGGCCGATGGGATCACCGCCCGCGTGCGGGAGACCGTGCCCCGGCAGGGCGAGATCGCTCATCTGGCGGACGCCCCCCTGCCCGTGGGCGCGCAGGTCACGGGAAAGATAGACTTTGAGACCCGCTACCGCAATATGCAAAACCACTCCGGCGAGCACGTGGTCTGCGGACTGATCCACGCCCGCTACGGCTTTGATAACGTGGGCTTCCATCTGGGTCGGGATTACGTTTCCCTTGATATTAACGGCGTGCTGACCCCGGAGGAGCTGGCCAAGATCGAGGAGGACGCCAACGGCGTAATCTACGCAAACGTTCCCATTACCGTGTCCTTCCCGGATGAGGATGCCCTCGCCGCCATGGAATACCGCTCCAAAAAGGAGCTGACGGGAGAGGTACGCATCGTCACCATTGAGGGCTACGACCGCTGTGCCTGCTGTGCTCCCCACGTGGCGCGGACGGGTGAGATCGGACTGATCAAGCTCTTGAATCCCATGCATTACAAGGGAGGCATTCGTGTCTTTATGCAGTGCGGCAGCTCCGCCCTGCGGGATTATAACGAAAGGCAGAGCCGCATCGAGGCCATTTCCCACCTGCTCTCCGCCAAGCAGGAGGACGTGGTGGCCGCCGTGGAGCGCATGAAGAACGAGCTGTCCGAAGCGCGCCAGACCGCCTCCGCCCTCCGCCGTGCCTTGGTGGAGGAGCGCCTTGCGGCCTTAACGGAGACGGCGGGGAACACCCTGTTCTTTGAGACGGCCCTGGACGTGGGCTCTCTCCGACTGTTGGTCAACGGCGCGGTGGAAAAGACCGGTGGCGCGGTGTGCGCCTTCCTCGGCAGTGACGAGGCCGGATATTCTTATCTCATGGCCTCCCGCCGGTACCCCATGCGGACGGCGGCCAAGGCCTTCCGAGAGGCGCTGGGCGCCAAAGGTGGAGGCTCAGATGAAATGATCCAAGGCAGTGTACAGGCCACCCGCGCATCCCTTTGCGCGTGGGCAAACGACTATTTTAAGGAGGAGACCGTATGATCTACCCTGAATTTTTGCGTCCCGGCGACACCGTGGGCATTCCCGCCCCCAGCGCTCCCATCGGGGAGGATAAGCGGGCGAGCTTTGCCCTGTCTCTCTCCCATCTGACCCGGGAGGGCTATCGCATCAAGACCGCTCCCTCCGTGTACGGAGAGGGCATTGTCAGCGCCTCCGGCAAGACCCGCGCCGAGGAGCTGAACGCCTTGGTGCAGGATGGAGACACCCGGATGCTTCTTTGCGCCACTGGCGGCGATTTCTTGATGGAAATGCTCCCCTACGTGGATTTTGAGGCCTTTCGGCGCAATCCCAAGTGGCTTCAGGGCTATTCCGACCCCACGGGGATTCTGTTCCCCTTGACTACGGGCTGCGACGTGGCCACTATTTACGGCTGTAACGCCGGCGGCTACGATATGGAGACCCTCCATTCCTCCCTTGAGGATAGCCTGGCTCTTTTGCGGGGCGAGGTGCGGGAGCAGCACAGCTTTGCCCTGTATGAAAAGGAAAAGGGCGACGGCGCCTACCGTCTGACCGAGCCCGTAGAGTGGAAGACCCCCAACGGCCCCGTGGACGTATCCGGCCGACTGATCGGCGGATGCATGGAATGCCTTCTTGACCTGATCGGCACCCCCCACGACCACGTGGCGGACTTTGCCCGCCGCTACGCCTCCGACGGCATCCTTTGGTACTTTGATATCTTCGCCCTCAAGGCGGAGGACGTGGTGCATACCCTCTGGCACATGAAGCAGGCCGGCTGGTTTGAAAACGCCTGCGGCTTCATCTTTGGCCGTGTGCTCTTTGCGGGCAGCTTCCTCGGTCTCAGCTACGAGGATGCCATTCTCCGCGTCCTTGGCCGCGACGTGCCCGTCATTCTCGATGCCGACATCGGTCACGTTTCCCCCCGCATGACCGTGGTAAACGGTGCCATTGGCCACGTGCGCGCCAAGGCGGGCAAGGGAAGCCTTCGTATGGAGCTCTGCTGATCTTTGTGACTAAATCACGGCATTGGCCGCCGATTTGGTGTAAAATAAGCACAAAAAAAGCTCCCTCCGGAGTTGGAAAGGACCTTGTATGCAATATCTGATCGCCTTTCTTGAGGGGATCGTTACCTTTATATCCCCCTGCCTTTTGCCCATGCTGCCCATCTACGTCTCCTATTTTGCGGGGGGCGAGGAGCGCACCGCGGGTAAAACGGTGAAAAACGTATCGGGCTTTATCCTCGGCTTTACCGCCGTGTTCGTTGCCATGGGCGCCCTGGCGGGCACCGTGGGCGGATTTTTAAAGCGCTACCCCGTCTTGGTCAATCTGGTAACCGGCGCCGTGGTGGTGCTCTTCGGGCTTCATTTCCTCGGCGTGCTGAAGCTTAATCTGTTCCGTGGCATGGGCGGCCGCGCCATGAAGGGCGAGACGGGATTTTTCTCCGCCCTCCTCTTCGGTGTGGTGTTCTCCGTTGGCTGGACGCCCTGTGTCGGTGCCTTTCTCGGCTCGGCGCTGATGATGGCCTCCCAGGAGGGACACGTGCTCAAGGGCATTCTGATGCTCCTTGCCTACTCCCTTGGTCTCGGCATCCCGTTTCTTATCAGCGCGGTGCTTATCGATCGGTTGAAGGGCATGTTCCAGTTTATCAAGCGCAATTATAAAGTCATCAACACCGTGTGCGGCGCGCTGCTCGTGGTGGTTGGCCTATTGATGATGTCCGGCCTCTTTGGCCGCTGGCTGGCGCTTTTGTCATAAGGAGGTACGTATGAAAAAGAAAATTTTGTGGCTGGTTGCCCTGATTGCCGCCGCCGGCCTGATCGTAGGAGCCTATTTCCTGTACGGCTACCTGACGGAAGCTTACTCCCCGGAAGCCCCGGAGACCGTCAGCCCCCACCGGGCCCCCGATTTTACGGTGCTGGACGCAAACGGCAAGGAGGTCAACCTGTCGGACTACTTCGGCAAGCCTCTGGTGGTCAATTTCTGGGCCACATGGTGTTACTATTGCACCAAGGAAATGCCCGATTTTGAGGATGCCTACCGGGAGCACCCGGAGGTGCAGTTCCTGATGATCAACATTGCCGACGGCCAGCAGGAGACCGTGGCCTCGGCAAAGGAATACATTGAGAAGATGGGCTACACCTTCCCCGTTCTGTTCGATACGGAGTTGGATGCCTATCGGACCTACGGCGTCTCCGGCCTGCCCTTTACCTTCTTCATCGACGAGAAGGGCGATCTGGTCACCTATTGCCCCGGCGCCATGAGCCGCAGCATGCTGGAAAAGGGCATCGCCCTTATTACCGAGGATTAAACGAAATCGAAAAAGCCTTCTCCGCGGGAGAAGGCTTTTTGAAT
>JAGARU010000105.1 GCA_017622085.1 Clostridia bacterium | reverse complement strand
CGACATCGACAAAACCCTTGTGGGTCAACAATCTTTTTGGCGGGAGGCCACACAGGGCCTCCCCTACGGCCACGTTGGTTAAAAGCCCATAAACAACAATTTACCGTTGTACTCTCCATCGGGTGATACGCCCTCGCTTTGAAGAGTGTCACGCGAGCGTTGGTCGGCGGCACTACCGCCTAAACAACAATTTTCCTTACTTGTTTACTATACTATACCATATTTTGCAAGGGATTGCAAGAGGAGGGAAGGATGTTGAGACACTATTTTTGAAATTTTTTCTGAAATGCTTTACAAATTCCAACGCTTATGCTATAATGAAAGCACCACACAAAACTGAATACATGAATAGCCCAAACCGGAGTGGGTATTTTTACTATTGGTAAAAATGCTGACTTCCCTTTTCGCACTTCTGTTTGGGCGTGGAATCGGTTTTGTGTGGTAGCAAAATGAAGTCAAGCATTTTTCGGTGCGTGGCTTCGGCTGCGCACTTTTTGTTTATGGGGAGGAAAAATCATGAAAAGCACGCTCACAGATCTGTGGTACGGCAATCTCGAGCCCAACCACCACGGCCATATACACGCCGCAGAGATCCGCCAGCTGACGGAATATCTGGACAGACACCGTCAAGCGCTTGCGGAGAAGCTGGACGATGCGGGAAAAGAGAGCCTGCAAAAGCTGGAGGATTGCTATGATGGCCTCCTGACGGACGAATGCGAAAACGCTTTCGTGCAGGGCTTTTCCTTGGCTGTTAAATTGCTCGTAGAGGCGCAGACCTGACAACATAAAACTAGCCCGCCGTCGGTGTCCGACGGCGGGCTTTCGTTTCATACAGAATTACTTTACAAACTCGGCATAGATGGCTCTGAGCGCATCCTCATACTCGCTTTCATCCACACCTACGATGATGTTGAGCTCGGAGGAGCCCTGGTCGATCATGCGGATGTTGACGTTAGCTCTGGCCAGCGCGTCGCACACGCGCGCAGCGGTACCCTTGGCCTTGACCATGCCGCGTCCCACCACGGCGACCAGCGCCAGCTCATCCTCGATGAATACGCTGTCGGGGCGAACGGTACGGGAGATGGACTGCATGAGTCGGTCGCGGCGACCCTCCAGCGCGTGGGAGGAAACCACAATGCTCATGGTGTCAATGCCCGAGGGAAGGTGCTCAAAGGAAATGTCGTTTTCCTCAAAGACCTCCAGCACCTTACGGCCAAAGCCCACCTCGGAGTTCATGAGATCCTTTTCGATGGTCAGAACAGAGAATCCCTTCTTGCCGGCGATGCCCGTGATGACCTTGCCCATGTCGTAGCCCGTTGCGTGCGCGACGATCATGGTGCCTGCGTCCTCGGGACGGTTGGTGTTGCGGATGTTGATGGGAATGCCGGCCATGCGCACGGGGAACACGGCGTCCTCGTGAAGCACGGTCGCGCCCATGTAGGAGAGCTCGCGCAGCTCACGGTAGGTGATCTCCTGGATGATGCAAGGATTGTCGATGATGCGGGGGTCGGCCATCATGAAGCCCGACACGTCGGTCCAGTTTTCGTACAGATCGGCACTTGCGGCACGAGCCACGATGGAGCCCGTGATATCAGAGCCGCCGCGAGAGAAGGTCTTGACCGTGCCGTTGGGCATTCCGCCGTAAAAGCCGGGGATAACGGCATAGGCGTGCTCCTTGAGCTCAGCAGAGAGCACCTCCTGGGTCTTTTCCTCGTCCAGCGTGCCGTTGTCCTTGAAGAAAATAACGTTTTCAGCGTCGATAAAGTCAAAGCCCAGATATTTTGCAAGGATCAGGCTGTTGAGGTATTCACCGCGGCTGGCGGCGTAGTCACGGCCGGATGCGTGCAGCATGGCGTTTTTGACGTATGAAAGCTCGCCCGAAAGGTCAAAATCCAGCCCGAGATCGCGGATGATGCTATTGTAGCGCTCGCAAATGCGGTCGTAAGCTGCGTCAATGACCTCGGAGGACTCTCTGGCTTTGATGAGATTGTAGCATTCGTACAGAAGGTCGGTGACCTTGGTATCCTGCTTGTCACGCTTGCCGGGGGCGGAGGGGACGACGAAACGGCGGGTGGGGTCGGCCTTGACGATGGCGGCGACCTGTCTGAAATGCTCTGCATCGGCCAGCGAGCTGCCGCCGAACTTGACAACTTTGATCATGAGAAAACTCCTTTTTGTAAATGATTCTATGGATATGTGTATCCCTCTATCAAGAAGATATGGGGATGTTTTTTATTTGGTGAGGGCTTGAGAGGTAAATTGTTGTTTAGTGTAGTAAGCTCGCGCCGCAAGGCGTATATCGAGCCGCCTTGCGGCATATCGAACCGCGAAGGTCATGCCGAGCGGTATATCGAGCATCTCGGGAGAAACCGAGATGCATATCGATGAAAAAACGTGAGTCGATATACGCCTTCGGCGTTCGATATGTGCGTCGATT
>JAGARU010000104.1 GCA_017622085.1 Clostridia bacterium | reverse complement strand
CCGCTTTGACGGCGGACGCCAGCAAATGCTTGCCAACGTTCCGCTGATCACGTATAGCACACCGATAGAGGATGTGCGGCGTATGGCTGAAAACGGAACGGCACTTTTCAAGATTAAGATCGGCTCCGATCCAAAAAAGGATAACGATCCGATTGCCATGCTTTCCTGGGATCAAAATCGCCTGCTGGAGATCCACCGGGCGGTGAAGGACTTGAAAACGCCCTATACCGAGAACGGAAGTATTCTGTACTATCTGGATGCGAACGGGCGGTATGATACGAAGGAGCGCCTTGCAGCCTTGCTTGATTTCGCAAGAGCGCATGGGATTCTTGAAAGAGTCGTGCTGTTAGAGGAACCGTTTGACGAGGGGAATAAAATCGATGTGCACGGTCTGCCCGTTTGCTTGGCGGCGGACGAAAGCGCCCATTCGCTGGAGGATGTGAAGGAACGCTTTGCACTGGGCTATAGAGCCCTGACGCTGAAGCCTATCGCCAAAACGCTCAGCATGACCATTCGCATGGCTGATTACGCGCGGCGCCGGGGCATGATCTGCTTCTGTGCAGATCTAACGGTAAACCCCATTATGGTTTCCTGGAATCAGTGCGTTGCGGCGCGTCTGCAGCCCATTGGGCAGATGCGTATTGGCGTTGTGGAATCCAACGGTGAGCAAAATTACGTAAATTGGGAATCTATGCGGCGGTATCACCCATTGCATGGCGAGCGTTTCACCGCCTGTGAAAACGGTGTTTTCCATTTGACTGATAGGTTTTACGAGCAAAGCGGCGGCGTTTTTTTACTGCCTAAGCATTATGGAGAAACGGCATGGAAGGAAGGCGTCTGATGAGCGATTTTCGTTTTGGCATTTGGGGGTGCGGATTGATCTCCGCCTTCCACGCCGATGCCATTCAAAAGATCGAGGGGGCTGTTTTGGTCGGCGCTTACGATCTGAACGAGGAGGCACAGCATAAGCTGTGCGCGGCGCATCAGGCAAAGGCCTTTTCAAGTATCGAGGCGCTTGTTTGCTCCCCCGATATCGATGCCGTCTGCATCTGCCTGCCAAGCGGTCTGCATTACGAGGCGGCGATGCGATGTATTCAAGCCGGCAAGCACGTGGTGATTGAAAAGCCGCTTGCGCTGACCTCGACGCAGGCGGGCGATATCGTTCAGGCGGCTAAGGAGCATCGCGTTTGCGTATCGGTGATCTCGCAGCTGCGCTACAGTCGGGCGGTGCAAAAGGTCAAGCGCATCGTGGATAGCGGCAAGCTTGGCAAAATTACCGTCGGCAACGCGATAATGAAATATTGGCGCAGCCCGGAGTATTATGCCAAAAGCCCCTGGCGCGGCACATGGGCCATGGATGGCGGCGGTGCTCTGATGAACCAGGGTATTCACGGCGTAGATCTTTTGCAGTATCTGATGGGGCGGATCGTTTCGGTATTCGCCTATGCCAAGACCTTGGTTCACGAGATAGAAACCGAGGATACGCTGACGGCCGTTCTGGAATATGAAAACGGCGCGATCGGTACCATTCAGGCAACCACCTCTGTCTCTCCCGGCTACGGGCGGCGAATTGAAATTTGCGGCTCGCGCGGCAGCGTAGTGCTGTGTGAGGATACGATCGAGGTATGCGACGTAGAGGGCGAGATGCCGACGGACTCGGTCGGGCAAAAAGAGCACGCCTCTGCCAGCAACCCGTCCGGCATTGATTGCACGCTTCACGCAGAGCAGCTCTCTGAATTCGTAAAGGCTGTCCGCGCCGAGCGGTTGCCTCAGATCGATGCCCGCGAGGGTAAAAAATCGGTCGATATTATTTGCGCGATCTATGAATCGGCAAGAACGGGGAAAAAAGTATTTCTATAAAATAAAATTACATATTTTGGAGGTTTTTTATTATGTCTAAAAAAATCAGAGTTGGTGTTATCGGTGCAGGAGGTATGGGCTCGAATATTCACGTTCCCAGCCTTGCGGAAATCGAGGAATGCGAGATCGTTGCCATTTGCGATCTTTATGAAGAAAAGGCAAAGGCACTTGCCAACCGGTATGGGATCAAAAAGACCTACGCTCTTCATCACGAGATGCTGCAAAAGGAAGAATTGGATGCCGCGATCGTGCTGGTAGATCCGGACCGTACCTATTGGGTAGCGAATACCTGCCTGCGCGCCGGCCTGCACGTATTGATGGAAAAGCCCGCAGGTATCAACTCCTATCAAGCACACTCGCTGGCAAGAACGGCCAAGGAAATGGGCAAGGTGGCCGCCGTCGCCATGAACAGAAGACATATGCCCCTGGTGCAGGAGGTTTTGAAGCGGGTGAAGGCCGTTACCGAAATTACCCAGATCGACAGCCGCTTTATGAAGTATTCGGATATTCACTCGGGATGGCATTATGCCAGCGCCTATAATTGTGATATTATTCACGCGCTGGATCTGCTGCGCTATGCGGCCGGCTCCGAGCCGAAGAACGTCGCCACCGTTGTTGAAAGCAACAATTCGCCGGTAGATAATGCTTGGAGCAGCATCGTCCGCTTTGAAAACGGCATTATCGGCACGCTGCGCGCCAACTATCAGACGGCGGCGCGCTTCCACGATCTTGAGATTCACGGTCCAAGAGCCAGCGCCTTCATTAATATGGGCCTCGGTGATCTGAAGTGCAGTGCCGAGATCCATTATAACGACGGCGGCTCGATGTATTCTGCCGCCTCTGCCGGTGTTCGTAGGTCCAATGTGGAACATTTAGACGCCATAGAGCTTGCCGGTAGCGATAAATATTCTCACTACTACGGCTACAAGGCAGAGAACGTGGACTTTATTAGTTGCCTGTTAAACGGCACCAAGCCGCTCTGCACCATTGAAGATGCTGCTAAATCGATGGACATGGCAGAACTGCTTTTGGAAAAGAGAATTTAATGATTTGACCTTGAAGGGATATGATTCTTCAAAAGGAGATTAAGCATGGCTAAATACGTTACGTTAAGTGCCATAGGTGCAAACAGGTTCGTCTTTGAGGGGGCGGCAAAAAATTTTGCCGCCTGCGAGAGGGCAATAAAAGAGCATCTGAAAGCAAGGATCGAAGAAGTCCTGCCGGACAAGCCGGATCTGATCGTATTTCCGGAATGTGCCAATCGGTACGTGCCCCACACGAGGCCCGAGCTAAAGGCGTATTATCAATACCTTGGTGACAGCATCGTGGATTTTCTAAAGCCCATCGCCAAGGAGAACAATACAAATATTGCATATAGTGCTGTTCGGTTCGTTCCCCGCGCCGAGGATAAGCCTTTCCGCAATTCTACCGTATATATCGATCGTATGGGTGAGGTGTGCGGCGTTTACGATAAAAACCATTTAATGGTTGAAGAAAGCACCGAATCGGATATTCAATACGGCAAAGAGGCCAAGCTTGTGACGCTTGATTTTGGCAAAGCGGCTTCGGCCATTTGCTTCGATTTGAATTTTGATGAGCTTTTGTATCAATATAGACAACAGAGGCCTGACATTATCGTATTCAGCTCCATGTTTCACGGGGGGATCATGCGGCAGGCGCAGTGGGCTTATACGTGCCGCAGCTATTTTGTGGGGGCGATATGCGGTCAGCCTTGCTATATATTGAATCCCTACGGCGAAATCGTAGCCGGCTCAACAAATTATACAAAGCACGTCAGCGCGGCGGTCAATCTCGATTATGCCCTCTGCCATTTTGATTATAACCAAGAGAAGCTGACCGCGGCCAAAAAGAAGTATAAGGATGCACTGGATGTGCATGATCCCGGATTCGTTGGCTCTGTTTTGCTTACTTGTAACGATCCCGATATGACCGTACGGGACGTTATAGCAGAATTTGAAATTGAAATATTGGATGATTATTTAGAGAGAGCGCGCGCACATCGGCAGGCAAATCTTTGATGTATAAAGAGGGGACGATGGATTTTAGTAATTTCGATATTATATGGGTAGAATCCTGTGCCTATCTGAGCGAAACGGGTATATCCAAGCACAGGCATGCGTTTTTTCATTTCCTATACGTGGATAGCGGCGCAGGAAAAATCACAATCGGGGACAATACGTATGCCATGGATGCGGGAAGCATATATTTGGTGCCTCCCTTCGTTGATCACGCCTTCTTTAACGTGGCCAAAACCGATTTAAAAACGCTGGAGATCAAGTTTTTCTTGAATAACAGTGAAGCGGCAGAAGCCACCACGAAGCTACCCTCTTGTATCAACGTAAAAAGCAGTCCCATGAAATCTATATTGTGGACGATCATCAAGGAGCATACAAAACAAAAGCCGCTGTCTGCCAAGGTGATCAGTCTGAATTTTCAACTACTGTTGACCTATTTGCAGCGTTTTGGCGAAAATATGGACAGCACAGAGGAAAGCGACAGAAAAAAAATGTCTCCCGAAATCGAAAAAGCCGTCAACTATATCTGTGAGCATCTCACCGAGGAGCTGAATCTGGAGATGCTTTCCGGTATTGTCGGATTTGAAAAGAATTACTTCTTGAGAAAATTCAAAAAACAAACGAACCGCACACCAATCGAGTATATTCGGGAGAAGCGGTTGGAAAAGGCCAAGGAGCTTCTTCGTTATTCGGATATGAATATCTCCCAGGTCGCCTTGGCAACAGGATTCAAAAGCGTTCACTATTTTTCGAAGGTGTTCTTAAAATGCATCGGAAAAGGGCCCATGAGTTATAAGGATGAGAATAAGATTCTTTAAAAAATGCGCGCTTACGCTTTTACAGCCGATATATAACAAGCATTCATTTGTTCAACATCCGAATCCCACCGATTAAAAATATTTGAAGGGAGAGATCACGTCATTGCAAGCAATCAACAAAAACACAAATAATACCAAGCGTTATCGGCTATGGTATTCAAGTCCCGCTCCCGACGATGACCGCCGCTCGACTACCTATACAAACGCACAGAACACCGGCTGGGAGGTGCGCGCGCTTCCGATAGCAAACGGGTATATGGGTGCGAAGATATTCGGCCTCACCGAGCGCGAGCGTGTTCAGATCAACGAGAACACGCTCTCAACCAGCGGCACTACGACGAACTCGGGAACGACGAATATGACCGAGCTTTATCTCCACTTCGGTCACGAATATGAATCGGTAAAAAATTATCACCGCGCGCTCGACATTGAAAACGCTATCTCAACCGTGAGGTATACGTACGGCGGTGTGGATTACCTGCGAGAATACTTCGCAAGCTATCCCGACGGCGTTACCGTCATATCGCTCAAGGCATCGGGAAAGGGCAACCTGAGCTTCACTCTCGAGCCGAAGATCCCCTATTTTGAGTACGAAAAGAAAACGGGAGACGTGATTGCAAAGGGTAACACCGTTACTATGTTCGGGCATCTGCCCGGAAGCAACTTGGGTTATAACGAAAAAATGACCGTCGGCTATGAAATGGATTTCGAAGCGGGCTTCAGAGTGTTCACGAGTGGCGGTACTGTTGCCGCGGAGAATCCGGGCGGCGCGATAGACAGTGTTGACGAATACTCGAACGGAAGAATCACCGTCACGAATGCTGACAGCGCCTATGTCATTGTCTCTGTCGGAACAAATTACGAGCTTTGCCCCGACATATTCAAGGAGCCGAACAACAAAAAGCTTGACGGTTTGCCCCATCCTCATGAAAAGATTGCGAGAATCCTTGAGGCAGCGTCAAAGAAGAGCCTTGACGTGCTTCGTGACAGGCATGTCTTTGATTACTCGGAGCTTTTTTCAAGAGCAAGCATATCCCTCACGGAAGAAACACCCCAAATTCCTACGGATGCCTTGTTTTCGGAATACAAGGAAGGCAGACACAGACAATATCTTGAAGAACTGATTTTCTCATACGGCAGATATCTTCATATAGCATCGTCCCGTCCCGGATGTATGCCCTCCAATCTTAACGGAATCTGGAACAGATATCACGCGGCAATATGCAAAAACGGTTATTGGTCGAACATCAATACCCAGATGAATTACTGGTCGAGCTTCAACACCAATATTGCGGAATGCTTCGAAGCGTATCTTGGATACTACGAGGCATACGCCGAGCCGAATCACAAATACTGCGTTGAAGAGCTTCTTCGCAAGGGCTTTATAAAGAGCGAGGACGAGGTAACGGGCAGACTTTGGTCGATATCCACGGGCTGCAGCCCCTTCGATGCATATCCCTCGGTGGGCGGACGTGACGGCTGGGGAAACACGCCGTTTATGGCAGAGCTTTTCTATGATTACTATGATTACACAAAAGACAAGGAGCTTCTGAAGAAAAGAATACTCCCTGCCCTCCTTGCATCAGCGAATTTTCTCTCTTACGTGATGAAGCCTCAAGGAGACGGACTTTATCTCGCTACTCCCTCGGGCTCGCCCGAGCAATCCACAACGAAGCCGTATCTTGCATACGTTGAGGCTCACCCCGGTTATGTTCCCGTAGGAAGCGCCTACGATCAGAGTATGACATACTCAAACTATCTGAACGTTTTCAAGGCGATCCGTGAGCTTGGCATGACAGATCCCGAGCTTGAGGAAATGGGCATGCTTAACACGGTGTGCCGTCTGCGAGAGCAGATCGACCGAT
>JAGARU010000103.1 GCA_017622085.1 Clostridia bacterium | reverse complement strand
CTATGGGAGAACATAAATATGCCGCGATTGGCAAGCAAGCGCAGACATTTTCCGTGCCAAGCAAAGAAAAAATATCGCAACTAAAAAGAGTTTTTGTGTAAAGCTCTGTTGTTCGTTATATGTAGAAATATACCTTGGCATCTTTTTTGTCAACACGTGCCAAAACAAAAGAGCACTGCGAGAGCAGTGCTCTTTTGTTTGGAACGATGTTTGCCCTTGCGGGCAAGTGATGTAGCCTTCGGCAGTGATGTTCACTTCGTGAGTGATGTTTCGCCTTGCGGCGAAGTGGGCAAACATTACATCACTTTGCGACGAAGGAGCAATACATCACTATGGCGAAGCCATAACATCACTTCGGCGTGGCCGAGACATCACTCTTTACAAACAATCAAATTTTTGCTATAATATAACCGCAAGCGAGGTGCTCTTAGGGCAAGAAAATAAAAGTGAAGCGGCATCTTACCTTGTGCGGTATCACACAAAAAACATTGACACAGATGCAAAAATGTGTTAAAACAGTAAAGGTGAATAATTTAAAAGGAACCAGCTGTCTGCAGTGGCCGTTGCTTCCTTTATATTTTTAAGGGAAATCTTATGGTTTGGAAAAAGAAATTTGCACTCTCAACCACTCAGATTATTTTGCTCAGCTTTCTCGTGACAATTCTCATAGGCAGCGGACTGCTGGCATTACCGATCAGCTCCGCCGCCGGTGAGGCCGTGCCGTATCTTGATGCACTTTTTATGGCGACAACCTCCACCTGCGTGACAGGACTTGTTACACTTCCCACAGTATCAACGTGGAGTGTATTCGGGCAGATCGTTATTTTGCTTTTGATACAGATCGGAGGCCTTGGTACCATCACTATTATGTCGGGGCTGATGCTTCTTTTCAATAGGAAAATGGGTATCGGCGACCGCCTGCTCATCCAGGATGCTTTCAATCTCAATACGATGTCGGGACTGGCCAAATTTGTTAAGAACGTACTGTTCGGTACGCTGATTATCGAGGGAATAGGCGCTGTTCTTTATATGCTCGTGTTCGTTCCCGAATTTGGTGCAAGGGGTATCTGGATATCGATATTCAATTCCGTTTCTGCCTTTTGTAACGCAGGCATTGACATCATAGCGGAAAATAGCCTTTGCAATTACGCTACCAATCCCTTGATCAACATCGTCACATCTGTGCTCATCATTCTCGGCGGCCTCGGCTACATCGTATGGTGGGATGTGCTTCGTGTAATCAGGAGCCGTTCCCCCAAGAATCGCAGGATATTCAGACATCTGACCTTACACGCAAAGATTGCTCTTACCGTTACCGCAGGACTTATTTTAGCCGGCGCGATCCTGATATTTGTTTTCGAATATGCAAACCCGCTGACCATCAAAAATATGTCCCTGCTCGATAAAATTCAGGTGTCTCTCTTTCAGTCGGTAACCACAAGAACCGCAGGCTTTGCCTCAATTCCCCAAGAAAATCTAACGAATGCCTCTGCCGCCGTATCCATTATCTTGATGTTGATCGGCGGTTCGCCCGTTGGAACGGCTGGCGGCATGAAAACAGTAACCATTGCCGTCCTTGTGTGCTCGGCGTTTGCTACCATCAGAAACAGGAACAGCGCAACCCTGTTCGGTCGCCGTATTTCCGAGGGTTCAATAAAAAAATCAGTCGCCGTGGTTGTGACATTCCTCGCGATCTGTTCTGCATCCACCGTGCTTTTGATGGCAACCGGTAATCTATCCGCCCTTGATGCGGTCTATGAAACGGTCAGCGCGACGGCAACCGTCGGGCTTTCAAGAAATCTGACCGGAGCACTTAACACATTTGGCAAGCTGATCATCATCGTCACGATGTATTTCGGCAGAGTCGGTCCCATCTCGCTTGCGGTGGCGCTTGGCAGTAAAAACGAGAGTCAGAACGTCATTTCCGAACCAACGGAAGATATCAGTATAGGATGAGGAAAAAACAATGAAAGCAAAGAAAACATATGCAGTCTTTGGCCTTGGAAGATACGGCATAGCTGTAGCAAGAGAGCTTGTTGATCACGGCATGGAGGTCATTGCCGTCGACACCGAGGAAAAAATCGTCAATGATGCGGCGGCATCTCTGCCTGTGTGCAAATGTGCAGACGTGACGGATGCAGAGGTTATCTCCCGTCTCGGAATCGGTAATATTGATACCGTTATCGTTTGTATGGCCAGCAACCTTGAGGCAAGTGTCATGGCGATCACACTTTGCAAGGAGGCTGGTGTTAAGACCGTTATCGCAAAATGCGCCAACGAGATGCAGCGAAAAATATTGCTTCGCGTAGGCGCGGATCAGGTGGTCTTTCCCGAACACGAATCAGGAATTCGCCTTGCCAAGAATTTGCTCAGCTCCGGTTTTATCGATATGATCTCTCTGTCAAAGGATGTCTCCATCGTGGAGATCGACATCAAGGACGAGTGGTGCGGCAAAAATTTGATTGAATTAAATCTCCGCAAAAAATTCGGCTTCAACATTGTCGCTATCAAGAAGGGTGAAAAGGTAAACGTAAATATCAATCCCGAGCAGGTGCTTGATGCGAAAAGCTCGCTGATCGTTATTGCAAATACGACAAAATTGGGGAAATTACATTAAACGTTTCACGGTTCGCTGTTGGAGCAGCCCTGACGGCAAAACCCGCACATAACCGAGATTGAAGTATGAAAATAAAAAACAGGAGGGGCCTATGAGCATCCGATTGGTAGAAATTATTCAGACAGGCGTGGAGACAAAGGACTGGGTGGACGCCGGGTACGGCTTTCACCGGGGCGAGGCACGTCCCGACCTGCCCATAGGGGTGGAGGGATACGTGCTGGATGCGCTTTCCCTGGACGGCGAGGCGGCAGAGGCCATCGCCCGGGAGGCGGAGGGCTGGATCATTGAGGATCAGTACGAATCCAGCACCTACAATGATATTTACGAGCGCTATTCCAGTAGCAGTAGCACCACCAATCACGCCGTTGCCTCCTGCGCCAGCTACGTGATCGTAAAGGACGGCCATTTTTATGGGGCGGTCGTACGGGTGGGACGGACCGGCGGCAACGGCTGGACGGGCTCCAGCACCGAGGGCTATTGCCTTTTGCTGACGGACGGCACCGTCATCGGACGGAACGTAAAGAAATACTCCTTCTCCGGCGAGGACACCGATACGGAGGAGACCAACACCTATTACCTGAAAAAGCGGGAGAACTGACCCCGCGGACGGATATCAAGAAAAAAGGACAGAGAACGTAAGCTCTCTGTCCTTTTTCTGTGGGTAGGAGGAATCACACGATGATGATATCGATGGTTTTATCCTTGATGGTCATGGCTTCTACCGGCACGAGAACGTCAACGGTATCGCCCACGTTGCCCCTATAAGCGGCGGTCAGGGTCTGTCCGCCCACGTCGATTACCGCGTAGGATTCACGGCCGTAATCCAGCAGGGTAACGACCTTGCCGGTCAGCGCGTTCTTTGCTCCCTCTGCGTGGGGCACCACCGACAGCTTCTTGGCCTCGATGACGTACTCCAAGGGGGTGTGGAAGATCTTGTTGCCCTTGCAGGCAAAGACCTTTTCGCAAATGCCGTCTGTGGGCACCAGCTTGGCGTCGCCGATGTTCATGAAGAAATCGTACTGCTTGCCGGCGGGGTTCTTTTCCTTGGTAAAGATGCCGTCCAGAGTGTTCGTCAGGCAGAGGGGAGTAACGCCAAGCGCCTCGGCGGACATCTGTGTAAAGTCGATGTCAAAGGCGATCTCGTCGCCGATGGCAAACCGCGCCTCGCCTGCCTCAAGGGAGAACAGGGTAAGCTCGCCCACTCGGAGGAAGTAGAGGGTCTTGCCGTCGATGTCCTCCGTCCACTGCACCTTGGCCTTGCCGCCGCCCTCGCCCAGAGTGAGCGCCTGAATGGGCATGGAGATCTCCACGTCCGCACTGTCGGCGCAACGGATGGCGGAGGGAAGGGTAAAGTGCTGGTCGGCAAAGGCGAGGACGCCGCCGGCCACGGACGCACGGATGACGTTTTCCTTGGGAATTCTCCGGCGGATGCTCTTTTCGGTGGCCTTGTCAAACACGTGGAATTTCTTGCGGGAGATCTCGATATCGATGATGTCGCCGCGGCGCACCTGCGTGTCGGAGTCGGCACGGATAATGATGGCGCCGCTCTGGGCATCGGGAGTTTCCAGATTGAGGTTGGCGTAGATCAGTGTCTCGCCGCCGAGAACCTCCACTACGCTGACAACTGCCTTGGCGGGTGCCCAGGAGCCGTCGTCGTAATTGGTGCTGTTATACACGCGCACCGCGTCCGGACGGATGCCAAAGACGATCTTATGTGCGCCGTCCATGTAATTGACGGGGATCTTATCGGCCTGGATGTACTTCATATCGATGTTGGTACCGCAATCCAGCGAGAAGCGGACGTCCTCGCCGTTCTTCACTACGGTGCCGTCGAAGAAGTTCATCTGAGGGGTGCCGATAAAGCCCGCAACGAACATATTGTCGGGATACTTGTAAAGGTTAATGGGGGTGTCGATCTGCTGAACGTAGCCGTCCTTCATAACCACGATGCGGGAGCCCATGGTCATGGCCTCCACCTGGTCGTGGGTAACGTAGATAAAGGTGGTTCCCAGCTTTTCATGCAGGCGGGAGATCTCGGCACGCATGGCCGCACGGAGCTTGGCGTCCAGATTGGACAGCGGCTCGTCGAGGAGGAAGACCTTGGGCTGGCGAACGATGGCGCGTCCCAGCGCCACGCGCTGGCGCTGACCGCCGGAGAGGGCCTTGGGCTTGCGCTCCAGGTACTCCGTAATACCGAGAATGGAGGCGGCCTCCATTACCTTTTCGTGGATCTGGTCGTTGGGCATGCGGATGGTGCGGAGGGAGAAGGCCATGTTCTCATACACGCTCATGTGGGGATACAGGGCGTAGTTCTGGAACACCATGGCGATGTTTCGGTCCTTGGGCTCGAAATCGTTGACGATCTCATTGTCGATCCGAAGCTCGCCCGCGGTAATCTCCTCCAGCCCCGCGATCATACGGAGGGTGGTGGACTTTCCGCAGCCGGAGGGGCCAACGAATACGATAAATTCCTTGTCCTCAATGTCCATGCAGAAGTCGTTAACTGCCTTTACGCCTCCGTCATATACCTTGAAAATATGCTTTAGTGACAAGCTTGCCATACTAATACTCCTTATTTAAAGATTGCGATCGATTGCGGGGGCATAACCAGCGCTCCGCTGGCGTCGAAGGAGAATTCTCCTCCGGCGGCATAAAGCTCCCCGACCAGCTTGTTGTATCCGAGGGTGTCCTTGTCAAGGGTTACCGTTTGCTCGAAGGAGTCCATGTTGAAGACGATGGTGATCTTCTCCGCCTGATACTCCTTGGTGATCACGCAAATGTAATTGTTCTGCCCCTCGGGGTAGTAGGTAACCGTTCCTCTGGCAATGGAGGGGAATCGGTTGCGGAGCTCCATGGCCTTCTTGTAGTAATTCAGAATGCTGTCCGCATCCTCTGCCTGCTCGGCCACCGACGGGTAATAGTAGGAGGAGGCATCCACGGGCGTGTTCTCCGGGGGAAGGTAACAGCAGCCCTCGTAAATGTTCTTGGCCTCCCACTTCATGGCAATGCGCTTGGCCGGGTCGGAGTTGTTTCCGCCCTTGCTGATCATGCCGATCTCCTCGCCGTAGTAGACGAACACGCCGCCGTTCATCATGGAAAGGACGCCGGCCGCCATCTTTACGTTGTCCATGCCCGGCATAAAGCTGCCTGGGCGCATGGTGTCGTGGTTGCCGAGGAAGGGGGCAAGAACGGCATCGCCGTAGGTTTCTTTAAGGCTTACAAACAGCTGGCCGATGGCCTTGCCGCTGCACTGCTTGACCGCCGTTGCAACGGTTCCGCCGGCCTGTGCGCCGGTAAAGAGGAAGAAGCTGTCACAGCCGCTCTCATAATAGCGGTCGATGGTGTAGTCACTACCCACCCAAGCCTCGCCGACGATGTACGCCTGGGGCTTGATCCTCTTTGCCTCGGTGTTCAGCCAAGAGAGGAAGTCGATGTTGCCCTGCAAATCGCCTGTGTAGTAGCTGGTGACCGCATCCAGACGGAAGCCGTCCACGTCGTACTCCGTCAGCCAGAAGCTCATAATGCGCTTGATCTCCTCGCGGACGTTCTCACTGTTCAGGTTCAGATCGGGCATACCGCTCCAGAACTGACCCTCGTAGGAATATTTGGTTCCCATGACGTCGTGGTAGGCGTTGTTGTCCGTTACGCGGAAGTTGTAAAAGTCACCGTATGCGCCGCCGGGCTCACCGTTCTTACGGATGTAGCTGCAGGCCTCGGTAAACCAGGGGTGGCTGTCGCTGGTGTGGTTGACCACCAAATCGATAATGACCCGGATCCCGCGCTTGTGGGCCTCGTCCACCAGCGTTTTGAAGTCCTCAAGGGTTCCGTAGTCGGGATGGATGCTGTAATAATCCGTTACGTCATATTTGTGGTAGGTGGGGGAGGGGTGAATGGGCATCAGCCAGATGCCGTTAAAGCCCATTTCCTTGATGTAATCCAGCTTGGCGGTTACGCCGTTCAGATCGCCGATGCCGTCGTTATCCGTGTCGTAAAAGCTGTATACGAAGATCTCGTACCAGTTGCGGACGTTGTCGTCGATCACGTTGAGGGTAACCTTATCCCCTCCGCAGGCCGACAGGGCAAGGGAGGATGCAAGGAGGGCGAGGGTCAGCAGGATCGCGAAGAATCGTTTCATGCGCGCCTCCTTAGCCCTTGACCGCGCCGCCGGTAACGCCCTGTACGTAGTATTTCTGCAACCACATGAAGAGGGCGGTGATCGGTGTGGCCACGATTACGGCGGCCGCACAGAAGGTGGTAAAGTACTGCTGGATCATTTCGCGCTCCAGCCACTTATACATACCGAGGGAAACGGTATACATACCCGTATCGGGTACGCCGGCCATGATGTAGGAGACGAAAATATAATCGCACCAGGGAGAAATGAAGGATACGAGAATGGTATAAATAATGATGGATTTACTGAGGGGCAAAACGATCTTGCGGAAGGTGCGGAAGCGGGAGGCGCCGTCAATGCGGGCGGCCTCGTCCAAGGACTTGGGCACGGTGTCGAAGAATCCCTTGGCAATGTAGTAGCTCAGCGCCGCACCGGCCGAATACACGATGATCAGGCTGGCGTGGGACTGGTAGTGATTGGGCAGGAGGATCTTCAAAAGGAAATACACCGCCGACATACTCATAAAGCCGGGGAACATGCCGAGGATCAGCATAATGTTCATCATGGGCTTTCTGGCCTTGAACTTAATGCGGCTGAATACGTACGCTACGGAGAGCACAAAGAGCGCGGTGATGATGCAGCTGCAGATGGCAATAAACAGGGTGTTGCCGTACCAGCGCA
The DNA here is from genome assembly GCA_017622085.1 of Clostridia bacterium. Classification (GTDB taxonomy): domain Bacteria; phylum Bacillota; class Clostridia; order Oscillospirales; family CAG-272; genus RGIG8715. Next base: position 9,849 of record JAGARU010000103.1, on the reverse strand, counting down.
AAAATTCGGTTTCCGTAAACAGGCGCTTGTAGTTGTCGAGGGTCCAGTTCTGGGGGAAGAAGGTGGGCGACCAGGCGCCACCCTCCTTGCGGAAGGACTGTACGAAGAGATAGAAGAGGGGGATGATCCACACAATCGAGAGAATGGTCAGCACCACCTGGCCCACCGTATCGCCGAAGATCCGCCGGAAGCGCATACCGCCGCGGCGCTTTTTCTTCGGCTTGCTTTTTTCAAGCTCGGCTTCCATCCGGTCGATCTTCTGCCAGCCGTTCAAGGACTGCTCGTCGACCGTCTCGGGAGCTTGTATCTTGGTCTGTTCACTCATTGGAAGTTGTCCTCTCCTTTCACCGCCGACGACTTATTGTAAACAATGAGACTGAACACGGCGGAAATTACGAATACGAGAATACCGATCACCGAGGCCAGCTTGTAGTTTCGGTCGGTTCCTAAGGACAGCTTATAAAGCCAGGTGATCAGCAGGTCCGTTCCCTTGGCGCCGTCCGTGTAGAGCATAATGTCGCCCGGGCCGCCGCCGCTGAGAAGGTAAATGACGTTAAAGTTGTTGATGTTTCCGATAAACTGGGTGATCAGATAGGGGCCCGTCACGAAGAGCATGTACGGGAGGGTGATCTTGAAGAAGCGGCGCGCAGGGGAAGCACCGTCGATGCGGGCGGACTCGTACAGGTCGTTGGGGATATTCATAAGGATACCCGAGCACATCAGCATACTGTAGGGCACGCCGATCCACATATTCACAAGCACGATGCAAATGCGCGTGGTGTTGATGTCGATGCCGAATTTCAGGTGGAAGTCAAAGAGCTGCTCGATCAGCTGGGTAATAATACCGCCGCCCGAGCCGAGAATACCGCCGCCGGTATCCAGCATCTTGGACATGATCAGCAGGGAAACGAACTGGGGCACGGCAATGGTGGCCACAAAGAGGGTACGGTAGAGCTTTTTCAGCTTAATGCCCTTCCGGTTGATCAGCATGGCCAGCAGCATACCGAAGATGTAGCTGGTAAAGGTCGCCAGCACCGCCCAAAGCAGGGTCCAGCCCAGTACCCGCCAGAAGGTATCGCCCAGACGGGATTCTCCTTGGAACAGCTCGGCAAAGTTGGCAAAGCCCACCCATTGGAACAGGTGCTGGGGCACCTCGTGGGCCGCGTCGTAGTTGGTAAAGGCGATCAGGATCATGGTCACCAAGGGGACGACGGTGAACATGAACAGACCCACCATGGGAAGGGAAAGGAGAGTTACGTGGAACTTGTTGTCAAGCAGGTTATTCAGATCCCGCTTAAAGCTCTGGGGCTTTTTGCCGATGATGCGGCACTGCTCAAGCTCGTAGCTTTCCTTGGTTGCGTTGATATAGAATATAAGGAAGAAAATAATAACGAACAGGGTAAGGATTCCGTAGAGAAGAATGAGGAAGGAGTTGTCGCCGATAACCTTATCGAAGATACCCTCCTCCTCGTTCCAGAAGTCGTTCGTTTCCACCCGGCCGACGTTTCCGCCGATGAGGAAATTCTCAAAGCACATGGCCAGATAATTGCCGCCGAACAGTACCATGTAGAGGACGAATGCGACTTCAAGGAACAGATAGATGATTCCGCGCACCACCTGGCCGCGGAAAAGATGGCTTAAGCCCACAAGCAGATGAGAGGATTTCGTCAGCGCGTCTCCGTGCCAGAAATTCAGGCCGAATTCCTTGAATCCGCGTCCGATCCCGACAAAGAAGCCGACGATCGCCCGAAACATTCTCACAAAAAAGCCTGCAATATTCGTTCCGATATTTTTGAAAAACCGGGATATTTTATAGATGATCTTCCGGAACGGAGTCATTCTATAATAATTGAGATCCATTGGCAACCTCCTCGTCTTTGATTGAAAATGGGGACTGCTGTAGCGGCAGTCCCCGAAAAAAAAGCGTTATTTAGCGATCTGAGCTACCAGCGCATCCAGAAGTGCCTGAAGCTCCTCGTCGGTGTAATCCTGAAGGGTGTCGGCCTCTTTGCGCTCGATGAAGGGAGTGATAAGAGAGCCCATGGGAGTCCAGTAGTTGCCGGGAACGCTCTTCTGTGCACGGCTGAACTTTGCCTGAGCCATAACGGCGGAGATTACGGGGTTGTTGGCTACTGCATCGGAGGCGGCAACGGCCTTGTTGGAGGGGCCGAAGCCACGGGTCTCAAATCTCTTGAGCTGGTTTTCCTGGTTGGTCAGCCAAGCGGCAAGCTTGTGAGCCTCGCCCTTGTTCTGGCTGTAACCGTTTACGCCGATCAGCTTGCAGCCCATGTAGGTGGTAAGCTGTCTCTGCTGGCCGTCGATCTCAACGGTGGGAAGCTTGGCAACACCCATGTTCTCGCCGAGAAGATCCTTAACTGCCTTTGCGTTCCAGGTACCGGAAACACCGGCGGCCGCCTCAACGGTGCCGTCAGCCGCAGGGGTAAAGCCTGCAATCAGCTTACTGTCGTCGGTCTGGATCACAGAGCGGGGTGGTTTACGTACTTCACAAGCGCTTTCATAACGGCAAGACCCTGTGCGTTGTTGTAGTTGATGTTTACGCCAACCTCGGTCATGCTATCGTTGTAGGAAACCTGATAGCCAAGATCGGGATAAGCGAAGAAGAAGCTGGAGAGATACCAACCGTCGTCGTTCAGCTTGAAGTGAACCTTACGGCCGGCTGCGTGTGCTGCGTCAAGGAGCGCGTCAAGGGTGGTTACGTCCTCAGCGTCGATGACGGACTTGTCGTAGTAGAGGAAGAGGGTGTTATCCTCGGTGCAGGGATAAGCAAAGAGCTGATCCTCGCCGTTAATGGTAACGGTAGCCGCATCCACGGAGGTGGCGGAGTTGTTGGCCTTTACGTCGGTCTCGTTCTGACCGCCAACGCGGGCAAGAGCGCCGCCGGCGATGAGCTTGTTGATCTGGTCACTGGCAAAGGAGAATACGTCGGGACCGGAGGTAACGTCGTTGAGAACCTTGTCAGCGGCGTCGCCTTCACCCTGAACGCCAAAGAGGAACTTATATTCCTTGTCGGGGTTGGCTGCGGCGTAGGCTGCGCACATTTCCTTCAGCATTTCCTGGTCCTCAGCGGAGCCCCAGACGGTAAGAACGACCTTTTCCTTTTCGGTGGATCCCCCGTCGGCGGGCTCACCGCCGCAGGCTGCGAGAGAAAGGCAGAGCATAAGAACGGCAAGCACAACAGCAAAAAATCTGCTTTTTTTCATAATGAACTCCTTTTTGCAAATTTGAGTAAGAATGCGGGGCGGGACAAAGTCCACCCCGCATTGATTATGTCGGTAGAGAATTACTTCTTGGTAGCAGTAACAACCTCGCCGTCAAGAGCGATGGTGTAGGTGCCAACGGAATCGATGATCACGTTGTCGCCGTTGGTTGCGTTGCCGTACCAGGATACGTTACCGGCTGCGTCAACCTTAATGATCTTGATTGCGGCGATCTGGTTTTCGCCAAGCCAGTCTGCCTTATCCTTCTCAGTCCAGGTGTAGTCGATGGCAACGGTGTCGCCCTCGATCTTGTTCTGGGACTCTGCTCTCCAGGTGTCACCGTCGCCGATGGTACCAACGAGGTAGTAGCCCTCAAGCTTGGTAGCCACAACGGAGCCGCCCTTGGAGTAGTCGGAGGGATCGGCAAGGGTAAGAACCAGCTCATAGAGACCGTAGGACTCAACGGTTACGTTGTCACCGTTCTCGGGGTTGCCGAACCAGAGGTCAGCATCCCAACCGGCGTAGCCGTAAACTGCCTTGCATGCGCCAACGAAGCCGTTCATCCAGGATGCGTCGGTGTCAGCCTCAGTGAAGGTGTAGTATGCCTTGTAGGTGGAGTCGTTCACCTTCTCGAACTCGATGCCGGAGCCGCAGTTCCAGAAGCCTGCACCCTTGAGAACGCCGGCCAGCCAGAAGGACTTGGCAACGGACTCAACGGTAGCGGTGTTGCTTGCTACGTTGTAGGAGATCTTGTAAACACCTGCGGTAAGTGCAAGGTTTGCGTCACCAGTGCCAAGAGTCCAGGGGCCCTCAGCGGTGGATTCTGCTACGCCGTACCAGCTGTCGCCGATCTTGTTGCGGAGCTTGATCTCGGAGTCTTCTGCAATGTTAAGAAGGAAGGAGTAGTTTTCCTTGGTGTCGTCGGGGGTCATCTTGAAGTTATCGTCGAAGTCCCAGCCGGAAACGGTACCGCAGATGTACATTTCGTGAGTCTCGGTGAGAGGCTCCTTCTTTTCAACAAGCTCGAAGGTGATCTTGTTGTCTGCGGGATGATCGGGATACGTGGTGTAGATGATCTTGTAAATACCGTCCTGGCCTGCGGCAAGGAAGATGTTCCAGGTCCAGTATTCCTTGTTGAACTCGTCGTGACCCTCGAAGATCACGGTGCCGTCTGCGCCCTTAACGGTTGCAAACTTCTTGTCAGCGGCGGTGTAGGTGTTGCTGTCGTAGCGGTTTGTGCCGTCTGCGTACTCAACGCCGGGAACGTAACCGATACCAACCTGACCGTCGTAGGTTCCGCCGTAGCAGATCTGGAAGGCGTCGCCTGCATACATGAGGATCTGGATCTCGTATACGTTGGCCGATGCGTTGTCGGTCTTGGTCATAACCAGGTTGTTCATGGAGTTTTCGTGGTTCCAGCCACTCTTCTTCATGTCGCCGGAGCCGGTACCGATGAGGTAGTAGGACTTGTCGTCCTTAACGAACACGTTGCTGGTGAACTTAGCAAAGATATCGATGTCCTCGTTCACAACGGTCTCAAAATCGAATTCCTGAGTGAGGGAGGCCTCGGCGTACCAGCCGGTAAAGTCCTTGCCCTCGACGGGATCGGGAGTCCAGCTTGTCAGCTTGGAGCCTTTGTCAACCTTTTCTTCCTTGAGGAGCTTACTGCCCTGATACCAGGAAACGGTTACCTTGTCGCCCTCTTCGGGATCGTCCGAGGGGGAGCAGGCTGCAAAGCAAGCCAAGGAGAGCAGGAGTGCCATAATCATGGAAATGACGGATAAGAGTTTTTTCATGTTCTTTTCTCCTTATATGAAATTGTGGTTTAGGTCGACCCGGCGCGTCGGCCGCGGTCGTTTCTAACATGTTTATTATACAATTTGTACACCGGAAAGTCAAACGAGTGTGGTATTTTTTACCTAATGCACAATTTCTTCTTCCGTATTTGTGCAGGGTGCGCATTTTGGGCGGATTTTTCGAAATATTTCGAACGGTGGGAAGCGCTTTTGGCACCTCTGACCGGCGGAAAACACGAAAAAGCGATCCCTTTTCGGTGGGACTGGACGGGGCAAAAAAAGAGTGGGCGGTCTGTGCAAAAAAAATGTGAACCACGTCTTGCGTTCGGCTCCCTGCCGGAATTTGCGCTTGTTTTTCGAAATAATTTCGATAATTTTCGATATCGGTTTGGCGCAATTTTCCCGAAAGACCCGGCGGCAGGAGGGTGAAATTCTGATATTTTTGCGAAAAAACCTTTCAAAAACCCGCAATTTTTGTGAAAAATACATTGTAAAATCCGGGAACTGTGGTATAATGATGGTATGAACGTGCAAAATCCGGCAAAAATGCTCCTAAACGTGCCGGCTTGTGTTTCGAAAATTATGTGAGGATGAACGAAAATGACCATAAAAGAAATTGCCTCTGCGCTGGGTCTCTCGGCCAGCACGGTCTCCAAAGCCCTCAACAACGCCTCCGACATCAGTGCAGAGACCCGCGAGCGGGTCAACAGCTACGTCAAATCCATTGGCTTTACCCCCCATCGCAATCAGGAATCCAAGCGCATCTGCATCCTGTTTGAGAACATGGATTCCCAAAGCAATTCTCAGATCGGCTACCCGGTGCTCACCGGCTTCCAGCAGGCCGCTAACGCCTACCACTACGAGGTGGTGGTGGAGCATTGCTCCGACAAGAATCCTCCCAATTTAAAAAAGATGTGTCAGGAGAACAACTATTGCGGCCTGATGATCCTTGGCACAAAGCTGAGCAGTCCCATCATGAAGGAGCTGGAGTCCACTGCGATCCCAACCATGATGATGGACTCGTACGTAAAAAATCCCAAGGTTGCCTGCATCAGCAGTGACAACATCAACTCGGTGGCGGCCATCGTCGCGCATCTGATCGAGCTGGGTCACCGCAAGATCGGATTTTTGGGCGGCGATCGGGAGTCCATTGTCACCCGCGAGCGCTTCTCCGGCTACCTGATCGGTCTGATCGAGGGAGATCTGGAGTATAACAGCGAGTACATCCGCTACGGCAACTACACGGAGCATTGCGGCTACGACGCGGCGGACTACTTTGCGGACATGGGCGTGACCGCCGTGGTCTGCGCCTCCGATCTGATCGCCATCGGCCTCATCGGCGGGCTGAAGGCCCGTGGCCTGCGTGTTCCCGAGGACGTGTCGGTCAGCGGCTTTGACAATCTGGATCTGGCACGGTACTTTACCCCCGCCCTGACCACGGTAAAGCAGGACTTCATTACCCTTGGTGAGAACGCCTTTACCCTTCTGCGCCAAGCCATCAAGGGCAACAAGACCAAGCGCATTACCATCCATACGGAGCCCATCTTCCGCTCCTCTACCGGACCGGTCCGGGAGTAACCCACGCATTCTAAATTTACGATCATTTTTATGAGGTGGATTATGAAAAACGCAACTACACGCATTCTTTCCCTTCTGTTGGCCGTAGCGATGCTCGCATGTCTTGTGCTGACCGCCTGCGGCGATTCAGGCGACCCCGGCGGGGAGGATCCCGACCGTTGGCAAATTCCCGAGGGCGAGTATACCATCCCGAAGGAGGAGGGCTACAATCAGATCACCTTCTATTGGTCGCATCCCGGTGTCATCGAGGATTGTGACATCTGGGCCTGGTGGGACGGCAAGGAGGGAAGCGGATATATTATGCATCCCTGCGAATACGGCGCCAAGGTAGTGCTCAACGTGCCCGAGGGCATTGAGCAGATCGGCTTTATCGTGCGCACCGGCTGCTCCGAGCCCGGCGGCACCTCCTGGGGCGAGGCCACCAAGGATGCCACAAGCGAGGACCGCTTTGCGGTGATTGAGGGTGAGGAAACCTTCATTTATTTAAAGAGCGGCGATGCCGCCCAGTATACCAGTCCGGATGGGGGCAAAACGCTGACGATGATCAAGAAATTCACGCTGGCCGGCATGAAGGATTTCCACAACATCCAGTATAACATCACCCCCAAAACCACCATTTCCAGCTACAGCCAGATCAAGGTGTACGAGGGGGATAAGGAGCTGACCGTGCTCAGCATCACCAATATGGGCAGGGAAGCCACCAGCGGCATCATCGAGGTGGAGGAGACCTTGGACATCTCCAAGAATTATCGGGTGGTCATTGAGGAGTACGGCGAGCGAGCCGTGGTCCCCACGTCCATTTTCGATAGCCCCTACTTTATTGAGAATTATACCTACAGCGGCGACGATTTGGGCGCCGTTATCCACGGAGACACCACTACCTTCAAGGTGTGGGCACCCACCGCATCCCGGGTGGTGCTCAATCTGTTCTCCGCCGGCAACGGCGGCTCTGCCTATGAGAGCGTGGATATGGTCAAGGGCGAGCGCGGCGTGTGGTCCTATACCGCAAACTGCGGCCACGGCACCTACTATACCTACTCGGTCACCACGTCCGTTGGCACCCAGGAGGCCGTAGACCCCTACGCCAAGGCCGCCGGCCTGAACGGCGACCGGGGCATGGTGGTGGATCTTTCCCGCACCGACCCGGAGGGCTGGGGCGCCGAGTTCTCCACCGGCATCAAGACCTATTCGGATGCCATCATCTGGGAGGTTCACGTTCGTGACTTCTCAAACAAGATCGCCGCATCTCAGTACAAGGGCAAGTACCTTGCCTTCACCGAGCGCGGGCTGGTCAACGGCGCGGGAGAGAGCGTCGGTGTTGATTACCTTGTGAACCTTGGCATTACCCACGTGCACCTGCTTCCCGTATACGATTACGCGACGGTAAACGAGGCCAACCCCGACGGCCAGTTCAACTGGGGCTATGATCCCAAGAACTACAACGTGCCGGAGGGAAGCTATTCCACCGACCCCTACAACGGCGAGGTGAGGATCAAGGAATATAAGCAGATGGTTCAGGCCCTGCACGCGGCCGGCCTCGGCGTGGTTATGGACGTGGTGTACAACCACACCTACGATGCCAACAGCTCCTTCAATAAGATCGTTCCTTATTACTACTACCGATACACCGCCACCGGTGCCAACTCCTCCGCCTCAGGCTGTGGCAACGACACCGCATCCGAGCGGTATATGTTCGGTAAATTCATGGTGGATTCCGTAAAATACTGGGCCGAGGAATACGACCTGGACGGTTTCCGCTTTGACTTGATGGGTCTCCACGACCTTGAGACCATGCAGGAGGTGGAAAACGCCGTTCACACCGTCAATCCGGAGGCGATCCTGTACGGCGAGGGCTGGACCATGGGCTCCACCATTGACGGAAGCACCATGGCAAACCAGACGAGCATCGGTCAGATCAAGCCCCTCACGGGCGCGGTGGGCGGCATTGCCGTGTTCAATGACGCCATCCGCGACGGCTTGAAGGGAAGCGTGTTCAACGCTACCTCAAGGGGCTACATCAGCGGCAACGGTGCCGGCTCCTTCCCCTCGGTGCTCTTCGGCATCAAGGGCGGCGCAGGCACGGGCACCAGCTGGACGGTTCCGCGCGCCATGGTCGTAAACTACATGAGCGCCCATGACAACAACACCCTCTGGGATAAGCTGGCTCTGTCAAACGGGGAGCAGACCGTGGAGGAGCGCCTTGCCATGAACCGCTTGGGCGCTACGATCCTGATGATCTCCAAGGGCACGGTGTTCTTCCAGGCGGGCGAGGAAATGCTCCGCACCAAGGGCGGCGACGAGAACAGCTATAAGTCCAGCGACGCCGTCAACAACATCGATTGGTCGGTGCTGAGCGCCGGCAAGGCCGAATACGATATGATGTGCTACTACCGGGAGCTGATCCGCGTCAGACGGACGTACGACGTGTTCCGCTCCGTCAACTCTGCCGTGTCGGCCAAGCAGATGGAGAACGGGCAGGTCGCCATCACCCTGGATAACCACATGGGCGACAAGGCCCTGATCGTTTCCAACCCCACGGGCGAGGAGATGACTTACACCCTGACGGGAAGCTGGAATATGGTCATTAACGGCATCGGCGTAATGGAGGGTGAGCCCCTGAAATGCGAGGGCGAGATCACCGTTCCCGCCTACAGCGCCGTAGTGTTTGTAAACGATAACTGCATTCAGTAACGAATGATGAGAGGAGAGTGTGCAGAGTGAATCCTGCACCGGAAAAGCTATGGGACTTTTAGACAAGATCGTTGGCAAGGTAGCGGACAGCGCGGCCAAGGCCTATTTGAAAACCGACAAAAACTACCGTTTCCTTGTGGATAACGGCTACTATGACGAGGATGAGCTGACCGAGGACATCATGAGCAGCGTCAAGGCACAGCGGGAGGCCGAGCAGAGAGCCAAGCAGGCCGAGGCGGCGCGCCATCACCAGTGGATGGTGCAAAACCATTGCTGCACCACCTGCAAGCACCATTTCTGGGGCGAATGCTGGTACGCCTACAACACCTACGGCGGCAATACTCAGCCCGTGAAATACCCGGACACCACCACCTGCGACTGCTACGAACGCGACTGGAATAAGTGATCAAAAGCCCCCGCGCAAGAAAGACGGGGCTTCGTAAAACAGTTACAGTTATATGATAGAATAAAACAAACTGATCAATGAGAGTTTGGCAAAGAGGTGTATCATTTTGGCAGAGATATTATACAAGTATTTATTAAGAGAAAAAAGGGAGATTGATTCT
>JAGARU010000006.1 GCA_017622085.1 Clostridia bacterium | reverse complement strand
TACCTTCGTTATGATGACCGTTGCCATCTCCTCTCTCAAGTTTGAGGTCTTTGGCATCCACGTCGGCTTCTCCTCGCTTCTCGCCTGCATGATGCTGGGCTCTGTGTTCTGCAATGCCTGCGATTTCTCGGAGGAATTGATGGACCGTGCCGACCGCTGGACCGCCCCCATTCTGATCCTCTTCTTCGTAATCAGCGGTGCAGAGCTGGAGCTTTCCGTCTTCGCTCAGGGCGCCGTGGTTGTCGTCGGCATCGTGTATATCCTCGCCCGCTCCCTCGGTAAGTACTTTGGCGCCGGCATCAGCGCAAGAGCCACCAAGTGCTCGCCCAGTATCATCAAGTACCTGGGTATTACCCTGTTGCCCCAGGCCGGAGTTGCTCTCGGCATGGCCATTAAGGCCGTCGAGCTTGGCCCGGACGGAGCCATCGTTCGCAACATTACCCTCTTTGCGGTGCTCGTTTATGAGCTTGTAGGTCCCTTCCTCACCAAGATCGCCCTCACCCGTGCCGGCGATATCAAGGCCGAAGGCAAGACCAGTGCCCGCGAGGCCGCCCGCCTGGCTATGGAAGCCAAGTCCGATTCGTAACGCTTTACAAAATCAAAACGCCATCCCAAGCGATTTGCTTTGGGATGGCGCTTTTTTTGCTTGTATATCTCCGCGCAGGCGCGGCTTTTCAGCGGGCCAGTACGGCCTCGGCGCAGTATTGCTTGTACTTAGCCGTAAGCTCCTCGGTCAGGTCGCAGTGCTCGCGTCCGGGTGCGATATCAAAGGTGATGCTCTGTCCGGCGGCGCGCATGGCCTCCACAAACTTTTCCGAATGGCTGTGGATATTGACTGCCGTATCGGCATCGCAATGGAAGAGGTGGTAGCTTACCTTAGGCATTTCGGCGGCTAGATGCAGGGGAGACGCCGCCCGAAGGGCTTGATCCAGCGATCCGTCCTCATACCACAAGGCGCTGTAAAGCGTGCGGGGCAGATCCACCCGCTCGGTAAAATGGAATACCGTATCGCAAACGGGGCAGTTGACCACGCAGGCAACGGGGGTGCGCTTAGCGTTTTTGGTGTAGATCAGTGCCGCCATGCCGCCCATGCTTCCGCCGGAGGAGACCACGGGCGTGTCTTCGCCAAGACCGTAAGCGGCAAACAGCACGTCCAGAATCTCATCGGTGTAATCCACGGATTGGCGGTTCATCCACGCCCAAGGATTGGTGTAGGGAGTCACGTATAAAATGCCCTGCTCCGCGTAGAACTTACCGTCCTCGGTTTCCTCATGATACATGGCCTGACAGCCAAGGCCAAAGAAGTTCAGTACCACACCGCGAATGGGCTTTTTGCAGATGCGATCGTTCACGTAAGCAAAATTGCGGAGGTTTTCCATAGTGATCAACTTTTCCATAAAAGGTTCTCCTTCATGCAAAGCAAAATTTTGTTACTCACATTCTACCACAAGATAGATCTGTCCGTCAAGCATTGCGTATTGCACACCGTCCACAAAGGCCACTGTAATTTCTCCCTCTGCCGCAGGCACGGCCATCAGCTGGCTCAAAACCCCAGCCGACAGGGAAGCAGGAACTACGGGGATAAAGGAGGAGACTTGTCCGCAGTAGCCGCAGGAATAAAGCGCACCCGATTGCGTCCACGTGTGTGCCTCGGCGACCGAATACGTGCAGTTTCCGCAGTATTTGTTGTGGTAGTTGACGTTCACTTTCGCATACAAAATAGCATGCACGGCCGCCGAGGTATAGTCGCATACGGTGCATTCTATGCTATGATGGGTGGATTCGTTGGTATAATCCAAATCATGAGCCTCGACGACGGTGTAGCCGCAAGTGCTGCAAACGAGAACGTGATTGTTGTCACTGTATTCCTCTACCACAAAGGTATGTCCTTCCGCCGTGCCTACGTACCCACAATTCTGCGAACAGGATGCCGTGTGGGTCGTGTCTGTGTAGGTGTAGGTGAAGTTGTGAGAAAGCATTCCGCTTGCAGTATTGCCGCAAGTACACTGTAGTTGATGTTGAGTTTCACTTACATACACAAATAGGTAAGTACACGTATGTGTGTGGAGACGATAGTATTTATAGCTCACTGTGCTAGTGGCGTATCGACAACTTTCTCGCGGATGTTCGCATACAGGTCCGTCATCCCACTTTGAGGTCACTATATATGTACCGCCATTGTATTCTTTGAATACTGCCGAATGTTTGATTTGATTGTCATCCACATATAAAATGATATCACCCTCTATTAGAGATGTTGATGAGCTTAATTCTATATAGCTTCCATCATCAATATAGTTGTTGATTTCTGATGCGTTTAGCCAATAAAATGATCGAGGATATTCTTCTGCCCATGCATAGAAATGACAATTATATTTTTTTGAAGCATCTCTAATTACTGTAACACCAGAATAAGATGATTCAGCGGCTTCTTTTTGATTGCTTATTTCGGTGTCTGTCCAATCATTTTCAGATATCTCTATAGCTATAACTTCGGTTCCGCGTGGGGTGAGAAGTATTGTGCCAATACCGTAATATTCATGAGTGGCCTCAATAGAAACAATTAGATCTGAACCGATGGAGTTTTGCGCTTGAACGGAAAAAATGCATAGCGAAGTAAAAAGAATAAAGGCAATGAAAAATATTAGTTTTTTCATATTTTTTCTCCTTTGAAGTATTGTCAGGGATAATATTTCTGGTAGTATGCACCGCTGAGGTTATTTGCCAGGGAGCAGGCATCTTCCTCGGTTAAGATACCGGGCTTAGTTATGTAATAGTGATCGCAGGCGTCAATCATAACGATCCGCCCGTCCGGCGAGAAGTAGAATGTACAACTGCCCCTGTCGTTCAAATCGACTTCCAAATGTAGAGCGCCGGTTCGGTTATAGATATCCTTCCAAAGGGTGTCGTACTCTTCTACCGGGTCAAAGGGGCGAAACGCAATCTCCACCGGGAAAAATAGGGGGAGCGTTTCTTGTCGCTCGGGCAAATGCTGAAAAACAGTAAACAATCCGGGGCCGAACATCATAATTGTCTCAATTTGGTTGGCCGGGATTTCAAAGAGGCTTTTTGTTTGATAGAAAAAGCAAAAATTTCCGTTTCCGTCCGGACGCAAAATATAGGTGTACGTTGTATCGTCGGGATATCGGTTGCACGTATCTCTCTTTTTGCTTTCGTTTTGATCGGAGATGAGAAGCTCTGCGGCTGTTTCATAAGAGAGCGTACCGGAATTGGAGAAGAAGGAAAGGATTTGATATCCCGGTGACTTCTCGTCCGGGGGTAAAAAGAACGTCAAAACGATAGAGCCGTCCCTGCGGACGTAAACGGTCAACTGTATTCCCTCGTTATAGTCAAACGTAAAGGCCAAATATTCATTTTCACGGTGAATATTATCGTTCCCCTCCTGCAGAAACGTGTTTTTGGGGAAAATATTTTTAATCAATGTCCGGTTCTCTGTAGCCAACGACGCTATTTGATTGGCTGTTATACCCTCCAACTCCGAAAAGTCCAAGCGAACGGTCTCACCCGTCTCTCCTGAAAGAAGAATATCCCCCCTCCAATTGCGACTTAGCGTATGCGTGTACCCTTCAGGCATGCCTTTCTCCCCGCAGGAAATCAGCAGGAGGGAGAAAAGAAGAATGATTAAAAGTGAGAGCTTTTTCACAATCATAAATTATCCTTCCTTAGACTTTGTTTCAATTAGCATTGTATTTTTGCGTGCATAGGTCTCTGATGTGTTCTGCCGTGCGGAAGAATTCAATGAGATCACAAGTGGCAGGCTCCGAAACATAGTAATGACCTGCGGTGTCAATAAGCACGACCCGTCCCTGCTCGGTTACATAAAGGTTATAGCTTTCGTTATGGTTTGCATCGATGAGCAAATGAGCCGCGCTTAAATATAAACCGACGTCTTCGCGCCATAAGTCTTCTTCCTTTGCTTTATCGAACCGGCGGAACGAGATTGTGTCGGGGAACAAAGCAGAAAGTAGTTGCCTTACTTCCGGAACGGATTCGATGGAGCTTGCTAAGCTTCCAACAAACGTAGAACCGTCCTCTAAAGCGCACTTCCAAAATCCATTCATGGAGATGCTCTCTATATCGTTTGTAAATATCGTAAGGAAGGCTACGTCTTCTCGGTGGAAAATCATATTTCCGGCCTCGTCCGGCTGCAAGCTATAAAGAAAGTCCGTATCATCAGCAAATTCGTCGCAACGATCGTTGATGGGCTTAGGGCTATCAAGTAGAGTATATAGCTTTGCTATATTTTCGTAGGAGCAAACACCCGGTTCGGATACGTAGGACACGTCTATTTCGTTGCCATGATACGGTTTAAGATAGTCGAAAAAGACTTGACCGTCTTTTTGGATGTAGAGTATGCCGAAACCACAATCATTAAAGTCGATATAAATTCGATAGGCATCCTCTGCCGGCCACTCCCGTTGACGAAGCCGCAGAGCGATTTTTGTGGGAAAATACTGGTTTAAACAAAAAGTAACAAGGGCAGGATCAAAGCAATACGTGGAAGTGACATCCGGATGGCTTATGGATGAGAATTCCAGCTCGGATAAACGGAAAGAAAGCTCCTCGTTCCCATCTTTCGAAACCAAAACATGGCCATCTTCTGTTAAGGAAAACAGGTAGGGATATTGCGCGGATGTCGTTGCCGCCGGTGTAGTCACTGTCGGTGTCGTTGCCGCTGGCGTAGTCTCAACCGGCGTGGTGGCCTCTCCCACTTCCCCGCAGGAAACCAGCAGGAGGGAGAGAATGAGAATTACTGTAAGGAAAAATTTTTTCATATGGTGCCTTTCGTTAATTGCCAAAATAAGTGTTGGCTTCCAGGCCGCGGATGTGTCGCGCATCATTCATCAGCTCAAAGCGGGGGGAAATGAGGTCGCCCTCCTTGCCGCGCATGGTTACCACAGTAATGGCGGTAAAGTCCGGGCAGATGGCGGTGCAAACGAAGGGGAAGGGCAGATTAAACATGTGGGAGAACACCACGCTGGAGGAGCCGCCATGGCTGACCATGGCAACGGTTTCCTTGGTTACCTTGCCCACCCGGTAAAATTCGCCCTCCCGGGTAAAGCCCAGCTCCTTGAGCCATTGATCAATGCCCTTGCTTACGGTGTCGTAGCATTCCAGCACGAAATTCGGCGCAAAGGGCACCTCCTCTGCCCAACGGGCGCTCATCAAGGTCTGTCCCTCGGCAACCATGCGATCAACGGTGTCCCAAGGATGGCCGTTAAAGGGAATTTCCATTCCATCCCGACCGCCCCAGCGGATCTCCCGCATAAAATCGTAGGAGATCACGTCCAGACCGTGAGGACGGGCAATGTGCTCCGCCGTCTCCCGTGCGCGGCCGCAGGTGGAGGAATAAATGGCATCAAAGGGCTCGTTTTCCAGTCGACGGGCGGCGGCCTCTGCGTGGAGGTGGCCAAGCTCGGTCAGACAGTCGTCTCGATAGTTGGGGTGTCCGTGGCGCACAAATACAATTCGCATGATATTTCTCCTTTTGTATGTGGCCTGTCGATCATTCGCGCTTGTCCGACAGGCGGTGGTAATAGTGTACCGGCAAGGCACTCCAGCCGTGGCAAAGGCTTCCGGCGTTGTCAAATGCGGTCTGCCCCTCCAGCGTTTCCCAGAAGGAGGTGGCACCCTGTGCCAACATGGCGCTGTATTTTTGGCGAATGTCGTTTAATACGTATTCCCGGTTGTCCCCACCTTGGGACAGAAGCGCATCGTAGACAAAGCCCATGGTGGAAAGTGTGGCGGGAATCTGCGTTTTATTGCATTTTAAGAAGCTTTCTGTTTTGTGATCCCCAATTCCGGCAAGCAACGCCATGGCGTTTCCCAGCTGTGAAACGGGGGCGTCCGCTTCTCGGAACAGTCGGAAGGAG
>JAGARU010000102.1 GCA_017622085.1 Clostridia bacterium | reverse complement strand
GGCAATGCGGTCTGTGCTCTCATTTTATATATGTCGGCATAATGCTCTCCTCATCCGTCGGCTTCGCCGCCACCTTCTCCGCTGGAGAAGGCTTAGTGGGGCGCTTCCTCCGGCGGTAGCCGTGGCGGTCGTGCCACTTGTACGACGCCTTTTCTTTTGAAGCCGCAGGCGCAAAAGAAAAGGCTTAGCGAAAAGAAAACGCCGTGTAAGGGGCTTTCGCTCGCTGCGGCGAGCGAGGAGCCTCCGCAGCTCCAGCGCGCAAGCTTTTTAAAAAAAGCTTGACCAAAAATTGCCGATGAGCAAGCGGCACCTGCCGCCGGACGCCTTTTTGTGGGGTGCGCGTTTTTATCGTTGTAATTTTGCCGGGAGTATGGTATACTGATAAAAAAAGAGCATTACGGAGGTTTCCCATGGGAAAATACCGACTGAACCGAATTAACGACGCCGTGACCAACGAAATGGCAGTGATCCTGCGCGAGGTCAAGGACCCCCGCATCAACAGCGCTCTGGTCAGCGTGACCGGTGCGGACGTTTCCGGCGATTTGAAATACGCAAAAATTTTCTTCTCCGTCTACGGAGGCGACAAGGACGAGGTGCGCCGCGCTCTGCAGAAGGCCGCAGGCTTCTTCCGCTCCGAGCTGGCACGCCGCATCAATCTCCGCGTGACCCCCGAGCTGACCTTCGTCCACGATGACTCCATCGCCTACGGCGCGGGCATCTCCGCCATCCTGAACAGTCTGGAGATCTCCCCCCTTGAGGACATGGAGGAGGAAGAATCCGGTAGCGGCGCCGACAACGGCGACCTCTTCGATTGAGGCCGGCCATGGACGCTCGCTCCGGCGTTATCGTCATCGACAAGCATGAGGGTGTCACCTCCAACGACATCGTCATGAAGATCCGACGCCTGTTCGGCACGAAGAAGGTGGGCCACACCGGCACGCTGGATCCCATGGCCACAGGCGTTTTGCCCGTGCTTATCGGCCGCGCCGCCAAGGCGGCAGAGTATCTTCTGGCCGAGAATAAGGGCTACGTTGCCACGCTGAAGCTGGGCATTGTTACCGACACCCAGGATACCACCGGCGCGGTTCTTTCCACCTGCGACAAATTGCCCGAGCCCGAGGACGTTCTCCGTGTGTGCGCGGGCTTTGTTGGCGAGGGCACCCAGATCCCGCCCATGTACAGCGCCCTGAAAATGGGCGGCCGCAAGCTGGTGGATCTGGCTCGGGAGGGCATTGAGGTGGAGCGCCCGGCGCGCCCCATCACGATCCACGCCTTGGAGGTTACGCCCCTCCGCCCGGAGATGGGCGAGTATACTCTCCGTGTGGCCTGCTCCAAGGGCACGTACATACGAACCCTGTGCCACGACATCGGCGCGGCGCTGGGCTGCGGCGGCGCTATGGCCTCTCTCCGTCGGACGGAATCGGGCAGCTTTGCGCTGAAGGACGCCCATACCGTCGCGGAGCTGGAAGCTCTCAGTGAGGACGAGCGCTACGCCCTGCTTTTGCCAACGGAGGAGCTGTTCCGGGATCGCACACCCGTCACCCTTTCCGACTTTTATGCGCGCCTGTCCCGCAACGGCGCGGAAATATACCTGCGGAAGATCGGTCTGACCCTCCCCGAGGATACGCCCGTCTCCCTGTACGACAAGGACGGCTTCTACGCCATCGGCCAAATCACCCCCTACCCCGATGGCCTCGCCATCCGCACCGAAAAGCTCTTCGTGCTTTAACGGCGAGCGGCAGGCGAGTTCGGCGCTTGCTCACTTGTAAGCGCTCACAATCACACGAGGGTGACGAAAACAATAATTTTTGGTCGAGCTTTTTTTAAAAAGCTCGCCGGGAGGCTCGGAGGGCGGGAGCCCTTCGAAGAAGCGGCATTTCTTTTTTGCCGAGCTTTTTTCTTTGTGGCGGGGAAGCCCCCGCTGGCAAGGTCGCCGCTTGCTTAGTTATAATTGTATCCCATCCCCCGAAGGTGACGGTGTCAAAGAAAAAAGCGTGAAGCAAGCCGCTCAACCACCACGGCTACCGCCGGAGGAGGTGCTCCAGTGAGCCTTCCCTAGCAGGGAAGGGGGACCGCGGCGGGGTTCCCCGAAGTGAGCTTGCGAGCTTTGGGGGTTCTCGCGTAGCGGTGGATGAGTAGATCATTATGACGATAGATATAAAATGAGAGCACAGACCTTGTTACCCTAAAGGAAAGTAACTTATCAAAAGGAAAAATGGGGGATGGTACATCAAATATTTGCTGTGCAGAGGA
This sequence comes from Clostridia bacterium, assembly GCA_017622085.1. Taxonomy (GTDB): domain Bacteria; phylum Bacillota; class Clostridia; order Oscillospirales; family CAG-272; genus RGIG8715. The sequence goes on along the minus strand of JAGARU010000102.1, from coordinate 34 downwards.
TGGTTCTACTCATCCGTCGGCTTCGCCGCCACCT
>JAGARU010000101.1 GCA_017622085.1 Clostridia bacterium | reverse complement strand
TGACAGCTCCCTGAAGGTGAATTGCCCGGAGGGCAAGAGAAGCCGGCCTGGGCCGTTGCACAAGGGAGCCTAATGGAGCGTCACTTTGTCGGCGAAAGCGACGCTTGGGTAGCCTTCTCCAGCGGAGAAGGTGGCGGCGAAGCCGACGGATGAGGAGAGCATCGTACCGGCACATATAAAATGAGAGCACAGACCGCATTGCCCTAAAGGGAAGTAACTTACCAAAAAAAACAGAGATTGCACATCAAGTATTAGCTGTGCAGAGAATGATCTCCTCATCCACCACCTAACGGTGGTCCCCCTTCCCCGCTGGGGAAGGCTTAATGGAGCGCCTCCTCCGTTTGTAGCCGTGGCGGTTGAGCGGCTTGCTTCACGCTTTTTTCTTTGCCACCATCACCCTCGGGGGATCATACACAATTAAAACTAAGAAAACGGCGAGCTTGGCCGCGGGGCCCTCCCCGCCACAAAGAAAAAAGCTTTGCAAAAAAGAAATGCTGTGTAAGGGGCCTTCGCTCGCTGCGGCGAGCGAGGAGCCTCCGCGGCTCCATCGCGCAAGCTTTTTAAAAAAAGCTTGACCAAAAATTGCCTACACCTTCGGGGGGGAGCTTGCGCAAAAACAACTTTTTTTTGCAAAACCCTTGACAATCTTGCTTTTTTATGATAATAATAGTAATTGTCGTTATGCGCACACTTGGTGTGAAGGGCGTTTTTGCCCGATTTGCAAGAATGCTCCCATTTTTACGTTGAAGGAGGTAACGGAACATGCTTAGAACCTATCAGCCCAAAAAGCGCCAGAGATTTAAGGAACACGGCTTCAGAAAGAGAATGAAGACCGCCAACGGCAGAAAAGTATTGCACAGAAGACGTGCGAAAGGCAGAGCAAGACTCACCTACTAATTCCTGCTATTCCGGCGTATAAATTGTTTTTGTAAACCCTCCGATCCGCCACACGGTGTGCGGCTTTTGCGAGGGTTTATTCATTGTCTGCAGGCCCTTTGCCTGCAAAAAAGCCCCGAAAAAACGGGGAGATGGCCCGGTTGCCGGGCAAAAAATTAGTTTTGTGATGGAAAAAAGTACGGGGACAAGCCCGTAATATGAAGGGAGCTTCTCTTCTTGAAAAACTGCGCGATAACGGAAAATCACCTGTATTCCAAGGTGTATGCAAAAGGAAAAAAGCAGGCCACAAAAACCGTGGTTCTGTACGTGTTGCGTGATCTGCACGCAAACCGTCTGATGCGGGAAAACCCCATGAAGGTCAAGATCAACCGGGTGGGCATCACCGTATCGAAAAAAATCGGAGGCGCCGTCCAGCGCAACCGCGCCAAGCGCGTCCTCCGGGAAGCGTACCGCCATATAGATAAAGAATTCGGCATCAAAACCGGGTTCCTTATCGTCATGGTGGCTCGCGAGGCCACAACGGTGGCATCGGAGAAGCGAGTGGAGGCCGATCTCCTCTCGGCTCTCACCGCCCTCGGCATGCTGAGGGAGCGGCAAGAGGCGGAGGGTGAAGAATGAAAAAGGTCTTTGCCTACCTCATCTCCCTGCCGGCCCGCTGTGCCATGGGAATCGTCGGCTTTTACCGTCGGTTCATTTCTCCCCTGAAAAAGCCCTGCTGCCGCTTTCATCCTACCTGCTCCCAGTACACGCTGGAGGCACTCCGGCGCTTCGGCTTTGTAAGAGGAACCATCCTCGCCGTCTGGCGGATCCTTCGGTGCAACCCCTTTTGCGAGGGTGGCATCGATCCCGTTCCGGAGCGGTTCACCCTTCGCCGTGCGAAGGCGGAGACCGAGGAAGAGGAAAAATAACTTAAGATTGGAACTTTAGAAATGGAAGGAATTTCTGATATTCTCCGCGTGCCGCTTGGGTACATTATGCGTCTGTGCTATATGCTCACGCAGAACTACCTCTTTGCGCTTTTGCTCTTTGCCCTGGTTATGCAGCTGGTTCTGCTTCCCCTCGGCATCCGTCAGCAAAAGAACATGGTGCGTCAGGCCGCCCTTCGCCCGAAGGAAATGGCCATCCGCAAGCGCTACGCCGGCAGAACTGACAAGGTAACCCAGCAAAAAATGAACGAAGAGGTTATGAAGCTCTATCAGGACGAGCGCTTCAACCCCATGGGTGGATGCTTGCCCCTGCTCATTCAGATGCCCATCCTCTTTGCTCTTTATCAGGTAATCACCCGCCCCATCCGCTATCTTTGCGGTATGTCCTCCGCCACCGTCGAGGCTTTGAAGAACAAGGCCATCGAGCTTGGCGTCAACTTTGAGGGTGTCCGCATGCCCGAGATCGACCTGGCCAAGGCCATCCGCGATCTTGGCATTGAGAATTTCTCCGCCGTTGAGGGAGCAGAAAAGCTGACGGAGCGTCTGGTTCCCAGTATGACCCTGTTTGGCGGCTTTGACATGTCCCTGATCCCCACCTTCGCATCCATTCTGGTGCTGGTTCCCATTCTGAACCTGGTGATCACGTTCCTGTCCTCCAGGCTGTCCAGAAAGTTCACCTACAACCCCGCGCAGGACGCTCAGGCGCAGGCCAACCCCTCCATGAAGATCATGGAGTGGACCATGCCCCTCATGTCCTTCTACATTGCCTTCCAGGTACCCGCCGCAATCGGTATCTACTGGATCTTCCGCAGCATCCTGCAGTTCATCCAGACCATCATCCTGTCCAAGACCTTCCCCTACCCCAAGTTTACGGAGGAGGACTTCAAGCGGGCCGAAAAGGAAATGAAGCAAAATAACAAAAATTACAAAAAGATCTCCAACGTAGCCGTGCCCCATTCTCTGCACCACATCGACGACGATGACGACGACGTGATTCGCGTAGAGGTGCCCAAGGAAAAACCCGAGGAAAAGAAGGGAACCGGCCTCGTCAAGGACGCAAACAACAATAAACCGAAGGATTAAGGACTTTTTAGATGAAGAAAGAATATATCATCGCCGCGAAAACGGTAGAAGAGGCGATCACCGACGCCCGCATCCGTTACGGCTCTGAGGGAGAGCTCTCCTTCGAGGTGCTGGAGATGCCCAAAAAGGGCTTTCTCGGCATCGGCTCCTCGCCTGCCAAGATCAAGGTAACGGTTGAGGAGGAGGAAGAGGATCTGATGGCCATCTTCGGCTCGTCCAAGAATGACGCCCCCAAGCCCGAAGTGAAAAAGGAAGAAAAGCCCCGCCAGAAGAAGGAAAACAAGCCCTCCCAGCCCCGCGAAAACCGCGAGGGCGGCGAAAAGAAGAAGGAAAATAACGGCAAGGCGCCCAAAAACGCCGAAAAACCCGTAGAAAAGGCTCCCAAGGCAGAGAAGCAGCCTGCCCCCGAGAAGAAGGAAGAAAAGCCTGCTCAGGCTCCCGAAAAGAAGGAAGTCAAGGAGATCACGGACGAGGAGATCCGCGTAACCGTGCCCGAGATGGAGGTTGCGCTGGCCTTTGTAAAGAACCTTCTTGCGGACATGGAGATCGACGCAGAGGCACAGGCCGACCTGACCCCCGACGAGAACGGAACCGTCAGCCGCGTGCTTGACATCGTCGGCCCCGGTGCCGGCAAGCTCATCGGCCACCACGGCGAGACCCTGGATTCCATCCAGTACCTGGCCAACCTGGCGCTGAACCGCAAGCACGGCAGCCGCCGCCACGAGTACGTAAAGGTCGTTGTGGACATTGAGGGATACCGCGCAAAGAGAGAGGACACTCTCCGTCAGTTTGCCCGTCGCATGGCCGACAAGGCGCTGAAATACAAGAGAAACGTGCTTCTTGAGCCCATGAACCCCTACGAGAGACGGATCATCCACTCCGAGGTGCAGGGCATCGAGGGCGTATCCACCCACTCCGTTGGTGCGGACGAGAACCGCAAGATCGTGATCACCTACGACGCGAAGAACGGACAGGGCAACACCGGCAGCGGCCGCAAGAACAACCGCCGCCGTCACCACCGCCGCGACAACAAGGCAGAGACCGTCACCCCCGCTGTGACCTTCAACGCTGATGCGGAGGAAGAAGAGGGCCTTTCCCTCGAGGATTAAAATAACGGCCTCCTTCCCCGAAGGAGGCCTTTTCCTTACTCAGGGAGCGGGATGCTCCACGACCCGAAAAAAGCAAATTTTACATAAAGGAGATCCGTCATGGAGATCACAAAAATCGTAATAACCGGAGGCCCCTGCGCCGGAAAAACGGCGGCCATGTCCCATATTCGGGATCATTTTTCAAAGGAAGGCTACACCGTGCTTTTCGTGCCGGAGACTGCCTCGGAGCTGATTTCCGGCGGCGTAGCTCCTTGGACCTGCGGCACAAACGAGGATTATCAGGTTTGCCAGATGCGCATGCAGCTCTTTAAGGAGGAGATTTTCCTGGCCGGCGGCTCCACCATGCCCACGCAGCGTCTGCTGCTTGTGTGCGACCGTGGCGCCATGGACAACCGGGCGTATATGGACGACGGGGAGTTTGCCCGCGTGCTGAACAAGCTGGGGCTGGAGGCGAATGCCCTCCGCGACAGCTACGATGCGGTCTTTCATCTGGTCACCGCCGCCAAGGGTCTGCCCCAGTTTTACACGCTGGAGAACAACGCGGCCCGCATTGAGACCGTGGAGGAGGCCACCGCGCTGGACGACCGCATTCTTGCGGCCTGGGCCGGACATCCTCATTTCCGATTGATCGAGAATTCTCCTGATTTCGAGCGCAAAATCTCCCATCTTTTAGCCGAAATCGCGATGTTTTTGGCGGAGAAGAATAGTTGATGGGCGAGGGGATGCGGAGAAAACCCTTTTGAAAAAGAAGTAGTTTGGCGAGGGGATGCGGAGAAAACCTTTTTTCAAAAAGGTTTTCTCCACACCTCTTTCCAAAAACTTTTCTCAAAGACAAACACCCCCTGCGTCGGCATGAGCCGACGCAGGGGGTGTTCTTGCTTCGCAAGCACGTTTTGGAAAGATGGCAAGTTCGCCGCTTGCGCACACGTCAGCGCACACGCCCACCCGAGGATAGCGTTAATTTTTGGTCAAGCTTTTTTTAAAAAGCTT
>JAGARU010000005.1 GCA_017622085.1 Clostridia bacterium | reverse complement strand
CTGACCGGAGATGTAGAGCTGACCGTCGCGGATGCCGACAAAGACCTGGTTGACGATGGCGGTGCCGGCAAAGTAAGCGCTGTAGTAGCCTGCGGTGTCGAAGAAGTCCATGGTCTGGAGAGTGAGCTCGCCCTGCTCGGTAGCGGTCAGGTTACCGCTTGCGTCATAGGTGGTATTTTGGGTCTTGATACCGCCGTGAGCCTCCAGTACGATGTCATACTCGGGGGTGAATTCCGCACCGGGTGCGCCGAAGATGTTGGACAGGTTGATGGCGTGATAGCTGGTGGTCTTGTCACCGCCAACCTCCACGACGTCCACATTCCAGTCGGTGTCGGTGACGATGGTGGCATCAGACAGATCGACCTCCATGGTGGAAGGGATACCGACATACTTACAGACGCACTGTGCAGTAAAGCCTCCCTCACGGGTGGTAACCTCGATGATCACGTTGCCGGTAAAGGGCTTCACGCAGGTAACGGTGGCCACGTTGCCGCCGTTCTCATTGGTAGTGAGCATGACGTAGGAGCTGACGATCTCGGTGCGGGAAGTGTCCTCCCAGTTGACGGTCCAGTCCACTTCCTTATTCTCGGCGGACTCGGGCAGGACGGTGGCGGTCAGGATATGCTCCAGGACGTTACCGTTGGTGGTAGCGCGAGTCACGGTCTTGGCAGACAGAGACATGAAGGGAGAGTTCTTGGTCTCAATAGAGAGGGACGGGGTGTTCTTGACAGGTTCGGTGTCGGCATCCTTGCCGAGGCCGTTCGGGTTGCAGGCCACGAGGGTGAGGGTGGAAAACGCCATCACGGCGACCAGCAGAATGGACAGATACTTCTTGAAATTCTTCTTCATAGGGTAATTCCTCCTTTGATTAACAGTTAGATTTGGTTTTGTGGTACTTTGCGTACTTATCCGAACGGTAGCGGTTCACAACGCCTTTCTTAAAGCCCTGTGCCGCTGCCGATCTCGCACTGTAACGCTTGGGGATGTTGTACGCTTCATCCCAACCGCGCTTGAAGCCTACGTCAAAAGCAGAATTCTTGTCACTTTTGAGCTGCTTCCGATATTCCTTAACCTGTGCGGTTTTCTTGCCCACGAAGGCTTTGGTTTTTGCGCCCGCTTTTTTCACGGTACGCTTGAAGCCCGACTCGGGCTTGGGGGTAGTAGTTTTGGTTGCTTCCATATAGAAGACCTCCTTGTGTGAGATAAAACTGCGGCTCGGGTGGGCTTGTCCGCATCCAAGCCGCAGAAACTATGTTTTTTAGTCAGTGATTACGGTACTGAACCGTTGCCGCTTACTTCAGCAGCATATTGAGCAGCGCCTTGTCGGACGCGCGGAAGGGCTTGATGGCGCACTCATACTCCACGCCGTACTCGTCGTAGGACTTGACGGCGTAGGTGTTGCCGCTGATGACCTTACCGGTGGCATCGTCCTTGATCTCGAAAGGCTTGACCACCAGCTCAGCGGCCATGGCGCTTCCGAAGACGATATCCAGAACGGTGTAGCCGCCCTTATCGGGGGGAATGATGGCTACGCGGACGTCCTTGCCTCTGACGTTGCCTCTGATGAAGTAGGAGAAGTAGCTCTTGCCGTCCTTCTCGAATACCTCGCGCTCCACGAAAATGTTCTTTTCTGCGTTCATGTTACTTTACCTCCTGTTGCAGTTTTGGATTGAATTTCGGTTGCTTGTGCGATCTTGTTACGGGGATCAGCCGCCCTTGCGTTGGGAGATCTCGCGGGCTTCGGCCTTGGATTTCCCTTCTGCCAGGGCCTTCTTGTACTTATACACGCCGCTATGATCGGATTGTGCTTGCAGATATCCGGAACGGATGCCCGCCTCGTAATCGGTGAGGGGCTTGCCTTCCTTGGGACCTCTGGTATGAACCTTGGCCTTACGTTCCTCGGCGTAGCCCTTGGCTCGCTTGGACGGGATCGCCCATCTGCGCTTGTTGTACTTTTCGTTTGCCATGTGCAAACCTCCTTGTTGAGTTTTGTTGGTGCCCTTGTGGGGCTATTCAGTTGTCATGCGTGATACGGCAGGATGATGTGAAACTGTGTTCCGTGCGATTGTGTGTCGGAAGGTGGCCACCTTTACTTTGCAAAAACCGCACCGATGATCGGGTTTCTTGACCTTTTCGATCACGCTATCATTATGGGGTCAGCTCAAGCTTACCCCGATAATGCATGGGAGTGAATCGGCATTTCTGCCGACTACTGCTTGTACTCACGGACGATGACGTTGGTACAGATGCGCTTACCGTCGATCTTGATCCGCTTCTTGAATCGGATCTCATACTCGGCATCCCTCTCCGGTGTCCGCTCGTAGTAAGTATCGCGGCTGATGAGCTGGTTGGCTTCTTCGTCATTGTAAAGAAGTCCCAGCCGTTGCCTGACAATGTAGTGGGGCGTTCGGTATACGTTGCTTGCTTCTTTCAGAAATTCCGCTCTCTGTTTCATAACCTATCCTCCTCGTCCAAAGAATCCCCAAACCGAG
>JAGARU010000100.1 GCA_017622085.1 Clostridia bacterium | reverse complement strand
TGCAGATATCTTTTCAAGGGTAGTCATCTTTTGGAGTTCAGTAGCATCCTCTCCGAGGTCGGCAGAGGCGTTCGTGATCACGCCATCGGTCTTTTTGAGGGCTCCGTTAAGAGACAGCGTCAGCTTGCGGTTGCCGTCGTGAAGAGTAAAGATCGTTTCATTGCCGGTGATCTTTTTGGCAAATTTGATCTTGGCATTGTTGGTGGAGAATTCACTGCCCAAGGCGGCAAGGGTATTGTCAATATCCTGCCACAGGCCGTTTTCGTCCAGGTAGTGGATCTCCGTATCGTATTCCGCCACGTAGTAGCTTCCGTCATCTAGGCGGAAGGTCTTGGAGGTGGCGGTTCTCTTATCGGTCAGTTCGATGATATCGGTGTTCAGCGTTACCGATTCACTCGTATTGTCGGTGACAGCTGCCGCAAAGGCGGTTAACGGCACAGACATCACGATCATCAGAACGGACAGAAAAACGGATAAAAGCTTAAAAGCGTTTTTCTTCATAGAATGATTCCTTTCTTTTCGTGTCTTTGTCGTTAAGGGTCTTGCGCGAGTGCAACTTAAAAATTGCGTTCCTGCTTGCACGATTATCTTGCCATTGGATTCACCTCCTTGAAAATCAAAAGCGCGCGAGGATATAGGGGCTTCCCTACACGCTCGTGCGCTTCTTACGGTTCCGAGGACTTACGTCCTTGACTCGGCAACGTGGCTTGCGCACGCATTGTCGGGTTTAATTCTCTATTGCGGTGGTAGATTTTTTCTAATTTCTTTTAGCGCTTCCGGCAAATAAGCCTTCTCACGCTCGTTTAAGGAAACCATCATATCACAAAGGCGATTTAGCAGATTTCTTTCTTTACTTGCTACAAATTTAAGACCTAAAAGATGCACCGTATTAGCCATGCTTAGTACAGCCTTTGCCTCAGCAAGATATTTATCGTTTTTCAAATAGCCGATATCTGCATAATATTGAAGACGCATCAGCATAAATTTTTTATGCTCCATCAAGCCCCTTGTGTATCGATGATCGAAAGCTGAGGGATTTTTGGTTTTATTACGATAATATTCTGCAAGATCGGCAATAGCGGTTACACCATAGGTATGCTTTCCAATATGTATATCCGTTCCATTATTAGAATCCAAGTAATTATCTAACCTTGAAAGAGTAGCTTCGTGGTTTGCTGAAAAATCAGCATTGGGATTAAACGAATAAAATTCTAACGAAATCGTTGATTCCTGCAAAGTCAAGAGAGCCTTCAACATATTTTCATAGGAAATATCATAACAATGAAACTTCCTATCTTTCATGTAGCCAACCGAATGAAACACTTGTGCAGCATCATCGTATCCGATCAGCAAAAAGTCATGGGAACGATATTTAATACCATAGGAATCCTTGCCGGGAATGTATTGCTCATTATAATGTCCATAAATATAGCTTTGGTCACTAAGCATTTGCTTCATGAGTTGAAGGAGATCCAGCCCCATCTTTTTATAAGTGTCAGGATGAAAAGATATGCTTTGCATTAGCAAGATCCCATCATAAACGCTCCAGTGATCTGTAAGGGAAACAGAAAACTTATGTGCATATGTCTCGTCAAATGAACAATTTGTATACCGGCGACAAAACCACGGGGTAATATCGGTTTTTGCATTCGCTTGAATTATACCCATTGCAAATGCGGAGTAATGATACATAATTGTCAACGGATTATTATCGAACGGTAATAGCACTTTATCTTTCATGTCCCTGTTCCTATCTTTCAAGTTAAAAGTCACCCTTTATAATGCTCCGCTTGTTTGGTGAACAAATCGCAATACAATCCCTTCTGTTCCATCAACTGGCTGTGTGTTCCTTGTTCAATGCATACGCCATTATGGATTACAAGAATTTGATCTGCCGTTGTTGCAGAGGAAAGACGGTGGGTAACGTATATAACGCATTTGTCTTGGCCTAAGTTAGTCATCTTTTCAAAAAGGCGACGCTCCGACTCAGGGTCCAATGCAGCGTTTGGCTCGTCAAAAATCATTAAGGATGATTTTTTGAAATACGCCTGCGCAATCGCAATCTTTTGCCAGTTGCCGCCGGACAACTCCACGCCGTCTACATCAAACACTTTGCCGAGATAAGTATCAATTCCCTCCTCGGGCTTTAATATACTCATATCCACGTCAGCGTTGCGACAAGCCTCTAAAACACGCTGGTCATCGTTTACGCCGTCAATATCCGAAAGTGCAACGGCTTCACGAATTTTAAGATTGTAGTGACAAAAATCTTGGAACACTACACCCACGCACTTATAGTAGCTCGCGGTGTCGTATTCTTTGATATTAATTCCATTAATTAAGATCTCTCCGCCATCCGGATCATAGAGGCGAAGGATCAGCTTAACAATTGTTGACTTGCCCGCACCGTTCAATCCAACGAGTGCGAGGCTTTGATTGCTGTGAAGAGTGAAAGAAACGTCCCGAAGAACCATACGGTTCGTATTGGGATAAGTAAAGCTGACGTTTCGGAATTCTATGGTATCAACACTCTCGAGCGTTTGCTTCCCGTTATTCTTCACAAGAGGCTCTGTCTTGAGGAAGTCTGCATACTTGGTCAGACGCATCTCACTCTCATAGCTTTGATTAATAACTCCCGTTAACGTGGTAATGGAAGCAAGAAGCTGCGTTGAAATTCCACCGTACAAGGAATAGTCACCAAGTGTGAGCGTGCTATTAAAAATACCATTGCCGACCATTACAAGAACAGCCGTTGAAGCGAAGAACGGGAGAACGGACGCAGAAAAAGAAAGCGTCATCTTCTGCTTTTCCAGTTTCTTTTTTTCGCCAAACCATACCTGCCACATTTCGGCAAATCGGTCTTTAAAGTACTCCTGCACACCAAAGATACGGATATCCTTTGCTGTCTTCTTTGATTGAAGGATATTCTTGATGTATCCCAGCTTGCGGTCGTTTCTGGCGCGCTCCAATTGCCAATTATACTTACGCTTTGCTACGTACTTATCAATAAAGATTCCGGGCAAGCAAAGCAAGATCATAAGTATCGGTAAATAAATGCTAAGGCTCATAAGAATGACCAGATTGGAAACCATCTGAACGACACTCTTAATCATAGACAGAGAGAGCCAGGTCAATGACTGTAAAGAGCGCGAGTCTCGAAGGGCATTTTGCATATCGTCGTAAAATGTGGGATTATCGAAGTAGGATATATCCAGATAATTGACCTGCTTAATGATCTCCATGTCGATCCGGTGCCCTACTAAGTCGTTGTGCATGGATGCAAAAAATCCATTGAGACGGCCAAGCAAGGAGCTCGTCAACTGGAGTAAGACGATTAACGCAATAAACTTATAAAAATCCTGCTTCTGCGATGCATAATTAGATGCGCTCAAAATGTTAATGACGTTTCGGGAAAGATATAAGGATACGATTGGTATTGCAACCGATATCACTTCATACCCAATTCGGGCGCAAAACAAGGCTGGCGATGCGCGCCACGATAGTCCAACACTACGTAGAAAGTGTTGTAGCAATCTTTTCGTACGTTCTGCAATTTCTTTCGTTTTTATTTTCATGCTTAATAATGCAACTGTTTAAAATTCATACTTGAAGCTGGCGTCATCTTTCGCTATGCCATCATCGCCAAATTTTAGTTATAGCACACAAGCCGCATACTTCTCCTTTCAGTTCCTCGGGCCAAACAAGTTTCTCTGATGACAAATCATAATATAAGTCTATTGATTTGTATGTCTCCATGGAAGGAATCGCGAGCGTCTTTTTTGAAATATGATAAATATTTTTGTTCGCGTCAATCACAATATAAGTTACTGATATATTTAATGAATTTATACTTTTGTTTTCCCATTTAAAATCGGCATTAATTATAGACCACTTTGTATAATCATCTTGCTGGATTAGTTCCGTTACATATGCTTTCTTTTCTTTTAAGCCAGCAAATGTGGCTGCAATATATTTAGAATAGCATTCTTCTTCCTCAATCTCTTCCAGTTCCAAGTCATAAGTAAAAGTTTCAAAGATAATACTGGGTTGGAAAAGAAAATAATTCTGATAACCGGAGGCCCAACCGGCAAATTTTTGCTCTTGTGACTTAAGCTCGTTACCCTCTACATCAAAATAATGAACGACGGCGGTCACATCGTAATCTTTATCGGTTTGGTTTTCGACGTTTAAGAGTAATACATCCTTGTTTTTATAGGTGTATTTTTCACCGGAAACCACAAATTCTCCTGATTGGCTCGATACGACAGGGGGGATCTCGTTGCATCCAGAGAAAGCAACCAACATAACAACAAATGAAAGCAACAGCGCAATCTTTCTTATAGCTACATTCATAATTATACTCCTTCGCTAAAATTCCTTGCAGGCAACTCTTGGAGGACCTTGCGGTGATATGTTTTAAACTGCAAGGTTATGCTGCGCACATATCATGAGATTTATATGTAAAAAGCAGTGAAAAGATTTATTTAATTATCCTTTTTATAGATGGATAATTAAACTATTATTTATCGACTTCGCCGGGACCAGCGCAGTCGTCGTAGTCCATGTAACATGTATCGTCCGCGCCGTTGCTACAGTCGCCATAGTCTTTGGTACATTTATCAAGAGCATAATTTGTGCAATTGCCAACATCGTCATAAACACAAGTGTCAATCGACGTAGAATCGCAAGCCTTTTGAGATTCCAGCTTGGAATTTGCACGCTCGTTATTTACAAGCTTGATAACTTTCTTGGCAGCCATGAATTTGAATCTCCTTTTTCTTATTTGAAACTTTTGTGAAAATTGCTTTGGGGCCGTTCGTTCCACCGAACCATTTTATCTTTTGTCCCGTAAGGATTGGAAGTAGGAACAATCTTTCCACTGCTTTTACATAACTTGAGTTAAATTACCGCTTCACGCCGCCGAGGGTGTAGATGTAGGCATCCTCCAAAGTGGGCTTGACGTTCCCGGCGGTAGGCAGGATGGGTTCATCCGAAATGTAGCGGACGCAGGGTTTGCCCTCCACGTAGGCAACGGAGGTAACGATGGCCTCTCGGCGGAGACATTCCTCGTCCTGAGGGGTACACGTAATTTCCCAGGTCTTGCCTGTGATCTTCTCAATAAAGGCATTTTTCTGACCGAGGTATTTTACCTCTCCCTGCTCCAGGACGCAGATATTGGTGCAAAGATGCTCAATATCGGCGGTGATATGGGTGGAGAAGATGATGGTACGCTCCGAGGCGATCTTGGACAAAAGGTTCAGGAAGTAGAGGCGTTCCTCGGGGTCGAGGCCGGTGGTAGGCTCGTCGATGATCAGCACCTTGGGGTCGCCGATCAGTGCCTGGGCGATGCCAGCGCGGCGGAGCATACCGCCGGAGTAGTTGCCGAGGCGCTTCTTCTCTTCCCCGACAAGACCCACGGTCTCAATGGCCCATTTGATCTTTTCCTGACGGAGGGATTTGTCCTTCATGCCCTTCATAATGCACACGTAATCAAGGAATTCTACGATGTTGAGGCGGGGCATCAGCTTGGTGCTTTGGGGCAGATAGCCGAGAGAGGAGCGGAATTCGTCCTTGTTGGTCTTCAACTCCTTACCGTCAAAGAGGATCTCGCCCTCGGTGGCGTCCATAACGGTAGCTACGATACGCATTAAGGTAGTCTTACCTGCGCCGTTGCGGCCAATGAGACCGAAGATGCCTTGGGGTATGGTAATATCCACGTTATTTAAGGCTTTTTTCTTACCACGGGGATAGATTTTCGTTAAATTCTTAATTTCAATATTCATACAAATTCTCCTCTCATATCAATCGCCAAATCCTTCGTGCAACTTTTCTCGCCGTAACAGCAGCCAAGTGGCCACCAAAAGCACGACGGCCAAGCCAAAGAACATGAGTCGGTTATAGGTCCATGCATTCGTCAGGCTCGTTAAATCGGTATACTGCTCTGCCATGGCATTGGGGATGGTATCTCCAATAAAGTAGGTAGAGATGAAAGGGTCCATCCAGCATTTCGTCGGGCTATACTGGCCTTGTCGGATGCCGTAGCTGATTCCGCTCATTCCGCCCCAAAAGCCAAAGCCAAGAGCCATGGGAATATAGCAATTACGCATCAACACTCGGAGAAACAAAAACAAAGCAGCAAAAAACAGAAGAGATACGCAAATAGAAACAATCATTAAAAGTTTATAGTTTTCCGGCACATAGATAGGAATATGAATCTTACCTCCTCCGGAATAGGGTTGAGACCGATGACACAAAATCATACACCCAGCAGCCACGAAGGTATATGTCAAAATAGGTATGGTCTTGACAAACGCAAGGCGAGCCGTTTTTACACCGCAAACCAAGGCAAGTTCGATCTCATAGCGGTTGTAAAGCAAAAAGGAAAGCGCTAAAAGCAAGACAGCTGGTGCAACCATCTCTGTAACTTCAGCAAGGCCGTGGTGAGGAAGGGGCATGATCACCGGCTGAGGCAGCCAAATGTTGCTGGAAAACAGCATATAACCCACGGAGACAAGAAGTAAAGGAGCATAGCTCTTGAAAGCACGTTTCAGCATGGGGCCTCCTTATATCTCTCGGTGACGAAGCCGCAAGTAGGACACCAGGCTATAAATCAGAGTCAAGCCCAAAAGGTAAGCAACACAGGTCAGCATTTGCTCGAAGGAGGTGTTGTTCTCCACCAAAAACGCCTCAAACTCCGCCGATGTATAATAATCATAAAACTTGAAATAATGGCGAACCTTGGAGGGCATGGGGGCGAGATAATCACAATACCAGTCGGGCATACGAAATCGCAACTGATAATGGAAAAGATAGTTGAGCATAATAAAGATTGACGTTCCGGCAGCTGCCGTCCAAGCATTCTTGAAAAGCGCGCCGATAGCGTAGGTGACCGCAATAAACATAAGAATAGCCGGCCAAGTGGTGCATACCACGGTGCGCACGGTTCGGATCAGCACGTCCAACGCCAACTCTCCGTTTTCCATTCCCTCAACACCGCCACGGGTAATCACGTACAGATACTCTCGGCAGAGGATCGCCAACAAAAAGATGGGCAAGCAGACGGTAGCCAAGGCGGCCAAGCGGCCGGTCAGGTAGCATAAGGGCTTTTGGCCTCCTGCACGCTCGACCTCGTAAAAACCGTCCCCGTAGTCGCAGCTCAACGTCAGGAACACGGCAACGACACAAAACAGAGGCATTACGTACAGCATGGTATTGATACAGTCGTTATCCACCTTTTGTACGTAGTTCTCCAGCAAAAGTACGTATCTTGGATCGGTATCCCAAATCTTTTCCTTATGCTCAAAGCTATAGGTGGCGTGGCTAGCTTGTGTGATTTGATACAGGGAAAATCCCAGCAGCAGCACCAACATCAACCAAAAGAGCAAAGAACGGAATAAATTTTTCAGAGTTGTTTTATAGACGGATAAAAACATACGCACCTCCGAAGGTTTTTATTTAAGTCTACTGACAAATCAAGTATAATCTTGAACTCCCGTACCATGGCAAGAAGTCGTATCCTCGATTGCACAATAATCCGCCGAATTTTTAATACATCCCTCATAGTCAATGCCACAATTGTCCGTTGCCATTACACTACACGCTCCATAGTCCTTATCGCATATATCCGTTGCGTATACGGTGCACTCGGCCGCATCTATGTATGTGCATACATCATCCGTGCGTACATCACATGCCTTCTTGGAAGAAATTTTAAAATTCTTACGCTCGTTGTTGATTAGCTTAATAACTTTTTTCGACATATATCAATACTCCCTTTAAATCATTTATTGGTATGTTTATGCTAAGGTGTTCACCGTTTTATCGGACTTTTCCAAGGTTCTTCTGAAAACATCGTCGTCCCATTCTTTGAGTTGCCAATAGGCATGAAGAAGAATCTCATAAAGACCCTTATAGATATCGCAGTAACAGCTCGGTGCATGAAATACGTCGCCGCCATGTACTGCAGAGGTATGGGAACAACCGCCGCTGCAAAGATATCTTGCCCAACAGTCCTTGCACTCCTCTTTGTTATAAATAGTGGCCTCACGGTAAGTAGCACGAAGATCTTCGTTCAATCCGGTGTCCAACGTACCAATAATATACTCCGGCATACCCATAAAGCGATGGCAAGGATATACGTTTCCGTCGGTTCCTACCGCGATACCATTATTGCCGGCGTTACAAGCTCTTGCCTTCATTTTCTTAAAATACAAAGCACTCAACGTATTTGCAATCAAATTATTCTGGCTCTTTTTGCCTTGCATCATATTTTCCACGTAATCATCTGCCAGAATCTGATATTGCTCTAATACGCGATCCGTATAATCGCCACCTACGAACAGAGGGGAGTCCTCTGCGGTGTCAACGATTGAGGTAATCGCATTGGTGAAGCCCATTGCAATCAGATCATCCTTGATTTTTTTGAAGCGGATATCTGTGCGGCAAACCGTAGCTCGTGCGGTCAAGAAGCCACCTCGCGCCTCTTTGAAGCGCTCAATATTCTTGCAAACATCTTCAAAACTTCCTCTGCCATCACAATAGCAACGGTGCTTGTTTTGAATGTCCTTACCACCGTCAACACTAACCATAACAGAAATTTTGTTATCCTTAATGAAGTGGTAGATCTCATCCGTTAAGATCGTGCCGTTGGTCGTCATGCTGAAGCGGAATTTCTTTCCGATGCTCTCTTCCAAGCTCTTACAGTATGCAAAAGTTTCCTTTACTACCTCAAAATTGATCAACGGTTCACCACCGAAGAAGATGACTACAAGCTCCTCCAGGCCTTCGCTGTTCGCCACCATTAGATCAATCGCCTTTTTTGCAGTATCAAAGGTCATCAATTCCCTTTCTCTACCATAAGAACCGCCGTCTCCATAACAGTAAATGCAGTTCAAATTACAATCGTTTGCAATCTGCAATACTGTGTTTGTGATGGGGTAGGTTTTATTGGACTCTTTCATTGCAGCAATAGCTGCTTCATGGCGTTGTTTGATTCGATCCTCCGCCGGAGAATCCGATTCATAGAGGATACCCGCCTCAATGAGATCAGCATCCCAGTCTTCGACCGGTGTTTGTGTTCCGTATTTTTCTGCGAGTGCGCTCACCTGATCATATGTATCGCTATCAAGCTCATACAACTGCAAATTTTGAGGCAAAAAAGCGAAGCAGGTGTCTTCTGCCTTAAAGAGATGGACTTCGGATAAATAGCATTTTTTCTCACTGTTCATGTTCTTGCATTTTCCTTTCTCTTAACAATTTAAAATATTTTGCGCGCCTTTCGTTTTCGTTCTGCACTGTCACGTATTTTTGACAAATAACCAACTGATTTCGAATCAGATGCATGATGATGCTATATATAGGATTGGCGGCAAAGTAGAAACCTACTGTAATCACCAAAGATACCAAAAAAATGTCCGTCATTTGTACAATTGCAATGTTCTTGCGATAATGAATCGCGGTAAATACAATTACAGTAATTGCAATTGAAACAACCGCATGCTTCGTTATCATATACAATGCATTCTGCAAAAACCATCGATATAAAAGCTCCTCATACGAAGAACTGAAAATATTCCGAAGGCTCTCCTTTCTCAGGGCAGTTTTTAATTTCCCCTTGAATTTAAAACAACGGAATGGAAAAAGATTCTCTTTTGTTAATCTTGTTCCAACAACCAAAAGTGATAAAAAGTATAATCCGTATCCTTGGAAAATCGCAACCAATAAAGGCCATACATAGAAAGATAACCAAGTATCTATACCATAATCTACTGTCCAAACGGCGAGTAAAACGATAGAAGCCAAAAAGAGAATCTTCTTAACTATTTTATTTTTTATCAGAAAACGTGATGTCAAATATATTGCAACTTGTGCAACCAGTAAGATCCAAACAAGCATAAAATCACCTCAATTTAAGAACGCCTACCGGTTTAGACGGATCGTCCTTTTCGGTAGCGTGAACAGTAAATTGAATATTCGGTAATCCATACGCTAAAAACATCTCTCGAAGGACCTTCTCCACATCCGCCTCGGAACGCGGGTTTTGATACACCAATACCTCATAGTGATCCAGAGTATCCATCTTCAAATTAAAGACAATATCCTGAGCATCCGTTTCAAATAATTGCATTCCTGAATTGATAGGGCAATACATTTGCGCCCTGTCATAAACACTCAAATCATCCAGCAATAAAAATTCCGGCATCCGTGCTGCTTTGATCTGTATTGTAGGATTTGGATTTCCACAAGGACAGTTTCCGCTATAATCCATGGAAGCTAAATCGTTTAGACGATATCGAAGCATGGGCATCGCTGTATTATGTAAACCTGTGACACAAACGTATCCGGTCTCTCCCTCTTTGACAGATGCGCCGCTCAAATCTACAAGCTCCACGTGAACATTTTCCGGAATAATGTGATTTTGTCCACAGCGACACTCGTACGAAATGCCATTGGTCTCTACGCACCCGTACATGTTGGAAGTGGGTACTGTAAGCATTTTTTCAATCTGTTCCCGATAATAGCTACAAATGGGCTCTCCTAAGTATTCTATATACCGTATAGAATCCGGCAGTTTCATGCCCAACTTATTTGCCACATAGATCAGAATGTATAAAATGCTATTTTGCAAGTAAAGCCACTCCGGCTGAAATTCATTAATGGCCTCTATGATTTGGGGGACAGTTTCCCAATTCATACGTTTAATGCTGAATGTCAGCTTGTTGCCCTTGATGTAATAAAGCATGTTTCCCGGCGTTGTTTTTGCTGAGGCGCACATACGAGAGGCGGGCATGATTCCAAAGAATTGATTTCGATACTTCCAGTGATTCATGGTGGAAGAAAAATAATCGTTTTGATCCCACAGAATCTGCATTGGATTTCCGGTAGTGCCTGAGGTTCGCTCTGTTCGTGCGCCCTTCGCTACATCCGGCATGTAGGAATCGTTCAAATATCGAGGAGACACAAAGTTTACCCATCCAACATCGCGGATGGTTTGTTTGTTAAATAGTGGTAATCGCGCAAACAATTCAGGAGCAATTTCCTCTGTGTCGTCAATCAAATCATTGATTACATTATTGAAATATGGAATTTCATTATATGCGTGGTTTAATATACGAAGCAATCTCTTCTCTGTTTGATCGTTCATGCCTTCACCTAATCAGCTTTGGCTTTGTACCAAATAATTTTTCACATCTTTAACTGTTTTCAGCTTCTCCATATTGATGTATTCATCATTGAAAGTGATGCCATAGTCGTTTTCAATCGCAACCACCATGTTGATAAATGCCAAAGAATCAAACCCGAGATCATCAACCAATGACATATCCTCGGTAATGTCTTCCTTGGTTACATCAAAATTTGCAACCTCAGCTATAATATCTATGTAACGGTCATGCATAACTATTGCTCCTTTTTCTTGCTACTTTTCCGTTGAAGGTTCGCTGCAAAGCATCGACAAAGTAAATTCTCACCGGAACCTTGTAATACGATAATTTTTCTGAACAGAAGTGGCGCAACTGTGCATCGGTAATTGCCCCTTGCTCTTTCAAAACAATTTCTGCTACAGGAACTTCTCCATATTGGGGATCGTATTCTCCATACACCAGCGCTTCCGCCACTTCGGAATTTTGGCAAAGAACATCTTCTACCTCTTCCGGTTGAATATTCATGCCGGAATAAATAATAATATTTTTCTTTCGCCCGGTAATGTAAATATAGTCATGGTTATCTACATAACCAATATCTCCGGTTGCAAGCCAACCGTTAATCACGGGAGAGGTCTTCTCCTTGTAGTACCCCACCATTACGTTATCACCTTTGACGTATATTTCGCCGGTGTTTGTGGCAGGATCTGTAATATCTACAGAAACAATTATGTTATATAAGGGCCGCCCTACAGACGGAATCTTGTCTTTGTCTTTTGAAATATGCAAATGTGAAATACGCGTGGATGCTTCCGTTTGTCCGTACATATGCACAAACTTATCTCTCAATGGAGAGACAAGTAACTTTTGAAACGTACTGCTGTCTGTCGGCCCACCGCCGAAGCAAATCACTTTTAAAGTTTTTGCATAATCCGAGTAATCCTTGCCGTCAGCCAACAAAGTTTTCAACACAGAAGGAACTATCGTAGTAGTGGTGGCTCTATACTCTTTTGCTGCTTCAAAAAACAATTTGGGATGAAGCGGAGCCTGGTATAGACAAAGTGTCGCTCCCAAAACCAAAGAGACAACCAACTGTGATGTATTTCCAGAAGCAAAGGTCATTGGGAGCGCAACTAAAAATCGTTCATCTCCATGATACTTAAGAGATTGAATGATTCCCAATGCATTCTCAATCATATTAGAATCTGACAGCATCACTCGTTTTGGGCTTCCTGTGCTTCCGGATGTCCCCAACATAATTGAAACACAATCAGGGCTATGTATAATCGCTTGCGTATCTAATTTACCAATCGACTTGAGTTCTAACGTGTATACATTCAAAACTGTCACATTATGATTAAATTTTGAATTAAGTACTCTTTTTTCTCCATCCGAGTCAGTAATTATCATCGAAACATCGCAGTAGTTCACACCATGTTCAATCTCATTCGTTGTCGATTTGTAATAAATCGGCACAATTACAGACTCTGATAAAAGGATCGAGCAATATGCCAAGACATAAGATATCGAATTGGGGAGGAGGATAGCAATGTGAGCTCGCTGTTTTAATTGCTTCTGTATTATACAAGAAATCGCAGAAGAACGATCGTATAGTTCCGTGTATGAAATTTCCTTGTTCCCTTCAACGATCGCGACTTTCTTTTCTTGCTTTCGCTTAATTAAAAAATCCGCAAGCTTCATCGCACGTACCTCCTCATCACAATTATTTTGTCAATCAACACTATGCACGCGCGGTCAGCCCCCCAAAAAACGAGAGGCACATCAAACGCACACTTTTATTCACGAATATTCCTGCTGAATTTTGTCCTCGATCACGTCCGTGACGCCGCTGGTTCCGTGAATCTCTACCTTGAATACGGCTCTGTATGTGCCGGTATTTTCCAACTGAGTGGAACCGTACAGAAAATCATATTGTTCAGTAGAGGTTGCTTCCCACTCATAAACCGTCGTCCAAAAAACAAGAAGTGTTCTCTTTTGAATCTTCACCGTCACTGTAGCACCAGTACAAGTCTCTCGGCCACAATAATCCACAGTGAACTCTGCCTTTCCTGACGCAGTGATATCAAAATGCACTGCGCATTGATCGGTATTTTCTAATATCGGCATAATATCATCTACCGACTCAGTCGCATGGGCAGGAACGATGCTTACCCACATCATCAAGAAAGCCATAAATAACGAAATACAAGTTTTTCTCATTAGATTACCCTTTCACTCATAAATTTTTACCTCAAGCGTAGTCACTCAAGGCTGATGGAGTTTTCCTCACTACTAATAAAGATAGTTTTTTACAGCATTATTCTTCAAAAATTCCATAATTTTTTCATTTTCTCAAAAAAATATGGAATGTAGGTTCTTCTACATTCCATATCCTCAATATTTCATTGTCGCTCACTAATTCTCCGGAACTAATGAAACTCCCTCAATTATTTTTTGCAGTTCTTCCATATCAAACGTACAACTTGAATACAGAGCAAAAACATATTGCTGTGTGCTCCAAACATAGCAAACATTGTTTCCCTCGTAGCGAATAGATATTTGGTTATTTCCTATGTCGATCAACTCAGTGGCTTCATCAAATGAATATACCGTAGCACCTCTAGTATGTTGACTAAGTCTCAACATCTCTTCTCTCGATGCAGAGCGCCACTCATGATGGCAAACAGTATCTCCGGTCACCTTATTTACTAGTTGATACCCCTCTGGAACATATGTAAGCTCATATATTTCAAAGTCAGAATTCAAAGTTTGATCCTCCTGGTCAAGATCCGGCATCTTGATAATATCTTCATAAATATTGATAATGAATTCACCAATAGCCTTGTAATTGGCAACTGCACAGCCGGTCAGGAGTAATGCGGCGGCAATAATCGCGGCTACCCACATCTTTCGGGTGCGAGTCCACATGATCGGTTTTCTTACCCTAAAGCCTAAAATCGCACTCATTTTTCTGTAGTGCTGCTTTGAGCATACTACAGGGTCGGTGCACTCCGCCAGCTCTTCTCTGTTATTTTGCGATAGGGCCTCAACAATTGCCCGACGGAACAAATCATTTTCTGCTCGATTCATCACTATCCTCCACTTTCATCGCTTGTTTCACTTTGCTCATACCGCGCTCCAATCTGGTATACACCGTTTTCAGAGGAATTCCAAGGACGTCCGCAATTTCTTGCGCGCTCAAGTCAACACAATACTGCATAAGGAGCGGAGTACTGTATTTCTCATCCATCGCCTTAAGCTCTGCCAGGACTGCATTGTATTCTTCCTTGGTCTCGATTCGTTCAAAATCGATCTCAGCGCTTGAATCATAAATTGGTTCCTCTATATCTTCAATATACTTTTGAGGACATTTATTCTTCAACTTCAAATGCTTTAATACTTCATTTCCAACAATTTTTAAGATATAGCACTCTAACACTGCAGGCTCCGCATCAAAATTGATTCGGTGAATGTACTTCAAAATATTCGCAAACGATTCCTGCACGATGTCCTCCACATCCTGCAAGCAATCGTATCGGCCATATTTCCGCAAACGATTTCTTGCAAATTGGAGCATTTTATCGTGATAAGTATAAAATAAGTGTTCTAATTTGTCATGATATTTTTCATCACAAATGGATAGTAAAAATGCTAACATGTTCGTTTCCTTATCATCTTATTCTTTGGCTAACAATTTTAGCATAATTCTGACAAACAATCAAGCATTTCGACTAAATTAATATTATTTCAGTTATTAATAGCACTATTTTGGAAGTTTGCCGCGTCCGATCCATCGAAGCATGGTGGCACGAATTTTTTCAAAAACGTTATCTGCTTCGGGGTATGGCACCCACCGCGTTTTAGCAATATCCCTGAAAATACGGTTCATTTTTCTCTTGTGCCGCCTGCTTACCTGTACCTCATCACCTTTATCCAAATGTTCCTGCTTTCTATTCAACATTCTACCCCCAGCAAAATAATACATGCATAATTTGCATTTATATTGTTCATCTATTCATACAATAAATGAACAAATGGCCGAAAAAAGACATTTATTTCTCACAAAAAGACAGTGTCATCCTCCCAAAATATGGTTGAGCATTATGATATTGACTTTGAAAATTCAAACTGATATAATATGTTCTACAAATAATCCGTTTATTGTATGAATAGATGTCTATTAAAATAATTGTTTTCCTATCCGATTCATGAACTCCCGTTTGTGTTCCATAAAGGAATGAACGTACCTCTTGAGTGTAATCGTGGGATTTTTGTGCCCGAGAATTTCGGACAGAGATTTCACATCCATACCGCACTCAATGGCGCGAGTCGCAAAAGTATGTCGGAGCGCATGGAATCCGTGATGGGATATTTTTTGTTTTTTCAGGAGCAATTCAAAGCTACGCTGATAGGAGCGAACCGTAATAATCTTACTGCCGTTCCCTACCACGTACTTTGACATGCTCCTCTTTTTTCTTTCCCTCAAATGCGGGATAAGTTGTTTGGGAATTGGAATGGTTCGTTTAGAGCTCTCGGTCTTGGGTGTTCCGGTTATCCTGCAACTCTTTCCGCTCTCGTCTTGGCCATCGTAACAAGTCTTTGTTACAGAAAGCTCTGCTTTATTTAAGTCAATATCTAACCACTCAAGAGCCAGCAATTCACCAATACGGAGTCCGGTATATAGGCATAGAATGATTCCAAACATCTTATCCCGCTTATCGGCAAGCACCGCTTGTTCGATCATCTTCTGCTCATCCTTGTTAAAACTCCCAACAGGCTTTTCGCTTGTCTTTGGCCGCTTGATCTTGTCTACGTGTATTTCCTTTGAAAGCCCGAGTATATACGCCATCGATAACGAGGAATGAAGAACCAAAATAATACTGTTCACGGAATTTGGTGCAAGACCTTTGCCCGTTTTTATGTTCCCTTTTTGCGAAAGATCAACGATATATCTCTGTAAAATGATTGGTGAGAGATCTTCCATTTCGTAATCTCCAAGTGCAGGTATCAGCCTTTTATTGATAACATCCTCATATTGTTTGTAAGTTCTCGGCTTGACCGCCTCTTTTTCATAAAGCTCCAACCAATCATGTAGCCAGTCTTTGTATTTCATTGTTTCATCCTGCCTTTTCTTATTTTATTATGTCCTGCCAAACAAAAAGAAGCCGGACATTTTTGATATGCTCGGCTTCTCACAGTTTCAAGAACGGATTTCGCCGTTCTCCCACTTTTAATATTTTGTTGTACTTCTATTATATCATTTTTCTGAATTTATTCAACACAACAGATTTTAGCCATCAAGCAATACCGTCCACATATCGGTGCGCTCTTCACTCAACAGTTCATCAAGCATCATTTTCTGCTGAGCGGAGAATCCATACACCTCTGTAATTTCATCTATGCTCCTATGCGCTGTCACTATTGTCAGATAGATTGTAATCACTTCTTCTTCAGTCTCAATAAGATTCCCCTCCTCGTCTGTTTCATATCGTGGCACGGCGGTTGTTTTCACCTCAGTTCGCAACGTAATATTGTTCATATCCCAAAATACTGCTTTAAGCATTTCCGCTTTGTCTTCATCAAAGGTTGCTACTTCTTGAGGCTTGTCTCCAAGATTTAGTTTAACTGCATAAACTGCGATTATCTCCCTCCATCCGGCTAAACTACCCTCATAATTGAGAATATCGTATTGGCAGTTAGCCATTAGCTCGCTTTGCTTTTGATGATATTCCCTTTCAAGATCAGCTTTTACGCTATCAATCGTAATTCCACCATCCTCAGTCGGAATAAAAATAGCGTACACCGAGCCTACCACAAGGCCCACAAGAACGACAATAAGAATAATCACCATTGCCACCCAACCGCCGGCAGCAATTGCCGCTATAGTTCCTTTGATAGCCGTAATAGCCGCTTTAGTCGCGGCTATTACGGCTTTTGTGATTCCTTTGATTATATTTACTGTCGCCTGCATAAATGATTTACCAACCATGAATGCGGTCTTTTTTCTTTTTGAAGAGGATAGCTTCTTCCTCAATTTATGGATATTGTCTCGCGTTTTTCGCAATCCCCATCGCCCAAC
>JAGARU010000099.1 GCA_017622085.1 Clostridia bacterium | reverse complement strand
GATTCTGCGAAACGGAGATGGAGGCGCTGTAGCTGATGTTCTCCTTTTGGGTGACCATCCGAATGGCGTTACTCACGGCGTTTGACAGACCGCTCATGGAATCCATGCCGATTTCGAGGAAAAAGGTATGTACTCTTCCCCGTTTTTGTATGACGTTCCGCAATTCCGTTCTCAACTGGTTGAGGGACGTATAATGCGGATGATTGCTTGCCTCCCTTACCGGGGGCTTTTGTGTCTGGGCTTGGGGGTTGGGGTGGGACTGCGGTTTTGGCTGGGGCTGGGGTCTTGGTTGAGGCTGGGGTCTTGGCTGGGGCTGCGCGACTGCGCCCGTCGGCCGATGAAAGTCATCGATCATCCTGCTTTTATCGGTGCAAGCGGGCACCTGTGTGCGATCCCATGCATGGTTGCGAGCCATGGCTTCATCGTCGTAAAACAGATACATCCGTGTCAGGGGTAACGTTTTATCCGAATTGGCGCCCAGCATAAAGGTTACGTCCACGTGGTAATACTGGCCGGAAACTTTAACGAGATTCCACGCGTGGGGGCCGATGCCTTGATTGTTATCCTGTGCCTGTCCGGTGATCTGAATGCAGTCTACACCCAGGTCATCCATCAGAAGATGGAAGGCATGGGCAATGCCACTGCACTGTGCCTGTCCAAAGCACAGTGCAGAAGCCGCATTCTGATTGAAGTGACTGTCGATTTTATATTCCGTGTTGCGAACCAGATGGTCCGCTACGAGGATCACCTTTTCCTCGTCGGTAGTGGACGAGGTGATCTGACGGCGGAGCGATGTCTTGACATTGGCGATTTTTTGCTCGCAATCTGCAATCTCCCTCTCCGAATACAGAGGCTCTGTCTGAACCGCGCAGGCACCGCGGGAGGAGCCGAAGCCAAACAAGCCGTAGGCTTGTCTGGCTACTCTGGGAGCGTTCGCCATATAGAACAGCTCCGGATGATCGTCGTACAGGGCGCGATAGGCGTTTTGGATACTGATGACGTCGACGCTTCCGCAATCGATGCTGGTAACACGACGTCGGATTCCGGGCAAAAGTGCCGCGTAGCAGCGAGCGGATTCCGGGTCGAGCCTATTGCGCCAATACTCCTTCATAAAAAATCTCCTTATGCTTTCTTATCCCACTTGTTCTTCAGATCCACGGTGGAAACGGTGCGGTCGATGAGCCAAAGAACGGGATCCTCCACACCGTGCGCCTCAAAGGGCGTGCCGTTTGCGTTATGGCCGAGGGCACTGGAGGTAAAGAACTGAATGGTTTTAAATTTGGATTTCAAGCTGTTGAGGAAGTTTTCCTCCTCGTATTCCTGCAAGAAATGTTCGCACACTGCATTTTGCGCCTCAAGGCGGGTCACACCGGCGTTCTCGCTCAGATACGTGTCAACTGCCACGTCACCGATTTTTTCCGACAGGCCGGGCAAATCGCACTTACTGAACACAATGGCAACGTCCGTTTTCAGCATATCCTTGGAGGTGATGCAGAACATATTCTCAAGGGTAGTAATGAGCATACCGGCAACGGCATCCACAGAATCGCTGCTGTAGCCGTAGGCTCTGGTCTCGATTCCCTGTCGCTCCACCTCGGCGCGGTAGGCCGGTACGGAAAGCGGGTCAACCACCATTAAGAAGGCGTTGGCATACTTATAGCCAATCTGCTCGCCAATGGTGGTGCTATCCGAGTACACTTCCCCGCCCACGTCGCAAAGGGAGATCAGGTTTTTCACCTTCGTTCCCTCCGGATTCAGGTGGAACTGGTAGTACTTCAGACGCATATCGTTGGTTTTCTCCGGCAAGTAGCCCTGACGGATCGCCTCCATGGTGTCCTCGTAATCATCGGCACCGTTGGGGGTATATTCGTACTGCAGGCCATAGGAGCCGGCGGCACTGCCGATGGCGGCAATGGACTGATGGATGAAGCAGGTCTTACCGGAGCTGGCACCGCCAACCACCGGGATGCATACGTCCACGTGCAAGCCGCCGTCCTTTACGTCTGCACCGCAATGAGGGCAGAGGGCGGGAAGCTTTTCGCGTCCGTTGAAGAAGGAAGTAGGCAGATTATAGCCGCAGAAGCACTGCAGGGTTTTTGCGCCCTCCTCATCGGGGATCAGATTCCGGTAGGTTCTGCCACACTGGGGGCAGAGATAGACCGGAAGCTCAAAGCGATTCTGGCAATTGGGGCATTTGGAGGAGACCTTCTTGATCTTGCGATAGATCTCATCGCAAATTCCCACCAGCTCACCGCGCAAGGGGCCGAAATGCAAGGGGATCAGAGTAAGCACGCAGGCAAGGACGATCCACAAAGTGGTGCGGTTTTCCGGGTGGATGAACCAATACCGACCCAAAAGATGAATCTCCAAGAGGAACGCCCAAATCGTCTTGGTCGACTTGGGGCCTCCGCCGGTGGAAACGCCCGACTCCTTTTTGCCAAAGGAAAGCGTTATCGGGATATACAGATAAACGAGAATGGTGTAAATGATGTAAAAGTACTTCTTGCCCTCCAGGCTGAAGATCAGATGGATCAGCGCGAGGATACCCACAAGGACGAAGTACAGTGCGGTAGCCGCCAGAGCAAGAGAAAATATGAGCTTGACGGTCTCGCCGACCTTTCGCTTGTATTTTGACGAATACGCACAGGCAAGGGCGGGAAGCAGAATTACGTACAGCATGAGCCATACGGTTTTCAGTCCCTGGTCATGGAGGAGGATCTCCAGATAGATACCGCCGGCCACAATGGCCATCATGATCAGAGCCTTGAAGAGCGTCGCGAGAATTCGTTTCATTATACTTTCACCTTCGCATCGGCGGTTACGCCGGCTGTTTTGGAAAGAAGCCAGAACAGAGGCTCCACTACGCCCTGAGACTCAAAGGGAGTGCCGTCGGCGTTGTGGCCGAGAGAGCTGGAGGAGAAGAAC
Organism: Clostridia bacterium; assembly: GCA_017622085.1. Classification (GTDB taxonomy): domain Bacteria; phylum Bacillota; class Clostridia; order Oscillospirales; family CAG-272; genus RGIG8715. Next base: position 11,567 of record JAGARU010000099.1, on the reverse strand, counting down.
TGGATGGACTTGAACTTGGACTTCAAGCTGTTCAAGAAGTTGACCTCCTCGTACTCCATAAGGAAGCTTTCGCAAACGGCATTCTGAGCATCCAGGCGGGTAACGCCGGCATTTTCCTGCATATAGCGGTCAACGGCGGCATCGCCGATCTTGTCGGACAGGCCGGGGATATCACCCTTACTGAATACAACGGCAACATCGGTTTTCAGCATATCCTTGGAGTTGATGCAGAACATATTCTCAAGGGTACTGATGAGCATGCTGACAATACTGTCAATGGAATCGCTGCTGCAGCCGTAAGCAACGGGGCTGACACCCTGCTTTTCCACTTCCTCGCGGTAGGCCATAACGGAAAGAGGGTCTACGACCATCAGGAAGGCGTTGGCGTACTTATAACCGATCTGCTCGCCGAGAGACGTGCTATCGGAGTAAACCTCTCCTCCTACGTCGCAGAGGGAGATCAGATTCTTAACCTTAGAGGACTTGGGGCTGAGGTAGAACTGATAGTACTTCAGACGCATATCGTTGGTTTTTTCCGGCAGATATCCGTTGTTCAGGCTATTCATGTTGTCCTCGTAGTCGTCAAGGCCGTTGGGAGAATATTCGTAAGCCAGATTGCGGTTTTCCGCCTCAATGCCGATGGCGGCAATGGACTGGTGGATCAGGCAGGTCTTACCGGAGCTGGCACCGCCTACCACGGGGATACAGATATCCACGTGCTTACCGCCGTCCTTAATGTTCATACCGCAATTGGGGCAATGTGCCTCCAGCTTTTCTCTGCCGTTGAAGAAGGTGGTGGGAAGCTTATGACCGCATTCGCAGGTGCGCTTCCAGATACCGTACTTACTGGGGCGGAGTCTGGTGTGCTCTACGCCACACTCAGGGCAAATATAAACGGGAATGGAGAAATGGTCCTGACAGTTGGGACAGTTGCTGGAAATATGCTTGATCAAGCAATAGATGGTATCCGACAGCCAAAGGAGCATGAAGATCGTATAGGCGATGGCCATAACGGTCAACAAGATGACGGCATGCATTAGTGATAGCAGCACGGAAAGGCTGGTAGTTACTATAAGAATGAAGATCAGCTTGCCTAAGCCAAAGCTGAAAATACAAATACCCTTGATGGAATCCCGGATGTCGTCCCACTCAAATTCAAGAGAGAAAATACTGCCAACCGCGGAGAAGAAGCTTTCCCAGAACAGGACCCAGCCGTCGGCCAGAACGTCCCAAGCTTCGCTGATATCGTATCCGAGATTTTCAAAGGTTTCGGTGATGGTGTTCCACAGCTCTACGTAGCCACCCTTGAAGAAATAATTTGTTTTTGCCGGTTGTTTCATATCCATTCACCTCATTTTCTCAATTGCAAATTTGCGAACAGGGCCGAGAAGTAGTTGGCAAAGCCGCGGAATACGCCGATGAAGAAGCCGCCGATAGCGCCGACAAACAGCGAACCACCAAGCAGAAACAGGAACAAGCCAATGCAAAGGATCAGAATGATGACATACAGGATAATTGAAAAAATCGTATCCATTGATGTTACTCCTTTTGGTCTGTATTATTAAGAATTTTTTTCATTAGCCACAGGATTGGCTCGGCTACCCCGTCCGGGATAAAGCTCTTGCCGTCCACGTCGCCCAACGAGCTACAGGTAAAGTATTGCACGGATTTAAACTTGGATTTTACGTTATTCACAAAGTTGTCCTCCGCGTGCCGCCGGAGAAATGCCTCGCAAAGAATATTGCAGGCCGCCTCACGGGTAGCGTAATGGTCACGGATATAACTATTTACAGCCTTGCGGCCGATTTTGTCGCTGAGGCCGGGCAGGTCACACTTGGTAAACACCACGGCAACGTCCGTTTTCAGCATGGTTTTTGAGGAAATGGAGTACAGGTTTTCAAGGGTAACAACCAAACGGCTGAGAATCTCATCGATGGTCATGGTGCTGGCACCGTATTTGGTCAGATCCACCGTTTGGGAAATCTCGTCACGGTACTCGGCAATGGACAGAGGATCGATGACGATGATGAAGGCGTTTGCATAGCGGAAGCCGATCTGATTGCCGATCATGGTGCCGTCCGCATACACCTCACCACCCACGTCACAGATGGAAACCAAACGCTTGACCGTTTCCTCCTTGGGGGTCAGATAGAACTGATAGTATTTCAGTCGCATATCGCTGGTTTTTTCAGGGAGATAGCCCTGCTTCATACCATGAACGATATCCTCATAATCGTTCAGACCATTGGAGACGTACTCAAAGACGTAGCCCTTTTTGGCGGCCAAAGTCTGGTGGATCTGGTCGATAGCCATATTAATAAAGCAGGTTTTGCCGGCACTGGGGCCGCCAACCACCGGGATACAGATATCCACGTGGTTGCCGCCGTCCCGCAGATCAAAGCCACACTTGCCACACATGGCCTTCAGCTTTTGACGGCCGTTAAAGAAGGTGGTGGGAAGCTTGGTGCCGCACAGACATTTTCTTTTGAAAACACCGTACTGGCTGGGGATCAGTCGGGTGTGCTTTCTGCCGCAGGTGGGGCAGACGTAGGCAGGCAGATCAAAGCGGTACTGGCAGTTGGGACACATACTGGATATGCGCTTGATGGCTCGGTAGACAAAGTCAAAGAAGGCAACGACCACAAAGCCTATGTAAACAATGGGAGCGACGATCAAAAAGCCTGCAATGAGCAAGATGCTGATGATCGTATTTAACGTAACGCGAAAAACCGTGATGACCAAAAAGACCACCAGGTTGGGGATCAGCAGAAGCACGTTCGAAAAGAGGCGCTGGATGCTGGCCCGGTCAAAGGTTTGTCCCCACGTGACGGCAAAGGCGTTACCTACGTCCCGATAGCCTTGATCAAAGACGTAGCTTTTTTCAGCCGGTTGCTTTTCCATTCGGGTTCTCCTTACGTTGATGCCCTTCCCTGCAGGCAGGAGCACTGCCTGCAGGGTGGGGTTCAGTTATTTTTTCCAGGGTCTGCGGGGCTTTTCGTCCGAGGCCTCCTTGGGCTTTTCCTCTTCCTTCGGCACTTCCTTGTCCTTCTTGCTATCCTTTTCGCTCTTATCCTCGTCCTTTTTGCCCATACCGCCAAAAAGCTTGCCGAAGAGACCCTCATGGGCCTTCTGGTACTGATCGGCGAAGGCCTTGACCGGCTTCTGGTAGGGGGCGGGAACGGTAGCAACCAGGTCGGCCAGCAGCTTCTTTCTCTTACTGCGGCCGAGATCCTCAAGGATCTTCTCTACCATGCGCATCAGATACTGGTTAAAGCGATCCGTGCCACAGCAGGCACACACAATGGTATCGTTGAAGAATACCTCGTGATCCTTGGGGTTCAGGCGATTCATTTCTACATAGAGCATCTGAGCAAAGCCGGGACAGGTATGGAAGGGCTTGAACGTCTGGCAATACGCCGCCTCAAAGGTTTTTTCGTCGGCGATAGCAAGATAAAGCTGGATCAGATCCGGCAGATAGGTCTTGATGAACAGGTCGCGGGAGGTATCGTCCGGAGGAAGCTTATAGAACTTACCGTCGTTCAGCTTATCCAGCGTTTCCTGCACGTAGGGAGATTTCCGCTTATCGCGGAGAATTTCATCCGTCAACCGCTTTACGTACTCACCGAAGGTAATGACGTAATACTGGTTCGGGATGCGGTATCCGGTATCCTTCAAGCGCTCCAGCATCTCCTTGATCTTGGCGGTGCTACGCTGGGAGATGTACTCACGCAGGGCATCAAAGGGTGCGGAGAAGAAGGTGTTGCAGATTGTTTCCACACAGTATTCTGTGGTTTTAGCATCCAGCACGCTCTCCTTCATCCAAGCGTCGTAGCAGTTCAAGCTCTCAACGATACAGGATTTTCCGTTGCATCCGGCCAGGTACTGCTGAAGCTTTTTGGGGAACAGGCCGTTATCCCGTCCGGTAACCACGTACTTATCGTAGTAGTTCTGGAGCTGGGAGCGGCTGATGCTGGGAGAATTTGCAAACTTATAAAGCTCTACGTTATTCAAGAAGGTAGCGTACTTGGCATCGGCGCTGAGCTCCTTATAGATGCCGGAATAGAAGCTTGCGTTCTGGTCGTAGCGCTCAACGTACAGCTTGATAAAGTCGTTGTTCTTTTCATTTTCTGCGATCATCTGGGTGATCAGCTCCGTGGCCGCGATGGAATCACCGCAGGACTCGGCCAACGTGAAGAGGAAGATGGGACGGCAAACGTCCAGCAAGCCCTTCTCTTCCTTAGTCAGCATAGCGAAGGCGGTCTTCAACAACCAGCTCTTCCACTTGGGTCCGCACTTGCCGACGCTACTGAGAAGGGCGAGAAGATCGTTCATCTGCTCCTTCTGGATGCAGGCCATAGCAGTCTCTACAAAGTAGCGCATGGCGGCCTTCTTATTCTCCTGAGACTCTGCCAGCTCCGTCATGGACTCGGCAAAGGTGTTGAAGAGGAGATAACGGCCGTTAAAGGTGGAGCCGTGCTCGCTAAGGTAGCGCTGGAAGTTATCTCCCTCGAAGATGTAATCAAGGAAGTTGATCCAAGCGAAGGGTGCATTGCTCTTGAAGGATGCGCAATAATCGTTGCAGGGCGCATTGGCATTCACGCCGAATGCAGACTGGTTGGCGATATACTGGCGGATCATGGCGCTCTTGTCGGCTACCTCGGAGTAATCGAAGATGAAGCGGTAGATCTCGGCAATTGCGCTGTTAAGTGCCCAATGACCGGACTGCAGGCCGTAGGTATAAAGGGTGTCGGCTACCTCCGGCAGGCGTTCCTTATAGTAATCGGCGGTCAGGCGAAGCAGCTGGCTCAGCTTGGGAACGCTGTCGATCTTACTGATCTGCTTGCTGAACAGGAAGTGGAGCTCCATGGCAGTGTCCATATCCGTATTGCTCTTGGCGCGGATCTTGCCGATGGCATCCACCAAGGAAATGGCCTGGAACACGTTGCTCTTCAAGGTATCCACGATGGCGTCCACGTAATTGCTTACGGTGATGCTACCGGGGAGGATGCCGGACTCAAAATCAAAGGAATATTTGCCGGCACGGGCGTCCTGCTGATAGTTAAAGAGAGTGGAGGCTACGGTGGGAGCAATGTTACGGATCTTAACGTCCGTATTGATGGCACCGGCCTGCATCTGAGACGGCAGGGGCGTGCTGGGGGTGAAAAAGGTATTGAAGGTAAGCTCCTTCAGCATGCCCTTGGGCAGACAGGCGCTGATGGCCTTGTACCAATACTTCAGATTAGAATGCTTATCGTAGAAGGTGACCTTCTGATCGGTGGTGGAAGAATTGATGATGGCCTGCAAAAGCAGCTTCAACCGATCGGTGCGGGTAGCATCAAAGAAGGTATCGATCTCCTGCTTGGTAAGGGTGCTGGGGCGGTCCACGATCTCCACCTTGGGCAGCTCGTCGGGAGCGTCATGATCGTGCCACTCCTCATAGGTGAGGCCGCGGCGGAATACGTCGCTGCCAATAAAGTTCATGGGAATCAGATCCTCGTCCTTATCAAAGACAAAGGCGTGGATAATATAGTTACCTGTTCTCTTATCGAGATCGCTGTATACATTTCCGATATAGACCGATTGGGCCAGGCACATACGGCCGGACGTTAAGCGGAAAAAGCCAAGCTTTTTGGGAAACAGGTTTTCCAGCTCCTCTGGTGTCGGCTCAAAGGGTAAATTACTCGGCCGCTTATAAAGCATCTTGTCGCGGATTTCGTTTTCTTCCGTCTTGGTAATGTCCAGGCTCTTGGACCATACGGAAAACGCACCCGTTTTGTCTTTACCGCAGCCAGTGTAAATCAATTGACTTGCAAACATCAACGTTACCTCCTACCAATCGTTTTTATGTACTTATTTTCCGCCAAAAGCCAAAGAAGCGGGTCTAAAACACGTCGCGGGCGGATGGTTTCGCTTGAAATCTTGTTGCCGTTGGGTACGCCGCCAAGAGCGGTCAGGCCAAAGATGGAGTACTTGGAGAACTGCTTCATCATCTGGATGACCTCCTCATCCAGCCAGTTTTCCAGAATATCGCGCATTTCAATGTTGGTATTTTCAAAGTCGGAGAGGACGAATCCGCCCTGCTTGAGGTGCTCGGATTCTTCTCTGAGACAGCTATCCGGCGGCAGAATGTTGAACTGCTCCAGCGCGTCGATCTTGGTGAAGGCCAGCGCCAGCGGGATCTTGATGGTTCCCTTTACGTTCTTTACGTCACGGATGTTCTGAATGACACGGCTGAGGATCTCGGAGATATCGGTATTGATCTCCGGAAGCGGCATCTTGCCCTCCAGCTGCTTGCGGATGGAGGGAACCTGCAACGGGTCAAGCAACAGAATAATGCCCTTGGAGTTGGGAATGTATCGGTTGAAGATTTCCATATCGTCGTTGGAGTCCAGGTTCTCACCTGCGGTATCGTAGAAGGTCAGGGTGGCGACGTTCTTGATACGGTTCTTGGCATCCATGAAGCGCAGGGGGAAGATCAGCGGAGGAATCTCGCCGGCGTCCGTAGCTTCCACAACGTAGCCGTTACGGAACAGAGGGGAGTAGTAGTAATCGTCGTAGTAACGCTTGGACTCCTCGCTGCAGCAGATATCAAGGGAGCAATTGAAGCGGGACGTCATTTTCTTTTTGATCTCGTTGATCAGCACGGCGATATAGTTGGATTTACCGGAGGCCTTGGCGCCGATCAAGGCGATGGGGAGACTGGCACCGGACAGGAAGCCGGTAGGAATCTCCTTATGGATGGTCTCGCAGAAAATACGCTTACGGGCTTCCTTGCACTTAAGGCACTTGGACTTGGAAATCTGAGGGATCCAGCCCTCGGCATCCTTTACAACGCCGCTTTTACAGGTAATATCCGTGCCGGGAATGTTGAAGGAGCATTTCAGGCCGCACGATTGTATTGTATGCTCGCCATAGCAGTATGGACAGGTAAATTTACTCATGTTTTTTCTCCCTTGTTTTTATTAGATGCTCATAACGGCCTTCAGCTGGACGTGCTTTTTGGAGTCGTCGTCCACGAATACCTTGAATTTCATTTTCATAGAATCCGGCTGGGCGGTAACTGTGATCTTTGCGGTGTATTTCTTAGAGAACAGTCCCTTTTTCAGCGTAACGGATTCGATTTTATCCACCAACTCGCCGGAGTTTTTATCCATGGGGCTGGGATAGCCCTTCATGATGCAGAGACGGGGGATATCCACCTCCTCGTCGGCCGAGAATTTGATGGTCAACGGGAAAGGCTTGGTGGGAGACACAGTATAGTCGATTGCGTACTGCACCACCTTTTTGCGGAGGGTGCCAATGGGCTCGTCGCTGATCGGAATGGCGCGGGTATAGGTGGTTTTTCCGTTCTGCTCGATTTCGGTAAACACGCTGATGTAGCTGAGGGTATCGGCCTTCAGCTTAACCACGGCACCGTTATCTGCCATAAACCGATCCTTGGGCACGGAGATCTTATCGCCCTCGTCGTCAATATCCTGAGGGAACTTGCTGTAGCTGACCTTTACGATCACGTTCTTGATGCCGGCGTCCACCGTACCGGTGATTCTTACCGTACCGCTGACCTCGCTGAAGGATACGTTACGGATACCCTGAATGGTATTAAGAAGAACCGGTGAGGACAGAATGAACAGCTGCTCGTTGCTGACCATGGGGTAAGCCCAGACGATCTGATTCTGGGGCAGGTTGAACAGCATATTCTGCTCGGAATCGTAGAAGATATTGGACGTCAGGGTGTTTTTGCACAGCTTGTTGAAGTCCATCTTCTGAAGGACGGTATCCACGCGGCAGGACAGGCGCTCCTTGCTGTACACGATGGACAGCTTGCCGCCCTGGGGCTGAGTGCATTTGATCAGGAACTCGCCGGTGGGCTGGGGCAAAATGCTTACCTTATCCACGCCGTGAAGCTGCTCATACTTTTTGAATACGCGGCGGATACCCTGAGAATATTTCTTGATTCCGCTGAGATCATACTGGCAAAGGATCAGGTAACTGCACTCGCCGGAAACCGCAGAATCGGTAAAACCATCCAGGGTTTTGGTTACCACTCTGGTGCCGTCGCCGGCGCCGGAGGGAGCCACAGGCCCTTCCTTTTTCCAAACCTCTACGGCCTTGACGTTGTGGGGAACGTCCCATTTTACGCTGATGGAGTCGGTTACCACCTCCTGGCGTACGTTCTGTACGTCGAGGAACACCTGCACGGCGCCGTTGCTCACGGCAAGGGCAGAGGGCTTTTCACAGCGGTCGGCAAATACGGCGTAGTAATAGGGGGTTGCCGATACTACGTTGCTGTCTTCATAGAAGTTAATGGTCAGGTTGGACTCGATTACCGTACCGTCGGTGATGCTGGTGGGCTTGGAGCCTACCTTTTTGATCACGGTATAGGTCGTCAGGTTCTGGTTGCCATTCTTGACCCATTCAATGCGGACGGCATTGTTACCGGTGATACCCAAACGAACGTTGCTGGGTGCCTCCGGCGGGGGCAGAAGCTGGCGTGCCTCACTGTAGTCGGCACAGATATCCAAAGCCTTGGATACACAGGCGATGACCTGATTTTCGTTCTTTTGGGCAAGGTAAGCCTTTGCCTGCTGTACCTGTGCCTGCGCCTGGCTGATGACCTTATTGATGTCGTTGATCAGCCCGGCGGTATTGTTGACGTTATAGGTGGTATAGGTTCTTCGGAGGTTGGAGGCCAGATTCAGCGCCTGCTGATAATTCTTCAGCGCCATCTGCTCCTGGATCTTCTCGACGCTCTGCTTATAGCTTGCGCCGGTGGTTTCCTCCTCCTTGATCTTCTTGGTAATGAGCTTTTCGTACTCGTCGATCTTTTTGTAAGCGAAGCTACCGGTATTTCCCTGGTAATTCGGCACAACGTTCTTCAGATTGGTCAGCGCAGAACGGAGGTCGATGATACTGCAGGAGGGCAGGCGCACGATCTTTTCCACATCGGCCAGACGGGCGTCAAACAGAGCCTTGCTCTGGAAGGTGCCGCCGCAGGTGGGACAAGTCTTATTTTTGGAGGTGTAGGGCATCTTGCCGCCGCAGTTCCAGCAAAGGATCTCAAGGGCCTTGCCGCAATGAGGACAGGACTTGATGGTTCGATCCTTGAACACGCGATAGGCCTTGCCGCACTCGGGATAGGGGCAGATTTCAAGATTGATGGTCTCGCCGCTTTCGTCCTTGGCGTCACCCGTGCCCACAACGATAATCTTGAACTCCTTAAGGCCGGCGGCCAACTGGAGCTCGACCTGATCGATGCTCATGCGCAGGGCGGCCTTCATCTTTTCGGCGTAGGCCAAGAACTCATCCAGCGTGATTTCCTTGATACCGTGGGACTGGCGAAGCTCCAGCTCATCCCAAACGTCCTTTTTGATGGCCAGATAATCGTTATACTTATTTTTGGTCTCCTCGGTCTTGAAGATGATCTTAGCAATGCCGAGAAGCTTATCGGTTGCAGTTCCCTCCGGGGTAGTTTTGTTTTTCAGATTGGCGTACACCGTGGAAACGCACTTGGCGAGATCCGCCACGGAATCGGTGGGTTTACCCTCGATTACGTCGTAAAGAGTTTCCTTCTTTACGGTGATCAGGTACTTTTCCACCTCTTTGTATTTTCGGAAGTCGATGACCGACTGGGTATCGTCGATGTATCGGATGCCCTGCTTGGTCAGATCCTTTACGCTCTCCTCAAGGTCGGCAACGGTAAACCACTGGATCTTTTCGGAGCTGACGATCTGCACAAGCTCGCTCTTATAAAGACGGCCCTTGTTGCCGGCCATACTGGTGATCAGACGAACGGCCTCTCCCAGCTTCAGCTTTTTCGCATTGGCAAGCTCCGCTGCGCGGGCGCCGGAGATGGAATAGCTCTCCGTTCTCGGATCGTAGCCAACGTCCTTGATCATGACGTTTTCAACGTCGGAGTAAAGCTCCTTATAGCGTCGTTGAATGGGCTGTCCCTGCGTCCATTTATTTCTTTCCATCAAGATGCTCTTTTCGATCTTGGCAACATCCTTTTCGTTCGGCTCGATCTTGAAGAAAATGTAGTAGTTATAATCGGGAAGAAGCAATTCTTCCTTGGTTCTTAGTTTAATTTCTGCCATTCGTCAGCCCTCTGTCATTTCTGCTTTCTATTTTTTGTGCTACGGTTTGGATTTTATCAGGACATCTCAGTCGCGATGCTGGATGCAATTTCCTTGAAGGTACTGCTGAGCTTGCTGAGGTCGATCTTGCGGGCACCCTTTTCCGATGCGATCTGGGCAAGGAAGTCCTCTCTTGCTCCGCCAAAGCCTACGGCGTAAATGGTGATGCCGGAGGATTTCAATCTTGTGGCGGTGCGCACCTCGGTCTCAGGATGCTTCCAGATACCGTCGGTAAGAACAACAATGATCTTGGCCGCCTCGCGGTTCTTGAACTCGTCGCCGTGGCTGGTCAAGGGAGTCTCGTCGTTGGCAATGCCGCAGGGGCCGTCTACGTCCAGGCTGTTGATGGTGCGGCTCAGGGTGCTTGCATTGTTGGTGAACTCGCACGCCCAACGGCTGCTGTCCGCGAAGTCGAGGATTGCAACCTTGGTGTGTCCCAGATCCAGGCTGGAGACGAAGTCGTGCATCGCGTTCTTTGCCTGGCGCATGGGGTTGCCCTCCATACTGTAGGAGGTATCCAGCATGAACATAACCTCGATATCCCGGGCGGCCTTCTTGGCCTCTTCCCTTTCCTGTTCAAGACGGGCGATGACCTCCGAGATGGTCTCGGTGATCTCACACTGCTTAGCCGCAAGGGAGGTTCCGTCATCCAGCTGGGCATTGACCTCTACGATTCCGTTGCTGTTATACAGGAAGTTTACGGTAAAGGCATTCTTTTTGCCCTTGGGCATGCCGGAGATTACGTATTTATAGAGGAGTGTGCAATCATAGGGAGACTGCGACTCGCCCTGAAGAACGTACACGTCCAGCTTATCGCCGTTCAACTGGTACTGGCGGCCAAAGGTCTCGTTCATTTTGCTGTTTTTCTGAATAATAATACTGTTGACGTAGTCCTTCTCATTCTTGGAAAGGGCAAGCATACCAAGGCTATGGGCGGTAATATCCTGAATGTCGCTGCCGCGGATCACAAGGCCGCCGCTACCGCCGCCGGTGCTTCCGGGGCGGGGCGCGGAGGTGCCGCCCAGAACCAGCATATTTTCCGTGCAGAGCTGTGCCTGCATGGCCGCACCGGCCGCGACGATGGTATCTACGTCAATATTTTTCGTGATCGGGGGCTTGCCGTACTCGCGGATGATCATTTCCTTTACCTGAGGCATTCTGGTAGAGCCGCCTACCAATACCACCTCGTCAAGGGAGTGCCAGCCAAAGCCGCCGCCAATCTCCTCAAAGCATTTATTGACCAGAATAATGGTTTCGTTCAAAAGGTTCGCCGTTTGATCGTCAAAGAACTCACGGCTGATGTCGTACCGTCCGCTATAGCCCTCGCACTGGACGGTAACGGTGGTGGAGGACAGGTTGGTGAGCTTTTTCTTTACGTCCTCACACTTTACCTGCAGCTCCTTGTATTCCTCGGGATAATCCTCAATGTTTACG